>JAJYUL010000065.1:0-3711 GCA_021792555.1 Pseudomonadota bacterium
CGCTCGTCACGTACTGCAGCAGCGTGCCGGCAATGACCTCGGGAATCGGCGGGCAGCCCGACACGTTCACCACGGGCTTGCCGGGCACGAGCGTGGAGATGGCGCGCGCGCTGGTCGGATTCGGATCGGCGAACGGCAGTCCGCCGAAGGATGCGCAGGTGCCGACGCAGACGATGGCCGCGGCGCCCTTGGCGCACTGAGTGAGGATATCCACACCGGTACGTCCGGCCGCGCAGTGATAGACGCCACCGTCGCCGACCGGCACTGCCCCGTCGACCACCAGCAGATACTTACCGTAGTTCGCCTGCATCGCCTGCTCGCGGGCCTGCTCGGCCTGCGTGCCGGCCGCCGCCATCAGCGTGTCGTCGTAGTCGAGGGAGATCACGTTGAAGATCAGATTCTCGATGGTCGGTGCGAACGAGCGCGTCAGCGACTCCAGGCAGCCGGTGCATTCCTGGAACGACAGGTAGATCACCGACGGCCGATGCGCCGCGCGCAGCTGCTGCGCGAGCGCCCGTGCCGCGAGCGGCGGCAGAGCGAGCAGGGATGCCATCGCAGTGCAGTATTTGAAGAAGCTGCGGCGGCTGACGCCATGCCGGTCGAGCAGCTCGCCGATGGTGGGTTCGCAATCAGGTCGTACCATGGGGAGCCTCCCCTTGTGCCGCGCTTTGGGCTGCGACACTCGCGCGCAGCCGCGACGCACCGCGCGCAAGATCGTCATCGTCGAGGAGAAGAATTTCCGGCACGCGGGCGACCTCGATCAGGGTGGCGAGCAGCACGCCGTCCGAATCCCGGTGCTCCGTCCACCACACCCCGTGCACCGCGGTCTCGCGGATGCGGCTTTCGCCGTTTGCCTGCAGGCGAATCTCGACTTCGCCCGCCCCGAGGGACTGCAGCAGCAGCTGCCGGTCCGCGGGGCTGAGCGGCAGACTGCGCACGTCGATTGCGCCCGGCTCCCCGGTGCTCACGAGGCGCTCAAGGAGGGTGGCAATCTCAGTGAGGATCGCGGCGAGACCGGCACCGACGGTCGCCTCACCGGAGCCGGCCGACTCGCATTCGACGCGGATGGGAATGTGCGCAAAGGTGCTCATGACAGCCAGCGATCGAGCAGCCGCAGCGCCTCGCCGGCGGCCGTCTGCACGCCGGCCCGCACGGCGGCGGTCAGCTCGAGGCCCCAGCTAAGATCGGCCGCCTGGATGCAGATGAGTGCCCGCCGCGCCGGCAGCGCATCCTCGAGGCGCGCCATGCCGAGCAGATCGGCAAGTCCGACCTCGTGCACCGATCTGCGACGCGTGCCGTCGCCGAGGAATGCATCCATCGATTCGTTTTCCAGGCAGTGCACCGTGCCCGGCGCGGCGCCGATTTCCGCGGCGTCGAACACGATGAGGTTGTCGGCTTCTTCGAAATACGGCAGCAGCGTGAAGCTCAGCGTGCCGGCATCGAGAATGCGGATACCGGCCGGGGACTGCAGACGCTGCGCCAGCGCTTCGGCGGCATGCACCCCGGCGCCGTCGTCCGTCAGAAGGATGTTGCCGAGTCCCAGAACGACCGAGCTCATCACCGCACACACCTCGTTCCCTGCCGGCGTTCGATGCTGCCACCAACATCACGACGGTCATGTTCGTAGTTCTACGGACCGGAAATGCGAAACAACCGCGCATGCGCGGGACGATGTTGCCGATTCGCAGATCTCGAGCTCGCGGCGCGAGTCGCGCGCAATGTTGGATTCAGACCACGCCGCCGCCCGGGAGGCCGTTCGGGGCGCTCGCGCAGCCGCGCCACCGGCATTGCCTGCGGCGAGGCGGTATAAATGCCCGACGAATGGAGGCCGTATGCGTCCTGCGCACCCTGGGCGGAACCGGGAGCGAGACTAGGTCCAAGTCTCATTTGCACTCGCTCCTGCGGGACCGTATTCTGTCTGCAATGTGGATCAGCGAAGGGGCATCCGCGCTGTGTGCGGGATACCGAATGCTCCTTTTGCCGATTGACGGGCGCGGCAGAGAGGTCTCGTGCAGCCGGCGGCCCGCCGGCTTCGACTGAACCGAGCTCTGCCGGGACCATTGAGAGGAAAGAGTCTCGTCATGCGCTTGACGCCGCCCGAGCTTGCGCGCAGTGCGCTGGAAGCGGCCCCAGACGCGATGATCATCATCGACGCCGCGGGAATCGTCCGCTTCGTCAATCGCCAGGTGTTCGAGCTGTTCGGCTACACGCGCGAGGAAATCGTCGGGCGGCCCGTCGAGACGCTGATGCCGGAGCGGTTCAGGAGCCGGCACCTCGATCACCGCGGCGAATACATGGGACACATGCGCGCGCGGCCCATGGGGCAGAACCTCGAGCTTTACGGGCTGCGGCGTGACGCGACGGAGTTCCCGGTCGAGATCAGCTTAAGTCCCATCATCGACGGCGATAGGACGCTGGTGGTGGCCGCCATCCGCGACGTCAGCGACCGGCAGCGCATTCAAAAGGAATTGATCGCCGCGCGCGCCGTCGCGGAGGAAGCGCGCGAGCTGGCTGACCTGGCGCGCGAGAGCGCCGACCGCGCCAACCAGGGCAAGAGCCGCTTTCTCGCCACCGCGAGCCACGATCTGCGCCAGCCCCTGCAGGCGCTCGCGTTGCTGAATGGAACGCTGCGCCGCACCGTCCGCGATCCGCTGCTCACCGAGGCGCTCGCGCAGCAGGAGCAGGCCATCGGGGCGATGTCCCGGCTGCTGAACGCTCTGCTCGACATCAGCAAGCTCGAATCCGGCGCGATCAAGCCGGAGATCACCGACTTCTCGGTCGCACGCATCTTCGAGGAGATGCGCCGCGAGTTCGCAACCATCGCGGCCGGCAAGGGACTTGCGCTCGAGATCACCCCGGTGAACGCCACCGTTCGCAGCGATCCGTCTCTGCTCGAGCAGGTGGTGCGCAACCTGGTCTCCAACGCCATCAAGTACACGCGCTCCGGCAGCGTGGCGCTGCGCTGCCCGGTCGCCGACGAATCCCTGGTGCGCCTGGACATCCAGGACACCGGCATCGGCATTCCCGCCGACCAGCTCTCGCTCATCTACGACGAGTTCTATCAGGTCGGGGTCGGTACCAACACATCGCGGGATGGCTACGGTCTGGGCCTCTCGATCGTCAAGCGCATCGTACAGCTGCTCGGACTTAAGCTCGAGGTCACCTCGCAGGTCGGAGCGGGCTCGACATTCTCGCTGCTGCTGCCGTCCTCCGGCATCCGGGCGGCCGCGCCGCCGGCGCAGAGCGAGGACGCTGCAGGGGGCGCCGAACCGCACCCGTCGCGCGGCCAGCCGCGCGTGATGCTGGTGGAGGACGACCCGGGCGTGCGTGATGCGACCCGGATGCTGCTGAAGGTCGAGGGCTATCGGGTCATTGCGGTCGACTCGCTCGAGGAGGCGATCAACGCGGTGCACGAGGGGGAGCGGTTCGATCTGCTGATGACCGACTACCATCTCGGCCTGAACCAGACCGGCATTCAGGTCATTGCGGCGCTGCGGGAGCGGCTCGGCGCGCCGATCAAGGCAATACTCGTGACCGGCGACACCTCGAGCGCGATCCGCGGCCTTGCGCCCGATCCGCAGCTGCGCATCCTGAGCAAGCCCATCCGCGCCGAGGCCCTGCTGCGGCTAGTGCGCGAATTTCTCGCCGCAGACGGATCGGCCTGAGCGCGCCGCGCGTTCCTCGGGCGTCAACCTCGGCGCCCGCCAGCGC
>JAJYUL010000065.1:3811-11259 GCA_021792555.1 Pseudomonadota bacterium
CGCCAGCGCCCCGCGGGTGCGGGGGTCTGTCCGCGCGCAGCGCCGCGCCGGGGCGCAGCGCGAATGCCCCATCGCCGAGCAGCGTGAGCTGCCACACTGCGCAGGCCGCACGCCGGAGCCCTCGTAAATCGATGCTGCACTCTCACCGGCGCGCTCATCCCGAGATGCTCTTGGCAGCTGCACCCTGCGGCGGGCGCCACCACGCGGCATAGAGGACCGGTGCCAGCCAGAGCGTCATCACGGTGCCAATGACGAGCCCTCCCATCACCGCGATCGCAAGCGGGCGCAGCAGGTCGGTGCCGCGGCCGATACCGATCGCGAGCGGCAGGAAGCCGAGCACGTCGGCGAGCATGGTCATGAGAATCGGGCGCAGCCGCTGCTGAGCGGCGAGCGCCACGCTCGCTGGCCGAGGCGTGCCGCCGTCGAGCTGTTGTGCGCGGGAGAAAATGAGAATCACATTGTTCACCGCAATGGCGAACACGAGCAGCATGCCGAGAAATGCGGTGCTGTCCAGATCGGTTCCGGTGGCGAGCAGGGCAAGCACGGTCCCGGCCGCCGTGAGGGCAATGGCGCCGATGGCGACGATCGCGGCCTTCTGGCTCCTGAACTGATAGCCGAGCAGCACCTCCAGGATCAGCAGCGCAGCCCCGAGGATCACCAGCATCTGGCTGAAGCTCTTCTGCTGCTCGCGGTAGTAGCCGCCGATCGTGCTCGTGACCCCGGGCGGCAGGCCGGCCCGGGCGATCACTCGCTCAGCGCGCTGCGCTGCCACGGACAATCCCTCCCCCGGGATCGGGTTCAGCTTGATGCTGGCATAGGGAGCGAGATTCTGATGCGTGACGTAGGGCACGATGCCTTGCAGGCGGATATGCGCCACCTGCGAGAGCGGAGCGAGACGGCCGTCGGGCAGGCGCACCCGGGTGTCGGCGTAGTCCACCGGCGTGCGGTCCGGTGAGCCGGCCTCCTCCACCCGTATGGGCACGATCTGCTGGCCCTGCAGCAGAAAGCCGGCCCGGCGGCCCCAGTGGCGCGTCAGCAGCTGGTCGGCAAGGCCGGCGGGCGTGAGCCCCTCAAGCGCCGAGAGGCTGTCCGGTCTCACCTGCAGCTCGGGTCCGGCCGAGGGCGACTTGAACACCACCGAGTGGAAATCGTGGCTGGCCTGCAGCGCGCCGAGCAGGCGCAGGCCGGCATCGTGCAGGGCGATCGAACTGCTGCCGAACAGCTCGACGACCAGCGGCGCGTGCGATCCGGACATATTGCCGAGGCGATTGATCATCACCTGCATGGTCTCGAGCGTCGTCAGGTCGGGAACCGCCTGGCGAAAGCGCCTGCGCAGCCGGCGCATCACCTGCCGGGCGCTCGCCGCGCGATGCTGCTTCAGCAGGATGGTGATGCCGCCCTTGTTCGGCGTGGCGTAGGGATTGCCGAGTCCGCGGCCGACCACCACCGAGGCGCGCGCCACGCTCGGATCGCGCAGCGCGATGCGCATCAGGTCCCGGCCGACCCGCAGCGTCGCGCGCACCCCGGTGCCGACGGGGGTGCGGTACGGCACCACGAAAATGCCTTCGTCCCAATGGGGCAGAAAGGCCGTCGGCAGCCGCCACACCCCGACAGCCGCCAGAACCAACAGCGCGAGGGCGACGGGCGCCGCCCGCCGGGGCCGGCGCATGCCGCGCACCAGGGCGCGGCCGAACTTCCGGCGCACCCATTGCTCGCCGGGCAGCTTGTGCACGGGCCGCGTCCGCTCGGCGACCCACATCGCGAACACGGGCGTGATCACGATCGCGACCAGCTGCGAGGTCACCAGAGCGATGACGACCGCCGCGGCCATGCCGCGGAACAGCAGGCCGATCGTTCCGGAGAGAAAGATGAGCGGCACGAAAATGACGCACGAGGTGAGCGTCGCCAGAGTCATCAGCGGCAGCACGTCGGCGATCCTGCGCAGCGCCACTTCGCGCCGGTGCGCAGCATCGCCCTGAAGCCCGTGCACGCCTCGCTCCACGATCACGATGGCGTGGTCGACCAGAGCGCCGATCGCGGCGGTGATGCCACCGAGGGTCATGATGTTGATGCCCATGCCGAAGACCTTGAGCACGAGCATGGTCGCCGCCACCGACAGAGGCACCACCACGAGCGTCGCGACGGCGCCGTCAGCGCGGCCGAGAAACAGGTAAACCACGAGGAAGGCGATCAGACTGCCCGCCCCGAGCGCGACCCACACGTCGCGCAGACTGGAGCGGATGAGCCGGCTCAGATCGTAGATACGCACCAGGTGCACGTGCGGCGGCAGATGAGCCGCCAGGGCGTGCAGCCGCGCGCGCAGGCGCGCCGAGACCGCCACTTCGTTCGCCCCTTGCTGCGCCGAGACGTCGATGATCAGGGCGTAGCGGTAGCCAGCCACCGCCGCCGCACGAATCAGGGGGGGCGGCCCCGTGTGCACCGAACCGAGCGCACCGAGCGGCAGTGCGGTGCGCGAGCCGCCGGCGCCCATCGGGCCAAGCGGCAGCGGCAGGCGGGCCAGTGCGCCGGGGCTCACCGGCCGGGGCGTGGTCGCCACAATGAACTGCTGATGGAAGGCGTGCAGCATCCCGGAGAAGAACGGCCCCTGGTAGGCGCGCAGCGCCGCGACGACTTCAGCGGCGCTCAGGTGATACTGGGCGAGGCGGCGCGGATCGAGCCTGACGTGCACTTCCGGCCAGCCGCGCCCCGTATCGAGCGCGCGATAGACGCCGCGGACCGAGAGAATGCCGGGACGCAGCGTAAAGGCGAACACGGGCTTCAGCGCCGTGCTGTGCACCGTGTTGGAGACCAAAGCGTATTGCGCGAGCGGATAGATGTTGGGCGTCATCAGGCGCACGCTCAGCGTCGCGCCGGGCGGCAGCGGGATGTGCGCGAGCCGCGCCTGCAGCATCAGATAGGCGGTCTCGGGATTGGTCTTGGGGCTGAAATACACGTGCAGCTTGCTCAGCCCGTTGCCGGTCTGCGAGCGCACCAGCGTGACGCCGGGCTCGCCCTTGGCGGCCTGCTCCATCGGCTCGGTGACCGCGAGCAGCATGTACTTCACCGGCAGGTCATTGGTGTGGATGATGACCGAGACTTTCGGGAAATCCACGGGCGGGAAGATGCTCTGCGGCAGCCGCTCGAACGCGACCCAGCCCGCCAGCAGCAGCACGCCGGCGAGCACCGCCGCCGTGTAGCGGTTCTCCCATTGAAAGCGCAGATAGCTCGAAATCATGGCTTCACGGCGAGCGCCGTTCCGTCAAGGAGACGGCCCGCGCCGCGCACCACCACCGGCTCGCCGGCCTGCAGCGCCCCTTTGACCCAGGCCCGATCGCCGCGCGCGCCGAGCACCCTGACCGGCACGCTGAGGGCGTGTCCGCCCCGGTCACAAAACACCACCGCCTTGGCACCCTGCATGACCACCGCCGCCAGCGGCACGGCAAACGCCGCAAGCGGCCGCTGCTCGAAGCGCAGATGCACCCACTCCCCGGGCAGCAGCGGAGCGCGCGCCGGCGGGGTGACATAGACGGCCACCAGGCCTGACTGTCGCGCGCTGTGGCCGATGCTGTGGATGCGGCCGCTGCCCGACCAACCGGCGAAGCGGATGCGCACCGGATCGGTGCGGGTCAGACGCATGGCGCTCAACGGGGAAACCAGCGCTTCGATCCAGGGCGTGCCGCGCCCGTCGAGCGTCACGATGGGCGTGCCGGCACTCACGACGGCACCGGCCGGCACCTGATAAGTCAGAATGCCGGCGAAAGGCGCCCGAAGCGCCTGATCGGCCAGCTGCCCCTCGAGCGCCTGGGCCTGCGCTTGCATCTGCCTTTCCGTCGCGCGGCTCGCCTGCAGCGTCTGCAGCGAGACCACCCCGTCGTGATAGAGCACGTGATTGCGCTGCACGTTCAGCTGCGCCAGGCGCAGCTGGGTCCGCGCCGCCTGCAGGCTCGCCTGCAGACCGGGCGGTGTCACGCGCGCCAGCAGCGCCCCGGCGTGGACCTCGCCGACGGAGCGCTGCGGCTCCCACACTCGCCCGCTCAAGGGAGCGCTCAGGGTCACGTGATTGACGCTGCGCACCCGGGCGATGACTCGCACGGGGCTGCGCCACGCCGAGCGCTGCGCCGGGGCGGTCTGCACCGGCACGGCAGCCCGCGCGGCCGAGCAGATGCCGGCCAGCAGCGCCGTCAGGACGAGCCCGCCCGGGCCGTGCGCCCGGGCATGATGATTGCGCGTTGCCTTCATGTCGCTGATCGTTCTCCGGGGTAAGCGCCCGTATCGAGTCGCAGCTGGGTGTGCGCCATGCGCAGCAGGACCAGCGCCGTCGCCACCTGCAGGCGCGCCTGCAGCCAGCTGTTCTCCGCCTGCGCCAGATCGAGCGCGTTCAGCGTCCCGGCTCGGTAGCCGTCGCGGGTCATGGCATAGACCGAGCGCGCATCGCGCCGCTGCTTGACCGCCTGCCGGTACGCCCGCTCGGCGGCCTGCGCGCTCCCGTAATCGCGCGCGATGCTCATGCGAATCTGCAGCAGCACGGCGCGGCGCGCCGCCCGCAGTGCCGCCACCTGATTCTCCGCGTCCGCAATCCGATCGCGTTGCGCGCCGAAATCGAAGATCGGCATCGACAGACCGAGAAAGGCCTGCCAGCCGAGATCGCGCGAGACCGGCCTCATCGGCGCATCGACACCATAGCCGACATGCGCGGTGATCGTCGGCAGGCGCGCCGCTCGCAGCGTGTCGGCCTGGGCCCGCCCCACGGCGATCTGCTGTGCCGCAACGCGCAGCAGCGGCTGCGCGCGTCGCGCCCTCTCGACCCACAACGGCTCCATCGGCAGCGGCCGGGAGGGCGGATGCAACGCCGGCAGCACCAGCGCAGCCGAAGCTGCGCGGGCGAGCAGCAGGTTCAGTGAAGCCCGTGCGGCGCTGCGCTGCGCCTGCGCCTGCTGCAGGCCGCTTTGCGCGTTGTGCAGGAGAAGCCGGGTCTGCGCCAGATCGAGCACCGCGGCGGCGCCCACGGCGTATTTCTGGCGCGTGCCGCGGTACAGCACGGCGACCGAATGCAGCGTGCTCTTCCAGATCCGCACTCGGGCACGTGCGAGCGCGAGCTGATACCAGGCGTCGGCGACTTCGGCCGCGACACTCAGACGGGCCTGTGCCTGCTGGTCCTCGGCGAGGGCTTCGCGGTCCCGCGCCAGACGGTCGAGCGCCAGCAATTGCGGCGCGTAAAGCGGCAGCGACAGCTCGACCAAACCGATCGTCTCACGAGGTCCGTTGGCTGTCGCGAACAGCGGCTGCCCGTCGCGAGTCTGCGTCCAGAAGCGGCCGGCGACGAGCGAGAGCTGAGGAAGCAACGCCGAGCGGCCTGCGCGCGCTCCGTAGCGCCCGGCTCTGCGCAGGTCCGCGGCCTGCTGCACCTGCGGCGCCACGCGCAGCGCAGTCGCGATGGCCGCCGCGAGCGGCAGCACCCGCGCAGCACCCTGCGCGGCGCTCACCGGGCTGAGCGCCGCGGCCATCCAGACCGAGCACAGCGCCCCGCACCGCACCGCTCGGCGCAGCGGCCAGCGCATCAGGACCTCGCCTGCCGGCACGATGGAGGGGATCCGCCGCGCGCGCCGCGGCAGGGGATCAGATTTCTCGCTGCCATGCGATCCGGACCGGCACACCGCCCACGATGGCGCCGCTTAAGCCTCATGGCTCGCTCTCCGCCGCGCCGCCACCGCCCGTTCGAGCTCCTCAAGCAGATCCTCATCGAACGACTCCACCGCTGCCACGAGCGCCGCAACGCCGCCGCGCGGTGCAGAGCCCAACAGACGCCCAATGATGTGACGTGTGCGGGCGCGCTCAACCTCTTCCCGCGCGATGCACGGCTGATACCAAAAGGCGTTGTCCCTGCGCCGGCGCTCGATCAAGCCTTTCGCCCGCAGCCGATCGACGACTTTTGCCGTCGTGGTGTAGACGAGGCCTTTCGGGACGCCCAAGCTGCGGTGCAGTTCCCGCACCGGTGCCGAGCCGAGCCGCCACAGCTCGCTCAGCACGGCGAATTCGAGCTCATCGGACGGCAGTCGGAACGGCTTCATGAATTCATTACGACCCTTGTCGTATCAGCCCACGTTACGACTCCCGTCGTACAAATGCAAGCGCGGCAAGGATTGCGGGCGAAAGAACGCGTCGACGCCGAATCGGCCGCGCGTCCCTCCCTCGCCGCCGCGCACCTCCAAGCACCCGCCGTGGAACGGGTCGCGAGGCTTCGTACGAGAAGCGCTGCTTGCGCTGAGACGCCTGGCGCGCAACCCCAAGCCCCCCATCCCGGTGCGCGACGACCGGCGGCCCGAACGGAGCGCGCGGAGTGCGCGCCTCGGATCGGATTCTCACGCGCCCCGCCCCGAGACCTCTCGAGCGTGCGCCACCGCAGTGGCGCCGCATCGGCTGAGCCGGCGCCGCTGCGGACTCACCACCAACCGATCGAGCACTGCAACGCAGCGCCGCACTCCTGCGCGCAAGCACGTTGCGCATCTGCCGGCCAACGCCACCGCTCGAGTCAATGAATGCTCCAATGCGCCCAGCACGCATGCACCTGTCGGCAAGAGCCCATAACCTGACGTCATACGAAGCAGCGCATCATGTTGACGCGCGCGCCGCAGCGCCGTAAATGCCGCGGATTTCCGCACGCCGCACTACCAACCAAGGTATGCGCAATGTACAATTTGCGGCCTCATTGCAGCCCCGTGGCCCGCATATTAGGGATTTTGCAAGTCTCTGCTTGCAGCCGGCCGGATTGCCGAGATCGCCGAAAGCGAGGTCGAATTTGCAGAACGTTTTGGGTTCCTCCCCCCGCAAGAAACCGGGCAGATCTGGCCTGATGGCGCGAGACCGATGGCAGTGGGCCGTGCTCAGCGTCGTGCTCATCGGCGCAACGATGTCGGCGCTCGACATCACCATCGTCAACATCGCACTGCCGACGATCAAGAAAGAGTTCCACACCTCGCTCGCGCTCGTCGAGTGGGTCTCCATGGCCTACATGATCGTGCTGGCGCTCGCCCTGCCGATCGTCGGCCGGCTTGCCGACATCTTCGGCCGCAGCCGTCTGTACAACATCGGCTTCGGCATATTCGTCGTCGGCTCGGCGCTGTGCGGCCTCGCACCCGGCATCTTCACGCTCATTCTCGCCCGCGCCCTGCAAGCGGTCGGCGCTGCGCTTCTGCAGGCGAACTCCGTGGCGCTCATCACACAGGTGTTCCGCAGCCGCGAGCTCGGCCGTGCGCTCGGCGCCCAGGCCGCGGTCCAGGGCACGGCCATGGCGCTCGGGCCCTTCGTCGGCGCCATGCTCATCACTTTTGCCGGCTGGCGGTTCATCTTCTATGTCAACGTGCCGATCGGGATCGCCGGCGCAATCCTGGCGCGCTACGTCCTGCCGCGCTACCACGTGCGCCCGAAAGGCGTGCAGGTCGACTATATCG
>JAJYUL010000002.1 GCA_021792555.1 Pseudomonadota bacterium
TCGGATGCGGAGGCGGTTGCGGCCGTGGCGCCGGCAACGAGCAGTTGCGTGCGCCACGGACAGCCCGCTCGAGCCACCTCGATGCAGTGACACTGATGCACGGCATCGAGCGTATCGGCGGGTTCGTGTCCCTCCGGCTCGAGCGGATGAGCCGCATGCCCGGGACGGCGCATGAGTTGCGCGGAACCGCAAGATCAGCATTCTTCGTCACCGGATTTCGGCTTCTCATGAAGCCGCTCCGGCGTAGCGCGGTTGCCTCGATGGAGCGCGCACACCTCGGAGAGCAAAAGGGGTCTTAGTGCTCCTGCTCAACCCCAAGAAGGGATGTGCTCATCGGCCATCCGCTTGGCGCGCGGACACTGCGGCGAGGTCCGCGTGAGGCGCTTCGGGCCCCGTGAGCGCCAGGCCTGCGACCACGAGAACGGACACGATTGCAACGGCAATCAGCGCGAACGCAAAGTTGCCGCCATGCCGCTCGGCAATCGCCGTCTGAAGCACCGCATTCGATGAGGCGATGAAGTTGCCGAGCTGATACACAGTACCGGTGAAGGCCGCGCGTGCCTCAGGTGGCGACAGCTCGTTCAGATGCGCAGGGATGACGCCGAAAGATCCTTCCACGAAGAACTGCACGATGAATGCACCGACAGCGAGCAAGACCGCCGACGGCGCGAATGCCCAGAGCCACATCGCAGGAATCGCCAGCAGCGGCGCCATCATCGCCAATCTGCGGCCGATACGCTGACTGATCGTCCCGAGCACGAGGCCGCCGAGGATTCCGCCGACGTTGTAGGTGATGGCAATGATACTCACCGTCCCCGGCGCAAGATGCCGCTGCTTCTGCAGAAACGTCGGGTACAGATCGAGAGTGCCATGGCCCATGAAGTTGAATGCCGTCATGAGCAGAACAGCATAGAGCGCGAGTTTCCAGTGACGTGCGAGTACCGACACTATCGGGACGCGGGCCGCGCGGCCAGACGCGAAGCCCGGGGACTCCTCTACGCCCCGGCGGATATAGAAGATCAGCAGCGCGGGAGCGAGCCCCACAACGAACATGCCCCGCCAGCCGACGTGGGGGTACAGCAGACCGAATGCCACCGAGGCAAGCAGATACCCCGTGGGATAGCCCGATTGCAGGATTCCGGAAACCAGACCGCGACTTTCTGCCGGAATGCTCTCCATCGCAAGCGACGCACCGACGCCCCACTCCCCGCCCATCGCGATGCCGAACAATGCCCGGATGGCGAGAAATGCGAGCAGACTCGGCGCGAAGGCGGTCAGAAAGCCGAACAAGGCGTACAGCGCCACATCGAGCATGAGGATGCGCCGGCGCCCGTACCGGTCCGCCAGGCGACCGAAGATAAGGGCGCCGAGCGGACGCAGCGCGAGGGTGAGTGTGATGGCGAAGGCGACCGAGGTCAAAGACGTCACGAACGCCGACGCCACGTCCTTCAGCACGAATACCAACAGAAAGAAATCGAATGCATCGAGCGTCCAGCCGAGGTAGCTGGCGACGACGGCGTGCTTCTGCGCGGGCGTCCATCCTTTCCACGCCCCCCGATGCAGTCGGGGGGTGATCAGATCTGCGCTGTGCTTGTCCGCAGGCCGCGCGTCGTGTCCCGGCAAGTCACTCATGAGCCCATCCCAGCAGGACCTGAGTGCGCCCACTCCCGGATGCGTCCGTGTCCCACGCGATGAGGCAGCCTCGACACGGAAGCGCCCCGCGGCCGTCGGGACCCGTCACTCGCCTCGCGGAGGTGAGCATCATGAACTCGTTGCGCGAGAGGAAGCTGAGGGGCCCGCAGAGTTCACGACCGCTGTCCGCGCTGAGCGCCGAGCGCGGGCCGCTCGGGCCGCCCGCCGGGACTCCCTCGCAGCACACTCACCGTTCGCCGGAGCAATGCCCGCCCGCCGAGGCCGCGCACCATGGCGCGGCCGCCACGCTCATTCCGGAAGGCATCGGGCGGCGATCGCAAACTCGCGCAGCGTATCGATCTCGATCCGCGATTCCTCGATACGGGTCGCCAGCGTGTCGCGAATGGACAGAATGCCGAGCAGGCGCCCACCTTCGACGACCGGCAGGTGGCGAAACCCGTTTTTTCGCATCAGCGCCTGGGCAGCCTGCATCGGATCCTCCGGACCGCAGGTCACCACCTCTGAAGTCATGACGTCGCGCACACACATGCTGGGCAGACGCCGAGCGTCGGTGGCCAATGCTCTGACGAGATCGCGTTCCGAGACGATGCCGAGCATTGGCGATCCGGGGCCGGATTCGCACACGGGCATTGCGCCGATGACGTGCCGGTGCAGCAGCCGGGCTGCTTCCTCAAGGCTGACATCGGGCCCGCAGGTCACCGTCCGCTGACGGGCGTGCTTCAGAAAATCGCCGACTTTCATGCACTTCTCCTCTGGCGGCCCTCGGCATCCGCCGCGGCGCCCCCGACTATCCGCGCCTCGGTGCACAAGCCATTGGCCGGATCGAACCGGTGCAGGTGATAGACCGGGCGATCCCGCATCTGCGGCGGATAATCCCCCTTGCGCAGGGGGGTCGCGGTGCACGGCACCACCATCACCGGGATCTCCCCGATGCGGCCTCCCGTGGAGCGGTGAACATGTCCACACAAGACCGCAATCACCCGTTCGGAGTGCTGCAGCGTCCGCTGCAGCCTGGCCATGGCCTCGAATGTGACGAAATTGAGCGGATCCGGCCCGACGCTGACGATGTACGGCGGATGATGCATGAACGCCACAATCGGCTTGGTGGTCTCGGCATCGATCAGCTCGATCAGGCGCCGCGCGTGCTCCTCGGAAAAATCACCCTTGTTGGTGCCGGGGCTCACCGTATCGACCGCCATGAGCCGCACCGGAAACTCATCGATCGCGTAATCGAGAAATTCGCCGCCAGAGGCGCGGCACGCCCATGGCGAGAACGCCTGGCGCAGATTTTCCCTGTCGTCCCGGTTGCCGGGCGCCACGTAGACCGGGGCATGGGACTGGCGCAGCAGGGACGCCGCCAGCGCGTAGTCCTCACAACGCCCGCCGTGGGCCATGTCCCCCGTGTGGATGAGCACATCGACGGCAGGCTCTAGAGCGTTGATGTCCGCGATCGTGCGCTCCAGATCCGATGCTCTCAGATCTGCGTCGGGTGCGTCGCGAAAGATGTGCGTGTCGGATATCTGCGCAATGATCATGAGGCGGAACCGGTCGGCGCGGACCGCAGGCTCCCATAATACTCCCTCAAGATCGCCACCACCTCGGGACGACTGAATTCGGGCGGTATTTCCACCCCGGTGGAGAGCATCTCGCGCTGCCGTGTGCCGGAGATCGCGATGTGCTGCTGCGGATCGTGCGGGCAGGTGCGCGCGGTCGCCATGCCGGCGCACTTTCGGCAGTAAAAGGTCACATCGAGCTTTAGTGCTTGCGTTTCGAGCGCGCCCGCCCACAGCTGATCGAAAATCCGATGCGCGTCGAACGGCCCGTAATAGTCGCCGACGCCGGCGTGATCGCGTCCGACGATCAGGTGCGAGCATCCGAAATTCTGGCGGATGAGGGCATGCAGCAGCGCCTCGCGCGGCCCCGCATAGCGCATCTCGATGGGATAGCCGGCCTGGATCACCGTCTCCGGCCGGAAGTAGTGATCAACCATGGCCTGGACCGCCCGGGTGCGCACCTCCGCCGGGATATCCCCCGCCTTGAGCTTGCCCAGCACCTGGTGGATGAAGACTCCATCGAGCACCTCGAGCGCAATCTTCACCAGATATTCGTGGCTGCGGTGCATGGGATTGCGCGTCTGAAACGCCGCAACGCGCGACCATCCCTTGTCGAGGAAGAGCGCCCGCGACTCGGCGGGTCGGATGTACAACTCGGGATATCGCCGCGGGTATTCGCCTTCGCTGAGCACCATCACCCGGCCGGCAAGGTTAATCTCCCCCTGGCTCATGACCTTCGCGACACCCGGATGCTTTACATCGGTGGTGCGATAGACGTGCTCGGCCTCGAGCGTCCTGTCGATGCGGTACTTCTCGCGTACCTCCATGATCGCCAGAATCTCGCCGCTCTCACCCTCGATGAGTGCCACCTCCTCCTGCGCGTGTATGCCCTCGGCGAGATCTTTGGGCACGGAAAGGGTGATCGGAATGGGCCAGAACAGGCCGTCCGAGAGCCTCATGTCCACGCACGAGCCGCGCCAGTCGTCGTGCCCCATGAAGCCATCGAGAGGCGTGTACGCGCCCATGGCCAGCATGAGCACGTCCGACACCGCCCTCGAGTCGAGCGGGACCTTCTTCAGGTGCCGCGCCCGCTCAAGCTCCTCAGCCCGCTCTACCTCGGGCGCCAACAGCGGCCTGACCGCATCCGATCCGTGTGGGGCTACGAGTTGCGACATGCGGTGCCCTACCTCCGGCCGTCCGATCAGTCGATGATGTGGTACACGGGAGCCTTCTCCATCTCCCAATGCCCGGTGCTCTTGTCGTAGCGCGAGAGCGTGAAGCAGTGCCAGTCCTTGTCATCGAGCTTCGGATGATCGGCCCGGTAGTAGTAGCCCGGCCAGCGCGTCTCCTGGCGGAACAGAGTGTGCTGGGTGACGCACTCCGAGGCCAGCACCCGGTGCTGCAGTTCCCACGCCCGCTGCAGCTGGTGCAGGTCCGGCGCGCCAATGTGAGCCAGATCCTCCTTGAGCATTCCGAGCAGCTCGAGCCCTCGGGTGAGCAGCGGCTCGTTGGTCGTGTAATGGGAGCTGATGCCCCCCACATATTCGTCCATGATCTTCTCCAGACGCTGCAGGCCGTGCAGCGGCAGGATGTAGCTCGGAGAGACCGTTCCGCCCACGATCTCGTTGCGGCCGACGCGGTAATTCTCGAGCGGCTGGTATATGGCTTTCTTCAGCTCGGCGTATTCCGCCTCACTGACTTGCGGGCCGTCCCTGCCGTGGTCCATGACGTACTTGACGGCCGCCTTGGCCGCAATCCGCCCCTCGGTGAAGGAGCCGGAGGAGAACTTGTGGGCGGTCCCGCCGATGGTGTCGCCTGCGCCGAACAGGCCCTCGACGGTCATCATCCGGTTGTAGCCCCACTGGTAATCGGCCGGCGCGTAGTCCTCCGGTCCGCTCGCCCAGGCGCCGGAGCACGTGGCGTGGGACCCCATGACGTACGGCTCGGAGGTGGTGAGCTCAGGATTGATTTCCTTCGGATCGATGTTCTGCGAGGCCCAGACGACCGCCTGGCCGACGGTCATGCCGAGGAAGTTCTCCCAGCCCACGGTCTCCTTGTGCGGATCCTTGAACGCCTCCTTGGTCACCATGCGGATGGGGCCGCGGCCCGCCTTGACCTCCTCGAGCAGCGCGTGATTGCGCAGGCACGTCGGTACGGGATGGTGATTGACGTAATCGCCGACCATTTGCTCGATCGAGTCACGCCAGAACGCCTCGTAATCCTGCCCGTAGGCATTCTGCGTGTACGTCTTCAGATGCAGGAAGTAGGCCCCGACCGGGCCGTAGCCGTCCTTGAAGCGCGTCAGGACGATGCGGTTCTCCATCTGCGTCATCTTTGCGCCCGCGAGGATCGGCAGTGCATAGGCGGAAGCGCTGCTCCACGGCGCATACCATGTCCGGCCCATGCCTTCGCCGACGGCGCGCGGCTTGAAGATATGGGAGGCGCCGCCGGCCGCCACAATGACCGCCTTGGCGCGGAAGACGTAGAAATCCCCGTTACGAACATTGAACCCCACGGCGCCCGCGACCCGATTGGGGCGCTTGCTGTCCATGAGCAGGTGGGTGACCATGATGCGGTTGTAGACGGCGCTCGCCGCCTTGCGCGCAGCTTCCGCGACGATAGGCTTGTAGCTCTCGCCGTGAATCATGATCTGCCATTTGCCTTCGCGCTGGTATCGGCCGGTCTTCGGGTCCTTCATGATCGGCAGACCCCACTCCTCGAATTTGTGCACCGTGGCATCGACATGCCGGGCGATGTCGTAGCCGAGATCCTCCCTCACCAGCCCCATCAGATCGTTGCGCGCGTAGCGCACGTGATCCTCGGGCTGATTCTCGTTCCAATGCATGCCCATGTAGCAGTTGATCGCGTACAGACCCTGCGCCACCGCGCCGCTGCGCTCGATGTTCGCCTTTTCAACGCAGACGATCTTCAGATCGCGTCCCCAGTACCTGGACTCGTAGGCGGCGCCGCAGCCGCCCATCCCACCGCCGACGATGAGAATGTCGGAGTCGACGAATATGGTTCTCGGGCTCATTACACCACCCCTTTCTTGAAGCGCGTACGCGCGAGCGTCGGCAAAGCCTCGACCTTGAGCGCCTCGGGCTCATGCGCCAGTGCCTGCGATTGCATTGCCGAGGCAGTGGGCGCCGAATACTCGGACGGACCTTTGATCGATCCCCACGGCGTCGTTCTGATCGGCGAGACGAAATTCTTCTCTCGCCCGTCGCGGAATTTTATCCGCCAGGAGATGGTGCCCTTCTCGTCCTCACGGAGCACCCGCACGCTGTGGCCGAGCGGAGCGAAATCCGCGTAGCCGCGCACGTCGATGGCGTGCTGCGGGCATGCCTTGACGCATGAGAAGCATTCCCAGCACATGTTCGGTTCGATGTTCAGCGCACGCCGGTACGTCGGATCGATGTGCATGATGTCGGACGGGCAGATATCGACGCAGTACCCGCAGCCGTCGCAGTTCGTCATGTAGACAAACGTGGGCATGGACGATGCTCCTCAGTAATGGCGCGGCGCGCGACGGGCACTGCCGAACGTCGCAGGGCGGTCGGCTGGTGCGGGCAGGTTGCGGCGGTAGCCGTTCGCCTGTTCGATGCGCTTTTGAAACGCCGCGGCCGGCTTGTAGAACATGTGGGCGAACTTGGACCACGGCACCGAGCCGAACAGCACCGTGCTGGCAAGGAGGTATAGCCCGAAAAAGACATTTGCCCAGAGCTGATTTCCGGAGTGCTCGAAACCGGCCCATATCAGGGCAAATGTCGCGCTACCGAGCAGCGAGAGGATGAACAGATCGGCGCGGACGAGCCGAAAGCGCGAGTTGCCTTCCGCGGCGACGTCGACCCGCAGCAAGAACCAGAACCAATAGCCTCCGAGGCAGACCAACAGCGCCCCGAGGTGCCAGAGCGCGGGAACGATCGCCGGTGTCGCAGCGGCGGCCGTGGGGTATGCGAAGACCATAATGGCCGTGGTGATGACGTACAGCAGAAAGCCGTACATCGTCAGCAGGTGACTGATCCTGCGCCACGGATTGCAGAACTCGCCGGCAGCCAGACCCGTCACGACGACGGTATGCGCAGCGGCTGCGGCCATTTCTCCACCGCCGACGCGGCGGGTCGCTCGGGACTTGACGGTCCGGCGATGCTGAAAGAAGTACTTGGCGCTGCCCTTGTGGATCATGTCGATGAGCGTGCCGAATAAAACCAGCACGAACATGACCACGACATACGCCTGCATCGCTGCAGGCGGTATCGACGCGGGAAGCGCGGCGAACGGATTGAACGTAAACACTGGCGGTCCCCCCGACGGTGTCGAACATGAGTGCCTCGCCCGAGATCCCCGCCGGGCGTCTGCGGGCCACGACAGCGGCTGACTCTATCCCTGAGGAGTTTCAACCGCAATAATCGCTTTCATCAATAAAATAGATGATTCTAATATGATAAAGTGATTGATCATGACGTTGGACCAGTTGCGCATCTTTGTGGAGGTCGCCGAACGACGGCATGTCACGCGCGCAGCGGAAGCACTGCGGATGAGCCAGTCGGCGGTCTCGGCCGCCATCGCGGCGCTGGAAGAAGGCCATCAAATCAAGCTGTTCGACAGGCTGGGTCGCGGAATCCAGCTGACTGAGCCGGGGCTGATATTTCTGCGCGAGGCACGCGCAGTGCTCGATCGTGCCGCCATGGCGCGTTCCGTGCTGCAGGACCTCGCGGGCTGCCCGGCAGGACCGATCGCGCTCGCGGCCAGCCAGACCATCGCGACCTATTGGCTTCCCCGGCGGCTCGCGGCCTTCCATCGCGCCAATCCGCGCGTACGCCTGAATGTGATGATTCGCAACACTCATGAAGTCGAGCGCGCCGTTGCGGAGGGTGAGGTGAGCATCGGGCTGGTCGAGGGCCCAACGCAGCACCCCGCGCTGCTTCGCATGCATCTCGACCATGATCAGATGGTCCTGGTCGTCGCCGCCGACCGCGTACCGCTGCCGCTTAAGCCCTCCGGACGCATCGATCTGCGTGCCCTCAACTGGGTAATCCGCGAGCCCGGCTCTGGAACCCGCCGCGGCCTGGAAGACCTGGCGAGGCAGGAGGATCTGTCGCTAGATGATCTGAACATCTTCCTGGTTCTGCCCGGAAACGAGGCGGTACGCGAGGCGGTAGAGGCCGGCGCAGGCGCAACGATCATCTCGCGCCACGTCGTAGCCTCCGCGATCGCGGCCGGCACCCTGGCTGAGATTCCGATCAACTTGCCGCAACGCGAATACGCGCTGGTCCGTCATCGGGACCGTCACGCGACGCCCGCGCAGAATGCTCTGGTGGAGCACCTTGCCGGCAGGAGCGAGACCGCGGCGGCGGAGACCTGGTAGCGCACCAGGTAGCGTTCCCTGCGCGCGGAGCCGCCCGACGCCGGCAAAATATGATCCTGACGTGCGCCACCCGGCTCGCAGATCCCCTGGGTTGGTCGCACCCGGCGCGGAACCTGACGGCGCCACCGCTTCAAGTGCGTGACACCTAACTCGACAAGTCACACCGCCGGTGCCGGCCTCCGGCGTAGCGAGGAGAACAACCCACTCACCCCTGGGCTGCAGCGCGCTCCCCGCGGGTCCTCTCCGCCCGGCTCAGTAAGGCTCCGCCGCCGAAGCCGCTCGAGTCGCGAAGCCCTCGGATATCGGACACCGCCCTCTGCCATGCCTCGGCCATGGCAGAGGGCGGGACGCGCACATTACTGCGGCTGGCCCTGCAGATGCTTGCCGAACAGTCCGAAGAACTGCACCGCCTGCTGGTTATTGGGCTCCTGCAGCAGCCGCCACAAGCCGCCGATTCCGCCCTTCGCCGGCGGCAACTGCTGATATTCGTTGTTTGCCGTGAGCAGCGCCTCTCCGAACCGCACGAGCACGTTCTGCACCTCGGGCCGCAGCAGGAACGTCAGAATCTGGCCGAGCGCATTGTTGCGGGTCAACTGTTCCAGCAACGACAGCGCGTCGCTCGCGACACCCGCCAGCCGGGCGACCATGTCGTCGTTCAGCGCATCCTCCGCCGCGCCGAGCAACCGAGCCAGGTGCACGACCCGCTCCAGATCGCCATTGTCCGCAAGCTGCTTGATGACGGGAAGCACATCGACGAGGCGGTTGCGATTGATCTGATCGAGCAGATCGAGCGTCTCGCCGGCAGTCCCCGCCAGACGGGCAACCATATCATCGGTGAGCGCATCGCGCGCGCTGGCCACCAACCGTCCGATCTCTTCGGTCTCGCCCGTCGGTTCCGCGGTCTGTGTCTCGCTCATGATGCGCTACCTCACAGCAAGCCGCGGGCGGAGGCCCAATAGAGTCTGTTGTAAGCGGTCTTGAACCAGTGCACCGCTCTCGTCGGCGGCTTGGGGTTCGGCGGATTCTGGTAATTGAACATGGCGTAAGTCGCCCTGTCCTTGCCGGCCTCGATGAAGCAGAACACTTTGCCATCATAGTCGCGCACCGGCGAGCCGATCCTGATCATCGCGGCGAGATTCTCCGCGAGCGCATCGGCCTCGAAGTGCGCCGTCGAGCCCGCCTTGCTGATCGGGAGGTTCGTGGTATCGCCCAGCACAAAGACATTGTCCCGGCCTTCCATGTTGAGCCGGTACCGGTCGGTGGGGATCCACCCACTCTTGCCCAGGCCGTTCTTTTCGATCACTTCCATTCCCTTGTGCGCCGGAATCGAGATCAGAAGATCATACGGCGCCTCGGTGCCCTCCTCGCTGCGCACCACCTTGCCGACGCCGTCGACCTCCTTCATGTTGAAGAGCGTCTCATAGCTGATTCCGAGGCGCTCGAACTCCGGCGTCGCCCACTTCGCCACGTTCTCCAGGCTATGGGTGCGCCCGATCGGATAGGTGTAGTGGAGCTTCACTTTGTCGAGAAGCCCACGGTCCTTGAAGTAGTCATACAGCATGAAGGTGATCTCGAGCGGAGCCATCGGACATTTGTGCGGCATGCCGACTGCGACCACCACCCTTCCCCCCTTGAATTCCCGCAGACGCTTGAACATCCGCACGGCGGATTCCTCCGTGTAAAAGAACTCGGCGTTCTCCTTCAGACCCGGCACACCGTCGGGGAATATCCTCGAACCGGTGGCGATGACGAGCACGTCGTAGGAATACGTCTTGCCGCTCTTGGTGCGGACCTGGTGCTGATCCAGCCCGAACTCCTCCACCGGGTCGACGTGGAACTCGATTTCGGGCTCGAGGAGGCCGCGCTGATCGCGATAAAGCTCCTGCGGCATCATGCGTCCAAGGGCCACGTAGAGCAGCCCAGGCTGATACATGTGCCTATCCGATGCCGAGAGCATCGTGATCTGCGCCTTTCCGCCGTGAAGCTCCTCATGGAGTCGGCGCGCGAGGTTGTTCGCGAGTATCGTTCCCCCCATGCCGCCGCCTACGATCAGTATTTTCATTGCGTTCTCCCGGTGATTGTTCTGTCTCTTGGAGTGCCCAGCCCGAACGGGCCCGCCTACTTCACTTTTCGCACCCGGATGTGCCAGACGCCGTCCTTCTCTTCGCTGCCGAGCATCTCGTGGCCCACTTTGTTGATCCACACGGGCACGTCCTGCGCCGACCCCTTGTCGGAGGACAGCAACTCGAGCACGTCGCCGATCTCGGCGTCCCTGAGCTGCGCGATGAGCTCCATCAACGGCCCGGGACAGAAACTGCCCGTCGCGTCCACCACCTTTACCGTCTCTTCGCCCATGATCGTCATACCCCCAAGGCTTCAGAACACCAAGATCTGGCCGTCGGATGCATCGGTGAGGAAGCGCGTCAGCCCCATCGGACCGTCGATATAGGCTTCCAGCCGATCCTCCTCGACTTCCAGCACGTCCATCGCCATGGAGCACGCGTAGAGCCGGGCGCCGCCGAGATCTTTCGCCTGCTCGAACAGCTGCCGGAACGGCGGAACATTCTTCCCGGCCATCAGCCGGCCCATCTCGCCCTCGGCGGGCGCCTTACGGGCGTCGTCCTTGATGAAATAGCCGAGCGCATTCATCGAGAGAAACACGGTTACCTCCATGCCGGTAGCCGCGGCGGTCGCCGCCACCATGGCCGCCATCTGAATTCGCTCCCACATCCCGGAAACGCACAGGAGGCTGAGTTTGTTCGCCATCGCCTACTCCTCGTGAAACAGACATTTGCGCAGCGCCGGCAAGCGCGCGGCGTGAGCCGCGGGCGCATGCGGCTTCGACTCCCGGCCGGCGGTGGTTGTGAAATTCATGGAATTCTCATGTCGCGCGAGCCGCCGAGGCGCGGCAGTGCGGGCGTTGCCGGTTGACGCGCGACGCTGCGCGCCTCGTAAAGATCAGGCTCGCAGGGCGGCGATCGCCCGACGGGGAGGCTGCGCAAGGAGCCACGGCAAGCTTCCGTGGATGGCGAGATTATTGTCAGTTTTCTCATCGAGTGCGCGTGTCACTCTGGTGCAATGTGCAGCGGGAAATTGCGTCTTGCCCGCAGACGGGAACGACTGTCACACGGCCACAGGGCACTCTCGAATGCCCGAGGTCAAATCCATTGTGCAACCGGATCCGTTGAGTTCTCAAGCTCTTCTTTAGGTTCCTCTAATTCTCCAGTGTGCTTCGAGCAGGAGTTGCGCGCGCTCGAGGTGACCCGCGCGCCGCCGCGCCGGATACTGCGCTCACACAGACTTTACGCGCCGGCTACACCGGGAGCATGACCGTGAGCCGGGCACTCTTCGCGCTCGGGCCCTCCTTCTTCACTGGCTTGGCGGGGCCGGCTGCGGCGCGCCCGCCGGGCGTAGGGTGGGGACACGAGCACTCTACCGCGCAATGCAAGGCGCACACTCATGCCGCACGCAGGCGCACCGGCTATCGAGCGGCTTGCGGCTCACGCGGGATCGGGGATCATCGAGTTGCCCGCCATCATCCCTGCCGATTAGCATCGGGCCGTGGAATCCAGTCTCGGTGCCCTGCTCCCCCTCCTGTCGCGTGAACGTGCCGCCGGCCGCGCCACCGCGCTCGCAGTCCTGTTACAGACGGTGGGCTCGACATACCAGCGTCCGGGGGCGCTGTTGCTCATTGCATCCAGTGGCGAATATGCGGGATTGCTCTCAGGCGGCTGCCTCGAAGGCGACCTCGCCGAGCACGCCCGCGCGGTCATCGAGTCCGGCAGGGCACAGCGGGTCACGTATGAGCTGCGGGACCCGAACGACCTCGTGTGGGGCCTCGGAGCAGGCTGCGAGGGTGCGATGCATGTGCTGCTGCTGCGCGTCGGACCGCTCGAGCACTGGCAGCCCCTGGCCCATTTTGCCGAGGCCTTCGCGGCCCACACCCCGACGGCCGCCGGCCTCATCGCAGAGTCGCTCGACTCTACCGCTGCGCTCGGCACGGTGATCCTGCCCGGCGAGACCGCCAGCGGGATCCTCACCGCTGCGGCACGCGATGCGCTCGAGGCATCGAGCCGCGCGGGCGAGCCCGCTTGGTTCGATGAGCCCGAACGCTACAGGCTGTTCCTCCTGCCGCTCGCGCTGCCGCCGAGAGTGCTGCTGCTCGGCGCCGGACCCGATGCGCCGCCCGTGGCGCGCATGGCCGCCGAGCTGCACTGGAAGAGCACGGTGGTCGATCACCGCTCAGCGCTGCTCCTGCCCGAGCGGTTCCCGGCGGCCGAGCGGCTCGTCCACACCCACCCGGAGAAGCTGCTCGACTGCGTGCAGATAACGGGGTTCGACGCAGCCGTCGTCATGACGCACCAGCTCCAGATGGACCGCGAATATCTGCGCGTGCTGGCGCGCTCGGAGCTGCCTTACATCGGCCTGCTCGGCCCTGCGGCGCGCGCGGAGCGGCTGCTCGGGGACCTCGGCACGGACGCGGATGCCCTGCGCGGGCGGCTGCACGCGCCGGTCGGCCTGGACCTGGGAGGCCGCTCCCCTGCGGCCATCGCACTGTCGATCGTCGCGCAGATCCTGGCGTTCCTGCACGGCCGGCCCGGCGGTTGCGCCCCAGCCGGGCAATCTCGAGCACCCGTCCGATGAATGCCCCCCGCGCCGAAGTGCACGCGCTCATTCTCGCCGCCGGCGCGTCGCGACGGTTCGGTGCGGCCAAGCAGCTGGCCCGCATCGACGGGGAGCCGTTGCTGGTGCGCGTTGCGCGACGCGCGGCTGCCGCAGCCGACCGCAGCTGGGTGATCTTGGGCGCCCATGCGAACGAGCTCGCGCCCCTGCTTGCGCACGCCCCGGTCACGGTACGGATCAATGCGCGCTGGAGCGAGGGACTCGCCAGTTCGATTCGCGCCGGCATCCAATATCTGCCGCCATCCTGCGATGCAGTGATGTTGGTTCTCGCCGACCAGGCGCTCATCAGCACGCGCGAGTACGCCGGGCTCGCGCAAGCCTGGCGCGACGCCCCGCATTCCATCGCCGCAGCCGGCCATGGCCCGCGCAGCGGAGCACCCGCGATTTTCCCCCGTCGCCTGTTCGCAGAGCTCGGGCATCTCCACGGCGATGTGGGCGCCCGGTCATTGCTGGAGCATCACGCCAGCGAGGTGCTCACGGTGCCGATGCCGAGCGCGGCCTTTGATCTAGACACACCGGACGATCTGGCCTCACTGGTCAATTCCACCATCGGCTGAGGCGGCCGGCTGCACGGTGCAGGCAGCGCACCGTCCGAGACAACGGTGGCTATCCGCCCCGCGCACGCGGCGCAGCGGGCGGCCGCGGTCCGCCGAAGCTGACCCGAGTCGGCCGATCCCCTATACTTTTGCCTCGCGGACGCCCGGCCGTCATGCGACGGCGCCAGAGAAGCGGAGGCGCTCATGAGATTCTCGATCCTGGTCAATGGCCAGAGACGCACCGTCGAGGCGGATGCCGATACGCCGCTGCTGTGGGTCCTGCGCGACGATCTGCGCCTGGTGGGCACCAAATTCGGCTGCGGAATCGCCATCTGTGGCGCCTGCACGGTTCACCTCGACGGCGTGCCGACCCGCTCGTGCGTGACCCCGGTCTCCGCCGTCGGCGGTGCACCAGTCGTGACGATCGAGGGAATCGGTGAAACCGAATGGGGCCGTAAGGTCAAGGATGCGTGGCTCGCGCTCGATGTAATGCAGTGCGGCTACTGCCAGGCCGGTCAGGTCATGACGGCCACCGCGTTGCTGGCGAACAACCCCCGCCCCACCGATCAGGACATCGATACGGCGATGCACGGCAACATCTGCCGCTGCTGCACCTATACGCGGATCCGCGCCGCCATCAAACAGGCCGCCGGACTGCCGACCGCCGATTCGCGGGAGGAACGGTCATGAGCGAGCGAGTCGTTTCCCAGCCGGCAACGTCGGGCACTGGCCTCTCGCGCCGCGCCTTTCTCGGCGTCTCTCTGGCCGCGGGCGGTGGGCTGCTGCTGACACTGAATCTGCCGCGCCCGGCATGGGCGGACGAGCGGGCAGCAGCAGCCAACCTCAACCCCTACATCAAGATCGATCCGCACGGCATCGTCACGATCGTCGCCAAGAATCCCGAAATCGGCCAGGGCATGAAGACCACCCTGCCGATGCTGATCGCCGATGAGCTCGACGTCGAATGGAGCAATGTGCGCGTCGAGCAGGCGATGCTCAATCCGATCTACGGCCCACAGTTCGCCGGCGGCAGCCTCGGCACCCCGCTCAACTGGATTCCGATGCAGCGCGTCGGGGCGGCCGGACGGCAGATGCTGATTGCCGCCGCCGCGCGCACCTGGGGTGTTCCGGCCGCAGAGTGCACCGCCGAGCGAGGCGTGGTGCGGCACCGTTCGAGCGGCCGGATGCTCACTTATGGCGCGCTGGCGAGCAGCGCCGCCTCGCTGCCCGCACCGGATCTCGAGTCGGTCAGGTTGAAGACTCCCGCCGAGTACACGATCATCGGCAAGTTCACCGGCGGCGTCGACAGTGCGCGCGTGCTCGAGGGCGAGCCGCTGTTCGGCATAGACATGACGCTGCCGGACATGAGTTACGCGGTGTACGAGAAGTCGCCGGTTTTCGGCGCACGCGTCGTGCGCGCCAACCTTGCAGAAGTCAAGGCGCTCCCTGGCGTGCGCGCCGCGTTCATCGTGCGCGGGTCGGGCCCCGATGCGGCGGTGAAGATGGGACTCGTCGACGGCGTAGCGATCGTCGCCGACAAATGGTGGAATGCGCAGCAGGCCCTGCGCAAGCTGCGCGTCGAGTGGGCGCCGGATTCGGCGCCGAGTCAGGGGACGGATGTGTTCGAGCGCGATGCGGCGCGGCTCGCGCGCGAAGCGCCGCACTCGGTCATCCGCCGCGACGGAAACGTCGACGCTGCGCTCGCGCGCGCTGCCAAGGTCGTGGAGGCCTCCTACGCCTATCCGTTCCTCGCACACGTGACGCTCGAGCCGCAGAACTGCACCGCCCGCGTCAATCGCGACGGCAGCGTGGAGATCTGGGCGCCCACCCAGAATCCCGCCCCCGGAGCAAAGCTCGTCGCACAGACGCTCGGCATCGATGCGGCGCAGGTGCGCGTGCACATGACCCGGGTGGGCGGCGGCTTCGGCCGGCGGCTGAACAACGACTACATGGTCGAGGCCGCAGCGATCGCCAAGCGCTTCGGCCGGCCGGTGAAGCTCCTGTGGAACAGGCCGCAGGACATCCAGCACGATGCGTACCGGCCGGGCGGATTCCATCACTTCAAGGCGGGCCTCGATGCCGCCGGCCGGGTGATCGGCTTCCGCGATCACTTCATCACCTTCGGCCAGAACGGGCGGGTCGCCTCCTCGGCCGATCTGCCCGCGGATCACTTCCCCGCGGGCTTCGTGCCGAGTCTCGAGTACGCCGAGTCCCTGATTCAGCTCGATGCGCCCACCGGACCGATGCGCAACCCGGGCGGCAATGCGCTCGCGTTCGCGTTCGAGTCGTTCCTCGATGAGCTGGCGCATGCAGGCGGGCGCGACCCGCTTGCCTTGCGGCTCGAGCTCTACGGTCCGCCGCGCGTTCTGCCTCCGCCGCCGCCGAGGTTCGGACTGAAGATCCCGCCCTTCGACACCGGCCGGGTCCGCGGCGTGCTCGAACTCGTGGCGGAGAAATCCGGCTGGGCGCACCGCAACACGCTGCCGGCCGGTACAGGAATGGGGCTTGCCTTCTACTACAGCCACTTCGGCTACGTCGCCGAGGTGGTCAAGGCGAGCGTGGACCGCGCCGGGGTACCCCAGGTGCACAAGATCTGGGCAGCGGTCGACATCGGCCGCCAGATCATCAACCCCGCCGGCGCCTACAACCAGGCGCAGGGTGCGATTCTCGACGGACTGGGCCAGGCCCTGCACCAGTTCATCACGCTGCGGGATGGCAGGGTCGTGCAGAGTAACCTCAACTCATACCGGCTGCTGCGCATGCGCGAGGCGCCGCCGGTCGAGGTGCACTTCCTGCGCAGCGACAACGACCCGACCGGCCTCGGCGAACCGGCGCTGCCGCCGGTGCTGCCGGCGCTGTGCAACGCGCTGTTCGTCGCCGCCGGCAAACGCATCCGCTCTCTGCCCATCGAGCCGCAGACGCTGCGCAGCACCGCGACCTGAGCGCCCCGCCGCCGGCCTACAGCCGGGTCGCGCGCAGCAGCTTGCGCAGCTCGGCGATCGGACGAGCGTTGAGCACATCGCTCTTGCCCGCCCAGCCGCGCCGTGCCTGGCGGACCGCACCATCGAGGTTGGCGTACTGGTCGACCGAATGCGCATCGCTGTCGAGCGAGAGCATCACCCCGCGCTCGACGGCAGCCTTGATGTGCACATCGTCGAGATCAAGCCGAAGAGGCTGACCGTTGACTTCCAGATAACACGGCCGATCGTGCGCCGCGGCGAGCACCCGTTCGAAATCGAGCGCATACGGCTCGCGCTCCCCGAGCAGGCGGCCGCTCGGATGCGCCAGAATCGTCACATGCGGCCGCTCCAGGGCCCGTAACACTCGCGCCGTCTGCTTCGCCTCGGGAAGGTCGAAATGACTGTGCACCGCGATGACAATGACGTCGAGCCTCGCAAGCGCCGCATCCGTCAGAGCCAACCGCCCGTCCTCGAGAATGTCCACCTCGGCGCCCTTCAGTACCGTGAATCCCCGCACTCGCGCGTTGAGTGCCTCGATGGCATCGCACTGCCGTGCCAGGCGCGCGGCGTCCTGACCCCGGACGATGCCCAGATATTTGCTGTGATCGGTGATCGCGACATAGGAGAGCCGGGCTGCACGCGCCGCAGCCACCATGTCCTCGAGGGAATCGCGCCCGTCGGTGGCGCTGGTATGCACGTGCAGGTCGCCTTTGATGTCGGCCCGCGTGAGGAGCTGCGGCAGGGTATGGTGCTCGGCAGCCTGCACTTCCCCGCGGTCCTCGCGCAGCTCCGGGGCAATCCACTCGAGCCCGAGCGCGGCGTAGACGCCCTGCTCGCTCGGCCCGGCCAGACGCCGCCCGCCGCGAAACAGACCGTACTCGCTCAGCTTCAGACCGCGCGCGCGCGCGCGCTGGCGGAGGCGAATGCCGTGCTCCTTGCTGCCGGTGAAGTACTGCAGCGCCGAGCCGAAACTCTCGCGCCCGACGACCCGCAGATCGAACTGCAGCCCATTGCGCAATACTCCGGAGGCCTTGGTCGCGCCCGAGGCAGTGAGTGCGCCGAGATCCGAATATCCGCGCAGCGCGCTCATGGGATCCACACCTGCGGGCGCGCACACCAGCACATCGAGGTCGCCCACGGTGTCCCGGCCGCGCCGATAGCTGCCGACGATCTCGACGCGCTCGACCCCGGGCAGCTCGGCGAGAAAGCGCCGCAGCGGCTCGGCGTATTCGGCGGCCTGCGCCAGTGGCAGCCGCTTGGCTGCCGCGCTGGGCGCGTGCGAGAGAGCCTGCTCGAGCCGCGCACGCACCGCGGGCCCGAAGCCGCGCACGCCGGCGACCCGGCCGGCTGCGAGCGCCCGGCGCAGATCCTCAGGGGTCTTGATACGCAGCTCCGTCATCAACGCCCGTACCCGCACCGGGCCGAGGCCCGGCAGGCCCAGCAGGTCGCGCAGACCCGGCGGGACCTCGCGCCGCAGCTTCTGCAGCGCGGCGAGACGGCCGGTGCTGAGGAGCTCTGCGATCTTCCCCGCCAAGTCCTCGCCGATGCCGGGCAGCGCCTCGTACGAGCGCGGATCGGCGGCTGCGGCGATCTCGTGGGGTAGCCCGCGCAGGGTCTGCGCCGCGCGACGGTAGGCCCGGATCCGGAACGCATTCGCGCCCTGGATCGACAGCAGGTCGGCGATCTCGTCAAACGCGGCGGCGATGTCGGTGTTGTGAATGCTCATGGGGCGGGCTCCACCGCCGCGGCGCTCGCACGAGCGAGCGGCCGATCAATCCGCAGAATACGTGGCATCACCCGGCTGCCCATCCGGGTGTTTACCGATCTGATACGCACTGCTGCGGATGCCCTTGTCTGCCCGCCGGCGCGATACTGCGCGCGCGCACGGTGGCCTCACCCGGTCCGCTCCCGGGCCGGCGAGCCGCCCGCGGCGCCTTGTGCACCGTACTCGGGATCTCAGCGATGCGGCCGAACCATCTGCCACCCGCCGTCGTCGGGCTCAGCGAGAGCCAGACGCTCGCGAGCGCCATCGCGCGGCAGGCCGGCATACCGGTGCTGCCGCTCGAGGAGCGCGCCTTCGACGGCGGGGAATTCAAGCTGCGGCCCCTCGAGTCCGTGCGCGCCCGCCAGCTGTTCGTGGTGCAGTCCCTCGCCGCGACGGCCGAGGCTCCGGCGCCGGCACGGCTCGTGCGTCTGCTGTTCCTGCTGCAGGGCCTGCGCGACGGAGGCGCGCACAGCCGCATGGTGGTCCTGCCCTACTTCGCCTTCGCGCGCAAGGACCGGCGCACGCAGCTGCGCGATCCGGTCACGGCACGTTACGTAGCGGAGTTGCTCGAAGCGGCGGGTGCCGACGGCCTCATCGCCCTCGATGTCCACAATCCCGCTGCATTCGACAATGCCTTTCGCATCCCGACCGTGCATATGACCGCGCTGCCGATGCTGGCAGAGCATTTCCTGGGCCGTTTGGACGCCCACACGCCGATCACCGTGGTGTCACCGGACGTCGGCGGCATCAAACGCGCGCAGATCTTTCGCGAACTGCTTACCGCCCGCTGCGGCCGGGAGATCGGTCTGGCGTTCGTCGAAAAGCGCCGCGCGCGCGGGATCGTCTCCGGCGGCGCACTCGCCGGAGAGCTGGCCGCGCACACCGCAGTCGTGCTCGATGACCTGTGCGCCACCGGCGGCACGCTGATCCGCGCCGCCTCCGCATGCCGCGAAGGCGGGGCCGCCGCGGTGCACGTCGCGGTGACGCACACACCGCTCGACGCCGGCCTCGCAGCGCTCATCGCGGCTGAGCCGATCAACAGCATCACGGTCACCGACAGTGTCGGGTTCACCCTGCCCGCCTCGCACGCCCCAGGCGCAACGGAGCGCCTCGTCACCCTGCCGGTCGCGCCGCTGTTCGCGGAAGCGCTGCGCCGCATGCTCGCCGGCGAGCCGGTAGCGCCGCTGCTCGAGCGTTGGCCGGGCTGAGCGCAGGGGCACCGGACCACGAGCCATGCGGCGTTTGCGCACACCGGACACTTACGCCACTCGGTCGGCCCGCCGAACGTAGCGCAACGCATCGTCAAGATAGGAATACGCCCTCGCCCGCCACTGTCGCGCATGGCTCGCGAACGCCGGGTCGCGCAGGTGCCACGCGGCGATCTGCGCGCGGACCACGGCGCGGCGGCTCATATAGAAGGCCATCAGTGCCCGAGGCACCGGATCGTGCATCGCATGGGCATACCGCTCGAGCAGATCGCGAGCCACCCGCGCCGCGCCGAGCCTCGTGCACTCCAACGCCAGGAACGCCATTTCCTCCGCCGGATCCATCCGGCGCAACCGCGAGTCGAATTCGAGGCAGTCGATCACGCAGACGCTCTGGCTCGCGGTACCGAGAAACACGTGTTCTGGGCGCAGGTCACCATGTCCGTCGCGCAACAAGGCCCCACGTCCCCGCAACAATTCCCCATGCCGCGCAATCCAGCCGAGCTGCAGTCGGACCACGCGCTCCACGCGTCCTGCCGCAAGCCCAAGATCGCGGGCGTGCAGCGCCCGCGCGCTGGCATGGATCTGCTCGCGCATGCAGGTCCGATACGCCCGGTCGGACATCGGCAGCGCCCTCGCGCGGCGGAAAAACCTCGCAAGGCATCCCACCGCCCGCTCGAGGTCCCGCGCCCCCACGCGGTGCGCGCCGATGGCCCGGTCGAGCAGGCGCTCCGGCGCAAGCCGACGCATCTGCACCAGCCAGTCCACCACGCCGCCTGCGCCGGCGCGAATGCTCAGGCGTCCGTCGCTGGCACAGCGCAGCGGCACCAGCCGGCGGTAGACGTGCGGGGCAAGACGTCTGTTCAGAACGAGCTCCGCACGGCAGGCCCGCTTACGCAGCGCGACGGTGCGGTAATCCATCGACGCTTGGCGCAGCGGCTTCTTCAGTTTGTAGGCGCGCTCCCCGGCGATGAATATCCACGCGAAGTGCGTCTCGATGATCTGCACCGAGCGCGGGCGGTGGGGGTAATGGCGCGCGGCGGCGAGAAAGGCGACTTTCTCGTCCAGGTTGACGCTCGCAGCGCGTGTCCGCGGCGCAATGCGTTTCATTCACGCAGCCTCCAGGCACCGCGCGGACTGCCGAGGCCATGCCGGCCCACACCGGGGTCAGATTCTCAGGCGCCGCCTTCCCGGGGCACGATCCGCATTTTCCGCAGCGCCCCATGGGCCTGCGCCCGGCCGATAGGGACAACTGCGGATTCACTGCATCGCCCAGGCGCGTAGCGTTCCATAAAAGAGAGGTGATGCGGCGCGCAGATCCGAGCGGGCGGGCATCGCATGCGGCTTGCAGCCAGAGGGGTGACCATGTCTTCTGCGCCACGCTATATCAGGTTCTTCGACCAGATCTCCTCGGCCGACTTGAAGCTCGTCGGCGGCAAGACGGCCTCTCTCGGGGAGATGTACGGAGCGCTGCGTCCGCAGGGGGTTCTGATCCCCAGCGGCTTTGCGATCACCACCGACGCCTACCACTACATGCTCGAGCACGCTCAGGTCTGGCAGCCGCTGCACGATCTGCTCGCGAATCTGCGCGTCGATGACCCTCGCGAGCTCGCCCGCTGCGGGCAAAAGGCGCGGGAGATGGTCTATGGCGCCGGTCTGCCCCCCGACCTGCAGCAGGAGATTCTCGCCGCCTACCGCAGTCTGCGCGAGGAGTCCGGAGCGCAGATGAGCGTGGCCGTACGCAGTTCTGCCACCGCGGAAGATCTGCCGACGATGAGCTTCGCCGGACAGCAGGACTCCTTCCTCAACATCCAGGGTGAGGCGCGGCTGCTGGACGCGTGCCGGCGCTGCTTTGCGAGCCTGTTTACCGATCGCGCGATTCACTACCGCGCCGACAATGGCTTCGATCATTTCAAGGTCGCCCTGTCGATCGCTGTGCAGAAAATGGTCCGCGCCGACCGCGGCGCGAGCGGCGTGCTGTTTACGCTCGACACCGAAAGCGGCTTTCGCGACGTGGTGCTCATCACCGGCAGCTACGGGCTCGGGGAGAACATCGTGCAGGGCGCGGTCGAGCCCGACGAATTCATGGTGTTCAAGCCGACCTTCACCGCCGGACATCGGGCAGTACTGCGCCATACTCTCGGCAGCAAACAGATCAAGATGATCTACGCCGATGAACAGGCGCACGAACCGACGCGCAACGTTCCGACCACTGCCGAGGAGCGGGCCGGCTACTGCATCAGCGACGAGGATGCGCTAGTGCTCGCCGATTACGCGCTCAAGATCGAACGCCACTACAGCAAGCAGGCAGGGCACGAGGTGCCCATGGACGTCGAGTGGGCGAAGGACGGCCTCGACGGGCGCCTCTACGTGGTGCAGGCCCGGCCGGAAACCAGCGCGTCGCGCCGCCACCCGACGATGCTCGAGGAGTATCGGCTGGGCGCGACGCCCGAGCCGCTCGTGGCCGGGCACGCCGTCGGTGCGAAGATCGCCAGCGGGCCGGCGCGACTGATCAAAAACGTCTCTGAAATCGCCTCGTTCCGCGCCGGCGAGGTGCTGGTCACCGACAGCACCACTCCCGACTGGGAGCCGATCATGCGACGCGCGGCGGCGATCGTAACCAATCGCGGCGGGCGCACCTGCCATGCGGCGATCGTCGCGCGCGAGTTCGGCATTCCCGCGGTGGTCGGCGCAACGAATGCCACCGAGCGGCTCTCGAGCGGACAGCAGCTGACCGTCTCCTGCGCCGAGGGCGACATCGGCAAGGTGTATGCCGGGAAGATTCCGTTCGAGGTACGGCGTACCGACCTCACGACGCTCGAGCGGCCGCGCACCAAGATGATGCTCATCATGGCCAACCCGGAGATCGCCTTCCAGATGAGCTTCCTGCCGAATGACGGGGTGGCGCTGGCGCGCATGGAGTTCATCATCACCGAGTACATCAAGGCGCACCCGATGGCGCTGCTGCATCCGGAGCGCGTCGCCGATGAAGCCGAGCGCCGCACGCTGAGCGCGCTGACGCGTGGCTATGCGGCGCCGCGCGAGTTCTTCGTCCAGCATCTGGCCGAAGGTCTCGGCACGATCGCGGCCGCGTTCTATCCGAAGCCGGTCATCGTGCGGATGTCCGACTTCAAGACGAACGAGTACGCCGGTCTGCTCGGCGGCCGCTGGTTCGAGCCGAAGGAGGAGAACCCGATGCTCGGCTTCCGGGGAGCCGCCCGCTACACCCACCCAGCCTATGCCGAGGGGTTCGCGCTCGAGTGCGCCGCGCTGAAGCGGGCGCGTGATGTCATGGGGCTCGTCAACATCAAGCCGATGATTCCGTTCTGCAGACGACTCGAGGAAGGCGCCGCAGTGGTGGAGCGCATGCGCGAGCTCGGGCTCGAGCGGGGTCAGAATGGCCTCGAGATCTATGTCATGTGCGAGATCCCGAACAACGTCCTGCTGATCGACGAGTTCAGCCGGATATTCGACGGGTTTTCAATCGGGTCCAATGACCTCACCCAGCTCACGCTCGGGGTGGATCGGGACTCCTCGACCGTCGCGTTCGATTTCGACGAGAGGGACCCCGGGGTGCGCAAGCTGTTGAAGCTGGCGGTCGAAGGCTGCCGGCGAAATGGCCGGCACTCCGGGATCTGCGGCCAGGCGCCGTCGGACTACCCGGAAATCGCGGCGGAGCTCGTGCGCCTCGGCATCGATTCGATCGGGCTCAACCCCGATGCGCTGCTGCCGACGACGCTGCGCGTGCTGCAGCTCGAGAAGGACCTATCCGCCGCCGGCAGGCAATCGGCCGCGTAGCGCCGGCCAAGAGGTCAACACGTCACTCCACTGGGATGGCACAGTCATGAACGTCGGAAGCATTTGCAGACATCAGGTCGTCACCGTCAATCCGGGCACCGATCTGGTCGCCGCCGCGCAGTTGATGCGCGAGCAGCATGTCGGATTTCTTGTGGTCGTCGAGCCGGAGCAGAACACGACCTATGGGCGACCGGTCGGTGTCCTGACCGATCGGGACATCGTCATCTCCGTCGTGGCTCGCGCGGCCGACCCCAAGTCGCTCACCGTCGCGGACCTCATGAAGCAGTACCCGGCCATGGTCGATGAGACCGATCCGCTCGATCAGGCGCTGCACACCATGCGGCGCATGGGCGTGCGGCGACTCCCGGTGGTCGGAGCGGCCGGCATGCTGACGGGCATTCTCGCGCTCGACGATGTGATCGACGTGCTGTCCGGCGAGATCAGCGACGTTTCCAGCACCGTGCGCAACGAGCAGCGCATCGAAAGCCGTTTGCGGTAGCCGGACGGCAGGCTCGTGATGCAGGCAGGTGCAGTCGGCAGGATCGCCGAGGCCGCTGGCGCGGGCGCATCAAGGGATGCTGAGGCATGAAGCGGAGAATCGCGGTTCTGACCAGCGGCGGCGATGCGCCGGGCATGAACCCGGCGATCCGCGCCGCCGTGCGCACCGGTATCGCGCGCGACCTCGAGGTGTTCGGCGTGCGCCACGGCTACACCGGGCTCATCGCCGGCGATTTCATCCATCTCGGTGCGCGTGAGGTCGGGGGCATCATCGACCGCGGCGGCACGATGCTCGGCACGAGCCGCTGTCCCGCCTTCCTCACCGATGAGGGCCAGCACAGCGCCGTGCAGCAGCTTGCCGGGCGCGGGATAACGGGGCTGATCGTTATCGGCGGCAACGGCTCGCAGCACGGATCGCTCGCGCTTTCCGAGCGCGGCGTCGCCGTGGTCGGCATCGCCTCGACCATCGACAATGATCTGGCCGGCTCCGAGGTCACGCTGGGCGCGACCACGGCGCTCGATGTAGCGCTTGAGGCCATCAGCCGGTTGCGGGTGACGGCATCCGCGCACGGACGCGTCTTTCTGGTTGAGGTGATGGGTCGCGCCTGCGGCTACTTGGCGCTGATGGCCGGCATCGCCGGAGGCGCCGAGGCGATCGTCATACCGGAAGCCGAGGAGTCCCCCGAGGACGTCGCGATTGCGATCCAGGAGGCCTATCAGCGCGGCAAGAGTCACGCGATCGTGGTCGTTGCCGAAGGTGCCCGGCACAACGCGGACGCCCTGGCGCGCCATTTCACCGAGCACGCCGAGCGGCTGAACTTCGAGTTGCGCGTCACGAAACTCGGCCACGTGCAGCGCGGCGGCAGCCCGGGGGCCTTTGACCGGCTGAGCGCGACGCTGCTCGGCGCCACGGCCGTCGAGCGGCTGTGCGGCGGCGCGCACGGGATCCTGCTCGGCCTTGCCGGCGGACAGGTTACGACGAACGCGCTCGGCGATGCGGTGCGCACCAGAAAGCCCCTCGAACCGCAGTGGCTCCATCTGGCCCATGTGCTCGCGCGTTAAGAAGCGGGCCGCGCGGGCGGCGCGTGGACGGATGTGTTCGCATCGATACTGAGGAGCCAGGACCATGAAATTGAGAGAGCTCTGTACGCCGGATGTCATCTACTGCACCGCCGATATCACCGCGCTGCATGCGGCCCGTCTCATGCGCGAGCGGCACGTAGGGGATCTGGTCGTGATCGACAACAGTGAGGAAGACCGAGCTCCGATCGGGATCGTCACCGACCGCGACATCGTGGTCGAGGTGCTGGCGAAGGACCTCGATCCGGCCAAGGTGACCGTACGGCAGATCATGCGTGTGCCGCTCGTGATCGCGCGCATTTCCGAGGAAGCCGAAAACGCGGTCGAGCGGATGCGAGCGCACGGTGTACGCCGCGTCCCGGTGCTCGATGAAGCCGGCAAGCTGGCGGGCATTCTGTCCCTGGACGACCTGGTCCGGCGGCTGGCAGGCGACGCGGCGGTACTCGCCGACATCATCGTCCGGGAGCAGGATCGCGAGCACCGCATGCGCCGCTGAACGGCCGGCGACGCGCGGCGCCGCGACAGACGGGCGAGACGGTCTGGCCCGGTCGTCAGGTGGCGCTCCCGCTGCTAAAATTCACGCCATCCAGAGCTCAGTCCGACACCCGGGAAGTCCGGCCGCAATGAACAAGTCCGCTCTCTTCACACCACTTCGCATTCGCAATCTCGATCTCGTCAACCGTATCGTGATCGCACCGATGTGCCAATACTCTGCGGACAACGGCCGCATGAGCGACTGGCATCTCATTCATCTCGGCCATCTGGCGCTCTCTGGAGCCGCCCTGCTCACGATCGAGGCGACTGCCGTGCTGCCTGAGGGCCGCATCACCTACGGGGACGTCGGCCTCTGGGACGATGCGACGGAAGCGGCCATGGGAAACACGGTGGAGCGTATCCGCCGCTGGTCGGCCATGCCGATTGCCGTGCAACTGGCGCACGCCGGCCGCAAGGCCTCGACCGAAGTGCCCTGGAAGGGCGGCCAGCAGCTTGCGCCCAACGATCCGCACGGCTGGCAGACGGTCGCACCGTCGCCGATCGCCTTCGCCGATGGGCAGGGCGCCCCGGCGGCGCTCGATCGCAGCGGCATGCGCGCGGTGCGCGACGCGTTCGCCGCTGCGGCGGCCCGTGCGGCCCGCATCGGCCTCGATGCCGTGCAGGTGCACGCCGCGCACGGCTATCTGCTGCACCAGTTTCTCTCGCCGCTCGCCAATCAGCGCACCGACGAGTACGGCGGCTCGCTCGAGAACCGTCTGCGCTTCCCGCTGGAGGTCTTCGACGCGGTGCGTGCCGCGTTTCCGGCCGGCAAAGCCGTCTCGGTGCGCGTGTCGGCGATGGACTGGTGCGACGGCGGCTGGGACGTGGAGCAGACCATCGCGTTCGCGCGCAAGCTGCAGGAGCACGGCTGCGATGCCATACACGTCTCGAGCGGCGGGCTGCATCCGGGGCAGAAGATTCCGGTAGGACCCGGCTATCAGGTGCCGCTCGCGCGCGCCGTGCGGGCTGCCGTGCGCATTCCCGTCGTAGCGGTCGGATTGATCACCGGCTTCGAGCAGGCCGAAGCCATCGTCGCCACCGGGGATGCCGACCTCGTCGCGCTCGCCCGCACGGTGCTCTACGACGCGCGCTGGCCGTGGCATGCGGCCGCGGAGCTCGGCGGACAGGTACGCGCGCCGAAGCAGTATCTTCGCTGCGAGCCCGCGCGGCTGCGCGGTCTGTTCGATCTCCCCTAGACGAGATCCATCTCCACAGTGTCCCCGGCCCGCCTTACCTTGCCATCACGGGTCGATCATTGACGCTCGGTGATCGAAGCGTCAGCGGCGAGCAGGGGCTTCTTTAGCACTGAACGCATCACAGGCGTACGCTGGAGATGGGCAATCGGACGTCATGGCGCAACCGGGCTTGAGTGTCATAGCTCGCACCGCAGGCATCTTGGCGCCCGACCGGTGCGGCGCACGTCGCTGCTGCGCACATAAGTCCGCTGCATTCGACGCTCGAATCGCCGAGTGCGCCCGGTGTTCCTAAGCCGACACGTCCGGGTTATACCAACCCTCCGGCGGAGCCACGCGCGCAGCTTCCTGCGGCCCCCAGCTGCCGGGCTCGTAGGGATACACGGGCGTACTCGCCTTCAGGACCGGGTCGACGATGCGCCAGGCCTCCTCCACGTAATCCTCGCGGGCGAACAGCGTGCGATCGCCCGCCATCGCGTCAGTGAGCACCCGCTCGTAGGCGTCCATTTCGTTGCTGCCGGGATGCCGGCTTGCCAGCAGCTCGTTGGTCTGACCGATGCCGAGCTCCGCCTCGTCCATGACATTCAGTCCGATGGCCATCTCGTTCTGCGGACTGATGCGGAAACGGAAGTAGTCGTGTTGCGGAGTGCAACCCGGATACACCGCCGGCGGCCGGCGCAGATGCGCGACCACCTCGGTGCAGGTCACGGGCAGCGATTTCCCCGCGCGGATGTAGAACGGCACGCCCTGCCAGCGCCAGTTATCGATCGCGAGCCGCATGGCCGCGAAGGTCTCGGTCTTCGAGCCGGGCGCAACGCCTTTCTCATCGAGATAGCCGCGGAACTGCCCGCGCACCAGATCGGCCGGCGTGATCGCGGGGATCGCCTTGAGCACTTTGACCTTCTCGTCGCGGATCGACTCGCTGTCGGTGCGCGCGGGCGGCTCCATGGCGAGATTGGCCATGACCTGGAACAAATGGTTCTGCACGACGTCACGCACCGTGCCGATCGGGTCGTAGAACGCGCCGCGGCCCTGGATCCCGAAGTTCTCGGCCATCGTGATCTGCACGCTCTTGATGTAATCCCGGTTCCAGAACGCTTCCAGCAGCGCATTGGTGAAGCGGAAGAACACCATGTTGTGCACCGGCCGCTTGCCGAGGTAATGGTCGATGCGGAAAATGTGCTCCTCGTCGAAGGAATTCAGCAGGATCTGGTTGAGCGCCCGCGCGGACTGCAGATCGCGGCCGAAGGGCTTCTCCACCACCACGCGGGTGCCCTCCTGGGTGCAGCCGGCCTGAGCGAGCTGCTCGACCACCTTGCCGAACAGCGAGGGCGGAATGGCCAGATAATGCGCCGGACGGCGCGCCTCGCCGAGCAGCTTGCGCAGCGTGCGGAAAGTGGCTGCATCCGCATAGTCGCCGTCCACGTAGGACAGCAGCGAAGTCAGCTTGGCAAACGCCTCTGGATCGACGCCGCCGCCGTGCTTCTCCAGGCTATCGCGCGCACGCGCCCTCAGCTGCTCGATGCCCCAGCCGGCCTTGGCGACGCCGATCACCGGCACCTCGAGCGTGCCGCGCTTGATCATCGCCTGCAGCGCGGGAAAGATCTTCTTGTAGGCCAGATCGCCGGTTGCCCCGAAGAACACCAGCGCGTCACTGTGCGTATCGTTCATGTGAACCTCGTCTGGCTGGGACTCATTTCACCGGCTTTTCGAGGTGCCCGCCGAACCCGTAGCGCATCGCCGAGAGGACCTTCGCCTGGAAGTCCGCCTCGCCGCGGGAGCTGAAACGCTCGTAGAGCGCGGTGGTGAGCACCGGTGCCGGCTGGCCTTCGTCGATCGCCGCCTTGATGGTCCAACGCCCCTCGCCAGAGTCGGACACGTGGCCGGCGAATTTGGCGAGCCCGGGGTCGCCGAACAGCGCCGCGGCGGTGAGGTCGAGCAGCCAGGAGGCAATCACGCTGCCGCGCCGCCACACCTCGGCGATATCCGGGAGATTCAGGTCGTACTGGTAGTTCTGCGGATCGCGCAGCGGGGTGGTCTCGGCGTCGACCTCCCCGGCCCGCTTGCCGACGTTCGCCGCGCGCAGGATCCCAAGGCCTTCGGCGTAAGCGGCCATGATGCCGTATTCGATGCCGTTGTGGACCATCTTGACGAAGTGCCCGGCGCCGTTCGGCCCGCAATGCAGATAACCCTGCTCGGCGGTGCCGGAGTCCTTCTCCCTGCCCGGGGTGCGGGCGATGCTGCCGATCCCGGGCGCGAGCTGCGCGAAGATCGGATCGAGGCGCTTCACCGCCGCCGTGTCCCCTCCGATCATCATGCAGTAGCCGCGCTCGAGGCCCCACACCCCGCCGCTGGTGCCGACATCCACGTAGTGGATGCCTTGGCCGGCGAGCGCCTGCGCCCGGCGAATATCATCCACGTAATAGGAGTTGCCGCCATCGATAACGATGTCGCCCTTGCCGAGCAGCGGCACGAGCTGCGCAAGTGTATCGTCGACCGCGGCGGCCGGAACCATCAGCCACACTGCGCGGGGCGTCTGCAGCTTCTGCACGAAATCGGCCAGGGAGCCCGCTCCGGTGGCCTTCTCCTTGACCAGCTCGGCGACTGCCTCCGCCGATCGATCGAACACTACGCACTCGTGGCCGCCCCGCAGGAGCCGGCGCACCATGTTGGCTCCCATGCGCCCGAGGCCGATCATTCCGATTTGCATGAATCGCTCCTTTGTCTGTTGCCGACGGATTACCGGCGCCGCCCCCTCCGGCGGGGCGGCGCGCCGGCGTGCGCGCACACGCTCACGGCTCACTTTTCATCTTGCGATAGCGACGGATGAGGTTGTTCGTCGAACTGTCGTGCTGCAGCGGCGGAGCGCTCCCCGCCTCCAGCTCCGGGATGATCGCCTGCGCCAGGGCCTTGCCGAGCTCGACGCCCCACTGATCGAACGAGTTGATGTTCCAGATGACGCCCTGCGTGAACACGCTGTGTTCATACAGAGCGACCAGCTTGCCGAGCGTCTCGGGAGTGAGGCGGTCGGCGAGAATGGTGTTCGAGGGGCGATTGCCTTCGAACACCCGGTGCGGCACGAGCCATTCCGGCACGCCCGCGGCGCGCACCTGCTCGGGCGTCTTGCCGAAGGCGAGCGCCTCGCCCTGCGCAAACACGTTTGCCAGCAGCATGTCGTGGTGACGGCCGAGCGGCGTCAGCGCATGCGCGAAGGCGATGAAGTCGCAGGGAATGAGCCGCGTGCCTTGGTGGATCAGCTGATAGAAGGAGTGCTGCCCGTTCGTGCCGGGCTCGCCCCAGTAGATCGGACCGGTGTCGGCCCCGACCGGCGCGCCCTCGAGCGTCACGTGCTTGCCGTTGCTCTCCATCGTCAACTGCTGCAGATACGCCGGGAAGCGCTTCAGATACTGCTCGTAAGGCAGCACGGCGATGGTCTGCGCGCCGAAGAAATCCGTGTACCACACCCCGAGCAGCCCAAGCAGCACCGGCAGGTTGCGCTCGAACGGCGTGCTGCGGAAGTGCTCGTCCATCTGATGAAAGCCCGCGAGCAGGGCGCGGAAATTCTCCGCGCCCACCGCGAGCATGGTCGACAACCCGATGGCCGAGTCCATCGAATAACGCCCGCCGACCCAGTCCCAGAAGCCGAACATATTGGCCGTATCGATGCCGAACTCGGCGACCTTCTCGGCGTTGGTCGACACGGCGACGAAATGCTTCGCCACCGCCTTGGCGTCGCCGCCGAGGCCATTGAGGAGCCACTCGCGCGCGGTGTGCGCGTTGGTCATGGTCTCGAGCGTCGTGAAGGTCTTCGAGGAAACGATGAACAGCGTTTCGGCCGGATCGAGATCGCGCGTCGCCTCGAGGAAATCGGCACCGTCGACGTTCGAGACGAACCGGAAGCACATCGCGCGCTCGCTGTAGTGGCGCAGCGCCTCGTAGGCCATCACCGGCCCGAGGTCCGAGCCGCCGATGCCGATGTTGATGACGTTCCTGATGCGCTTGCCGGTGTGGCCGCGCCACTCTCCGCCGCGCACGCGCGCGCTGAATGCGGCCATCTTGTCGAGGACCGCATGCACCTCCGGCACGACGTTCTTGCCGTCGACCAGAATGCTCGCGTCGCGCGGCGCGCGCAGGGCCACGTGCAGCACGGCCCGATCTTCCGTCACGTTGATCTTGCGGCCGCTGAACATCGCTTCGATGCGCTCACGCAGGCCGGATTCGGTGGCGAGCTGCACCAACAGGCGCAGCGTCTCGTCGGTCAGCCGGTTCTTCGAGTAGTCCAGAAAGACACCGGCGCCTTCGGCGGTCAGCCGCTCACCGCGGCGCGCATCGTCGGCAAAAAGCTCGCGCAGATGCGTCCCGGCAACCGAGCGGTGGTGGTCAGCGAGCGCCTGCCAGGCGGATCGGGCAGTCAGCGCGGGGGGCTGCGGGCTCATGCGCGAGATCCTTTCTTCTTCCGGTGTGCGCGCGCTGGCGGCGCGCGCCGGCTGCCGGCCGCACCGGCGTTTTCCCAGAGCTTGAAGCCGCCGGCGAAGGCGTTGGCGTTGTCGCCGGCGCGGCAGCGCGGCGGCAACTCCTTCAGGTGCCTGACGTTGCCGCCGCCGATCACCACGTCATCCGGCTCGAGCGCGCTCGTCAGCCGTTTGACGACGTCGGCGACGTGCTTGCGCCACTTCTTCTTGCCCATGCGCTCGAGCGCCTGATCGCTGACGTAGTCCTCGTACGTGCGCTTCAGGTACGGCAGATGCCCGATCTCCATCGGCTCGACGAGCCCATCGACAATGAGCGCGGTGCCAAGACCGGTGCCGAGTCCGAGGAAGAGCATCTTGCCGCCCTTGTAGCTGCCGAGCGCCTGCATGGCCGCGTCATTGATGACGCGCACCGGGCAGCCAAAGGCGCGCCTGAAGTCGAACCCGACCCAGCCGGAGCCGAGATTGTGCGGCTCGGCGACGACCCGATCGTGCATCACGGGGCCCGGATAACCGATGGCGACCGCATCGTAGCGCCAGCCGCGCGCCAGACGTTTGACCTTGGCAACCATCTGGCGTGCAGTGAGCTTCGGACCGGAGGCGAACTCGCGCTTCTCGGTCTGTCCCGTGGCAAGGATCTTCACATGGGTCCCGCCGACATCGACGACGAGTACGTCCATGCCTCAGGCCGCCGCACCGAGTGAGGAGCTTTTCGCGGCGATCACTCCGAGCAGTTCCTGCCAGGACTTCACGAACGACTTGGCGCCCTCATCCTGCAGCTGCGCGGCAAGCGCCTCGACGTCGATGCCCGCCTTGGCGAAGTGCGCGAGCACCCGCTCGCAGTCACCACCATCGGCGGACATTCCGGCGCCGATCTCGCTGCGCTGGGCCAGAGCCTTGAGCGTTGCCTCGGGCATGGTGTTGACCGTGAACGGCGCAGCGAGCGCCGTGACGTACAGCAGCTCGTCGGCTTTCGGATCCTTCGTGCCGGTGCTCGCCCAGAGCAGCCGCTGCGCACGGGCACCGGCGTTGTAAATGCGCTGCCAGCGGGGGGAGACGAGCAGCTGCTGCGCTGCACGGTAGGTGCGTCCGGCAATGGCGATGCCGAGACGATTGGCGAGCTCGGCCGGCACCTTGCCGGTGACGGCGACGTCCCAGCGGCTGATGAACACGGAGGCCACCGAGCCGACATCGGGATTCAGACCGGCGGCGATGCGTCGCTCGATGCCGCGCAGATACGCCTCGGCCGCCGCCACGTACTGCTCGCGGGAGAACAGCAGAGTCACGTTGACCGGGATACCCGCGAAGATCGCCTCTTCGATCGCCGGCAGGCCCTCGCGCGTGCCGGGGATCTTGATGAACAGATTCGGCCGCTTCGCCCGCTCATGCAGCTCCTTCGCGGCCGCCAGCGTGCGCTCGGGGTCATAGGCGAGCTGCGGGGAGACCTCGAGAGACACCCAGCCGTCGACGCCGTTGGTGCGATCGAACGTCGCGCGGAACTCATCCGCAGCGCGGGTGATGTCCTCGAGCGCCAGGTCGAAGAACAGTGTCTCACCGCCGCGGCCCTGCTTAAGGCCGGCGCGGATGGACGCATCGTAGGCGGCGCTCTTCTTCAGCGCGTGATCGAAAATCGTGGGATTCGAAGTGAGGCCGGTAACCGCCAGCTCGGCGATGTACTGCCGGAGTGTTCCGCTGTCGAGCAGCTCGCGGGTGATGTTGTCGAGCCAGATACTCTGTCCGAACTCGTGCAGAAGCTGAGTCGCCTTCATGATCTAACCTCCATCGCAAACCGGATCGAGCGCCGCCGCTGCGGGCGAAGCGTACTGGCGCTGGGAATCGATTCGCTCGATCGGGACGATCGCCGCGGGAAACCGCGCAGGGCCCACTCTGCCGCTGTGGCGACAGTGAGCGAACGTCATCCGACGCTACTCCGTATGTGATTTAGCTTACCATACCCGCGCTGCGCCCGTCAGCACGCTGCGGCGCACGGCGCACTCACTCGGCGAGATGGCGCGTATCGTTCCAGAGCCGCACGACCGGCTCGAGTGCGTTGTGCTCGTAGCCGAGCGCGCTAACGCTGGTGGTGCCGAGCAGCAGCAGCCGGCCCGCCTCCGGCGGAAGTCCGAGCCAGCGCGCGGTCAACACGCGCAAGATGTGTCCACTCGAGAACAGCAGCACGTTGCCGCCGGCCGCCCGCGCGCGCGCGATGATCCGGTCGGCACGCTGAGCAACCTCGGCGGCCGACTCTCCGCCCGGACAGCCGTCGCGGAACAATTCCCAACCCGGCCGCTCGGCGCGGATTTCCACCGTGCGCCGCCCCTCGTACGCCCCGTAGTTCCACTCGCACAGATCCGCGTCCGGGCGCGCCACGTCGGCAAATCCCGCGAGCTCGCATGTGCGGCGGGCACGCTGCAGGGGGCTGGTCAGCACCAGCGTGAACTTCGGCTCGCGCAGCCGCGGCATCAGTGCGCGCGCAGCCCGCTCGCCGGTCTCGGTGAGCGGCAGGTCGCTCAACCCGGTGTGCTGTCCGGTGAGACTCCAGGCGGTCTCGCCGTGCCGGACGAGACAGATGATCGGCAGTTCGGTGCTCACGATGTTGGTTCCTCGGGGCGCAGCGTGGGGCACACCGATCGTACGCACGATGCGCGCGCAAGTGAAGCGCACCGCAGCGGCGCAACCTCACCCGGAATGTCATCTGTGCTAGGGTGAGCGCGGGCCGGATCGTGCAGCGGCGCAGCTCATCGATGGAGGCACGGCATGATCGATCTGTATTACTGGCCGACGCCGAACGGCCACAAGATCACGATGTTTCTCGAGGAGACCGGACTGCCCTACCGCATCGTGGCGGTGAACCTCGGCGCGGGCGAGCAGTTCCGGCCGGAGTTCCTCGCCATCTCGCCGAACAATCGCATGCCCGCGATCGTCGATCACGAGCCGGCCGACGGCGGTGCGCCCCTGCCGGTGTTCGAGTCCGGCGCGATTCTCTGGTATCTCGGCAAGAAGACCGGCCAGCTCATTCCCGCCGACCTGCGCGGGCAGACGCAGACTCTGCAGTGGCTGTTCTGGCAGGTGGCCGGGCTCGGGCCGACGGCCAGCCAGAATCATCATTTCGCGCAATATGCGCCGGAGAAGCTGCCGTACGCGATCGAGCGCTACGTCAAGGAAACTCATCGCCTCTATGGAGTGCTCGACCAGCGTCTCGCCGAGCAGCCCTACGTCGCCGGAGAGCGCTACACGGTGGCCGACATCGCCTGCTATCCCTGGATCGTGCCCCACGAGCGGCAGCGCCAGAACCTCGAGGACTTCCCGCACTTGAAGCGCTGGTTCACACAGATTGCGGCGCGGCCGGCGACGGTGCGCGCCTATGGGCGCGCACCGCAGTTCAGCAGCCAGTCGGTCGGCGCCGCGCAGACGCGCCGGACCCCGACCGATCAGTCCGCGGCAGGCGGCGGGGAGCCTGGGGAGCCTGCGCGCTGAAGCGCGCCGCGGCCGCGCGCTACGTGGACCACTTCATCAGCAGCGCCAGCATGCGCCGCACGCGCGCGCCGTAGGGCGGGAAGAACGCGCCTGCGAGCTGCACTTTGGCCTCGAGAACCGCGCGCTCGTGCGAGAACGCCCGGATGCCCCACTCGCCGTGATAACTGCCGATGCCCGAGTGGTTGACGCCACCGAAGGGCAGATTGTGGTGCAGGAACTGCAGGGCCACCTGATTGATGCAGGTGCCGCCGGCGCTGGTGTGCTGAATGATGCGCCGGGCAACCTGCCGCTCGCGGCTCCAGATGTACAGCGCGAGCGACTTCGGCGCGGCGTTGATGCGCTCGATCACCTCCTCCTCGCTCTGGTACGCGATGAGCGGCAGCAGCGGCCCGAAGATCTCCTCCTGCATGATGTGCGCATCCTCGGGAATCTCCCCGAGGAGCGTCGGTGCGACGAAACGCCGTTCGAGATCGACATCGCCCCCGTGCAGCACCGCCGCCCCGCGCGTTCGGGCGTCAGCCAGCAGTCCGGCCAGACGCCGCGCATGGCGCTCATTGACGATGCGGGCCAGGTCCGGCGTGCCGGCCGCGTCCTCCCCATACCAGCGCGTCAGGCGCCGCCTGAAGCGCTCCACGACCTGCTCGTAGACCGCGGCATGCACATAGACGTGATCGGGCGCGATACAGGTCTGTCCGGCGTTCAGGCACTTGGCCCACGCGATGGTATCGACAGCGCGGTCGAGATCCGCGCTCGCATCGATGATCACGGGCGACTTTCCGCCGAGCTCGAGCGTGACGCTCGCCAGATGCCGTGCGGCGGCAGCCATCACGATCTGACCCACCGCCGGGGAGCCCGTGAAGAAAATGTGATCGAACGGCAGCTCGAGCAATGCAGCACCTACCGCTGCATCGCCCTCGAACACCGCCACTTCGCTTTCGTCAAACGCGTCGCGGACGATGGTCGCGAGCACGCGCGAGCTGTGCGGAGCAAGCTCGGAGGTCTTGATCATCGCGGTATTGCCGCAGGCCACCGCCGGGATGAGCGGGCCCAAAGTGAGCACTATCGGGTAGTTCCACGGCGATTGGATGAGGGTCCGTCCGCGCGGCTCGCGCTGGATCCAGGCGCGCGTGCCGAGTGTCGGGATGGTGGGACGCACGCGCCGCGGCCGCCACCAGCGTGCCAGGTGCCCCCGGTAATCCGCCAGATCACTCAACAGCGGCAGCAGCTCCGCCAGTTCGGTTTCCACCGGCGGGCGGCTCAGATCGGCGCTGACCGCCTCGATGATCCCCGCCCGATGGGCGAGGATTGCGGCCCGGAGCCGCGCGAGCTTGGCGAGGCGCTCGGCCAGCGTCGACTCGCGCAGCCGCAGCGCAACCGCTCGCTGCGCATCGAACACGCGACGGATCCGGGCGGCAAGCACGGCATCGAGCGTGGCCGGTTCGGCGGGCACGGCGGACTGGCTCATAAGTGGCCCCGGGGGCGCGCAGCGCAGATCGCACGATCATACTCGAACACGGTGCGGGCTACTGTCCGCGCCGCGCCGGCTGCACAGCGGCCTCGCCGGTGGCGGCGACGAAATTGCGCACCGCGCTCGAGCGCTCCTCGTCACGATAGGCAATGCCGAGCAGCGCATGCAGGGGCTCGCCCTCGAGCGGCAGGTAGGCGACCAGTTCGGGCTGCAGCGAGCGCATGCTCGCCGGCACGATGGAAATGCCGAGCGAGGCGGCCACCAGATTGACGGTCGAGGACAGCTGCGGGGCGTACTGCCCGACCCGGGGGGTAAAGCCCGCCGCTACGCAGCCGCTGACGACCTCATCGGCCAGCCCCGGGCGCACCGCGCGCGGATAAAGAATGAAGGTGTCCCGCGCCAGCTCGCGCAGCGCGATCCGCCGGCGCCGCGCCAGAGGATGTCCGAGCGGCAAGGCTGCCACCAGCGGCTCGCGCTCGAGCAGATCGAACACCAGGCCGCGGCCCTCGCGCAGCGGCGGACGCACGAACGCGACGTCGATCCGCCCCTCGCGCAGTTCCGCGGCGAGCTCGGTCGAGGGATGCTCCTCGAGCGAGACCTCGACGCCGGGGTACGCAGCGCGGAAGACCCGCAGCGCCGAGGTGACCAGCGGATTGAACGACGCCGATTCGGTAAATCCCACCCGCACGCGGCCGGAAGCGCCGCTTGCGGCCGCGCGCGCCATTTGCGCGGCGCGCCGCACCTCTTCCAGGATCCGGCCGGCCTCTAGCGCGAAGAGCCGTCCGGCGTCGGTGAGACGGATCCGATAGCCGGAGCGGTCGATGAGCGCGACGCCGAGCTCGGCCTCGAGCGCCTTGATCTGCTGTGTGAGCGGCGGCTGCGAGATGTTCAGCCGGCGGGCCGCACGGGTGATGTTGAGCTCCTCGGCAACCGCGAGGAAATACCGTAGGTGACGCAGTTCCATGACGATACTTTTTACATATCAGATCTGCATTTTCAATATATTTTCGTCTCATGTTCGACGGCGCTAGAGTGCGGCCATGAACAAGAGCGAACAGCCGGCCTCCGCGCCGAAGCCAAAGAAGTCCGTCGCGCTCTCGGGCGTGCCGGCGGGCAACACCGCGCTGTGCACCGTCGGGCGCAGCGGCAACGATCTGCACTACCGCGGCTACGACATCCTCGAGATCGCCGAAGCGTGCGAGTACGAGGAAATCGCCCACCTGCTGATTCACGGCAAGCTGCCGAACCGTATGGAGCTCGCCGCCTACAAGACCAAGCTGCGCTCGCTGCGCAGCCTGCCGGCGGCGGTGCGCGCGGTGCTCGACAACCTGCCCGCGGCGGCCCATCCCATGGATGTGCTGCGCACCGGCGTCTCGGCGCTCGGCTGCGCATTGCCGGAAAAGGACGAGCACGGCGCCGCCGGCGCGCGCGAGATCGCCGACCGGCTCATTGCCTCGCTCGGCTCGATGCTCGCCTACTGGTATCACGCCAGCCACGGCGGGCACCGGCTGATCGTCGAGACCGAGGACGAGTCGATCGGCGGGCACTTCCTGCATCTGCTGCACCGACGGCCGCCGCCGCCGTCCTGGGTGCGCGCCATGCACACCTCGCTCATTCTGTACGCAGAGCACGAGTTCAACGCCTCGACCTTCACTGCGCGGGTCATCGCCGGCACCGGCTCTGACCTGTACTCGTGCATCGCCGGGGCAATCGGCGCGCTGCGCGGCCCGAAGCACGGCGGGGCAAACGAAGTGGCATGCGAGATCCAGCAGCGCTACGCCGATCCGGACGGCGCCGAAGCCGACATCCGTACGCGCCTCGCCAACAAGGAAGTGATCATCGGCTTCGGCCATCCGGTCTACACCGTGGCCGATCCGCGCCACCAGGTGATCAAGCGCCTCGCGCGCGAGCTCGCCGAGGAGGCCGGGGACCTCAACATGTGGGCGATCGCGGATCGAATCGAGGCGGTGATGATGCGCGAGAAGCGCATGTTCCCCAATCTCGACTGGTTCTCGGCCGTCTCCTATCACCTGATGGGAGTGCCGACCGAGATGTTCACGCCGCTGTTCGTCATCGCGCGCACCGCCGGCTGGGCCGCACATGTGCTCGAGCAGCGCGCCGACGGCAAGATCATCCGCCCCACCGCCAATTACGTCGGTCCTGAGCCGCGGCGCTTCGAGCCCATCGAGCAGCGCGCCTGAGACCGCGACGGATATCCGCACCATGTCCAGCCACCACCCCTCCGCCCGGCCCGCGCCGGATCAGGTCCTCACCGACATCGCCGATTACGTACTCGGGGCCGACCCGGGCGGCGAGCTCGCGTATCAGACCGCCCACTACTGCCTGCTCGACACGCTCGGCTGCGGGCTTGAGGCGCTCGAGTACCCGGCCTGCACGAAGCTGCTCGGCCCGATCGTGCCCGGCACCTGGGTGCCGAACGGCGCGCGCGTGCCGGGCACGCAGTTCCAGCTCGACCCGGTCCAGGCCGCCTTCAACATCGGCGCGATGATCCGCTGGCTGGACTTCAACGACACCTGGCTCGCCGCCGAGTGGGGGCATCCGTCGGACAACCTCGGCGGCATCCTTGCGACGGCAGATTGGCTCTCGCGCGAGGCGCTCGCCCGCGGACGCTCGCCTCTCACCATGCGCGAGGTGCTCACCGCCATGATCCGCGCGCACGAGATTCAGGGCGTGATCGCACTCGAGAACAGCTTCAACCGCGTCGGGCTCGATCACGTGGTGCTGGTGAAGGTGGCCTCGAGCGCCGTGGTGGGCCGGCTGCTTGGGCTGACCCGCGAGGAAATCATCAACGCCGTCTCGCTCGCCTGGATCGACGGGCAAAGCCTGCGCACCTACCGGCACGCGCCCAACACTGGCTCGCGCAAGAGCTGGGCCGCCGGCGATGCCACCAGCCGCGCGGTGCGCCTGGCGCTGATGGCGCGCACCGGGGAGATGGGCTACCCAACGGCGCTCACCGCCAAGACCTGGGGGTTCTACGACGTGCTCCTCAAGGGACAGCCGCTGAAGTTCCAGCGCGGCTACGGCTCGTACGTCATGGAGAACGTGCTGTTCAAGATCTCCTACCCGGCGGAATTCCACGCGCAGACCGCGGTGGAGGCGGCGATGCAGATCCACCGGCGCCTCGGCGAGCTCGGGCTCACCGCCGAGGCGATCGATGCGATCACGGTGCGCACGCACGAGGCGTGCGTGCGCATCATCGACAAGCGCGGCCCGCTCGCCAATCCGGCCGACCGCGACCATTGCATCCAGTACATGATGGCCGTGCCGCTCATCTTCGGCCGCCTCACGGCCGCCGATTACGAGGACGGCGTCGCGGCCGATCCGCGCATCGATGCGCTGCGCGAGCGGATCCGCTGCGTGGAGGATCCGCAGTTCACGCGCGACTACCACGACCCGGAGAAACGCTCCATCGCCAACGCCGTGACCGTGCGCCTGAAGGATGGCCGCACGCTGCCGGAGGTGGTGGTGGAGTACCCGATAGGCCACAAGCGCCGCCGCGCCGAGGGGATCCCGCTGCTCATCGAGAAATTCCGGCGCAATCTCGCGCGCCGCTTCCCCGAGAAGCAGCAGCGCGCGATCGCCGAGCTGTCGCTCGATCAGTCGCGGCTCGAGCGCACGCCGGTGAACGAGTACCTCGACCTGTTCGCGATTTGAGGGGCAAGCCCGTGAGCACGTATCTGATTGGGGCGGATCTGCCGGTTGAGCCGGCCGGCGCGCGCTTCGCGCAACTGGTGCGCCGCGGGCCGATCCTGCCCATCCCCGGAGCGTACAACGGACTCGCGGCGCTGCAGGCCAAGCGCGCCGGCTTCGAGGCGCTGTACCTGTCCGGCGCGGCGATGAGCGCCTCGATGGGGCTGCCCGACCTCGGCATCCTCACCGTGGAGGACGTGTGCGTGTTCATCCGCCAGGTGAGCCGCGCCTCGGGACTGCCGGTGCTGGTCGATGGGGATACCGGCTACGGAGAGGCGCTGAACGTGATGCACATGGTGCGCGCGTTCGAGGATGCGGGCGCCGCGGCGGTGCACATCGAAGATCAGGTGCTGCCGAAAAAGTGCGGCCATCTGAACGACAAGAAGCTGATCCCCGTCGGGGACATGGCGGCCAAGATCGCCGCGGCGGCGCGCGCCCGGCGGCACCTGTACATCATTGCGCGCACGGATGCGGCGGCGAGCGAGGGACTCGATGGGGCGGTGGAGCGCGCCCAGCGCTATCTGGATGCCGGAGCCGACGCCATATTCCCCGAGGCGCTCACCAGTGCGGACATGTTCCGTGAGTTTGCGCGGCGGGTCGACGCGCCGCTGCTCGCGAACATGACCGAATTCGGCCGCACGCCCTACTTCACGGCCGAGGAATTCCGCGCGCTCGGCTATCGGATGGTGATCTGGCCGGTGAGCGCGCTGCGCATCGCCGCCAAGGCGCACGAGCGGCTGTACGCCGCAATCGCGCGCGAGGGCGGGCCGCGCAGCCTCATCGGCGAGATGCAGACTCGCCAGGAGCTCTACGAGACGATCGCGTACGGGGAGTACGAGGCGCTCGATGCGTCGATCGTCAAGAGCGTGGTCCCGCAGTGAGCGGGTGAGCCCGCGCTCGCGCGCGGGACGGTGCCGGTCAGCCCCGGCGCGAGAGGATGGTCTCGATCGAGAAGCCGACGAGCAGCGCGAGCGCGAGGACAAGCTGGGAAACGGCGATAACCATGATGTTCTTCCTTTGGGTCAACCAACGCGCGCAAGTCTAGGGATGTGCAGGCGCTGCGACATGTCCATGGCGAGGTGACGGCATATAACCTGCGCGGGGGCAGCGCGGGTATTCCTTTCGGGAGAGCGCCCCCGGCGCGGCGTGACGCGCATCACACGCCCGGGTACAATCCCGCCCGCATCGGCGCAGATGACCTCGCTCAGCCCCCCACCCGATCCCCCTGGAGCCCTTGATGGCCATTGGCACAGATTCCGTCGTCACGATCCACTACACGCTCACGGACGACGCCGGCACGGTGCTCGACCGCTCCGAGCCGGGTGAGCCACTCGCCTACCTGCACGGCCACGGCAACCTCATCCCGGGACTCGAGAAGGAGCTGACCGGCAAGAGCGCCGGCGAGACGCTCAGCGTCGCGGTGCCGCCGGCCGAGGCCTACGGCGAGTACGACGAGGAGCTCGTGCAGAGCGTGCCGCGGCGCGCCCTGCGCGGCATCAAGGACATCAAGACGGGAATGCGCCTGCACGCGCAGACCCCGGAAGGCACCCGTGCGGTGACGGTGACCAAGATCATCGGCGACATGGTGACCCTGGACGGGAACCATCCGCTGGCCGGCAAGAGCCTGCACTTCGAGGTGCGTATCGAGGAGGTGCGGCCGGCGACCGAAGAGGAGCTCGCGCACGGGCACGTGCACGGGCCCGACGGACATCACCACCACTGACGCACGCGCGCGGCCGCAGGCCGCGACCCGCGGAACTCAAAACCAGCCGTAGTTGAAGCTGATGCTGATGCGCTCCCCGGCGGGGTTCGCCGGGACCTCGTGGCGCAGCCAGCTCTCGAAGAGCACGATGCTTCCGGCCGTGGCGGGAATCTCGACCCACGGCCGGTTGGCCCGACTCGCCCCGCGCCGCCGCGGTGGCGCGGCCATCATGCGATCGAGCCGCGGGTCCTCCAGTTTCAGCGCCGCGCAGCCGCGCGGCGTCTTCAAGTAGAAGGTGCCGCTGATCGTGGCGAGCGGATGCAGATGCAGACCGTGCGCCGTGCCCCGCGGCATGATGTTCACCCAGCAGTCGGTCATGGCGAGCGCGCGGCCGGTCAGGTCGAGCTCGAGCGCGCGGGCGAACGCGGCCACGTGCGGATCGATTGCGCGCTCGAGCGCCGCGAAGGTCGGGGACAGCCGGTGCATGCGGCACGCCGAGCCGTAGGAGGTGTACCCGCCCGGATAGTTCTTCGCCGACCAGCGCCGACCGGCGGCATCGTCGAGGCGCAACTGGCGGCACTCGCGCAGCAGCCGCGGCCCGAGCCGGGCCGCGGCTGCTGGCCGCCGTGAATAGATCAGCGTCGGAAACAGCCGCTCAACACTCATTCCCGAAGTATATCGGCACGGCGCTCACGCGGTCGCGAACTGCTGCACCTCCGTGCTGCCCTCCAGGGCCCCGAGCGAGGACGTACCGCCGGTGATCGCCTGCGTCAGCTCGTCGAAGTACCCGGCGCCCACCTCCCGCTGGTGGCGCGTGGCGCTGTAGCCGTGCCGCTCGGCATCGAACTCGGCCTGCTGCAGCTCGACGTAGGCGGCCATCTGCCGCTCCCGGTAGCCGCGGGCCAGCTCGAACATCGAGAAGTTCAGCGCGTGGAAGCCCGCCAGGGTGATGAACTGGAAGCGATAGCCCATGGCCCCGAGCTCGCGCTGGAAGCGCTCGATGGTCGCATCGTCGAGCTTGCGCCGCCAGTTGAACGACGGCGAGCAGTTGTACGCGAGCAGTTTGTCCGGATGGCGCCGGTGCACAGCCTCGGCGAACCGGCGCGCCTCCTCGAGATCGGGCTTGGCGGTCTCGCACCACAGCAGGTCGGCGTATGGCGCGTACGCGCAGGCGCGCGCAATCGCCTGCTCCAACCCGGCGTGCACGTGAAAGAAGCCCTCGGCCGTGCGCCCCCGCTCGGCGTCAATGAACGGCCGGTCGCGCTCATCGACGTCCGAGGTGAGCAGGCTCGAGGCTTCCGCATCGGTGCGCGCGATGATCACCGTCGGAACGTTGCACACGTCGGCCGCCAGACGGGCGGCCAGAAGCTTATTGATCGCCTCCTGTGTCGGCACGAGCACCTTGCCGCCCATGTGGCCGCATTTCTTGGCCGAGGAGAGCTGGTCCTCGAAGTGCGCCCCGGCCGCCCCCGCCTCGATCAGCTGCTTCATCAGCTCGAAGGCGTTCAGCACCCCGCCGAAACCCGCCTCGGCGTCCGCAACGATGGGCTTGAGCCAGTCGATGCTGTCGTCCCCCTCGGCATGGTGAATCTGATCGGCGCGGCGCAGAGTCGCGTTGATCCGCCGCACCACCGCCGGCACGGAATCGGCCGGATAGAGCGACTGGTCCGGATACATCTGCCCGGAGAGATTCGCATCGGCCGCCACCTGCCAACCGGACAGGTAGATCGCCTCGAGCCCGGCCTTCACCTGCTGCATGGCCTGGTTGCCGGTAAGCGCGCCGAGGGCGTTGACGAAGGGCCGCTCGTTGAGCATGCGCCAGAGCTTCGTGGCGGTCAGGCGCGCCAGGGAATGCTCGACGGCGATGGTGCCGCGCAGCCGCACGACGTCCTCGGGCTGGTAGGCACGCTCGATGCCTCGCCAGCGGGGCGAGTCTTGCCACGACCGGCGCAGGTCTTGCGCGCTCGGTAACAGTTCATTCGGTTTCATGGTGGGGTTCTCCAGCCGTCAGTCGATCAGTTCATAGGCGGGTAAGGTCAGAAACTCGTCGAACACGTCCTGTTTGATCATCCGCTCCATCAGTCGCGCGGCGCTCGGGAACACGCCACCGAGCAGGCGTGTGGAGCCGACCTCCTCGTGGATGCGGTCGAGCTCCTCGGTGAACAGACGGTCGATGCGAGCGGGCGTCACCTGCTCGCCATCGCTGCTGCAGGCCCCGTGATGCAGCCACTGCCACAGCTGCGCCCGGCAGATCTCGGCGGTGGCCGCGTCCTCCATCAGGTTGTAGAGCGGCACGCAGCCGCTGCCGCGCAGCCATGCCTCGAGGTACTGCACGCCCACGCGGATGTTGCTGCGGATCCCTTCCTCGGTGATGCTTCCGCCGGGCACGCGCAGCAGATCCTCTCGCCGCACTGCGACGTCGGCGCGCTGTACGTGCAGCTGATTCGCACCGCTCATCACCGAATCGAACGCCGCGCGGGCCACCGGCGCCAGGCCCGGATGCGCGATCCACGTGCCATCGTGGCCCGCGCGGGCCTCGCGCAGCTTGTCGGCGCGCACCCGCTCCATCGCCACGGCATTGGCGGCGCTGTCACGCACCGGAATCTGTGCGGCCATGCCACCCATGGCGTGCGCGCCGCGGCGGTGGCAGGTCTGGATGAGCAGGTCCACGTAGGACTTCAGGAAGTGCCGCTCCATGGTCACCTGGGCGCGGTCCGGCAGCACGAACTCGCTGCGGTTGCGCAGCTTCTTGATGAAGCTGAAGATGTAGTCCCAGCGGCCGCAGTTCAGACCCGTGACGTAGGGGCGCAGCTCGAAGAGGATCTCATCCATCTCGAATGCCGCCGGGAGCGTCTCGATGAGCACCGTCACCCGGATGGTGCCGCGCTTCAGCCCGAGCGCGTCCTCGGCGGCGGCGAACACCTCGCTCCACAGCCGCGCCTCCAGATGGCTCTCGAGCTTCGGCAGATAGAAGTACGGCCCGGTGCCGGCGCGCGCGAGCGCCTCGTGGTTGCGCGCCAAATACAGCGCGACGTCGAACAGCGCCCCCGCAACCGGCTCCCCGTCCACGCGCACGTGCTTCTCCGGCAGATGCCAGCCGCGCGGCCGCACGATCAGAGTCGCGCGCTGGGCCCCGAGGCGATAGAGCTTTCCGCTCGCCGGATCGACATGGGTGATGGTGCCGTCGATCGCATCGGCCAGGTTGATCTGCCCCTGCACCAGGTTCTGCCAGGTGGGACTGCAGGAGTCCTCGAAGTCGGCCATGAATGCGCACACCGGCGCGTTCAGCGCATTGATGATCATCTTGCGGTCGACAGGACCGGTGATCTCGACACGGCGGTCGACGAGGTCCGCAGGCACCGGCGCGATGCGCCAGTCCCCGCGGCGCACCTCGGCGGTCTGCGGCAGGAAGTCCGGCAGCACGCCGCTGTCGAACTCCCGCTGGCGCCGCGTCCGCGCGGCGAGCAGCTCGAGCCGCCGCGGATTGAACCGCCGGTGCAGCCGCGCGAGCAGCTCCAGAGCCCCCGGCGTGAGCACTTCGGCGGAGCGCTCGATGGCGGCGGGGGCGACGAGGACCGTGGGCGTGGCCGTGGGGGTGGCCGCACGCGCGGCGGACGGGGCGAGGGTTGCGCTGTTGGTGTTCATGGGACCGAGCATAAACCCGGTCACGTGAATAATTTGACTATGGAAACTTCACATTGTTAATTTCACAGGCGGCGGGAAGCCATCCCGTCATGCCAAGGTGCCCCCATGCCGCCACTTCTGCGCAAAGGCCATTTCCTCGGAGCAAAGCTGCGCGAGCTGCGCAAGCGCAACGGCCTGACGCTCGAGGAGCTCTCCACGCGCTGCATCCAGCGCGACGCGGCGCGAGCGCCTTCGGTGTCCTATCTGAGCATGATCGAGAGCGGCAAGCGCGTCCCATCGAGCGAGCTGCTCGAGCTGCTCGCGCAGGTCTTTCAGCGCGATCCGAGTTGGTTTCTGGACGAGAGCGGCGGCACCGAGCTCGGCGCGGTGTCGGCGCCCGCCGCAGGCGCGGCGAAGGTGCCGCTCGAACCGGCGTTTCTCTTCTCCAAGGAAGTGCTGCAGGCGGCGATCCCCGAGCTGCTGCAGCAGACCGGCACCAGCGGCCGGCAGTTCGCGCACCTGCTGATCCGCACGCACCAGGAATTCTCGCGCAACGACTTTCCCGACCTCGAGCGCGCCGCCGAAGAGGTCGGCGAGCGGAAATTCCCGCTCGGGGTGGAGGATCTGCTGCGCCTGACGCGGCGGCACGGCCTGGAGATCCGCTGGTTCGAGCGCAAGCCGCTGCTCGCGCGCGACAAGGACCGCGAAGTGCGCAGCATGGTGCGCTCGTTCTTCGAGCCCCCGCGCTACATCTACGCCAACCGAGCGCTGCAGTCGGACCCGGCGCGTCTGAAGTTCGATCTCGCCGCGCACATCGCCCACAAGGTGCTGCACGGCGGCGATGGCCTGAAGTCCGCGCACGCCACCGGCGGGGAGATGGGCGGCAGCCCCGAGGGCGTCTCGACAGCGGGCATGAACGCCGAGGACGTGCTGCACGCGTGGCGTGATTTCGAGTGCAGCTTCTTCGCCGGTGCGCTGCTCGCACCCAGAGTGCCGTTCCGGCGCTTCCTGGCGCGCGAGCGCTACCGGGTCGAGTCCGGCGCCTGGCTCGAGCTCACCCCGGCGGTGATCATGCGCCGCATGACCAAGGTGTCCCCGTACCCGTACTGGCACTTCTTCGATGCCTATCCGCCGGGCTATCTGCGCGCCGTGTACCGCGGCAACGGGATTCCGCTGCCCTGGGGCAACCTCGCGCAGGTGAGCGATCCGTGCCCGAACTGGGCGGTGTTCCGCATGCTGGGCAGCGACCGCGACAGCGGCTCGCAGATCTCGGTGCTGCGCGATGGCGAGCGCTCGCTGCTTTATTGCTGCCATTCGCGCCGGGTGCGCGACATGGCGGGCAATCCGCACGTGCTGTCGGTGGGGGTCGATCTTGCGCCGGCGCTCGATGCCAACGGGGCATCGAGCGGCGCGCTCAGCGCCGCGATTCTGGCCGAATGCGTGCGCGGCGGCGGCGAGGCGCGGCCGCCGAAGGCCGCAAGGGCGGCCCTGCAGGCCGTCGCCAACGTGCTGAACATCGCGTGGATCGACTCGGCGCTCGAGCGGCCGGCGCGCATCATCTGCCCGCGCAGCTCGCGCTGCCCGCGCCCCGAGCGCTGCGCGGGCGCCAAGGCCCGCCCTTCGCGGGCCCGGGAGATCGACGAGGTGCGCTCCGAGATCCTCGGGACGGCCCGCTGATCAGTCCGGCTCGCGCAGGAAGATCATGGCCGGATGCTCGATGTGCTCCTTCATGGCCTGGATCATCGCAGCCGCATCGTAGCCGTCGACGAAGCGGTGATCGAACGATGAGGACAGGTTCATCATGCGCCGCACCGTCACCGCTCCGTCCACCACGACCGGCCGCTCGAGCGCGCGGTTGACTCCGATGATGGCCACCTCGGGGGCATTGATGATCGGCGTGCTGACGATGCCGCCGAGCTTGCCGAGACTGGTTAGAGTGATGGTCGAGCCGGAGAGCTCCTCGCGGGTCGCCTTGTTGAGCCGCGCCGCTTCGGTCACGCGGCGCATCTCGGCGGCGATCTCCCACAGCGAGCGCTGCTCGGCATTGCGCACCACCGGCACCTTCAGGCCGTCGGGCGTCTGCGTTGCGACGCCCACGTGCACCGCGCGGTGGCGGATGATCACGCCGCGCTCGGCGTCGTAGTGCGCGTTGCACTGAGGGAAATCCTCGAGCACGCGCACCAGCGCGAGCACCAGAAACGGCAGGTAGGTCAGGGCCGGCTCCCCGGAGGCGAGGCGGCTGTTCAGATGCCGCCGCAGCGCCTCGAGCTCGGTGACATCCACCTCCTCGACGTAGGAGAAGTGCGGGATGTTGCGCTTGCTCTCGCTCATGCGCTGCGCGATCAGCCGGCGCAGGCCGATGACCTTGATCTCCTCGCGCTGCGGCGCCTGCGGCGCTGCAGCGGCGGGACGAGCGCGGGACGGAGCCGCTGCGCCGCCCCGCTCGCCGCGCAGATACGCCTCCAGATCCTCGCGCAGGATCCGCCCCTGGGGACCGCTGCCGTGCACCTGTGCGAGATCGACTCCGGCCTCGTGGGCGCGGCGGCGGTTGGCAGGCGAAGTCATCACCCGTCCCCGCGCAGCGGCGGGCGGCGCTTCAGCCGCGTGGCCGCGGGGCGATTCGACGGGCGGGGCAGTCGGCGGCGGGGCCTGGCCGGCCTGTGGGGCCTCGGCTGCCTCGCGGGCCTCGCCGGCCCCGGTCTCGAACACGATCAGCTCGGCGCCGACGGCCACCATGTCGCCCGGCTCTCCGGTGGTGGAGAGCACCGTTCCGCTCACCGGCGAGGGCACCTCGACCGCGGCCTTCTCGGTCATGACCTCGACCAGCACCTGCTCTTCCTCGACCGTATCGCCGGGCTTGACGTGCCAGCCGACGATCTCCGCCGAGACCGTCCCTTCGCCCAGATCGGGGAGCTTGAAGACGTAGCGGCTCATCGCGCCTCCATCACACCGCGCAGCGCCGCTGCGATGCGCGCCGGTCCCGGGAAGTAATCCCATTCGAACGCATGCGGGTACGGGGTATCCCAGCCGGTCACGCGCTGGATCGGCGCCTCCAGGTGCCAGAAGCACTCCTCCTGCACGGTCGCCGACAACTCCGCGCCGAAGCCGCTGAAGCGCGTCGCCTCGTGCGCAATGACGCACCGGCCGGTCTTGCACACCGACGTGCACAGCGTATCGACGTCGAGCGGCACCATGGTGCGCACGTCGACGATCTCCGCATCGACGCCGGCGAGCTGCACGGCCGCCTCGGCCACGTGCACCATCGTGCCGTAGGTGAGGATGGTGACGTCCTTGCCGGGGCGGACGATTTCGGCCTTGCCGATGGGAATGGCGTAGTGGCCCTCGGGAACTTCTCCCTTCGGATGGGTGCTCCAGGGCACGGCCGGCTTGTGCGGGTCGCCGTCGAACGGGCCGTTGTAGATGCGCTTCGGCTCGAAGAACACCACCGGGTCCTCATCCTCGATCGAGCTGATCAGCAGTCCCTTGGCGTCGTACGGATTGGACGGCATGACGACCTTGATGCCGCAGACGTGCGTGAAGACCCCTTCGGGGCTCTGCGAATGGGTCTGGCCGCCGCGGATGCCCCCGCCGCAGGGAGTGCGGATGGTGACGGGCGCGCTGTAGTCGCCGGCCGTGCGGTAACGCAAGCGCGCCAGCTCACTGACGATCTGGTCGAACGCCGGATAGATGTAATCGGCGAACTGGATCTCGGCCACCGGACGCAGTCCATTGACGCCCATGCCGATCGCCGCGGCGACGATGCCGCCTTCGGCAATCGGCGTGTCGAGCACCCGGTGCTCGCCGTACTTGCGCTGCAGCCCGTCGGTGCAGCGGAACACACCGCCGAAATAACCGACGTCCTCGCCGAACACCACCACCCGCGGATCGCGCCCGAGCATGACATCGAGCGCGGAGTTGATCGCCTGCACCATGTTCATCTGCGCCATCGCTCAGCCCTCCCCATCCGGGACCTGGGCTGCGGCAGCGGCATGCTGCGCGGCGAGCAGACGGCGCAGTTCCTCGCGCTGGCGCTTCAGATGCGGCGGCATGTCGTGGAACACGTCCTCGAACATGCTCACCGGATCGAGCGTCGGTCCCTCGGTGAGCGTCCCGTAGGTAACCGCTTCCTTCCAACAGGCGGTCACGTGCGCCTCGAGCTCTTTCTCGAGCGCGGCGTGGCGCTCCTCGGACCACTCCCCGAGCGCGATCAGATGATTCTTCAGGCGCGTGATCGGGTCGCCGAGCGGCCAGGCCTGCCATTCCTCCTTGGGACGGTAGCGAGACGGATCGTCGCTCGTGGAGTGCGCCGCGGCGCGATATGTGACGTGCTCGATCAGCGTCGGCCCGCCGCTTGCGCGCGCGCGCTCCGCGGCCCAGCGGGTCACCGCGTAGACGGCCAGAAAGTCGTTGCCGTCGACCCGCACGCCCGGGATTCCGTAGCCCGGCCCGCGCTGGGCGAACGTGCGCCGCTCGCCGCCGGCAAACCCCTGAAAGCTCGAGATCGCCCATTGATTGTTGACGACGTTCAGAATGACCGGCGCCTGATACACCGCCGCGAAGGTCATCGCGTGATGGAAATCGGCCTCGGCGCTCGAGCCCTCGCCGATCCAGGTCGCCGCGATCCGGTCCTCGCCCTTGATGGCCGCGGCCATCGCCCAGCCGACCGCCTGCGGGAACTGGGTGGCCAGATTGCCGGAAATCGAGAAGATGTTGCCTTCCGCCCAGTGGTACATGATCGGCATCTGCCGCCCGCGGCACATGTCGCGCGTGTTGGAGAGGCACTGGCACATGAGGTCAACGAGGCTCTTGCCCCGCACGATGAACAGCCCCTGCGTGCGGTACGAGGGGAAGAGCATGTCGCCGGGCTCGAGCGCCATCGCCTGGGCCACCGCCACGGCCTCCTCGCCCGTCGACTTCATGTAGAACGAGATGCGCCCCTGGCGCTGCATGCGCTGCATGCGCTCATCGAAGTGGCGCGTGAGCAGCATGTGGCGCAGCGCCACCTGCAGATCCTCGGGCTCGAGGTGCGGATTCCAGGCCCCCACGGCGTGGCCCTGCTCATCGAGCACGCGCACCATGCCGGTGCCGAGCCGCTCGATCTCGAGCGCCGGGGCGAGCGTGTCCGGGCGCGGCTCACGCCCGGCGGGCGGAATCTCCAGATAGCTGAAGTCCGGCTTTTCCCCCGGGCGGGCCGGAGGATGGGGGACGTGCAGGCGCGACTGCGTCATCGGTTCGGATCCTCGTCACCGCCGTTTTCTGTCGGCTGAATGGAAAGTTTACCGCCCCAAAAGTGCAATGCATCTTCCAATTCGTTCGTGAATCGAGCGACGTACGCAATGAACATCTCATCGCCGTCGGCGCAGCGCATTGGCGGGGACCGGCCCGGACGGCCATAATGCCCGCCGTGAAATCCTACCCCACCGCCCGCGGCGTCGTACTGCGCAAGGCCTCTGCCCCCTCCCAGCGCCCCGCGCTCGCGCCCGCCCGCCCCGGCGGCGCCGCGCCCGTGCGGGTGGGGCGCGAAGTCGCCGGGCGCGGCGGCAAGGCCGTCTCGGTCATCCTCGGGCTGCCGCTCGGGCCGGCTGACCTCGAGACCCTCGCCCGCGACCTGAAGAGACTCTGCGGGGCCGGCGGCGCGGTCCGCGACGGGCGCATCGAGATCCAGGGCGAGCACCGCGACCGGCTGGTCGAGGCGCTGCGCCAACGCGGCTACGACGCCAAGCGCTCCGGCGGCTAGGGCCTCAACACCGCGAGCAGCACGATCGCGATCAGCAACAGCCCCGGCACTTCGTTGAACACGCGAAACCAGCGCTGCGAGCGGCGGTTGCGCCCCTCGATCAGCGCGCGCATCAGCCCGTAGCACCACAGGTGGTAGCCGATGAGCGCCGCCACCAGCACGAGCTTCACGCGCAGCCAGGTGAACTCCAGAAACGCCGGCGCGACGGCCACCATGGACAGCCCGAACGCGACCGCGAGCGCGCCGGCGAGACTCATCAGCGCAAACAGCCGCCGCTCCATCACCGCAAAGCGCGCCAGCCCCGGCGCATCGCTGGTTTCACAGTGATAGACGAACAGGCGCGGCAGATAGAACAGCCCCGCGAACCACGTCACCACGAAGACGATATGGAATGCCTTGAGCCAGAGCATGCAGTATCGTACCCGGCTTCGGCACGCTTGACCAAAAAGCGGGCGGCAAAATGGAGGAGGATCATCATGAGCGAGTCCGGCTTAGGAGAAGCCCCGGGCGGCCCGGGACTCTCGCCCACCTGGTGCAGCAGCGCCAAAGACGTCGTGGGCTGTGCGCTCGGCGATTCACGCCTGTGGTTCACGATCGGCGGCGGCATCGTCAACGAAGTCTACTATCCGCGTGTCGACATTCCGCAGATCCGCGACCTGGGTTTCATCGTGGCGGACGGCCGTGGATTCTGGGTCGAGGTCAAGCGCCTCGGCAATCCGACCGTCACGCTCGCCGGCCCGGGCATTCCGGCGGTTCGAGTGGTGCACCGTCACGAGCGCTTCGAGCTGCGGCTGCGCATCGTGCCGGCGGCCGATCGCGACGTGCTGCTCGTCGAGGTCGAGCTCGTCGGCGACGAGACGCTGCGGCCGTATGCGCTGCTCGCCCCGCATGTCGGCGGCACCGGACATGACAACCTCGCGAGCGTAGCGGGGCGCCGCGGACATCGGCTGCTGCTCGCCGAGCAGGGCCCCTTCGCGCTCGCCCTCGCGGCGGTCGACGCCGATCAGCGCGATGCGTGGGGGCACGCGAGCTGCGGTTACGTGGGCACGAGCGACGGCTGGCAGGATTTTGCCTGCAACGGCGCGATGAGTTGGGAATACGACCGCGCCGGGCCGGGCAACGTCGCGCTGATGGGCGAGCTGCCCCGCCGGGCGGTGCTCGCACTCGGCATCAGCAGCGGCACGGAATCGGCCGCGACCTTGGCGCTCTCGGCGCTGTTCGAGCCGTTCGAGAACAGCTGGCAGCGGCAGATCGCCGACTGGACGGCCTGGCAGAAAGGATGCGCCGCGCGCGCCCCGCTCACCGGCTCTCTGCCGCAGGCCTGCCGCACCCAGTTCAGCCTCTCGACCATGGTGCTGCGCACCCACAAGGACAAGACCTTCCCGGGCGCGATGGTGGCCAGTCTGAGCGTCCCGTGGGGCAACACCAAGGACGAGCGCGCCGGCTATCACCTGGTCTGGCCGCGCGACCTGTGCGAGTGCGCCGGCGCGCTGCTCGCCTTCGGCGCCACGGGCGAGGCGCTCGACACGGTGCGCTACCTGCGCGCCACGCAGCTGCTCGACGGGCACTGGAATCAGAACCAGTGGCTCGGCGGCTCGCCCTACTGGACCGCCGTGCAGCTCGATGAGACCGCCTTCCCCGTGCTGCTCGCCTGCGCGCTGCACGAGCGCAGGGCGCTCGATGGGGTGCACGTGACGGACATGATCCACCGCGCGCTCTCGTTCATCGTGCGCAACGGGCCGGCTTCGGACCAGGACCGCTGGGAAGAGGATGCCGGAGTCAACACCTTCACCCTCTCGGCGTGCATCGCGGCGCTGGTGTGCGGCGCATCGCACCTGCCGCCGGAGGCACGCGACCTGGCGCTTGCGATCGCCGATTACTGGAACGCGAGCCTCGAGCACTGGACGGCGGTGTACGACACCCCGCTCGCCCGCGAACACGGCATCCCCGGTTATTACGTGCGCGTGGCGCCGGCCGATGCGCTGCACGATCGCGGCGCGCTGCAGGACACGCTGCCGATCCGCAACCAGATGATCGATCCGGGACTGCCCGCTGCCGCTCAGGTCGGGGTCGACTTCCTGCAGCTGGTGCGCTTCGGCCTGCGCGCCCCCGATGACCCGCTCATCGCCGGCACGGTCAAGCTCATCGATGCGCTGCTGAAGGTCGACACGCCGAACGGTCCGAGCTGGCACCGCTACAACGACGATGGCTACGGGGAGCACGATGACGGCTCGGCGTACGACGGCACCGGCCGCGGACGCGCCTGGCCGCTGCTCACCGGGGAGCGCGGACATTACGAACTCGCCGCGGGACGCGACCCTCTGCCGCTGCTCGAGACCATGGTGCGCATGGCCTCCGGGGGCGGCATGCTGCCCGAGCAGGTCTGGGACAGTGCGCCCGTTCCCGAGCGGTTTCTCGAGCCCGGCCGGCCGACCGGCGGGGCGATGCCGCTCGTCTGGGCGCACGCGGAATTCATCAAGCTGGTCGTCTCGCGTTCGCTCGGCCGGCCGTTCGACCGCCCCGAGCCGCTGTGGCACCGCTACGGCGGCAAGCGTCCGGCGCTGAAGCGAGTCATCTGGACGCCGCACGCTCCGGCGGGGCGGCTGCCGCAGGGGGCGGCGCTGACGCTGGCCCTGACCGAACCGGGCGTGTTCCGCTGGGGGCACGACGGCTGGCAGGACATCGAGGAGCGCCCGACCGAAGCGAACCCGCTCGGCCTGCACCTCGTCGAGATCGACACCCGCGGCTTCAGCGCCGGGCGCCGGATCGACCTGACCTACCGCCGCCAGTCCGATGGGCAATGGGCGGGACAGGACTACTGCATCACGGTGCGTCCGGCCGCCTGAGCGGGGCCACGGCTGTTCGCGGCACGGGCGTGGCCGTATAGTGGCGCCGCGGCCGGGCTGCCGAGGGTGCGCTTGTGCCCTCGGCAGCCCGGCCGGTGTCGGCGATCGGAGTCAACCGCGGGAACCTCCGAGCGTTTCAAGAGTCAGTACACAGTGGAGGTCGTGACAATGCGCGCAATGTCCTTCGGGCGGGTACTCAAGACGGGCGGGATCCTGGCGGCCGCCGCGGCCTCGCTGTTGCTCGCCGCATGTGCCACCGCACCGGTGATTCACACACGCATTGCCGCAGGCGCCAACCTCGCGGGGGCGCATACCTTCGCGTTCGTACGCCATCCGAGCACCGATCACGGACCGTACAAGTCACTCACGACGCAGCGTCTGGAGCGCGACGTCACGCAGCAGATGCAGGCGCGGGGCTACACGCTGGTCGCGGCCGATGCCGACCCGGATCTGCTGGTGAACTTCCGCATCAGGACGCGTGACCGCGTCGAGGGCGGCATGGGACCGGCGTTCATGGGCGGCTACTGGGGCGGCTGGGGCCCGTACGGCTGGGGCGGCTGGGGGGGCTGGCCCTACGGCTGGGGCGGCTATTACAGCGACGTGCGCACCGTGACGACCGCGGCGCTGACCATCTCGGTCATCAACCGCGCGAGCCGCTCGGTGATCTGGAGCGGAACGGCCTCCTCGGACATCTCGCAGCACACGCTCTACCACCCCGGGAAGTCCATCGACGAGGCGGTGAGCCAGATCTTCGTCCACTACCCGGTGCCGGCGGCGCATTGAGCCGCCTTGATCGGCGGGCGGGCCGCAACGCCGGATCGCCCGCACGGCCTCACTCGCCCCAGTAGGTCACCCGATCGTGCCAATCGGCCCGTGCCGGCTGCTCCGCCGCGCGGGCCGGCTCGGTGCCGATGTAGAGAAAGCCCACCAGCGCATCGGCGCTCGCGAGCCCGAGTGCGCGCTTGACCTCATCGTCGTAAGCGGCGCCGCCGGTCTTCCACACACCGTTGAACCCGAGCGCGCTCGCCGCGAGCAGGATGTTCTCGGCCGCGGCGCCCGCGCTCAGCACCTGCTCGATCATGGGTACCGCCGAGCGCGGATCCTGCACCGCCGCCACCGCGATGACGAGCGGCGCGCGAAATGCCTTGAGCCGCTCGCGCTCGAGCGCCTCGGGGCTCGAGTCCGGGCGCGCGCGGCGCAGCTGTGCGGCGAGCAGTTCCCCGAGGCGCGCGCGGGCCGCGCCGCGAATGACGATGAATCGCCAGGGGCGCAACCGTCCGTGATCGGGCGCGCGCGCGCCGCTCGCGAGCAACAGCTCCAGAGCCGCCGCATCGGGGCCGGGCTCACCGAGGGTTTTTGCCGAATGTCGCTGTAACAACAGATCGATGGCTTGCATCGGGCAATCTTGGCACAACTGCGGCGCAAACCGTGTACAGTCGCAATCATGGACTCGCGTGATCTCGAGGCGCTCAAAGACGCCATTCGCAGCATTCCTGATTATCCGAAGCCCGGAATCGTCTTCCGGGACATCACCACACTCCTGCGCGATGCGCCGATGTTCCAGCTGGCCGTGGCGGAGTTGGCGCGGCCGTGGCGCGAGGCGAGCATCGGCCACGTCGCCGGCATCGAGGCGCGCGGCTTCATTCTCGGGGGAGCGGTGGCGCACCGCGTCGGCGCGGGCTTCGTGCCGATCCGCAAGAAAGGCAAACTCCCGCACGAGACGGTGCGCGTGAGCTACTCGCTCGAGTACGGCATCGATGAGATCGAGATGCACCGCGACGCGCTGCACCCGGGCGAGCGGGTACTGCTCGTCGATGACCTCATTGCCACGGGCGGTACGGCCGAGGCCGCGGTCAGGCTATTGCGCTCCCTGGGTGCCGAGATCCAGGCGGCCTGCTTCGTCATCGACCTGCCCGAGCTCGGCGGCGCCCGCCGCCTGGAGGCCCTCGGCGTGCCGGTCCACAGCCTTGTCGCTTTTCAGGGACACTGAGCTCTCTCCAACATTACGTTCTGGTCATCCACGGTTGGGGCGCGGATCTTCCTGCAATAATCCGCCCCGTTCCGGCGCCGGGCGCTCGGGGCAATTCTCAACCGCTCAAACTCTCTATTTCTGGAGATGTCGATGTTTAAGAAGCTCGTCCCTGTACTCGCTGCGCTGCTGGTTGCCGGCTCGCTGGCTGCCGCCCCCATTGCCGCCGTCGCAGCTCCGGCCCCTGCCGCCAAGCACCACGTCGTGCACAAGAAGATGGTGCACAAGAAGTGGACCCGCAAGGCCGCCCACAAGAAGTGGACCAAGAAGGCCGTGCACAAGAAGTGGCACAAGAAGCCCATGAAGCACATGGCCATGAAGCACATGGCCAAGAAGAAGGCCTGAGCCGTACCGGCTGATGCCCGAAGAGCCCCGCCCCGAGCGGGGCTCTTTCGTTTCGGCCCGGCGTAACGCGCCGGTGCCGCCCCTGCCCCTACAATAGACCGGATGCAGCCGCTCACCGAGATGCTGGTTCTGCTGGCCGCAGCGGTACTGCTGGTGACCATCGCGCGCCGGCTCGCCCTGCCGACGGCGCTCCCGTACCTGGCCGTCGGCCTTGCCTGCGGCCCGCACGCCCTCGGCGTGGTGAGCGGCTCGGCGACGGTGGCCCTGCTCGCCGAGCTGGGCGTCGCCTTCCTGCTGTTCACGCTGGGACTGGACGTCTCCCTGCCGCGCATGATCGCCATGCGGCGCGAGGTATTCGGCCTCGGCGCAGCGCAGGTCGGCGCCACGACTCTGGCGTTCGCCCTGCTCGGGCGGCTCGCCGGCCTCGCCTGGCCGGCCGCGGTGGTCGCCGGCGGCGCCATCGCGATGAGCTCGACCGCCATCCTGCTGCACCAGCTGACCGAACGGGCCGAACTGAACCGCACGCACGGCCGGCTCGCCTTCAGCATGCTGCTGTTCCAGGACCTGGCGTTCGTGCCGCTGCTGGCGCTCGCTTCGGCGCTCGGTCCGGGCACGAACCACCACTTCGACCTGCGCGCCGCGCTGCTCGCCGCGGCCGGCGGCGCGCTCGCCATCGGCGCGGTGCTGGCCGCCGGCCGCTGGCTGCTGCGCCCGCTGTTTCACGAGATCGCCCACAGCCGGCTGCGCGAGCTGTTCACCCTCGCGGCGCTGCTCGTGGTCATCGGCGCGGCCTGGGTGTCGCGCCTCGCCGACCTCTCGGCGGGCCTCGGGGCGTTTCTCGCCGGCATGATGCTCGCCGAGACCGAGTACCGCCATCAGCTCGAGTCGGTGCTGCGGCCGTTCCGCGACATTCTGCTCGGCGTGTTCTTCGTCTCGGTCGGCATGCTGCTCGATGTCCATCGGCTGGCCGGCCAGGCCGGCATCGTGCTCGCCCTGCTCGCCCTCATCGTGCTGCTGAAGGCGGCAATCGCCGCGCTGGTGACGCGTCCGTTCGCCGGCTCGCGCTTCAAGGCGCTGCGCACGGGCATCGTGATCGCGATCGGCGGGGAGTTCGGCGTCGCTCTGGGCAGCGTCGCGCTCGCCGATCGCGTGCTGCCCGCGCGCTTCGGTCAGCCGCTGCTGCTCGCCCTGGTGCTCTCGATGGTGTTGAGCCCGTTGCTGCTGAATCACAACAAGCGGATCGCCCGGCTGCTGCTGCGCGAGCGCGGTCCGCCGCAGCATACCGCATACGAGCGCGAGAGCGCGGCAACCGGCGCCATCGGCCAGCGCGCGCACGTCATTCTCTGCGGGTTCGGGCGCGTCGGACAGAACGTGGCGCGTGTGCTTGAAGCGCAGGGATTCGAGTACATCGCGCTCGATCTGGACCCGGCGCGCATCGGCGCGGCGCGCCAGGCGGGCGATCCGGTCATCTACGGTGACTCCTCCGACGAGCAGATTCTCGAGCTTGCGGGGCTCGCCACCGCCACGGCGGTGGTGATCACCTTCGCCGATCCCGCCACGGCGCTCGGCATCCTGCGCACGGTGCGCGCCGAGCGGCCGGATGTGCCGGTTCTGGTGCGCACGCAGGACGACTCGCGCCTGCTCGAACTGCAGGCGGCCGGCGCGACCGAGGTAGTGCCGGAGACCTTCGAGGCGAGCCTGATGCTGGTCTCGCACGTGCTGATGCTGCTGCAGGTGCCGGTCTCGCGCGTGGTGCGGCTGATCGGCGAGATCCGCGGCGACCGCTACAGCGTGCTGCGCACGATCGTGCGGCGCACCGGCGCGCTGCCGCTCGATGAGTCGCACGAATTCCGCGAGGAAGTCAAATCGGTGGTGGTGCCGCCGGGGGCCTGGGCGGTCGGACGCATGCTGGGGGACCTGCGGGCACGCGGCGTACAGGTCACGGTGACGGGGGTCCGCCGCCACGGCATCCTCGGCCGCAACCCGGCCGAGAGCACGGTCCTGCGCGATGGGGACGTCGTGGTGCTCTACGGGACGCCCGAGGAGCTCGAACGGGCCGAAGCGGTCCTGCTCGCCGGCTGAGGGGCGCGCTGGGCTACAATCGCGCGCCGGTGAACCGAAGCGACATCCAATTCCCCCCCGAACACGCCGCACTGCGCGCAGACGTGCACGCGCTCGGGGAGCTGATCGGGCAGATCCTGCGCGAACAGGGCGGGCAGCCGCTGTTCGAGCTGGTCGAGCTCGACCGGCGCGCGGCGATCGCCCGCCGCGAAGGCAGTGCCGAGGCGGCCGCCGAGCTCGCCGCCTCGGTCCATGACCGCCCCCCGGCGCTCGCCCGCGAGCTGGTGCGCGCCTTCTCGATGTGGTTCCGCACCGTGAACCTCGCCGAGAGCGTGCACCGGATCCGCCGCCGGCGCGAATACTTCCGCCACACCGATCACCCGCAGCCCGGAGGCGTCGAGAGCGCCATCGCCGAGCTCGCCGGCAAGGGCATGTCGCTCGAGCAGGTCTTGAGGCTGATCGAGCGGCTACGCATCGAGCCGGTCTTCTCGGCTCACTCCCTGCAGGCGACCCGGCGCACGCTGCTGCGCAAGCAGCAGCGCGTGGCGCAGCGGCTGCTCGCCAGCCTCGACCCGACGCTCACCCCGCAGGAGGTGCGCGGCCAATGGAACGGCATCCGTTTCGAGCTGACGACCGCCTGGCAGACCGAGGAGCTGCCGCGCAAGCAGTTGACCGTGGGCGATGAGCGCGAGCAGGTGGTGTTCTACCTGGTCGAGATCCTCTACCGCGTGGTGCCGGCGTTCTACGAGGAAATCGCGCTCGCGCTCGGCAAGGTATTCGGCGTGCCGGCTGATTCGATCGAGCTGCCGTGCATCCTGCGCTTCGGCTCATGGGTGGGCGGGGATATGGACGGCCATCCCGAGGTGCATGCGCGCACCATCCGCGAGACGCTCGCGCGCCACCAGCACATCCTGCTCGGCGCCTACATCGCCGAGTGCCAGAAGCTCGCCGAGCGGCTCTCGCAGGGCGAGCGGCGAACCAATGTCTCGGCGAAGCTCACGCAGCGTATCGAGGAGTACACGCGGCTCGCCCCCGGGGCGCGCCCGGCGATGCTCGGCCGCCGCGACCGCATGCCCTACAGGCTGTTCCTCTCGCAGCTCGCGCTGCGCCTGCGCGAGACGCAGGACGGCCGGGGTAAGGGGTACGACAATGCCCAGCACTTCCGCGACGACGTGCAGCTGATCGCCGAGAGCCTGCAGGCCAACAAGGGCGCCACCGCGGGCCTGTTCCAGATCCGCCGCCTCCTGCGGCGCATCGACACCTTCGGCTTTCATCTGGCGAGCCTCGATGTGCGCCAGCACGCCAGCGTGCTGCATCAGATCATCGCCCAGGGCAGCAACGATCCGGCCTGGCCGAGCCGCTCGAGCGGCGAGCGCGCTCGGCTGCTCACCGAGGCGCTGGAGAAGGACACCGGCCCGCGCGTGGAGCTCGACGCGCTCGCCCGGCGCAACCTCGCGGTGTTCGAGACTTTTGCGCAGATCCGCCACCGCTACGGCCCGCAGGCGATCGGCTCGTTCGTGGTGAGCGGCGCGGAAGGCGTGGATGATGTGCTCGCCGCCATGCTGCTCGCGCGCTGGGCGTCGGTGTTCGACAAGAGCACCGGCGAGGTGACGCTCGACATCGCGCCGCAGTTCGAGTCGATCGCCGCGCTCGAGCGCTGTGGCTCGATCATGCAGCAGCTGCTGGCCGAGCCGGCCTACGCGCGCCACCTGGAAGGCCGCGGTGGGCGGCAGAACGTTCTGCTCGGCTATTCCGACAGCAACATGGAGGCGGGCCCGTGCGCCTCGCGCTTCGCACTTCATCAGGCCGAGCGCACGCTCACGGCGAGCGTCGGCACGGCCGTGCAGAATCTCGCGATCATGCACGTGCGCGGCGCGAGTCTGGCGCGCGGCGGGGCGCGCATCGACCGGCTGGTGAAGTCCGCCCCGCCGGGCTCGGCGAACGGCGTGCTGCGCCTGCGCGAGCAGGGTGAAACGATCAAGCAGGGCTACGGATTGCGCCCGATCGCGATGCGCACGCTGGAGAGGGCCTTCAACGCCATCAGCCTCGCGACCGCCGAGCGCGCCCCGCGCGCGACGCCGCCGGCGCACATCGACTGCGCCGCGACGCTCGCAGCGGTCAGCCGCGATGCGTACCGGGCGCTGGTGTACGAGGAGCACGAGTTCCACGAGTTCTTCCGCGCGGTAACCCCGATCGACGTCATCGAGCGCATGCAGGTCGGCTCCCGCTCTGTGCACCGGCACGCTGGAGAGGGTATCGAAGGGCTCCTGCCGGTGCCGTGGGTGTTCGCCTGGACCCAGACCCGCCACATGCTGCCGGCATGGTTCGGCGCCGGCTCGGGTCTGAAGGCCGCCGCCGAGCGGCACGGCGCGCAGACGCTGCGCGCGATGTACGCCGAGTGGAATTTCCTGCGCAATCTGATCGACGACGTCGAGTCGATGCTGGCGCGCGCCGACCTGCAGATCGCCGCGGCATATCACTCGCTCGTGCCCGAGCCGTTGCGGCGCTTTGCGGAGGTGATCCGCGCCGAGTACGAGCTGACGCGCGATCAGGTGCTGACGCTGAAGGATGCCGGGGAGCTGCTCGACGGCGACCCGATGCTGCAGCGGGCCATCCGTCTGCGCAATCCGTACATCGATCCGATGAATCTCATGCAGGTCGACCTGCTGGCGCGCTGGCGGGCCGGGGGGCGCGCCGACCGCGATCTGTTCGAGGCGCTGTTGGTCAGCACCACCGGCATCGCGCAGGGCCTGCAAAGCACGGGATGAGCACCGCCATGATCGAGATCCGTCCGGCCGTCGCGGCCGACGTCGAGCAGATCCTCGAGTTCATCCGCGAACTCGCCCGCTACGAGCGCCTCGAGCACGAGGTGGTCGCGACCACTGCGAATCTGCGCGAGTCGCTGTTCGGCGCGCACCCCTTCGCGGAAGTGGTGTTCGCGTGCCGGCAGGGCGAAGCGGTGGGCTTTGCGCTCTTCTTTCACAACTTCTCGACGTTCAAGGGCCAGCCGGGGATTTACCTCGAGGACCTGTACGTCAAACCGCACATGCGCGGGCAGGGCATCGGCCGGCAGCTGCTGCGGCATCTGGCACGTCTGGCCATCGAGCGGCGCTGCGCCCGGCTGGAGTGGGCGGTGCTCGAGTGGAATGCCCCGTCGATCGCCTTCTACCGCAACCTCGGCGCGCAGCCGATGCAGGACTGGCGGATCTTCCGGCTGACCGGCGAGCCGCTCGAACAACTCGCCACCTCAGAGGCGGGCGCCGCGCTGTCGCTGAACGAGCGCTGAACCGTTGCCGCAGCCCCGCAGCCAACTCCCATCGCCCCCCGGTCTGCGGTAAGCTTCGCGCAACGGGATGGGTTAGGGTAATCGCGCACAGCGCGCCGCTCGACGCGCACCCGGCCCGCCCGAGCACTGGAGTAAACCTGACATGCGCATTCGTTCCCGCTTGCTCTCGGCGCTGGCCGGCGTGCTGTTCGCACTGGCGACGGTCGCCGCACACGCGCAGGCCCTGGAGGAAGGCCGGCTGCTGCTCGCCACCCAGGTTCTGAACGATCTGAAGGGCACTCGCGATCAAGGCATCCCCCAGTGGCTGCTGCAGCGCGCCTACGGCATCGCGGTGATTCCGGGGCTCACCAAGGTCGCTTTCTTCTTCGGCGCGCGCCGCGGGCACGGCGTTCTGGTCGTGCGCAAGCCCGACGGGCGCTTCTCCAGTCCCGTGTTCATCACCATCACCGGAGGCAGCTTCGGCTTTCAGTGGGGCGTGCAGAAGACCGACCTGGTACTGGTGTTCACCTCGCGCAAGGGCGTCGCGGGCTTGAGCGGCGGCAAGGTGACACTCGGTGCGTCCGCCTCCGTGGCGGCCGGGCCGGTCGGCCGGCAGGCCTCCGCGGCCACCGTGCAGACCTTCAACGCCGCCGTGTACTCCTACTCGCACAACAAGGGGCTGTTCGCGGGCGTGGCGATCGACGGCTCGGAGCTGACGGTCGACAACGGCGCGGACGCGGATTTCTATCGCCAGCCGCACGTGCGCGCCTCGCAGATCATGTCCGGGTCGGTCTCGAGCAGCAATTACGCGGCCAGCCGCTTCCTGAACGCGGTCGATACCGCCGCCGGGATGCCGGGCGAATCATCCTCCGCGGCGACTCCGGCGGCTGCCGCCACGCCTGCGGCACCGTCTTCCTCGGCCGCCCAGGCGTACCCGCTCGAGCAGCAGAGCCCCCCGAGCACCCCGCCGAGCACTCCGCCGAATTGATCCACCCGACCGGGGGCCGCCGTGCCGGCGGTCCCCGGGGCGTTGGCGGACGCGCCTTCCGTTCATCGAATGAGAGAGGCGCTCCCGGGGCGGATGCGGCACAGTAGCCGCCTCAGCCGGAGCCGCCCTTGAACGACACCGTCGCCCGCACACACGCCGCGCAGGCGGCCAGCCAGACCGCCTTCGCGGTGCTCGCTGCCATCAGCTTCAGCCATCTGCTGAACGACATGATGCAGTCGCTGCTGCCGGCGCTGTATCCGATGCTCAAGGCGCACTACGATCTGTCGTTCGGACAGATCGGCGCGCTGACCTTCACGTATCAGATCACCGCCTCGATCCTGCAGCCGCTCGTCGGACGCTACACGGACGGACGTCCGCGCCCCTACTCGCTCTCAATGGGGATGGGTTTCACGCTCTGCGGCCTCGCCCTGCTCGCCTATGCGCACACCTATGCGCTGCTGCTCGGGGCTGCCGCCCTGATCGGCACCGGCTCATCGGTGTTTCATCCGGAATCCTCGCGCGTGGCGCGCATGGCTTCCGGCGGGCGGCACGGGCTCGCGCAATCGGTGTTTCAGGTCGGCGGCAACCTCGGCTCCTCGGTCGGGCCGCTGCTCGCCGCGTTCATCGTCCTGCCGTACGGCCAATCGAGCGTGGTCTGGTTTTCGTGCGCGGCGCTGGTGGGAATGTTCGTGCTGTTGCAGGTCGGCCACTGGTATCGCACGCACGGACTGCAACGGCTCACGCCGCGCAGCGTGAGTGCGCCCGAGGCGGCCCCGACACGCAAACACGTCACGGTGGCCATCAGCGTGCTGCTCGCGCTCATCTTCTCGAAGTATTTCTATCTGGCCAGCCTGACCAGCTACTACACGCTGTACCTGATCAGCCGCTTCCATGTCTCGATCCAGAGCGCGCAGATCCATCTGTTCGTGTTTCTCGGCTCGGTCGCGGCCGGCACCCTCATCGGCGGGCCGATCGGCGACCGGATCGGCCGCAAGTACGTGATCTGGGGCTCGATCGTCGGGGTGTTGCCGTTCACGCTGCTGCTGCCGCATGCCAACCTCTTCTGGACCGGCGTGCTGACGGTGCCGATCGGCATGATCCTCGCTTCGGCCTTCCCCGCGATCATCGTGTACGCGCAGGAATTGCTTCCGGGGCGCACCGGCACCGTGGCCGGATTGTTCTTCGGTTTCGCCTTCGGCATGGGGGGCATCGGCGCGGCGGTGCTCGGTCGGCTCGCCGACTCGGCCGGCATCGACCTGGTCTACCGGTTGTGCGCGTGGCTGCCCGTGATCGGTCTGCTCGCCGGCTTCCTGCCCGATATCGGCCGGCCGCGCCGCGAAGCGGCGCAGTGACAAACCGCTCCAGGGATCCCCCTGTGCCGGGCTCTGCACCGGTGCGGCGGGAACCCTTCCCGCCCCGAGAACAGTGCGTTCAGGTCACGTAGGGCGCGATGACCATGCACACCACCGTCCCGGACAGGAGCACGGCGGCGATGCGCTGGGCGCGCACCGGCGTGCGGCGCATCGCGCCCTGCACTGCAGCGGCGATCACCGCCAGCGCCGCCCCGAGCGCGAGGGTATGGGCCATGGGATCCTGAGCGCCGCGGATGACGATGCCCCAGAGCGCCAGGCCCGCGACGACCGCGATCGCCGCGGCGCCCATCTGGGCGCGGAACAGCTTGGGCGTCACCTCGAAATACGAGTGGGTCAGGGCGAGCGTCGAGCCGGCCCAGAACACCCCCGCCAGCGCGTGCACCGACAACAGAATCATCACCAGAATGTGCATGCTCATGAGCCTCCCGTGCGAATCGACCCCACGACCGGCGTGGTCCCGGCCCGCGTGCATCGCCGCAGCCGCACCGCGCCCCGCTCACTCATTGTAGGCGCGTTCGCCGTGCTGCGAGAGATCGAGCCCCTCGCGCTCCTGATCCTCGCTGACGCGCAGTCCGATGGTGGCCTGCAGCACTTTGAGGATCACGTACGTGAGGCCGGCGCACCACAGCCCGACGCTCACGACCCCAAGGATCTGCACTCCGACCTGACGGAGCATGTCCATCCCCACCGCGTAACCCACTCCGCCGAGGGGCGCCGCGACGAACACGCCGGTGAGGGTCGTGCCGAGCACGCCGCCCACGCCGTGCACCGGCGAGACATCGAGCGAATCGTCGATGAGCAGCCTGCGCTTGAGGACCTGCGTGGCGGAGAAGCACACCAGGCCGGCGCTCGCGCCGATGATCACCCCCCCGAGCGGCCCGACGAACCCGGAGGCCGGCGTGATGGTGCCGAGCCCCGCGACCATGCCCGTGACCAGGCCGAGCACGCTCGGCTTGCCGAACTTGCGCCACTCCGCGCTCATCCACGCCAGAGCGCCGGCCGAGGCGCCAAGGTGCGTCACCAGAATGGCCATGGCGGCCGAGCCGTTCGCCGCGAGCGCGCTGCCGCCGTTGAACCCGAACCAGCCCACCCAGAGCATGCCCGCCCCGAGAATGGTGAGCGTCATGTTGTGCGGCGGCATGGCGAGGTGCGGGAATCCCTTGCGCTCGCGCAGCACGAGCGCACTCACCAGCGCACCGACGCCGGCGGTGACGTGCACCACGATGCCGCCGGCAAAATCGAGCACGCCGAGCCGCGCCAGCCAGCCCCCGCCCCAGACCCAGTGGCAGACCGGCAGATAGACCAGCAGCAGCCACAGCCCGGAGAACCACAGCACCGCGCTGAACTTGATCCGCTCGGCGAACCCGCCGATCACCAGCGCCGGGGTGATGATCGCAAAGGTCAGCTGAAACATCGCGAAGGCGGCCACGGGAGTCGTGCCGTGCAGGGCGTTGCGGCCGATGCTGCCCAGCCACCCGGCCGCAGGCGAACCGATGAGCGCCTGCAGCGCGCCGCCGCGGCCGAACGCCAGCCCATAGCCGCCCGCCACCCACAGAATGCTCACCAGGCAGGCGATCGCGAAGCACTGCATCGCCACCGACAGCACGTTCTTGCTGCGCACGAGGCCGGAGTAGAACGCCACCAGGCCGGGCAGCGTCATCGACAGCACGAGCGCCGTGGAAGTCAGCAGCCAGGCGGTATTGCCGGAATTGACCGCCTGCGTCGCGGCCAGTCCCGCCGCGCGGGCCGCGGGGGGCGCAAGCACAACGACGCACACAAGCGCCGCCGCGCCTGCGGCAGCGGGAAGACGATGTGACATGAGACCCCTCGAAACCGGCGCGCTCGCCGATGGCCTGCCCACTCGGTCGCGGGCCCTCGAGAGGGATTCTGGGTGGGAACCGTGCGGGAAATCAAGCACCCGTCGGCATGAGCTCACGCCGCGGTGCGGCTCGGCGCGGCGCCGGACTCACTGCGGGCTCACGCCGCCTTGGAGTACGCCACGCCGCAGCCGCCCAGCCCGCAATACCCGTCCGGGTTCTTCGCCAGATACTGCTGCGGGTAGTGCGCCCGAAGGCGTAAAATACCGCGGAATTCCCGCGCTTAGTGCGGTGGCAGACCTCTACCGGTCGACTTTTAGTCGACCGCAACGGTGCTCCGGTGGTAGACCAGCCGCTGCCCCACCCGTATCCCCAATCGCCCGATTTGCCAGGGTCCTCGCAAGATCTCAATGCACAGCTCCACGCAGTCGGAGCGAATCCCGGGACGGTTCTCATCCCCCGGAATCAATAAGTGCCGAGCTTCTGGCCGTTCAAATGGACATCGAAGTACATATCGATTTGCTCGATGAGCTCACCGGTGCGCTTCCATATAGGCCCGCAGCAAAGCGTTCATTCTCGACTGATAGCCCGAACCTTGCGACTTGAACCACTCGACGACGTCGGAATCAATACGAAGCGACAGCAGTGCCTTCTTGGGCACTGGCCTCAACCCCTTGCGGGCCACAGCGCGCGCGAACATCTCTGGAGTCCACTCCGGTGCATCGCCGTCTCGAACCATGGTCGCATCGGTGGTTCGCCTTACCCGGCGCAGGTCAGTTTGCGATTTGCGAGAAGTAGAAGCGCGCTTCATGTTTCGTAGCCTTGCGAATCGAAATGATACGGATGTCCTTCCCACGCTCAGTGTGGGCTACCGAGACGACTTGCTCTTCGAGCAGCCCCAGCGTGAGGAACCGCCGCTCACCGTAGAATTCCCGATCATCTTCTGCCGTGAGCGTGAATCCGCGGAAGATCTTCGGTGCGTCGCGAAAATCGATGCCATGCTTGCGCAGATTTGCCAGTCGTTTCGCTTCATCCCACGCATACACGGGGTATTGTAGCTACATACCGTAGCTACTACAATTGCCACTCGTGAACTTCACCGTGGACGATCCTGAACCGCGGCCGACGGTAGACTTCCAGTGGACTCGAGCGCCGCAAATATCGTGTTTCGTCCTGCACCCACACTCGCGGTCCTCGTCGAGGACGACGCTAACCAGCGGGTCTCCTTCTGAAGCCCACCGTGTAGCTCCAGCTACGCCTTCTCCCCCGGCTGTAACTGCGCGAATTTGAAGGGCACTCCGCACCCGCCCAGCCCGCAATATCCGTCCGGGTTCTTCGCCAGGTACTGCTGGTGGTAATCCTCGGCGTAGTAGAAGGTCGGCCAGGGCACGATTTCCGTCGTGATCGTCCCGTGGCCGGCAGCCGTGAGCCGCGCCTGATAGGCCTCGCGCGAGGCCTCGGCTGCCTCACGCTGCGCGGCATCTGCGGTGAAAATCATCGAGCGGTACTGCGTGCCCTCATCGCCGCCCTGGCGCATGCCCTGGGTGGGATCGTGAGACTCCCAGAACGCCTTCAGCAGCGCCTCGTAGCCGATGCGCGCCGGATCGTAGATCACGCGCACCACCTCGGCATGAGCGGTCAGGCCCGTGCACACTTCGCGATAGGTCGGATTGGGCGTCAGGCCCCCCGCATAACCGACCGCCGTGGCGTACACCCCGGGCAGCTCCCAGAAGAGCCGCTCGGCACCCCAGAAGCAACCCATCGCGAACAGCGCCTCGCGCAGGCCCGCCGGGAACGGCGGCGCGATGCGATGGCCGCTGACGAAATGCAGATCGGGCACCTCGAGCGGGGTGCTGCGCCCGGGCAGCGCCTCGTGCGCCTCCGGCAGGGTCATTCTCTTGTGCGACGACGCCATGATGGGCTCCTCCGGGGCATATGATACCGCGTCCAGGGTGTGCCCTTGCGCCTGCGGCGGCTGGCACCGTAAGCTTCGCGCGCCATGGGAATCAGCCAGCCACAAAATCTCAAAGCGCCCTACGTGGAGCGTCCGCGGCCCTACGGGGTCCGTGTGAGCCTCATGCCCGGGGATCCGTTCAGCAAGCTGGTCGGGCCCGAGTGGCACCGGCTGCACTGGTACGCCACCGCCGCCGAGCGCGACGCGGCGCTCACCGAGATGAGCCGCCGCCACCTGTACTCGCGCTCCGGGGACAAGCCGGCGCTGGTGTTCCAGAAAGTCGAGAACCTGGTCGAGAGCCGCGGCATCTAGGCCGGCGGCCGCCTCCCCCGGGCGGCTCATGCTCAGAACGTGCGGCCGAGGAACAGGTAGTAGGCCTGGTTGCCGTGATCGTCGAACCCGCTGCCGAGATAGACCGGTCCGAGGAACGTGTCGAGCCCGAGGAAGATGCTCGCGTCCTTGTGCAGGGTGCTCCATTTCGCCTGGCTCATGTGCTGCCACACGTTGCCCGCCTCGAGCGACATCCCGAGGTAGATCGGCACGCCGAGGTAGCCGGGGCCGCCGCGGTCGATCTCGCGGTACAGCAGCAGCCGCGCGATGCCGTAGTGCGGTCCGTACAGTGAGTAGGGCTTCAGGCCCGAGAGGTTGAGGAACCCGCCGAGCGGAAACTCCATGCGCAGGTTGGTGGCGCGGTTGAGCAGGCTGCCGCCGGAGACCGAGAAGGCCACCGTATCGCGGTCATGCCAGGTGTGCGCCGCAATGAAATGGAACGTCACCCGGTTGTAGCTCGACACCGAGCCGATGGCCTGGTGCGCGCTGCTCCACTGCAGCGCCGCCTGCTCGCCGGAGTGCGGGAAGTTGATGTTGTCGAGGGTGTCGTAGCTGAAGCGCAGGAAGTAGGTGCGCGAGCCGAAGTTCTGCAGCGGCGGGAACGGCAGCGCCGGATCGTTCGGATCGCCGATGCTCAGGCGCGAATGCCCCTCCTCGCGGTAGACCCCGGCGCGGATCTCGCCCCAGTCGCTGAACTGCTTGCCGATGTCCAGGCCGTATCTGAACGTGTGCACGCGGTACTGCGCGCGCACGCTCTGCCCGACGAGAAACGGCAGGTCGCTCGCCCCGATCGACACCTGCGGCAGAACGAACCAGCCGGAGAACTTCGAAAACGGCAGATACACCTCGGTGGCGAGCCGTGAGGTCTGCCCGATCTCCCCGTCCGTCACCCACTCCCCGCCCGAGCGGGTGATCTCGGACATGACATAGCGCGCGGCCGCCTCGTACGTCGCATCGCCGGAGAAGTCATCCTGCAGGCTCACCCCGAAGCGCAGGTAATTCGGGCCGATCGAGGCGCGCCGCGCGTCGATCAGCAGGCCGTAGCGCCCGTCGCGGCGCACCAGCTGGTAATCGAGCGTATCGAGCCCGCCCTGGCCGTACAGCGTGGTGATGCGCCGGGCGATGGCATCAGGATTGAGCCGCTTGCCGACCATGTCCCCGAAGAGCTTCTCGATCGGCGCGGAGAAGGAGCGCGAGCCGGTCTGCACCTCGACGAAGGCGATCCGCGGGGGCGGCCTGCGCAGACTCGCCCGCCGCTGCTCGTAGCGGCGGTAGGCCGCCGGACTCACCGAGAACGCCTCCAGGCGCTTGCGCATCTTCCAGGCGGCCGCCTCGCCGATGGCGAGCAGGCGGTTGACGTTGCCGAAATCGAACGAGGAAATCCCCTGCAGGTCCGGCCGGATGAGCACGTCCCGGTGGGTCAGCGTGGCCAGCTGCTCGTCGGACTTGCGCTGCATGAGGATCGCGAGCGTCTGGGCGCTGATGCCCGCCACGCCGTTCAGCCGCGCCGGCGGCTGCAGCGGATAGCCCACATCGACGACGATGAGCACATCGACGCCCATCTCGCGCGCGACGTCGATCGGCACGTTGTCGGACACTCCGCCATCGATCAGCAGCCGTCCGCCGCGGGCGACCGGCGCAAACACCCCCGGGGCCGACATGCTCGCACGCATCGCGCTGGTGAGATCCCCGGAGCTCATCACCACCTCCTTGCCGGTCGCCAGATCGGTGGCGACCGCGCGAAAGGGCGTCGGCAGATCGTTGAAGTTGGTGATGCGCGCGACCGGCAGCGTCAGGCGGCGCAGCATCTCGGTGAGGCTCTGCCCCTCGATCAGCCCCTGGGGCAGCACCAGGTGCCCGTCGCGCACGCCGATGCGGAAATCGACCAGGAAATTCTCATCTTCTTCCTTGCGCCGCAGCGACAGATCCTGACGCGGCGGCTGATCGCGGAACGCCTCCTGCCAGTTGAGCGAGCGGACCACCGCCTCGATCTGCCCGGCAGTGAGTCCGCTGGCGTACAGCCCCCCCACCACCGCCCCCATGCTCGTGCCGGCGATCGCGTCGATCGGCACGCGCAGTTTCTGCAGCACCTTGAGCACGCCGATGTGCGCAAGCCCGCGCGCCCCGCCTCCGGAGAGCACCAGTCCGATGCGCGGGCGATGAGCCGCGCCCGGGCGCAGCGCGTGCGGGTTGGCGACGTATACCCCCGGTCGCAAGCGCGGCGCAGCCGCCGCAGGCGCTGCGGTGGCAACGCCGATACGCACGCCGAGCAGTGCCGCGAGGCCGAACACGCCGAGGCGCACAGCGGCCGCCCTGAGGGATTTCATGGCCGGCAGAATATCAGCATCGGCAGTGCGGAACGATCTCCCGGCCGGGCGGTACGCCGGATGGGGTAGGATATCGCGCCCATGCTGTACCTGATTCTGCCGTACGTCCTGTCCCTCGCCCTGATCGTCCACTGCATCAAGACTGGACGGAACTGGATCTGGGTCTGGGTGATGTTGTTCCTGCCGCTGCTCGGCGCGCTGGCGTACACGGCAGTGGAGATCCTCCCGGAACTGTTCCGCAGCCAGTCGGCCCACCGCACCGCGCGCGGGCTGAAGAAGGCCATGGACCCGTTCGGGGATCTGCGCCGCCTCGAGCGCGAGGCCCAGATCACCGGCAACGTCGCGAGCCGGCAGCGCTATGCCGAGGAGCTCACGCGCCACGGCCGCTTCGGCGAGGCGATCGCCCAGTACCGGCAGACCCTGACGGGCCTGTACGAGCATGATCCGAACCTCATGCTCGGGCTCGCGCGCGCGCAGTTCGGCCAAGGCGATGCGCCTGGCGCGCGCGCCACGCTCGAGGCGCTGATGCAGCACAACCCGGGATTCAACTCCCCCGAGCGGCATCTGCTCTACGCACGCGCGCTCGAGCAGGAAGGCAACCTCGCGCGGGCGCTCGAGGAGTACCGGGCGCTCGCGCCCGCCTATCCGGGCGCGGAGGGCTCCGTGCGCTACGCGCAGCTGCTCGAGCGCCAGGGCGAGCATGAGGAGGCCCGCAAGGTGGCCCGCGAGCTGCTCGAGCAGGCGCGCATCGCCCCGGCCCACTACCGGCGGGCGCAGCGCGCCTGGCTGGATGCGGCGGCGCGGCTCCTTTAGCGCCCCGCGCGGCGCATCGCCGCCCGCCCGAGCACCGCGCCGAACTCCTTCTCGCCCTCACCGCGCGAGAGCGCCTCGAGCATCGAATCGCGCACCAGGCTGCCAAACGGCATCGGCGCGTTGACCGCCTCGGCGGCGCCGAGCGCAAGGCGCACGTCCTTCAGACCGAGACGCGCCTTGAACCCGGCCGGCTCGAAGCGCGACTCGGCGATCACCCGGCCGTAGCCCTGATAGACCGGGCCGGGGAAAATCGTCTGACTGACGAGCTCGAACAGCGCCGCCGGCTCGATGCCGTAGCCGCCGGCGAGCGCGGCCGCCTCGCCCATCGACTCGATCGCGGCCGCGAGCATGAAGTTCACGGCGAGCTTGACAACGTTGGCCTGTGCGGCGCGCTCGCCGAACCGCCAGGTCTTCTGTCCGATGACCTGCAAAAGCCCCTGCACCCGCTCGATGTCGGCGGCCGGACCGGCCGCGAGGATGTTGAGCTTGCCGGCCGCCGCAACATCCGGTCGGCCGAGCACCGGCGCGGCAACGTACCCGCAGCCTGCGGCGCGCAGGCGCGCGGCGAGCTCATCGCTCAGCTGCGGCGAGATGGTCGCCATGTTGACGTGCACCGTGCCGGGGGAAGCCGGTAGTGCCGCATCCATCAGCACCTCGCGCACTGCGCGGTCATCGCTCAGAATGGAAAAGACCACCTCGGCGGCGCATGCTTCGCGCGCCGTGGCCACGGCCACGGCGCCCTGTCCGGCCAGCCGCCGCGCCGGTTCAGGAGTGCGGTTCCACACCCGCAGCGCATGCCCCGCGGCGAGCAGCCGCGCGGCGATGGCGCTGCCCATATTGCCGAGTCCGATGAATCCGATGTTCATGACGACCTCCGTCTCTGACGATGAATGGCCGCTGGCACGGCCGCCAGGGGTGCTCAGCGCGCGCCCCCGGGCCGCCGATGCTAGCATCGCCCCATCGAGAGGCCCGCAGGAGAATCCAGCATGAGCGCACTGCCCACCGCCGAGCCGGCCTGCGCCGACCGTCCGACAGCGCCCGAGCTCGCGACCTTCATCGACGCACGGCCGCGCGATATCGGCGAGATGATGGTCGGGCGCGTGCTGCCCTCCGGCGCACGCCGCATGGTCGGCCCGTTCATCTTTTTCGACCACATGGGCCCGGCGGACCTGCCGCCGGGACGCGGGCTCGACGTACGGCCGCACCCGCACATCGGGCTCGCCACGGTCACCTATCTGTTCGAGGGCGAGATCGTCCACCGCGACAGCCTCGGCTCGCATCAGGCCATCCGTCCCGGGGACATCAACTGGATGACCGCCGGATGCGGCATCGTACACTCCGAGCGCACCGGTCCCGAGCACCGGCGCAGCGGATCACGGCTGAACGGACTGCAGCTGTGGGTCGCACTACCGGCGGCGGACGAGGAGACCGCGCCGCAGTTTCATCATCACCCCGCAGATACACTGCCCAGCGTCGAACTCGAGGGCGCCCACGTGCGCGTCCTCGCCGGCGAGGCCTACGGACGGCGCTCGCCCGTGGCGACCTTCTCGCCGCTCTTCTACGCCGACGTGTCGCTGCCGCCGGGCTGCGAGTTTCCGCTGACGGATGCCTACACCGAACGCGCCGCCTACGTGATCGACGGGCAGCTCAGCTACGCGCGCGAGTCTGCCGGCCCGGGGCGGATGTTGGTGTTCGCCAAGGGTGCCGAGGCGGTGCTGCGCACCGAGCGGGGCGCGCGCGTGGCGCTGATCGGCGGGGAGCCGGTCGGCGAGCGGCACATCTACTGGAACTTCGTGTCGAGCTCGCTCGAGCGCATCGAGCAGGCCAAGCGCGACTGGCGCGCGGGCCGCTTCCCGACGGTGCCGGGCGACGAGCGGGAGTTCATTCCGCTGCCCGACCCGGCCTGAGGCGCCGGGCGGGCGCGACGGCGCCCGCCGCGCGCCCCTCAGAGCGGTGCCTGGGCGAGCTGGCGCTCGAGCGCGCCCAGCACCCGGTAGCACGGCAGCACCTGCGCAACGCTCGCGTTCGGCTCGCGTCCGGCGCGGATTGCGGCGAGGAACTCGCGATCCTGCAGCTCGATGCCGTTCATCGACACGTCCACCTTCGAGACGTCTATCTTGTTGTCCTTGCCGTCGATGAGATCGTCATAGCGGGCGATGTAGGTGCCATTGTCACAGATGTAGCGGAAGAAGGTGCCGAGCGGCCCGTCGTTGTTGAACGACAGCGACAGCGTGCAGATCGCGCCCGTGCGGCTCTTGAGCTGGATGGACATGTCCATGGCGATCCCGAGCTCGGGGTGGATCGGACCCTGCAGGGCGTTCGCCGCCATGATCTGCCCGCTCTGGTACGCGAACAGGTCGACGGTATGAGCCGCGTGGTGCCACAGCAGGTGATCGGTCCAGGAGCGCGGCAGTCCGAGCGCGTTGATGTTCTTGCGGCGGAAGAAGTAGGTCTGCACGTCCAGCTGCTGCAGGTTGAGCTCTCCGGCGAGAATCCGCCTGTGCACCCACTGATGGCTGGGGTTGAAACGGCGCGTATGCCCGACCATGGCCACCTTGCCGGCAGCCTGCTGCGCCCGCGCGACCCGCTCGGCGTCCGCCAGGCTGTCGGCGAGCGGAATCTCCACCTGCACGTGCTTGCCGGCCTGCAGGCACGCGATGGCCTGCGACGCATGCAGCTGGGTCGGGGTGCACAGAATCACCGCATCGACATTGGAGCGGGCGAGCGCGTCCTCGAGATCCGTGCTCGCATGCTCAATCCCGTAGCGGGCCGCCACCTCCTTCGTCGGCTCCAGAGTGCGGCCGATCAGCGCGACGACCCGCACATCGGGGATGTTCTGCAGCGCATCAAGATGCTTGATGCCGAAGGCGCCGGCGCCGGCAAGCGCAAGATGGATCGTCTCGGCCATGTGTCCTCCCTCAGAATTGCGTGAGCGGCACGATTGCCTCGGCGGCGCTCAGCGGCTCTCAAGAATGATATGCCCCACCGCCGTCGAGGATGCCGGGATGTGATAGAAGCGGTAGATCTCCTCGACCTTCGGGCCGAGCGCCCCGCGCATCATCAGCCACATCACCAGCTCGATCGCCTCGGCGCCCGCTTCGCGCAGGTACTCGATCGGCGGGATGCGCGTGAGCCGCTCCGGGTCGCGCGACAGATCGTCGAGAAACGCCTTGTCGAACGCCGGATTGGTCAGGCCGGCCCGTGGCCCCTGGATCTGGTGCGACATGCCGCCGGTGCCGAAGATCACGACCTTCAGATCCTCCGGCCAGCTCTGCACTGCCCGGCGGATGGCCTGGCCCAGCTGGTAGCAGCGCCGGCCGGTCGGCGCCGGATACTGCACCACGTTCACCGCGAGCGGAATGACGCGGCAGGGCCACTGCTGCGGCGAGCCGAACAACAGCGTCAGCGGCACCGTGAGACCGTGATCGACCTGCATCTCATTGACGATGGTCATGTCGAACTCGTCAAGCACGAGCGACTGGATGAGGTGCGCGGCGAGCTCAGGGTATCCCTTCACGGCGGGCACCGGCCGGGGGCCCCACCCTTCGTCGGCGATCGGGAACTCCTCCGCGCAGCCGAGCGCGAAGGTCGGGATCATCTTGAAATCGAAGGCGTTGACGTGATCGTTGTAGACGATGATGAGCACGTCGGGCGCGGTCTTCGCCATCCACTGTTTCGCCGGCTCGTAGCCCTCGAACAGCGGCTGCCAATACGGCTGGCCGGCCTTGCCGTTGTCGACCGCGGCGCCGATCGCCGGCGTGTGCGACGTGCCGACTCCCGCAACGATGCGCGCCATCAGTGTCTCCCCCGCTCTGACTTCGAGCGCCAGCCGTCCGGCGAGCGCCCCCCGTTCAACATCATGTCCACGTATTCCTTCTCGCTCATGCCGGTCATCTGCGAGGCCATGTACTGATAGGACCTCCCGTCGGTGAAGGCGAGTTTGGCGAGCGCATAGACCACCGCGCCGAGCTCGAGCAGGCGGTTCCAGTCGCGCTTGAGCACCGCCTCGCGCTGCGCCTCGCTGATCTTGAATTTCGCGAGGTACGCGCGCTCATCAGCGCGGAAGGCCTTGCGGTTCTCCTCCTTCATGAGCGTGTAGAGGAACTGGTTCAGGTGATAGCCGGCGCGCGCGCGCTCGGCGTCGAATATCCAGGTGCCTGGAATGTCCTCATAGGGCTTGTCCGCCACCATACTCTCCCCTTCGGTCAGGTTTCTTCCGGCCAGTACAGCCGCATGGGATTGCTGACGAGGAGCCTGCGCTGCGCCTCGGCGCTCACCGCGATATGCGGGATGAAATCGACTAGCAGCCCGTCATCGGGCATGTGGTCCTTGAGGTTCGGATGCGGCCAGTCCGTGCCCCAGAGCACCCGGTCCGGGAACGTCTCGACCAAATAGCGGGCGAAGGGCACGACGTCGCGGTAGGCATTGCGCTCGCCGTTCAGCGCCGGCGGCCCGCTGAGGCTGAGCCGCTCGGGACAGGAAACCTTCGACCAGACGTTCGGATGCTCACGCATCAGGCGCACGAAGCGCTGAAACTGCGGCCCGTCCACCGGTTCGCGCACGTCCGGCCGGCCCATGTGATCGACCACCACCGCGGTGGGCAGGGCGGTGAAGAAATCCCACAGCTCCGGCAGGTCGGCCGCCTCGAAATACACCACCACGTGCCAGCCGAGCGGCGCGATGCGTCCGGCGATCTCCAGGAGCTCCTCGCGCGGGGTGAACTCGACCAGCCGCTTGAGGAAGTTGAAGCGCACACCGCGCACCCCCGCGGCATGCAGGCTCTCGAGCTCCGCATCCGAGACACTGCGGCGCACGGTGGCCACGCCCCGGGCGCGGCCGCCCGAATGCACCAGGGCGTCGACCATCGCCCGGTTGTCCGCCCCGTGGCAGGTGGCCTGCACCACCACGTTGCGGGCAAAGCCGAGGTGCTCGCGCAATGCGTAGAGCTGGCGCTTGCCCGCATCGCACGGGGTGTACTTGCGCTCCGGGGCGTACGGAAACTCCGCGCCCGGTCCGAACACGTGACAATGGGCATCGACCGCGCCCGACGGGACGGCGAAGCGGGGCTTGGAGGGATTGGGGTACCAATCGAGCCAGCCCGGGCTCTTGGTGAAGACTTCAGCGCGCTGCGTGCTCATCATGGGTCATCCGCCAGAGTGGCTCCGGGAGGCGCGCATGCGCTCGAGAATGCGGTCGGCCTCGACTCGCCAGTCCCCGCTGCGCGCGAATTGTGCCTCGCCACGGCGGCCAAAGACCCCCGCCTCGGCGAGGCCGGCCATCCAGGCCTGCCGCTCGGCCGTGCCGCCGGCCGACCATGGCGTCAGTCCGGCGTCCTGCACGGTCCGCGCGGCCTCGCGCATCTCCTCGGCGCGCCGGCGCCCGTGCTGGATCACGCGCTGGAAGAAATACGCGGCCTGCTTCTCCCACTCGATGCCGGGGAAGGTTTCCTTGAGGGAGGCGAGCACCGCATCCTCGACCCCATAGGCGCGGGCCGCGGTCAGGCTCTCGATGAGCATGGCCTCGAGTCCCTTGATCATGACGCTGCGGCACATCTTGGTGGCCGATGCGACGCCGAGCTGGCCGGAGGCCACCTGCGCAGCGAATCCCAGACCGGCCAGCAGCGGCGCGAAGGCTGCGGCATGCGGGCCGCCCAACAGCAACGGCACGCGGATGCGGTACGGCGGGACGGAGGTCATGACCGCGCCCTCGACATAGCGCCCGCCGGCGCTCTCGATGAGCCCGGCCGCGCTTCGCTTGGCGAGCGGCGAGGCGGAGTTGAAGTCGAGAAACCACGCGCTCCGCGGGAGGCCTTCGGCACACGAGCGCGCCGCGGGCACGGCCTGGCTCGCGGTCACCGCGCAGATCAGCAGATCGCTCTGCGCGGCGAGCGCGGCGTGCGATCCGGCCAGATGCACGCCGTGCGCCCCGGCATGCTCGAGCAGCGGCGCCTCGGCGGCGGTGCCGAGCTTGATGTCGTAGGCGCCGATCCGCCCTACGCCCCGCGCGCGCAGATCCTCGGCCAGGATCCGGCCGACTTCGCCGTAGCCGACCAGGCCGACCCGCCACGCGAGCGCATCATGGTCCGTGTTCGCCATCTTCAGTCGATGTACTTCAGGCCCAGCTTCGCGAGCGGCTCGCGCATGTTGTACATATCGAGCCCCAGAGCCCCGGCGGCGAACTGCTTGCGCTTGCCGGCCTCGTTCGCCTCGCGCGCCTCGGCGGCGTCGGCCACCCGTTGCGCCAGGGCTGCCGGCACCACGACCACCCCGTCGTCGTCGGCGACGATGACATCGCCGGGATCGACCAGCGCGCCGGCGCACACGACCGGCACGTTGACCGACCCGAGCGTGGCCTTCACGGTGCCCTTGGCGCTGATCGCGCGGCTGAACACCGGGAACTTCATCTCCGTCAGCTCGCGCACATCGCGCACCCCGCCGTCGATGACCAGGCCGAGCGCGCCGCGCGCCCGGAACGAGGTGGCGAGCAGCTCGCCGAAAAACCCGTCCTCGCTGTCGGTGGTGCAGCCGGCCACCACCACGTCGCCCTCGCGGATCTGCTCCGCGGCCACGTGCAGCATCCAGTTGTCTCCGGGCTGCAGCAGCACGGTGAGCGCGGTGCCGCACATGCGTGCGCCGGGGTAGACCGGGCGCATGTACGGCTTCATCAGCCCCACGCGGCCCATGGCCTCGTGCACGGTGGCGACGCCGAAGCGGCCGAGCTTCTCGACCGCCGCGCGCTCGGCGCGCGCGATGTTGCGCTTGACCAGCCCCAGGTTGTTCAGCGGCATGCTCATGTTCGTGCCCCTTTTGGATTGCCCCGGCCGCTCACAGGCCCCGGGCCGCAAGCACCCCGTTCAGCCGCGGATAGACCCGGCGGGCGTTGCCCTCGTAGATCTGACGGCGCTGACCGTCACTGAGCGCCGCGGCCTCGACGTAACGCTTGGTGTCATCGTAGTGATGTCCGGTACGCGGATCGATGCCGCGCACCGCTCCGATCATCTCCGAGGCGAACAGGATGTTGTCGATCGGCATCACCCGCATCAACAGGTCGATCCCCGGCTGGTGATACACGCAGGTATCGAAGAAGATGTTCTTCAGCAGATGCTCCTCGAGCGGCGGCTTGTCGAGCGCCTGCGCCAGCCCGCGGAAGCGCCCCCAGTGATACGGCACGGCGCCGCCCCCGTGCGGGATGACGAATCGCAGGGTCGGGAAGTCCTTGAACAGATCGCCCGTCAAGCACTGCATGAACGCGGTCGTATCGGCGTTGAGGTAGTGCGCGCCCGTGGTGTGAAAGCACGCATTGCAGCTAGTGCTGACATGGATCATGGCCGGGATGTCGTACTCGACCATCTTCTCGTAGATCGGGTACCACCAGCGGTCGGTGAGCGGCGGCTCGCGCCAGTGTCCCCCGGAGGGATCCGGGTTGAGGTTGAGGGCGACGAACCCGTACTCGCGGATACACCGCTCGAGCTCCGGCAGGCAGGTGGCCGGATCGACTCCGGGGGACTGCGGCAGCATGGCCGCGCCGATGAACTGATCCGGAAACAGCTTCGCCACCCGATGGCAGAGCTCGTTGCAGATCGCGGCCCAGGTGGCGCTCGTATTGAAGTCCCCGATGTGATGCGCCATGAAGCTCGCCCGCGGGGAGAACACGGTCAGGTCAGAGCCGCGCGCGCGCATGAGCTTCAGCTGGTTGGTCTCGATGCTCTCGCGCAGCTCGTCATCGCTGATCTTGAGCTCCGAGGCTTTCGGCCCCGGCTCGCCGCCGGCGAGGCTCGCGATCTGGCGCTTGCGCCACTCCTCGAGCGCCTTCGGCGCGGTGGTGTAGTGACCGTGGCAGTCGATGATCATCTGAAGTTCCCGCTGTCGGTGGAAAGGCGGCCTCAACGGCTCTGCGCCCCGGGGCGCCAGATCGAGGCCGGCACCATGACCTCCCCGCGCATGATCAGCCGCGCCGTGCGCAGCAGCGCGGCGCGCTTCACGGCGGGCGGGTCGCCGTCGTCCGTCTCGAGCTCCACGCTGAACTCTCCGCTCGGGTGCTCGACCGAGAGCGTGCGCACGGGGCCCTCCGGCACCACCGCGATACCCTCGGCGATCGAGCCCGGCAGGACGCAGGCGGTGGCCACGGTGACCGCCGCCAGCACGCCGATGGCGTCGTGACAGACGTGCGGAATGAAGCAGCGCGTAGCGAGGCTTCCGCCCGCGGCCGGCGGGGCAATCAGACACATCTTGGGATAGGTCTTGGCCGAGACATCCCCGAGGCCCATCAGCTGCCCGCAGGCGAGCCGCAGCGCCTCGAGCCGCGCCTTGAGCTCGGTGTCGGCGTTGAGCTCGGCCACACCCTCCAATCCGGTGCGCCCCAGATCAGCCGCGCGCATCAGCACGAGCGGCATGCCGTTGTCGATGCAGGTCACCTCGATCGGCCCCATGCCCTGCACCGTCAGCGCATCGCGCACGCGCCCGCTCGGCAGCAGCCCGGCGCATACCGACCCCGCGGTGTCGAGGAAGTTGATTTTGATCGGAGCCGAGGTGCCCGGCACGCCATCGATCCGCGCATCCCCCTCGTAGCTCACACGCCCGCCCGGAGTCTGCACGGTGATGTCGCACAGCATGTCGGTGTTGCGGGTCAGCACGCGGAACGTGCTGCGCTCGCCCTGCGCGCTCACCATGCCGGTCTCGAGCGCGAAGGGCACGACGGCCGCCAGCATGTTGCCGCAGTTCGGCGTGGTGTCGACAACGGGCTTGTCGACCACCACCTGAGCGAAAAGAAACTCCAGGTCCACGCCGGGACGCGTGCCGCGGCGCACGATGCCCACTTTGCTCGTCAGCGGATGGGCGCCGCCCAGCCCGTCGATCTGCCGCCGGTCAGGCGAGCCCATGGCCGCGAGCAGCACCCGGTCGCGGCTCGGCACATCGGGCGGCAGATCCGCTTCGTTGAAGAACGGCCCGCGGGAGGTGCCACCGCGCATGAAGAGGCATGGAATGGGTGTCTGCATGGTGATGAGCGCGACTGTCTCGCGAAACGGCTCGATTATGGCCCCTGCGCCCGCCGCCCTCCAAGCCGCGGATGCGGCCAGCAGCTATCACTGTTCATCTCCGACGGTCCGGCCGCACAGTCGCAGTCCCGGCACCGCCTCCGGCTTGCTCGGGCGGGCGCGGGCTCCTGCCGCGCCGCGCGCTCAGCTCTGGCGGGTCCGCCAGCCCTCGTGGTATCCCTCGCGCGCATCGCGGGCATAGGGAACGGGGGAGACCTTGACGCGCACCTCGATCTGCTTGTGGCGCTCTACGGTGGTCTTGCCGGTTCCGCCGCTCTCCTCGCCCCAGAGGAGAGTGAGCACATCGCCGATCTCGATGTTCGGGTCCACGACGCCGAGCGACAGCGCGGTGCGCTCGTTGAAGCTGTAGCCGCCGAACATCGAGTAGCCGACGACCTTGCCGCCCATCAGCACCGCATCATAGGAGGCGGACGCATAGTTTGCGATCGGCAGATCGAAGAATTTGCAGCACTCCTCGCCCGGCCTGAACAGCGAGGCGTAGATCTTCGCCATGTCCTCGCCGTTCCAGGCGAAGGTCACCTTCTTGCGCTGCGGCTCCTTGGCGAGCCTCTCGAGCGCCTCGCGGCCGGCGAAGTCGTGGTCGAACTTCACGAACGGACCGTAGCCGAGCGCATGCGGCGTCAGATAATAGTCCTCGATGTTGTCGGAGACGAAGCTGCCGCCGATCGAGCCTGTGCCCTCGTAGCCTGCCGCCGGCAGCCACTCGCGGTACTTGCGCATCCGCTCGCCGGTGTACACCGCCGGCAACGGCGAGGGGATCCAGCCGGACTCGAGCGTGTTGCTCGCGTACGCGCGCGAGCCGACCTGCACCAGCCCGAACTGCCGGCCGGCCTCGAGGATCGCCTCGCGGACCTCGTCGTACTGCGCATACGGACCCCAGATCTCAAGACCCGGCGCACCGGCCATGCCGTGGCGCAGCGCGCGCACCTTGCGGCCCTTGATGTTGATCTCGCCGAGCGTGAAGAACTTGATGTCCGGCAGCTTCGCGCCGTTGAGCTTCTCCAGCACCTGCCAGGCATTGGGCCCCTGCACCTGGAAGCGGTAGTGGCGGCGCGCGACCGCCTTGCCGCGCGGGTGCGACGGCGAGCGGTCGTCGCGGATGTATTCGACCTTCCAATCGCCGCTCTGGCAGTGGAACTCGAGCCAGTTGACCGTGGGCGCGCGGCCGACGAACAGCAGCTCGTTCTCGGCCAGGTAGAAGAGGATGCCGTCGCCGATCACGTAGCCGTCATACGAGAGCGGCACCATCTGCTTGGCTTTTCCCGGAGCGAAATTGGCGAAGCTGTTGATGGTGAGGTAGGACATCAGCTTCAGCGCATCGGGCCCCTTGACGGTCATCTCCGCCATGTGGTGCGACTGATCGAAGAGCACCGCCGAGTCGCGCCAGGCGCGCTGCTCGTCGCGCCAATTGGAGAACTCGCTCGGCACCACGGGGTAGACGTATGCCCCAAGCTGCGAATTACGCAGCATTTTCACGGGGTTTCCGACGGTGCGCAGAAGCTGTTCCAGGCTGTGCTGATTCATTGAGTGACCCTTGCGTGCGGCTGCGGGCAACGGTAGCGGGTCCCGCCCGGGATCAGAAATCCAAAGTTGAAATGCCAACTATCGATCGGACGGATAATGCGCGCGCAGCCGCGCGAGGCAACCGTGAGCGAACTGCGTGGCGAGGCCTCTTTGCGCCGATAGTCGCACCCGGCGCCCGGCGCGCGCGCAATTCGCCCGGCAGTCACCCGGCATCTCGCGAGAGATTAAAGAGGCGAGAGGCCGACTGCAGCACACTATGCGTCACCGCCAGCGCGCTGCACATGCGCGGATTGTCGGCGCGCTCGCCGTGCCCATCCATTTTCAGGAGCGGTGCGGCTCGGTTAGGCTTCCGTGCACAAGGGTCCTCGGGGGATGTCATGCGCACTCAGGTCGCGATCGTCGGCGCCGGCCCGGCAGGCCTGCTGCTCGGGCAGCTGCTGCATCGATCGGGGATCGACAATATCGTCCTCGAGCGGCGCAGCCGCGAGCACGTGCTCGGCCGCATTCGCGCCGGAGTGCTGGAGGAGATCACGGTGAGCGCGCTCGCCGAGGCGGGCGTGGATGCGCGCCTGCGACGCGAGGGACTTCGCCATGAGGGCGTGCAGCTGAGCTTCGGGGGCGAGAGGCACAGGATCGATCTGCACCGTCTCAGCGGCGGCAGGCACGTGCTCGTCTACGGCCAGACTGAGCTGACGCGCGATCTGACGGAAGCGCGCGCCGCGAGCGGACTGGCGACGGACTACGAGGTGCCCGACGTCACGCTGCACGCTTTCGACACGACGCACCCGCAGGTCCATTACACCCGCGGGGGGCGGCCTGTCAGGATCGAATGCGACTTCATCGCCGGCTGCGACGGATTCCATGGCGTGTGCCGGGCCAGTGTCGCTCCTGCGGCCCTGCGGATTTACGAGCGCGCCTACCCCTTCGGGTGGATGGGGCTGCTGGCGGACACACCGCCCCTCGACGATGAACTGCTCTACGTCAACAGCCCGCGTGGGTTTGCACTGTGCAGCATGCGCTCGAGGACGCGAAGCCGCTACTACGTGCAGTGCCCGCTCACCGACAGCGTGCGGGACTGGAGCGATGAGCGCTTCTGGGGCGAGCTCAGGGAAAGGCTGGACCCGGGGAGCGCGGCGCGCTTGATCACAGGCCCGTCGATCGAAAAGAGCCTTGCGCCGCTGCGCAGCTTCGTCGCCGAGCCCATGCGCTTCGGGCGGCTGCTGCTCGCCGGCGATGCGGCGCATATCGTGCCGCCGACCGGCGCCAAGGGCCTGAACCTCGCCGCATCAGACGTTCTGATGCTCTCGCAGGCGCTCGAGGAGCACTACCGCGGGCGCTCCTCGGGCCTCGCGCATTATTCGGACCGCTGCCTGAGGCGCATCTGGAAGGCCGAGCGCTTCTCCTGGTGGCTCACGAGCCTGCTGCACCGCTTCCCGGATGACGAATTCGGCGGCCGATTGCAGCACGCCGAGCTCGAGTACCTGGTGGGCTCGGAGGCGGCCCGGGCGGCGTTCGCCGAAAACTATGTCGGACTGGCGCTCGAGCCGCCAGATCACCCGGGCGGGCCGGCCTCGGGCGCCGCAGGCAGCCGGCACGACCCGCAGTGAACAAAAACTCGCCCTGCGGCGCTTGTGCCGCGCGCCCATCGACATTAGGTTCTTGCCCATCCCGTCCACCGGAGGGTGTGCGGCCGCTCGCCGTGCACCCATGATTTCCAGGAGCCCATCATGAACGCAGTCCCCGCAGCAGGCGCACTCCCCGAACAGCCCGCCCTCTCCGGCGCCCTCACCGAATTCCTCAAGCGCAAGCCGCGCCTGCTCGTGAACGGCGAATGGGTCGACGCGCACGGCAAGGGCCGCATTGCGGTCATGGACCCGGCGACCGAACGGCAGATCGCCGAGGTTCCCGACGCGGACGCCACGGATGTGGACCGGGCCGTCCGGGCGGCACGGGCGGCGTTCGAGAGCGGCCCGTGGGCCGAGATGCTGCCGGAGGAGCGCGAGCGGCTGATGTGGCGCCTCGCGGACCTGATGGAGCGTCATGCCGCGGAGCTCGCCGAGCTCGAGAGCCTCGATAACGGCAAGCCGATCGCCATGGCGCGCCTGATCGACGTGCCGGGCGCGATAGCGCACATCCGCTACATGGCCGGCTGGGCGAGCAAGATCGACGGCCAGACATTCAACACCTCGCTGCGTGCCGCGCCGGGCACGAAGTTCCATACCTACACCGTGCGCGAGCCGGTGGGCGTGGTCGCTCAGATCATCCCGTGGAATTTCCCGCTGCTCATGGCGGCGCTGAAGCTCGCCCCGGTGCTCGCGACCGGCTGCACCAGCGTGCTGAAGCCTGCCGAGCAGACCCCGCTCAGCGCGCTGCGCCTGGGCGAGCTGATCGTCGAGGCCGGCTTCCCGCCGGGGGTGGTCAACATCCTCACCGGACTTGGAGAGACCACCGGCGCGGCGCTCGTCGCCCACCCCGGTGTCGACAAGATCGCCTTCACCGGCTCGACCGAGGTCGGCAAGATCATCAACATCGCCGCCACCGCGACGCTGAAGCGCGTCTCGCTCGAGCTCGGCGGCAAATCCCCGGTGATCGTGCTGCCGGACGTCGATCCGCAGACTGTGGCCGGCGGCGCCGCCCAGGCGGTGTTCTTCAACGCCGGTCAGGTATGCGTGGCCGGCTCGCGCCTGTTCGTGCAGCGCAAGATCTTCGACAAGGTCATCGAGGGCGTGAGCGAGGCCTCCCAAGCCATCGTGATGGGGCCGGGCCTGGATGAGCGCACCCAGATGGGACCGTTGGTCTCGCAGGAGCAGCGCGACCGGGTGCTCGGCTATCTGCAGTCCGGACGCGAACAGGGCGCCACCATCACGGCCGGCGGCGAGGCCCCGCCGCACAAAGGCTATTACGTCAAGCCCACGGTGATCGTGGACGTCAAGCCCGACATGAAGATCGTCCGCGAGGAGATCTTCGGCCCGGTCGTAGTCGCCCAGCGCTTCGACGACCTCAACGAAGTCGCCGCGTGGGCGAACGATACGCCGTATGGTCTCGCCGCGAGCATCTGGTCGAACGATCTGCGCGCGGTGCAGCGCCTGGTGCCGAAGATCAAGGCCGGCACGGTGTGGGTCAACTGCCATGCCATGATCGACGCGGCCATGCCCTTCGGCGGCTACAAGCAGTCCGGCTTCGGACGCGAGCAGGGCCGGGCCGGCATCGAGATGTACACCGAGTTGAAGTCGGTGTGCATGGCGATCTGAGGCGGCGGGAAAACACCATGACATCGGCACAGCAGCAGCGCCGCGCGATACTCACCCGCCAGCAGGACGGCACCTACCGGCTGACGCTCGAGCAGGCGGCGGTACCGGCGCCCGCCGAGCACGAAGTACTGGTGCGCGTGCGCGCCGCTTCCCTCAATCGCCGCGACGTGTACGTGCTGAAGGGACAGTACCCCATGCCCCCGAGAGCGAGCCTCGTGCCGCTGTCGGATGGGGCAGGCGAGGTCGTCGCCGTCGGCAGGGGCGTCACGCGCTTCAAGCCCGGCGAGCGGGTCGCCGCGATCTTCTTTCAACGCTGGATCGAGGGCAGGCCGAGTGCCGAGACCCACGGCTCTGCGCTCGGCGGGCAGCTCGATGGGATGCTGTCCGAGTACGTGTGCCTCTCGGAGCAGGGCCTCGTCGGCATTCCGCACGGGTATTCCTACGAGGAGGCATCCACTCTGCCCTGCGCGGCGGTGACCGCCTGGAACGGGCTCGTCACGCGCGGGCGGATGCAGCCGGGTGACAACGTGCTGATCCTCGGCACCGGCGGCGTGTCGATCTTCGGTCTGCAGTTCGCCGCCGCCGCCGGCGCGCGTCCGATTGTCACGAGCTCCGCCGACGCGAAGCTCGCGCACGCGAAGCAGCTCGGCGCGGCCGCCACGATCAACTACCGCGACACACCGGAGTGGTCCGGCGCAGTGCGCGCCGCCACCGCCGGCCTCGGCGTGCATCAGGTGCTCGAGGTGGGCGGAGCCGGCACCCTGGCGCAGTCGATCGCGAGCCTCGCCCCCGGCGGGCACATCGCCCTGATCGGGGGGCTCGCGGGGTTCGGCGGCGACATCCCGGCGATGGCTTTGCTGCATGCCAACGCCACCGCGAGCGGCATCTACGTGGGCTCGCGGGCGGATTTCGAGGCGATGAATGCGTTCATCGAGCGCCACCGGATCCGCCCCGTGATCGATCGACTCTACACGCTCGATGAGGCGCAGGCCGCCTACCAGCGCATCGAAGCGGGCGAGCACTTCGGCAAGGTCGTCATCACGCTGTAGGAGTCAGTACGGCCGCGTTGCGCGCTGCCCCTTCGTCTGGTTCGCGCGGAAGATGACGTAATCGCGGATCGCCTCGATCTCGCGCGGGGTGAGTTCTCTTGCGAACGACACCATCCCGCCCGACTCGAGCGCTCCGCCGTGGACGATCCGTCGCCAGAGGCGCGAATCGGCCACCGCGGGGGCATAGCGCAGATCCGGCAGCACGCCGCCGCTGACGGCGCTGTCGCCGTGGCAGACGCTGCAGAAGGACTGGTACTTGCGCTCGCCCAGGGCGATCGCCGCCGCGCTTGCCGTACTCGCCGGGGGGGCGAGTGTCAGCTGCGGCCGCGGTGGCGGCGGCGGCATCGCCTCGGCGCCGCCGAGCCTGAAGACGAGCATGCGCGGGACGTTGCCCTCGTTGATCTGGGAGTCGAGCGCCAGCTGGCCGGCCGCGAGGGCAAATGCCCCGCCCCAGCCGATCTCTACCGCCACGTACTGCTGCCCGCCGACCTCGTAGGTGATGGGCGGGGCGACGATCCCGGTGTGAGTCTGGACCGACCAGAGCCGCTTGCCATCGGTGGCGCGATAGGCCGCGAACCGTCCCATGGCATCGCCTTCGAACACCAGGCCGCCCGCCGTCGAGACCACACCGCCATTCCAGGGCGCGCCGAGCGGAACGCGCCAGGCCGCCCGCTCGGTCACGGGATTCCAGGCGAGCAGATATCCGGTGAGGCGCTTGCGGATCTGCGCGACCGCTTTGGGGTTCTGCGGCAATGCGATGAAGTCATCGCCGGTGTCCCAGCCCAACTCGCGCATCCTCACGCGCCGGGCGCCCGCGTACGTGAAGGCCATGCCGCTCACCGCAAGGTACACGAGGCCGGTCTGCGGGTCGTAGGACATCGGCTGCCAGTTGTGCCCGCCGGCGGCCCCGGGCATCGCCAGGGCCGGCTTGCCGGTGAGGTCGTAGAACGCCTTTCGATTCTCGATCGGCCGGCCGCGCCTGCTCAGGCCGCGCGCCCAATTGATCGGGGTGTAGGGCTTGCCGCAGAGAAACCGCCCCGTCGCCCGATCGAGCACGTAGAAGATCCCGTCCTTCGGCGCCTGCATGAGCACGCGGCGCACCCTGCCGTGCAGGTTCAGATCGGCCAGGATCATCTGCTGATCGGCGTCGTAATCCCATACGTCACCGGGCACCTCCTGGAAGTGCCAGACGTACTGGCCGGTTTCGGGCCGCAGCGCCAGGATGGAGGTGATGAACAGATTCGCCCCGGGGCTGCGCACCGCCCCGTTCCAGGGCGCCCCGTTGCCGGTGCCGATGTAGAGCAGGTCGAGCTTCGGATCGTACGCCATCGAATCCCAGACGTTCCCGCCGCCGCCGAACTTCCAGTACGCGCCGTGCCAGGTCGGGCGGGCAATGCGCGCGAGAACTCCGTCCGATGCGGCATGATCGGGCACACCCGGCCGGCCCGGCACGGTATAGAAGCGCCAGTCCTCCCGCCCGGTTCTCGCATCGTAGGCCGTGACATAACCGCGGGTGCCGAACTCCCCGCCGCCGTTGCCGATGATCACTCTGCCCTTGACGACGATCGGCGCGCCGGTGATGGTGTAACCCTTGGCGTACTCGGCGGTGCGCACCGACCAGAGCGGCTTACCCGTCCGCGCGTTCAAGGCGATCAGGCGGCCGTCATAGGTGCCGACATAGACGCGACCCCTCCAGATCGCGACGCCTCGATTGGCGACGCCGCAACAACCGTGCGCGTCGGCCGAGCGGGGCACGTGAGGGTGAAATACCCACAGTCTCTTGCCCGTCGCGGCATTCAGCGCGACCACCCGGCTCCAGGCGGTAGTCAGATACATCACGCCGCCGGCGACGAGCGGCGTGGACTCCTGCACGCGCCGCTCACCGCCGATGTCGTAGTGCCAGGCCAGACCCAGCCGGCCGACGTTGCGCTCGTTGATCTGGGCGAGAGGGCTGAAGCGCTGCGCGCCGTACGTGCGGCCGTAAGTGAGCCACTCGCCCGGATGCCGATCCGCGTGAATGATGCGCGCCCCGTCGACCGCGGCAGCGCCGTTGAGGGGCGGCGCCGCGACGGCCGCCGGCACGCCGGCCAACACCATGAGCAGGCCGAGACCCGCCGCCGCTGAAGGTGTCCTCAACATGGTTCCTCCCGATGCCCGGCGCAGTAAAGCGCCGCCGGGTCCCTGCGGACTCTTCCCTCAGCGCCACCAGTGTCGATCCGCAGCGAAGGGCGCGCGCCGAGCACGCAGTCGAACCCGCAGTTGCGATGCTCTGTGCGCGCCACCGGTGCCGCCGTGAACAGACCCCGTGTTGCACGCGAGGCGACTCCGGGGCAGCTCCGTATTCCTCTGTTCCGCCGGTCGGCGGCTCAGCGCATCGTCTGACCGGTCATGTCGCGGCGAGCGTCGCTCCTGCCGTTGTTCTTGCGCTCGTGAGCCCCGGGCCGACCGTGCGGCTCGGCCGGCAGAGCGGCGTCAGGGAAGTTGGCCGCAGATCTCGATGATCAGCTCGCGCAGCCAGGTGTGCGCCGGATCGGGATCGTGGCGGTTGTGCCAGAGCAGCAGCTCCTGCTGCACGGGCGTCGGAAACGGCGTCGGAAAGGTCTTCAGCGGCGCGACGATGGGCGCCAGCCGCAGCACCCGCTCGGGCATCGTCGCCACGTAGGAGGTGCCCGCCAGCACCAACGGCAGGTGCAGCAGGCTCGGCACCGCAAGCTGCACCGTCAGATCGATATCGAACAGGCGCCGGACCAGTTCTTCCGTGCTCACCGAGTAGGCGTTCGGCGCGCCGAACGCATGCGGCAGAGCGAAGAACTGCTCGGCCGTGAGGCTATCACCGACCGTAGGATGATTGGCATCGACGGCGCAGATCCAGCGCACCGGGCGCAGCGGCACCATGCGCAGCGACTCCGGCCAGGCCCTCGCCGCATACAGCCTGAGGGAGTCCAGGCAGACCGACAGATCCGCCTCGCCGTACTCGAGGCGGGTCAGGATGCTCTCGGAGATCAGCTGCACCCGGCAGGAGATCCCCGGCGCCTCGAGCGCGAGGCGCTTGACCAGCGCCGGCAGCAGATCCGGCAGCGCCTCCTCGGAGATGATGATCGTGAACTCGCGCCGGGCCGTGGCCGGATCGAACTGCGGCTGGGTGCCGAGGGTGGCCTGGATCCGCAGCAGCGCCTCGCGGACCGGCTCGACCAGGGACTGTCCGCGCGGGGTGAGCTCGAGGTTCCGTCCCACGCGCACCAGGAGCGGATCGTTGAAATACTCGCGCAGCTTGTGCAGGGCTGCGCTCATGGCCGGCTGGGATACGTAGAGCTTCTCGGCCGCCCGGCTGATGTTTTTCTCGTGCAGCAGCGCGTCGAGAGAAATCAGCAGATTGAGATCGAACCGCCGCAGCTCGAGCATGCATCACACCATGGAAGGACATGGGGGCGCCGCCCCCGCCGGAGGCGAATCTGTCTGGCATCGTACCGCACGCGCGGCCGCGGATGAAACCGACGCGCGGCGGGTGCGCCCCTCAACACCCGACCGTGGCGGGAACCGCCATGTCCCGTCGCGCAGAGCGGGCCACGGAGCCCGCTCGGGCGCGGTACTCGCGGGGAGTCATGCCGAATTGCGCCCGGAAGACGCGCCCGAAATGGGTTGCGCTGTTGAACCCGTGGTCGAAGGCGATGGCGGTCACGGTGCGGCCGCGCTGGCTGTCGGCGAGCAGCGCCTGGGAGCAGGCCTCCAGCCTGCGCTTGAGGATGTAGCGGGTGACCGTCTCCTCACCGTCGGAGAACAGATAGTGCAGATAGCGCGTCGTGATCCGGCACGCCTGGGCGATCTGCGCCGGCGTGAGGTCCGATTCGTACAGATGCGCGTGGATGTAGTTGAGGATGCGGATCCGGTGTGCGGTGCCACGCGATGAGCGCTCGGCATGCGTCCTCGGCACCTGCGCGTAGGCCGCGCCCAGCAGGTCGAGAACGGCAACGCCGATCCGCTCGGCCGAATCGGCATCGAGCGAATGCCGGCACTCGCGCCAGTAGGTGCGCAGAAAGCCCGACAGCAGCCCGTTGACACCGCTGACGGCGCGCATGGCGACGGCGGCGAGCGACTCCGGGCAGGCGATGTGACGGCGCAGCTTGGCGGTGGGGATTCCGAGCACGAGAATCCAACTGCCCTGCGGGCAGCTGACCTCGTAATGGCGGGTACCGTCGCACAAGGTGAAGTCACCGCTTCGCAGCAGCACTTCGCGCCCGTCCTGGCGGGCGATGCCCTCGCCCTCGAGCATCAGGTGCAGGAAGCAGCGTGGCGGATGCAGGCGCACGCCGGAGGCCCGTGCCTGCCTAGCCTGCGCTTCCGAAGCGATCTCCGTCACCGTCAGGTCGCCGAGCTCCATCCAGTCGACCTGACCCCGGCAAGCGCGCTCGGCGCTCGGCGCCACCGCCGGCGCCGCATAATATGCGCGGCCGCGACACGGATCAGCGTCGGCAACGGCGGACGACTCGATGTAGGTCATCTTTCCCCCTCGGAGCCGCGACTGCGCGCGGATTTCATCGAGGTTTTTTATACGGAGCCGCGACTCCCTGAACAAGCGGGCAGCGCTTATACCTAGTATTCCCCCCGCCCCGGGGTCGCAGGGCCGCAGGGCTTTCGCCCGCGGCCTCGTGCGGTTTCGCCATCGGTGGAACTTCCCCGCCTCATCCGGGGTACACCTGTAGCCCTGACCCCGCTTGCCGCCCGCACAGGCCACCGGCCTTGGCTCACCGACCCGGGCAGGCAAGGCAATTTTCCATGACGGTGAACGATCCGGAGCACACAACGATGAAGCAGGAAAACCTAGAGCAGTTGCTGCGCCGCAGCGGTAATCCGGTGCAGATGCTGCGCAACTCGCAGATCGGCGCCTACGTCTACCCGGTGGTGCCGTACGAATTCAGCAACTGGCGCAGCGAGCAGGTGGCCTGGCAGAAGACAGCCGTGCTCTACGATCAGTCCCATCACATGGCGGAAATCACCGTCAAGGGCCCCGATGCGCTGAAGATGCTCTCGCATCTGACCATCAACAGCTTCAACGGCTTCGTCCCGAACAAGGCCAAGCAGATGGTCCCCTGCAGCCACGACGGCTACGTCATCGGCGACGGGATTCTCTTCTATCTGGAACACAACGAGCTGCTGTTCGTCGGACGCGCCCCCACGGTCAACTGGATCCAGTTCCACGCCGAGACGGGCGGCTACCAGGTCGAGGCGATCCGGGACGACCGCTCGCCCTCCTATCCGCGTGGCAAGCCGGTGTTCCGGCGCCACTACCGCTTCCAGATCCAGGGACCGAACGCGATGCAGGTCCTGACCAAGCTCAACGGCGGACCGCTGCCGGAGATCAAGTTCTTCAACATGGGAATAATCGACATCAATGGCCGCAAGGTACGCTGCCTGCGCCACGGCATGGCCGGGGAGCCCGGGCTCGAGATCTGGGGCCCCTACGCCGAATACGACGAAGTCCGCGCCGCCGTCGTCGAGGCGGGCCGGGACTTCGGGCTTCTCGAGGTGGGCGCGCGCGCGTACTCGAGCAACACGCTCGAGTCGGGCTGGATCCCCTCGCCGCTGCCGGCCGTGTACACGGGCGAGAAGATGCGCCCCTACCGGGAGTGGCTGCCCGCGAACGGCTACGAGGGCACAGGCTCGATCGGCGGCAGCTTCGTGTCGCAGGACATCGAGGATTACTACCTCACCCCGTACGCGCTCGGCTACGGACCGTTCATCAAGTTCGACCATGACTTCATCGGCGCCGAGGCGCTGAAGCGCCATGCGAGCGAGCCGCAGCGCAGAAAGGTGACCTTCGCGTGGAACCCGGCGGATTTCATCAAGATCTACGCCTCGCTGCTCGATCCGCAGGGGGAGAACTACAAGTATTTCGACTTCCCGAACTGCAACTACTCCTCCGCCTCCTACGACAGGATCATGGCGGGCGGGCGCACCGTGGGCTTCTCGATGTTCGGCGGCTACAGCTACAACGAGCGCACCGTACTGTCGCTCGGCGTGGTCGACCCGGAGGTGCAGATCGGGGACGTGGTGACACTGGTGTGGGGCGAGGAGAACGGCGGCACCCGCAAGCCCACCGTCGAGCCGCACAAGCAGCTCGAGGTTCGCGTCCGCGTGGCACCGGCGCCATACTCCAAGGCTGCCCGCGAGGGCTATCACGACGGCTGGCGCACTCGCCAGACCTGACGAGCGAGCCGCTGCCCGCGAGCGGGCACGCTGCACGGCCCCGGCGCTGCGGGGGCGCGTCCCAGGGATGGGACGGGCACGCAGGGAGCGGGCGGCCGCTCGCCATGGCCAGCGCAGCGCCCCCGGGGAGCTTTTGCAGGAAGCTCCCCGCTCAGCGCACCGGCCCGCCCGCCTCCTGCGCGAGCCAGCGCTGCAGCGCCGCGCTCACCGCATCGGGACGCTCCATCGTCGTCATGTGGCCGCTGTCCTCGATGACCGCCAGATGGGAGCCCGCAACCGTTGCGGCCATCTCCTGGTGGCGCGCGAGCGGACTCCAGGTGTCCTGACGGCCACATGCGATGAGCGTCGGGCAGCGGATCGCACGCAGCACATCCTCGGCCGCAGGCCTGTTCAGCAGGGCGCGGATCTGCGCGGCGAAGATATCCGGCGTCTTACGCGCGATCATCGCCAGGATCGCCTCGATCAGCGCCTCGTCCTGCAGCCGCCCGGGGTGAACCATGCCCTGCACCCATTCGCGCCCCATGGCGCGCATGCCCTGCGAGCGGGATAGCTCGAGCAGGCGAAGGCGCTTGGCCGCCTCGGCCTCGCCGGCCTGCCCGTCGGGCCGGGCTTGATGGCCGGTGTCGAGGAGGGCCACCCGCGCGACGCGCGGGGCGGCCGCGCGCATCACCTCGAGCGCCACGCGCCCCCCCATGGAGTGACCGATGAGGGAGAACCGCGGCGGCGCGAGCTCGAGCGCCGAGCGCGCCATCGCGGTCAGGCTGTCCGCGCCGCCGTAGTCGGCGACGAGGCACTCGTAGCGCGCGGACAAAGCGCCGAGCTGCGCCTCCCAGACCGCGCGGTCACACATCAGCCCCGGCAGAAACAGCAGCGTCTCGCGGCTCATCCTCAGGTTCCGCGGAGGCGGTAGTCCTGCTGCGTGGCCGCGTACTCGATGAAGAAATCGAGCGCGCGCGCATCGGCCATGGCGCTGACGTTGGCGGCCTTCTCCGCCGCCATGCCGAGGAGGATCCGGCGCACCGGGACCTCCATTTTCTTCCCCGTCAGCGTCATGGGAATCAGCGGCACCGGGATGATCTTGTCGGGCACATGCCGCGAGGTGTACTCCCGGCGCAGCGTGTCGCGGATCTTGGCCTCGGCCTGCTCGAGCGAGGCTCCCGGCGCGAGCTTCACGAACAGCGGCATGAAAAAGCCGCCATCCGGCAGGTCGAGATTGACGATGAGGCTGTCTTCGACCTCCGCCAGCGCCGAGAGCGTCCGGTAGATCTCCGCTGTGCCGATGCGCACCCCGTAGCGATTCAGCGTGGCATCCGAGCGGCCGAGCACGAAGCAGCCGCCGCGCGCGTTGATGCGGAAGAAATCGCCATGCCGCCAGACGCCCGGGAAGTCCTCGAAGTAGCTCTCCCGGTAGCGCCTGCCGTCCGGGTCGTTCCAGAAGCGCACCGGCATCGACGGCAGCGGCTCGGTGAGCACCAGCTCACCGACCTCATCGATCACGGATTCGCCCCGTTCATTGAAGGCCTTGACCGCCACGCCGAGCGAGGGCGCCTGAATCTCCCCGGCGCGCACCGGCAGCGTGGGCACGCCGCCGACGAAGCCGGTGCAGCAGTCGGTGCCGCCGCTGCCGTTGGCGACCCACAGGTCCTGCTTGACGTTGGAATAGAACCAGGCCATGCATCCGGGCGTGGCCGGCGAGCCGGCCAGCGAAATGCTGCGCAGGTGCGAGAGGTCATAGCGCTCGCGCGGCACGATGCCGGCGCGCGCCATCTGCTCGACGTACGTCGGGCTGGCCCCGAGCAGGCTGGCTTTGGCGTCCTGCGCCAGCTTCCACAGCGCGTCAGGGGCCGGATACGCGGGACTGCCGTCGTACAGAACGGGAATCGCGCCGGTGGCGAGCGTGCTCGCCAGGAAATTCCACAGCATCCAGCCGGTGGTGGTGAAGAAGAGCATCCGATCCCCGGGATGCAGATCGAAATGAAAGACCGCGTTCTTGCGCGTCTCGAGCAGGATGCCGCCGTGGCCGTGCACGATGGCTTTGGGCAGTCCGGTGGTGCCGGAGGAAAACAGCGTCCACAGGGGATAGTCGAACGCGACCTGCTCGAAGCGAAACTCGCCGGCATCGACGGCAGGATGGTCGAGCACCTCGGCCCAGCTGAGCGCATCGCGCCGCGGCGCAGCGGCATGCGGATCGAGATACGGCAGGTGAATCACGTGCCGCACGCTGGGTAAGCCCGCCAGGATGCGCTCGAGCTCGCCGCGACGGTTGAACGGCTTGCCGCCGTAGCGGTAACCGTCGATGCAGAAGAGCACCGTAGGGGACAGCTGCGTGAAGCGGTCGAGCACGCCGCGCTCGCCGAAGTCCGGCGAGCAGCACGCCCAGATCGCACCGATCGCCGTGGTGGCGAGCATGGCGATCATGGTCTGCGGGATGTTGGGCATCCAGGCGACGACCCGCTCGCCCGGCTGCACTCCGAGCGCGCGCAGCTGGGTGGCGAGAATGCGCACCTGGCCGGCGAGCTCCTGCCAGCTCATCGCCTCGAGCGGCCGGCTCTCGCTGGCGTGCAGCAGCGCGACGCCCCCGTGGCGCTCCCGGCGCAGAACGTTCTGGGCATAGTTCAGGCGGGCTCCGGGGAACCATTCCGCCCCGGGCATGGCGCGCCGGCCGAGAACTTGCCGATAGGGGCAGGAAGCCTCCATCTCGAAAAAGTCCCACAAGGCGCCCCAGAACGACTCGAGATCCTGCACCGACCAGCGCCACAGCGAGGTGTAGTCGGTGAACGCGAGCCCGCGCTCGCGCTCAAGCCAGCGGCTGAAGGCCGTCACGTTGGCGCGCTCGATACGCGCCGCATCCGGTGTCCAGAGAATCTCCCCCTCTTGCATCGATTTTCGCACCTCGTGAAACAGCGCCTCGCTCAGGCGCGCCGATCGTCCGGCCCGCCGGGAGTACGCGAACGGGCTCGCCCATCCGTATGCGCCTCATGACGCGCGGCGTGCGCCGCGGATCGCCCCGGCACGGGCGCCGCCGTGGCCGGGGAACAGGCTGCGCCGATCGCGCCGGGGGAGCCTAACGTGCCAGCCGCGCGCACCGCGCGGATCAGAGCGCAAGGGCTCTGGACCGACAGTGCAACCGCTGCATGCGCCGTCCGCCCTCGGGCGCCGACGCTCTGGATCCCGAGGATCCATCCGTCCCAGATGGAGGCGCTGCGGCAATAAGCAAGTCGTCTCGGCGGCCAGCGCGCCGATGCACCCGGCACCGAGAGGCACATTTCCCAGCCGGACGCGATCCATTTCACTGCGGGGCACGAGCCCTGCGGATCGACGCCGCATCATCGGCCGGGCGATGTCCCGTATCGCGTTCGGCACGGGAAGCGGCTGTGCGAAAGGTTGGAAATGACCGCCATCGATCCGGGCGATTTATTCACGGTCAGAGGGCTTGGTGTCATTGTCACCGGCGGGGCGAGCGGCATCGGCCTCGGATACGTCGAAGCGCTTGCCGGCAGAGGGGCCCGGGTCACGATGTTCGACGTCGACCGGCAACGCATCGATTCGGAGGTTGGGCGCCTGCGCGCGGCTGGACTCGACGTTGCCGGAGAAGTGCTCGACGTGACCGATCATGCCGCACTCGACGCGGCTGTCGATAGCGTAGCGGCCCGTTACGGCACCCTGGAGGCGGTGTTTGCGAACGCCGGCATCGATTCCGGGCCGGGCTTTGTCACGGGCTGGGCCGGCGAGGAGCGGCCGCGCGCCCCGCAAGGCGCGCTCGAGCACTACACGGACCAACGGTGGAATCGCGTCATCGAGGTCAACCTGAACGGCGTATTCGCGACCGTCCGGGCAGCCGCCCGCCACATGAAAATGCAGCGCCGGGGACGCATCGTCATCACCACCTCCCTCGCCGGGCGGCGCGTCGAGCCGGCCATCGGCTCGGCCTACATGGCAGCCAAGGCGGGAGCGGCGCACTTCATGCATTGCGCCGCCCTGGAGCTCGCGGCCCATGGCGTCACGGTGAACGCCATCGCGCCGGGTTTCATCGTCACCAACATCGGCGGCGGCCACGCCAAAGCGGCCGAGGTACAGGAGCGTATGGCCCGGGTGATCCCCTTGGGCCGCGTCGGCTTCCCGGCGGACCTGCACGGCCTTGCGGTATTTTTGGCCTCCGCGGCCTCCTCCTATATCACCGGCCAGGAGATCGTCATCGATGGCGGGTGGGGTCTGTAGCCGGGCCGCTCTGATGAAAACAGCGGTCTTTCGCGATTTCGACTCGCCGCTCGCGATCGAGGAGCGGCCGCAGCCCCGGCCGGCGCCCGACGAGGTGGTGGTGGAGGTGGCCCGCTGCGGCATCTGCGGCAGCGATCTGCACATGACACGCGAGCCGGCCTTCGGCATCCGCCCCGGCGCCGTGCTGGGCCACGAGTTCGCGGGCCGGGTCATCGAGCGGGGAAACGCGGTGCAGGGGCTGAAGGTCGGCGACCGTGTGGCGGTCGCACCGGTGCGCGGCTGCGGGCAATGTCCCTCCTGCCTGGCCGGAGAGCCCGCCTGGTGCCCGCACATGATTCTCCAGGGTGGCGGTTATGCCGAGCTCGCACTCGCCAAGGAGCGGCAGTGCCTCATCCTTCCCGACAGCACCCCCCTGGAGGACGGCGCGCTGGTCGAGCCGCTCGCGGTGGCGCTGCACGGGGTCGCCCTGGCAAACCTCTCACCCGGCTCGCGCGTGATGGTGATGGGTGCCGGTCCCATCGGGCTCGGCGTCGCCTTCTGGGCGCGCCGTTTGGGCGCAACCGGCGTCGCGGTCACGGACCTCACGGACCTGCAGGCCGAGCGGGCCCTCGGCATGGGCGCGACCGCCTTCGTCCGGGCGGACGAGGGCGCAGTCCCGGCCGTCGCGAGTGCGTTGGGGGGACCGCCCGATGTCATCTTCGAGTGCGTCGGGCGGCCCGGAATTCTCGCCCGCGCGATCGAGCATGCGCGGCCCCGGGGACTGATCGTCATGCTCGGTTTATGCACCTCCCTCGAGAATTTCGTGCCGTTCCAGGCCGTTTCGAAGGAAGTGCGCATCCTGACGTCGGCCTTCTTTACGATGGGTGAATACCGGGCGGCGCTCGATGCGCTCGACGGCGGCCGCTGCGCCGCGACGGCGATGGTGACCGCAACGGTCCGGCTGTCGCAGGTGCCCCAGGCCTTCGAGGCCCTGCGCCAGCGAACCGGCGAGTGCAAAGTGATGGTCAGGCCGGACTGACCCCCTCCCCCCGCCCGGCCGGTTGGCGCCGGGGCCGCCCCCGGGTTGGCGGATTGTGCGCTATCGGTCGAATGTGTTGCGCTCTGGGGCGCGCGCGGGCCGTGGCTGCGGCACTACGCTTGGAGGCGATCGACCGAAATGGGATTGCATTCGGCAACGCTGTTTCCAGGTGCTCCGCTATCCGATCCAGCCTGCGGGTGGCCGCTCGAACAACGCCGCGCGATTGGGCATCGCGCTTCTCGGAGGGGGTTACGTATCATGAATTCGAGGCTTTTGACGCGAGCCGGCATGACCGTGCCGCAGCTGGCCGCCTGCGGGCTCGGCCTCTCACTGGTGTGCGCGACAGCCGTTGCGCAGCAACAACACACACAACCGGCGGACTCCGCCCTGCAGCTGAAGGAAATCGTGGTCACCGCCCAGTACCGGCGGCAGAACGTGCAGAACGTGCCGATCGCGATCACCGCGTTCACGCCCCAGACCCTTCGGCAGCAGAACATCTCGACCCTTGCCCAGCTGAGCAACCTCACCCCCGGCGTCACGCTGACGAGCGGTGCACCGTTCTCGGGTGACAGTTCGGTCCTCTCCGCCTCGATCCGCGGCATCGGCCAGTCCGACTTCGCCTTCAACATCAACCCCGCGGTCGGCGTCTACGTCGACGGTGTGTACTACGCCCGCACGATCGGCGCGAACGTCAATCTCCTCGACGTCCAGAACATCTCGATCCTCAAGGGCCCGCAGGGAACACTGTTCGGCGCCAACACCATCGGCGGGGCGATCAGCATCACCACCCGCGAGCCGGGCGAGAAGCCCTACTTCGTCGCGCAGGCGACCGGCGGCAGCTTCAACCGCCGCGACATCGGCTTCAGCGCCGACATCCCGCTCATCAAGCACAAGCTCCTCTCGAGCGTCACCTTCTCCTCGCAGAACCAGGGCGGCTATCAGCGCGTCATCCCGTATCCGACCAGCTCCCCGTACGGGCAAACGCCGTTCGCGATCACTCCGGCGACTTCGTTCCCCGAGCCCGGCTACGGTACAGCCAATACCTACGGCGGCAAGGGCGTCACCGCCATGCGCGCCAAGCTGCTCTGGCTGGCCTCCAACAGGCTCAAGGTGACCCTGGAGGGCGACTGGACGCATGAGGACCAGACGGCCCTGCCGAACGTCGTGCTCGGCGTCTTTGCGAACAGCATCGCGGGAGCGACCTTCTCCACCCTGCACAATCTGTGCATCAGCAATAACGCCGCAACCCTCCCGGCCGCGATCCAGGCCGCCGGCGGACCGCCGACCTTCGTTCCGGCCAACGCGCTGTTCGCGAGCGTGTGCGCCCAGCCGCTCGCGCACGTGCCCGGAATCTCGATCGGCGCGCCCCCGCCGCTCGGGGCGGGATACGTCGGCGGACCGCCGGGACCGTTCAATATCAACGACCACCCCGGCACGGCCTACCTCGGCTCGAGCGACCCGCAGATCTATCTGAGCAACGCCGCCTCCCAGACCGGCAGCTACGACACGACCTACGCGAACGGCCCGAACTTCGCGCGCAGCGACGTGTTCGGCTTCTCCCTCACCGGCCAGTACAGGATCGACGACAACCTGACGCTGAAGTCGATCAGCGCGTATCGGCAGACCACGTGGAAAATCGGCACGAACCTCGACGGTACGCCGGCCGCGCTGTTCTCGGTGAGCGACGCGCAGCACCAGTGGCAGGTGTCGCAGGAGTTCCAGCTGCTCGGGTCGGCTCTGCACGACAGGCTGAACTGGGTGACCGGTCTTTACTACTTCCACGAGTCCGGGTACGTCCACGATTACGTGCCGTTCGAGAACCTCCTGCAGGTCTATGACGGCACCGCGAACAACGTGGACAACAAGGACTACGCTGCGTATTTCCACCTCGACTACAAGCTGAGCCACCGCTGGGAGATGATCCTCGGCGGCCGCTACACCGATGCCCAGGCGTACTTCATCGGCGGGCAGGGCGACCTGAACTCCTTCCCGTTCGGCTCGTACTGCTGGCTGAACTCCTGCAACGGCGCTCCGCCCTTCACGGACATCATCCCGAATGCCGCTCCGGCGGGCAGCCCGTACTACCGCTACTTCCCGGGCATTCCCGACAGCCAGGCCTGGCACATCTTCGATCCCACGGCCAGCATCCAATATCACTTCACGCGCAACGTCATGGGATACGTGACCTGGAGCAAGGGCTTCATGGCCGGCGGCTGGACGACACGCCTGTCTTCCCTCATCACGAACCCCCGGCAGGCGCGTTTCGGACCGGAGTACTCCAAGGCCTGGGATGCCGGCATCAAGTCTGACCTGTTCAACCATCACCTGATCCTCGATGCCGACGCCTTCTTCACCAACTTCGACGGCATCCAGCTGAACGTGCAGCGCGGCATCTCGCCGGTGCTGCAAAATGCCGGCAACGCGAAGATCAAGGGTGCGGAACTCTCGTTCCAGTCGCTCGTGGGACACACGGGCCTCGAGCTGAACGGGTCGGTCTCCTACATCGACGCCTACTACACCTATGTGAACCCGGACGCGCCGATCCCGCAATATGCGGACGCCCAGGGCAATACGTACTGCCCGGGCGGCGCGGCCGCCGGCTGCACCTTCACCTGGACGGGCGTTTCGCCGCTCGATGCCAAGCTGCCGGATACGCCGACGTGGAAGGCGGTGTTCGACCCCGTCTACACCTATGCGCTGCCGAGCGGTGCGACCATCAGCTTCGTGCCGGTCTACACCTACACCGGAAGCATGTACAACGACAGCCTGAACACCCCGCAGATGCGCCGGCCCGTGACCCACATGCTGAACGCGTCGCTGCACTACACCTCGCCGAGCGGGATGTACGAGTTCGCGGTGGGCGGCACCAACCTCACCAACGACCGATTCATTACGACGGGTCAGGCCAACTACGGCGCGGGCTTCATCGACGGCTACGTCAATGCGCCGCGCGAGTGGTACGCGACGATCCGCGTGCAGATGGGCCATTGATCCTCGGGGAGGCGACCGCAATGTCAACAGTGCTCAACAGCCCGCTCACCGCTCCGCCCTCGACGGCCTACCGCATCGTGGACGTCCCGGAGGTCCACAAGGACGTGATCGCCCGCCACGGACTGCCGGGCACGTTCGTCGGCCCGACGGAGAAGGAGAGCCCCTGGGTTCCTTTCGGCGAGAACGCCGCGATCCGTCATCTCGCCTTCGATCCCCGCCACAACATCTTCAGCAACGTGCTGTGGGTGAAGGCGAAAGGGGTGGTCGGCACGCACAAGCATCGCGGAACCGTCGTGATGGTGTGCCTGGAAGGCAGCGTCCGCTACCTGGAGTACGATTGGGTCGCCGGTCCGGGCGACTTCATCTACGAGACGCCCGGGCTGTGCCATACGCTGGTCACCGACCACCCGCAGGGCGTGAAGCTCTTCGGGTGGCTGCAGGGGCCGATCGAGTTCTATGACGAGCAGGGCAACTTCGCCCAGAGCCTCGACGTCTGGTGGTTCATCAATCACTACGAGACGTACTGCAAGGAGCATGGCATCCCGCTCAACAAGCAGCTGTATATTTGACGCTGCTTCGTTGGGGCTCGACCCGCAACCGGACCATGCCGCGGGCGCCGGTGACCGACCCAGGTCGCCGGCGCCCCGCGCGCCCGTTCCGGCGCCACCTCGCGCAGGCCCTGCGCCGGCGCAGGGATACCACCCGGTCGGAGCGCTGGCGCAAGCGCAACAGCTTGACGGGGCCGGGTCGCCGTCCCACCGTGCCGGCACGGTCCTTCGCCTGCAGACTTCGGGCCATTGCGCGGAGCGTTCCGGCAAGGCAGCATTCCGGTAGCCCGCTCGCGTGAGCCTGCCCGCCATGGGGGATCGTCTGCAGTCCGTCCCGGCTCGCCATTGGTCGACCGATGAGGTCGCGAACCAGGCCTTCTCCTATTGGGTCGACACGGTCTGCGACCGCTTCCTGGAGCTCGACATCGACTCCCCGCTGCGCGAGCACTTCCGCGCCCGGCTGGATCAGTGCGAGCTCGGGCCGGCAACCGCGAACTGGCTGTGCGCGGATGTTCAGCGGGTGCGGCGCACCACCGCCAAAATCGCGCGCGCCCATCCGGGTTTCCTGCTGATGCAGCTGCGGGCCGGACGGGTGCAGATCCGCCAGGCCGGGCGCATCACCCCGCTGTACCCCGGGGAGTGCGTGCTGCTCGATGGCGCGCAGCCCTACGAGGTCGAGTGCCCCGAGGCGACCCGCTCGTGCGTGCTTCAGCTGCCGGACGAGTGGCTCCGGCGGTGGGTGAGTTGCCCCGAGCGCCTCACGCCCACGCGCTTTACCGCCCAGGGATGGAGCGCGGCGCTGTGCGCGGCGCTCGCCAGTCTCGAGATCGACTCCTGCGACGACCTCGCGCTGCCGCGCGGGGAGGTCGCCGATCACGTCGTGGCGCTCCTGAAGCTTGCGCTCGGGCCGCAGCGGCAGGAGACGGCCGGCGACCGGCACTTGCGCGAGCGGCTGATGCGCACGGTCCGCAACGGCCTTTCCGACCCGGACCTCTGCCCGGCTCACGTGGCGGCCGAGCACCGCATCTCGGTGCGCACGCTGCACTACGCGTTCGCTGCGGCCGGCACCACCTTCATCGAGCAGCTGATGCACGCCCGGCTGATGCAGGCGCGGGATCTGCTGGCCGACCCTGCGCTGCGGGACGTTCCGGTGATCGAGGTCGCGGCCCGCTGCGGCTTCACGGACCCGAGCCACTTCGCACGGCGCTTCCGGCGCCAGTTCGGAGTTGCGCCGCTCGCGTTCCGCCGCGCCGCCGACGCCCGACCGTAGCGCCGCCCGCGGGCGCAGCCGGTGGGACCCGGGCAGGCGCGCCTCCTCAGCGAGCCGCGCGCCACCGCCCCCCTCTCAACGCTCCGAGCGTGCGCTCCCGGCCGAATCGGTTGCACTGTGATCCGCGCAGCCGCGGCGCACGCGCATTAGGCTCGGATCGGTCGAGTCAGATCGGGTGCGCCTCGTCCTGAGCGCGCATCCCGCTCACGCGGAGGCGCAACATGAATCGATTCGAGCAGGCCGTCTACGAGTGCATGGGCCCCACGGCCCGGCTGCTGGAGCGCACCACCCACCCTCTGCATCGGGCCATCCTGCTCAATTTCTGGCGGCACGTGCACCTTGAGGGCGCGGGCGAGTACGAGAAGATCGTGGCGCCGGACATGATGGTCGATCGGCCCGTATACCGGGTGGCATGGGGCGCGCGCCCTGCCGTCATCGAAGGCAAGGCCGGCGTGCTCTCCTTCTACAAGAGCGTCGGCGAGACGGTGTTGTGGCATTCGGACGACCGCCTCGCGGTCGCCGATTGGGGCATCTGCGACGAGATCACGTTTCACCAGCTGGCGCGCGGCGCAGACCTCGCGGCCGTGGGGTACGAGATCGAGCGGTCCGACGGGCTGTATCACGTCTCGAGCCGCCAGGCGTTCATCTGGCCCTACGACGAGCGGGCGCGGCTCGCCGGCGAGCATCTCTACGAGGACAAGACGAGCCTGCGGATCGAGGCGCTCGCGCCGGCGGAGGCGATCACTCCGGCCCGTGTGCGCGAGATCCATCGCGAGCAGCTCGCGAAGCTCGAAGCGCGGATGGGGCCGCGCTTCTGGGTGTTCGAGAAATGAGCCTCATGGTGAGGGCGGACTGAGCGCCGCAAGCGCCCGCGTGAGCTCCCCGGGGCGCGACAGGAAGGGCGAATGGCCGGCGTCGAGCTCGATGAGCCCTGCCGTCCGGGACGCGAACAGCCCCCTCTGCAGCTCGAGCGGCATCACGCAATCCTGCGTGCACACGATGTAGGTTGACGGGGTGTACCGCCACGCCGGATCGGCAACAGGCTCCGTGAACGGCCCGGTGGGCTGGGGCCTCAGCCTGCCGACCGCCCAGCTCTGCGTCTCGGGATCGCAGTCACCGTAGAGCAGCGCCGGGGCCTGATCGAGATCGGGCAGACTCAGCCCGCGCGCATCGACTCTGATCCAAGGCGCCGGCCGGCCGCCCCCGATGGCAAAGAGCGACTCTCCCCGCTCGGGCATGAAGGCGCACAGATACGCCAGATGCGCCACGCGCGGGTGAGTTCCGACCGCCGGATGCGAAATCACCATCCCGCCGTACGAATGCCCGCACACCAGCACCTCGCCGGGCGACTCTTCGATCACTGCGCGCACGGCGGCCGCGTCGGCCGACAGATCAGCCCCGGGGGGCGGATCGGTCCCCGTGCTCGGCAAATCGACCGCATGCACGAGGAACCCGCGCTGCTCGAGCAGCGGGATCACGCGCGTCCAGCACCAGCTCGCGTGCCAGGCGCCATGTACGAGCACGATCGATCGGTGAGAGCGCCGCATGCCGCGATCGCCTACGCAATGCAGCGCAGCACTTCGTGCAGATCGGCCAGCACCCGATGCGGCCGGCATCTTTGGGACTGGCGCAACCACTCCTCCCGGCTGGTGATGCCGGTCGTCACGGCGAGCGCCGTCGCGCCGCCCCGGCGCGCCATGACACCCTCGACGATCGGGTCGTCGCCGACCACCCCGACGTGCGGCATCGTCGTGCCGAGACGCTTGGCGACGAAGCGCAGCGCATGCAGCGAAGGCTTGCCCATCACCGTGACGGGCGCACGGGTGAGGCGGCGGATCGCGCCCACGATGGCGAAGCTGTAGCCGATCGTGCGCCCCTGTCGGGTCGCGAAGAACGGCACGTCCGAGGCGGAGAACAGCTTCGCCCCGCTCCAGATCGCCTGCGCAGCGGTCTCGATGTCCTTCATCCCGCACTCCGGGTGCCAGCCGACATACACCGCGTCGACCTCCGCCGCGCCGGTCTCCCCGGTGTAAACGGTCTGGATGCCGGCCTGCGCCAGCGCGTACCCCACACCGCGTGTGCCGAGGACCAGGACCCGGCGGATCCCGCGCCGGGAGAGATGATGCGCAGTCACGCTCGAGGGCGTGATCATCTGGGCATCCTCGACCGGCAGTCCCGAGTCGCGCAGCTTCGCCGCCTGCTCTGCGGGCGGATAGTTGCTGCCGTTGGTGAGCAGTACGAACGGGAAGTTCCTCTCGCGCAGGGCGCAGAGCACCTCTCGGGCCCCGGGCAGCACCTGATAGCCGCCGAGCGCGCGATCGCTCAGCAGCAACGTGCCGTCCACATCGAACATCAGCCCCTTGATCTGCGGCGCCGGTTGGCGCTCTGTCCGCATGCCTTCCACCCTCACGAGGCAGCTCGCTCTGGCCGCGCGGACAAGCGGCGCAGCTGCAGCCTAAAGCCCGGCTTCTCCACCGACACCTGGGCGAGATCCCGACGCGAGGTCAGCTTGCGGATCAGTTCCATCACCGGAGGGCTCGAGGGGTCGTAGCGGCGCGGCGCCGGGCCCGCCGCGACCATCGCGTCGACCTGGGTCTGCGGCATGGTCGCGCGCAGCAGAAACTCCTCATCCGACAGGCCCCGGCCGAGCTTGCGGCGCAACTCTTCGATGGGCGCCATCGGCGGCTCCGCCTCGAGCTCACGCGTGCGCGGCAGCGAGGCGATGCGCTCCATCACCTTCGGCTCGATCGCAACGGTGGGCTTGCCGAAGCGGCCGATCGCATAGCGGATGAGCTCATCGGGCACGACCGAGTATCGCTCGCGGCTCGTGACGTTCATCACCGCCTGGGTCAGCAGGATCTGCGAGAAGGGCGTCATGACGATGGGCCAGCCGAGTTCCTGGCGCACGCGTCCGAGCTCCTCGATCACCGCGCCCTCGAGGTGCGAGATGCGGCTCTCTTTGAGGTGGCGGCGCATGGTGCCGACCATGCCGCCGGGAAGCTGATGATGCTGGTAGCCGGCATCGAAGCCCTGCGGGCTTCCGCTCGGCAACCCTTCGGCCTCGGCCAGCCGCGTGAAGTAGCGCTCCACCTCGGCCAGCGCTTCGGTGTCGATGTCGACGGTATGGCCGAGCGTGCGCAGGTTCGCCACCACGCGCCCGGCGGGAGGATTGGAGATGCCGTCGGCCGCGGCGCCCGAAGCGCACTGCAGCGCGCTCACCCCCAGGTCGGGAGCCTCCAGGTAGGTATGCTCGGCGAGCCCGATCGTGCAGTGCGAGTGCAGCTCGAGCGGCTTGGCACCGATCCCGGCCTTGATCGCCGCAATCAGCGTCGCGGCGCGCTTCGGGCTGAGCAGACCGCCCGGATCCTTGATGTACAGCGCATCGATGTCCGCGCAGGCCGCGAGCCTGCGGGCACGCTCGGCGTAATACGCATCGTCGTGGATCGGGCTGATGGTGAACACGAGCGCCGCGATGACATACTCTCCGCCGCCCTGCTTGACCATGCGGGCGCAGGCAATGTTCGCCTCGACGTCGTTCATCGGGTCGGCCAGACAGAAGCGGCGGATGCCGTTGCGCGCGAGGGTGCGGAAGGCGAGCGCCATGAACTCCGGACTCGCCGTCTCCCATGAGATGAACCGGAAGCCGGTCGACATGAACTGCAGCGGGGTGCGCGGGGTGGCCGCGGCCGTCAGCCGGATGCGCTCCCACGGATCCTCGCGCTTGTAGCGCACCGCCACGCCCATGTGGGTGGAGGTCGTGAAGTCGATCGCCTTGAAGCCGACCCTGTCCATGACAGGCGCGATGCTGAGCGTCCTGGCGGTGTCGATGCCGAGTGCGGCCCAGACACACTGGTTGCCGTCCCGCAGCGACGTCTCGACGAGTTGGATTTCAGCCAAAGCGAGCCTCCACGGACATCGGCGCCTGCTCGAGCAGGCGCGCCAGGAAACCGGTGTCGACTCCACCGGCCTGAAACTCCCGGTTCGCGAGCACTGTCGAGTGGAACGCCAGGTTGGTGGTCATCCCGCCGATGCGGGTCGAGGCGATGGCCTGCCACATCCGCTCGAGCGCCTCCTCGCGGTTTGCGCCATGAGCGATGATCTTGGCCATCAGGGAGTCGTAGAACGGCGGAATCCTCGCCCCCGCCTCGATGTGCGTATCGACACGGATCCCCTCTCCCGCGGGCCAGCGGACCGCTCGGGCGAGTCCCGGGCTCGGCTGGAAGTCGCGCGCCGGGTCCTCTGCATTCACGCGGCACTCGATCGCATGGCCGCGCCAGGTGACCTCGGATTGACCGATGCGCAACCCCTCGCCGGCGGCAACGGCGATCTGCTCGGCCACCAGATCGATGCCGGTGACCGCCTCGGTCACCGGGTGTTCGACTTGGATCCGGGCGTTCATCTCGAGGAAATAGAAGGCATCGCGCTCGAGGTCGACTAGGAACTCGACCGTTCCGGCGCCCCGGTACGCCATGCCCGCCGCGAACCGCACCGCCGCCTCGTGCAGGCGCTCGCGCAGCGGCTCCGGCAGCCTCGGTGCGGGCGTCTCCTCGATGAGCTTCTGATAGCGCCGCTGAACTGAGCAGTCCCTTTCCCCGAGATGAATGACGCGTCCGAGGCCGTCACCGAGAACTTGCACCTCGACGTGCCGCCCCCGCGTCACGAAGCGCTCGATGTACACGCGCGCATCGCCAAAAGCCGCGCCCGCTTCGGACTCGGCCAGCTGCATGGCATGCGGCAGATCCTCTGCGCGCTCGACACGCTTCATGCCCCGGCCGCCGCCGCCGCCGACTGCCTTGACCAGCAGCGGAAAGCCGATCCGGCGGGCGAGCGACACCGCTTCCTCCACAGACCCGACTGCGCCTCCCGGAACCACCGGCACCTCGGCCGCCTGCGCCGCGGCGCGGGCGCGCAGCTTGTCGCCCACGGACTCGATCTGTTCGGCGGTCGGGCCGATGAAGACAACACCGTGCTCCTCGCTGGCTTTGGCGAGCGCCGCCCGTTCCGACAGAAAGCCGTAGCCGGGATGGATCGCCTCGGCCCGCACGGCAAGGGCCGCCTGCACGATCGTGCCGACCTTCAGATAGCTCTCGCTCGGCCGCGAGGGACCGATGCACACGGTGCGGTCGGCGAGCCGCGCCGGCACCGAGTCACGATCCGCCTCGGAGGCGGCCAATACCGTCTCGATGCCCAGATACCGGCAGGTGCGGATGATGCGCGCGGCGATCTCGCCCCGGTTGGCGATGAGGATGCGGCGGATCGTCACGCGGAGGCCGCCTTGCTGATACGCAACAGTGTCTGGCCGTATTCGACGAGCGCGCCGTCCTCGGCGAGGATGTCCGCTACCGTGCCGCGCACGCCGGCACGAACCGTGTTCATCAGCTTCATCACTTCGATGATGCCGATAATCGTGTCTTCCTCCACCGCCGCGCCGACTTCGACGAACGGCGGCGCGCCGGGCTTCGGGGCCCGGTAGAAGGTGCCGAGCAGAGGTGCGGTGACCTCCTGCGTGGCCGCCACGGCTTCACTCGAGGAGGCGACCTCGGGCCGGGGCGGCGGCCCGCTCGCAGGCTCGCGGTGCGAACGGGGCGTGGCCGGACTCCTCGGCTGCGGGGCGGGCGCCGATCGGGCCTCCCGCTCCGGCGGTCCGGAGGCAACCGCAGCTCCCGCGCGCCTGACACTGAGCTTCAAGCCATCGAGCTCGACCGTGAGCTCATCGAACGCCGAGTCCTCGAGCAGCCGCGTAATCTCCGCGACATCTTTCGCCGTAAGGGTCACCTGCGCCCTCCAAAGATGGACATGACATGGTTCAGGGGATTGCCGGCGGGGCGCGCCACCGGCTCAGCCTGCCTCGAGGACCAAACGGTCTCAGGCCGGCTCTGCAGCAGCAGCACCTCGCCGCTGGCGCGCTCGAGTGCCCACTCGATGTCCTGCGGGCAGCCGTAATGACGCTCCACGCGCCGCGCAATGCCGCGCAGCGTCTGCAGTTGCTCATCGCTCAGGCACGGCGCGCGGCGCAGTTCCTCCTCGACCGGCCGGGTCTCGATGCCGCCGCTCACCGCCGGCGCGTGCCGAATCGCCTTGTCGGAAATGTCGCGCACCGTGATGTCACCGGTGACCTTGCTCAGCACCCAGCGATCCGGTGTCACCTCCCCACCCACAACGGCCGAGCCGAGCCCCCAGGCTCCCTCGATGGTGATGACGGAGCGATCGCCCGTGGTGGGGCTGCGCGTGAACATCACCCCAGCGGTGCGGGCATCCACCATGGTCTGTACGACCACCGCCATCGCTACCGCCTGCTCCGGCAGCTTTCGTTTGCGCCGGTAGGTGACCGATTCCACCGAGTACAGACTGGCCCAGCAGCTGCGCACCTTCTGCACCGTCTGATCCAGGTCCTGAACCCACAGGTACGTGTCCTGCAGACCCGCGAAGCTGGCATCGGCCGCATCCTCGCTCGTCGCCGAGGAGCGCACGGCAAGAGCCCTGCTGTGCGATCCGCACAGCTCGGCATGGGCCGATTCGATCTCGCGCTGCACCTCGGCCGGCAGAGGCGCCTGCTCCAGACGGCTGCGCATCGCCGCGCAGCACGCGGTGACGGCGCAGAGGTCCTCGGCATCGAGGGATTCGATCTGCGCTCGCACGGGACACTCGGCCTCGATCGCCGCGAGGAAGCGCTCGAACGCCGAGGTTCTGATGATGAACCCGGGCGGAACCGCGATGCCCGCGCCATGCAGCTCGCCGAGGCTTCCGCCTTTGCCTCCGACATGCGGTCGATCGGCAAGACCCACGTCGGCAAACCAACTGATGTAGCTCATGCAGCTATAGCAGCGTGACGATGCCCCGGCCGCCGTCGACCCGGACGCGTTGTCCGTCCCGGATGCGCGAGGTCGCAGTCCCGGTGCCGACGACGGCCGGCAGGCCGAACTCGCGCGCGACGATCGCGGCGTGGCTCATCGAGCCGCCGATGTCGGACACCGCAGCGGCGATCTTCTGGAAGATCGGCGCCCAGGTCGGGTTGGTGACCTGACAGACCAGGATATCGCCCGCCTGCAGCCGGCCGATCTCCTCCACCGACTTCACCACGCGCGCCGTTCCCTCCACCACTCCGCTCGAGGCGGCGAAGCCGCGGATCTCGCTGCTCGCGCCCTCCTCGCCCGCCTTCAGCCAGGTGTCGAGGCTCTCGCGGGTGATGCCCCAGAGCATGACGATGGCCGGGTCGTCGATCACATCCGGCACGGGCCCGAGCGCGGGCGGCGTCTCGTGCCTGGCCCACTCCTCGATGGCCGCGCGCCGCTCGGCGATGAGCGCCGGCCAGTGCGCGGGCCCCCGCGGGGCCGAGCCGGTCGACCAGGCGTTCATCAAGTCGACGATGGCCGACTCGAGCTCGTAGTGAGTGAGGTGAAAGACATCCTCGGCGTCGGCGAAGAATCCGTGGCTCGCCAGCAGCGCGCCGAACTCGCGAATCTTGTTGAAAAAGAGGTTCGTGTACCAGTGCTCGCAGTAGAACTTGTGGCCCTCGACGTACGGGAACACGCGGTGCGCGAGCGTGATCATCTGGTCGTAGGCGGCGCGCTCCTCCTCGCTCCCGAGCAGCTCGCGGTACTCGGCGATGAGTTGGCGGCGCTCCTCCTGAAGCTTCTCGAACGGGCGCTCCAGAGTCTCCCCCGCGCGCAAGCGCGCGATGTAGCCCGGCAGGCCCGCGAACGGCATGGACAGGTCATCGTTCCAGGAGCGGTGGTAATGGTAGAAGCCGTCCCCGACGTTGATGTTGAACCAGGGATCGCGCGAGGCGGCGAGCTCCTTCAGCCACTCCTTGCCCGGTGCGCCGCAAGCCTCCAGCGAGCGGATCACGATCTCCGCGGGCACCCCGTCGGTGAACTTGCCGTCCACGCCGAGGTCCACCGCACGGCGCGCCAGGCGCCGCAGCTCCTCGTCGGGGCGGAAGATTTCCGCCTCGATGCCCGCCACCATGCGGGCCACCGTCTGGTCCGCGATCTCCGGGAAGGCCTTCTTGCAGAAGGCGAAGAACGTGAGATAGGCGCCGTAGCCGAGCAGGAGGAACTCGAAGTGGTGGTGCCACATCCGGAAATATCCCTCGAGCGTGCGCTGGTAGGTGTCGAGCAGATAGTGGTTCGAGGCGATGCCGCGCCCTTGGTGCACGTGCTCGAGCGGCTCGAATTCCGGCAGGGCGGGCTTCGGCAGCGCCTCGGCCTCGCGGATGAGGGCGAGCATCTTGCCCTTCCACTGCCCGTAGAGCCGCTCCCAGTTCTCGTAGTAGTAGAACGCCCGCTTCTGGAACTCCTCGGTGCGGCGGGCGATCTGCTGCGGATCGGTGACGGCGTTGCCGCCGATGTACACCCGGCCGTTGATGATCCGGTGATCGATGCCGAGTGTCGTCGGCAGGCAATGCACGCGGGTATTGGCCGCCCCGAGGGCGCAATAGGCGGCCTCCGCCGTGACCATGTCGAAGCAGGACATGGGCTCGGGAAAATGCATGGAGTTGTAGAACCAGAAGCGCTCGTCGTCGCCCTTGCCGAACTGCACCGTATACGGATACGCCGCCTGCGCCCGCTCGGTACCGGCAATCACCTTCAGCGAGCTCGGCAGCGGAAAGCCTTTCGGCGCCTCTTGCCTGTTCATGTGCAAACCCCCTCACGGCACCGCGGCCCGCCGCGGATGCCTCATTGCTGCAAGGGAATCTAGCGTCGGCGCGCCGCGCGCCGCGCGGACGGGAGTGCAAGGGAATCGGCTCAGAGCGCAAGCGCGCACACCCTCGCATGCCGCGGTGCGCCGCCCTCACAACCTATTGATTAAAGTGCGCTTCCGTCTCAATGGGACCGCAATCGGCACAGGCCCGCCGGCCCCTTGCAGCGTCCCCCGACGGACTCAGGCCCGCTCACCCGAGCTGCAGCGCCGCGATGGCGTTCTGCTTGAGGATGAGCTCGTGCACTTCGGGCTTGAACGCCGCCTCCTTGAAGTCCTTGATCCAGCGCTCGGGGCTGATCAGAGGGAAATCCGAGCCGAAGAGCATCTTGCGCTTGAGCTGCGAGTTGGCGTACTGGACCAGCTGCGGCGGGAAGTACTTCGGCGACCAGCCCGACAGGTCGATGTAGACGTTCGGCTTGTGCAGGCACACCGAGAGCGCCTCGTCCTGCCAGGGCCAGGAGGGATGCGCGATGATGACGGTCATGTCGGGGAAATCCGCCGCGACATCATCGAGGTGGATGGGGTTGGAGTACTTCAGGCGCAGCCCCCCGCCGCCCGGCATGCCGGTGCCGATGCCCGAGTGCCCGCTGTGGAAGATCGCGGGCAGCTTGTGCTCGGCGATGACCTCGTAGAGCGGGTAGGCCATGCGCTCGTTGGGAAAGAATCCCTGGGTCGTGGGATGGAACTTGAACCCCTTGATGCCGTAGTCCTTGATCAGCCGGCGGGCTTCGCGCACGCCGAACTTGCCCTTGTGCGGATCGATGCTCGCAAACGCGACCATGATGTCGCTGTTGGCCTGCGCCGCCTCGGCGACCTCCTCGTTCGGGATCCGCCGGGCGCCGACCTCGCTCTCGGAGTCGACCGTGAACATCACCAGTCCGATGCGGCGCTCGCGGTAGTAGGCAATCGTCTCGGCGATCGTCGGGCGCTTTCCCGACTTGAAGTACTTCGACGCCGCCTCCTCGTATTCCCTCCAAACCTCGTCTGCGGGCTGGCGGCAGGAGACTTCGGCGTGGGTGTGCACATCGATGGCGACCAGATCCTGTATGTTCATGGCGTCTCTCGCAGGCAATACGGACAGTTTCTAACCCATGCGCCCCTCAGCGCAGTCGCGCGAGGTGCTCCCGGCTCCAGTCGGCGATCGTTCGCCCCTCCTCGACGAGCCGGCTGAGCAGCGGCGCCGGCTCCCAGTGCATGGGGCCGAGCTGCTGGCGGTACTTCAGCATGCCGTCACGCAGCGTCTTCAGACCGATCGTGTCGGCGTAGAACATCGGACCGCCGCGATATCTGGGAAAGCCGTAGCCGGACGTCCAGACGACGTCGATATCGCTCGCGCGCAGCGCCACCCCTTCCTCCAGGATGCGCAGCCCCTCGTTCATCAGCGGAAACAGGCACCGCTCGAGGATCTCTTGCTCGCTGTGCTGGCGCTGGGGCACCCCGAGCGCGGCGGCATGCGCGCGCAGAATGGCTAGCGCTTCGGGATCGTCGTGCCGCGTGCGATCACCGGGCAGGTACCTGTAATACCCCGCCCCGCTCTTCTGGCCGAGGCGGCCGGCCGCATGCAGGGCGAGGTCGGCCTGATAGTACGTCGGGTCGGGCGGGTATTTGTCGGCGTTCGACTTGTGCACGTTGACGCCGACGTCGATCCCGGCCATGTCGAACACAGCCAGTATGCCCATGGCCATGCCGAAGTTCTCCAGCGCCGAGTCGACCTGCCGGGGTGTCGCACCCTCGAGCACCATGCGCTGGGCCTCGCGCGCATAGCCTTCCATCATGCGATTGCCGATGAAGCCGTAACACACCTTGGCGAGCACCGGCGTCTTGCGCAGCAGCTTCGCCAGATCCATGGCCGCGCCGACGGTCTGAAGCGAGGTCGCATCGGCCCGCACCACCTCGAGAAGGGGCATGACGTGCGCGGGGGAGAAAAAATGCAGCCCGATCACATCCTGGGGCCGGCCGGTCGCAGCGGCGATCTCGTTGATGTCCAGGGTGGAGGTGTTGGTCGCCAGGATGGCGCCGGCCTTGGCGATCGAATCGAGGCGCGCGAAGATCTCCCTCTTGAGCTGCATCTTCTCGAACACGGCCTCGACAACGACATCGGCATCGCGCAGCGCCTCGTAGTCCGTCGCGCCGCTGATGAGCGCAAGCCGCTCGTCCCGCTGCCGCTCGCTGATGCGCCCGCGCTTCGCCATCGAGGCATACAGGTCCGCGATGGACTTGCGCCCGCGCTCTACGGCTTCCTCACTGACGTCGAGCAGCGTGACCGGCACCCCTGCGTTGGCGAAGGAAATGGCGATGCCGCCGCCCATGGTCCCGGCGCCGACGATCCCGGCGCGGCGGATGGCCCGCGGCGCGCCGGGCGCAAGACCCGGGATCTTGCGCGTCTCGCGCTCGGCAAAGAACACGTGTATCTGAGCCTTCGCCTCCACGGTGGCCTTCGAGCGGTTGGCGATCTGCTCCTCGATCCGCAGCCCCTGCTCGAATGGCTCCGTCACAGCGGCGCTGACCGCTTCGATCGCGCTGAGGGGCGCCACGCGGTGCGGGAACTGGCGCTTCGCCTTTTCCTTCAGCCGCTCGATGATCTGCGGCGTCGCGCTCGCCGGATCCACGGTCCGCTCGCAGGTGCGCCGCGGCCCCTTGCCGGCCGCGACCACACCGCGCGCGTAGGCGAGCGCCGCTTCCCGCAGCGGGCCCTCGCTCACCTGATCGACGAAACCCAGCTCGAGCGCCCGCGCAGCATCCACCGGACGGCCGCTGAAGAGCAGTTCGAGCGTCTGCTCGAGCCCGATCAGCCGGGGCATGCGCTGCGTGCCGCCCGCTCCGGGAATGATGCCGAGCGTCAGCTCCGGTAGGCCGAGGCGGCTGCCGGCCGCGGCGATGCGATAGTGACACGCGAGGGACAGTTCGAGCCCCCCGCCGAGCACGGTGCCGTGCAGGGCGGCGACGATGGGGAGCGGGAACTGCTCCAGGCGGCGGAACAGGTCGCGGTACTCGGCCTCCCGCGGCGGCCCCGAGAATTCCCCGATGTCGGCGCCCGAGCAGAAGGTGCTGCCCTCGGCCGTGAGCACGACGGCACGGACGCCATCGAGCGAGCCGATGCTCGAGAGCGCCTCGCTCAAGCCGGCCCGCACCGCGGCGCTGATCACATTGACGGGAGGATTGCAGATCGTCACGACGGCAATGCCGTCCTCGACGGAGAATGAAACGACGTCCTGGCTCATCGGAGTGTGACTCCTCGCAGCATTCGTAAACAGGCGGTCAAAGGGTCTCGAGCTTGCGCAGCAGGTCGATGAGCTGCGTGCGCCCGGCCTCGCCGAGGCAGGCCGTGATCCGCTTCTCCAGGCGCTCGTGCAGCGCCAGCGCCCTCGCGAGGACGTCGCGGCCGTGGGAAGTGAGCCGCAGCGCATTCGACCTTCGGTCCGCCGGCAGCACCTCGCGTATCGCGAGTCCGTCGGCCTCGAGCGCATGGAGCAGCGGCGTGAAATTCGCGCGCTGGATGCCGAGCGCCGCACAGACATCCGACTGCCTCAGCCCGGGGTTGCGGGCAATCACCACCAGGACCGACAGCTCCCCCGGAGTGAGCCCGATCTCGCGCAGCGCGAGCTCGAAGCCGGCGAACACCGACAGCTGAGCGCGGCGCAACCGGTAGCCGATGAAGCCGCCGAGCGGACCGAGGTCCACCGCCGTGGGCACCGCCCGGCGAGCGGCGCCTGCCGAGGGTTGATCGGCTTTGCCACGGACCGCGCGCGCGCTCAGCGGATTTCTCATCCCGGGCAGCTGCGCTTGGGCGCGATTCGGGCGCAGCGCCCCGCCCCGTCGGAAACTTGTGCAGGAACCCGGGTCGATCGTGACATACGCGCAGGGCCGTCTTCGCCGCAGCTCATCATGTGATTATTTATCATAACTAATTATCCGGGGCAACAAGCCCTGACCCCGGTGCAAGAGCCCCGCCCGCGCGCGCCGAAATCGCCTCAAATGTCCTCGGCGGGCGGCGCCGCGAGCGCCTGCGCGCCCCGCTCGATGACCGCCTGGTGCAACCGGGCCCGCGGCAGGATGTGCGCGGCATAGAACGCCGCCGTGGCGATGAGGGACCGCGACTGCGCCGCTTCGGGCACCGCTCGGGCGTTCGCCGCGGTCAATGCCCACTGCCAGCCGCCGGCCAGCACACCCAGCCAGTGCAGGAAGTGGTGGGCGGCGGCGCCGATCAGATCCGGCTCGGGCGGGCGCGCCATGAGGGCGGCGGCCGTCTCGCCGAGCCTGGCCGCCTCCTGCAGAAGCTGCTCGCGCAGCAGCCAGAGCGGATCGGAGGTGTCCTGGGGAAGCGCCCGCGCCGCCTGTCCGATGTCCTCCAGAAGCGTGCGCAGCGCCGCGCCTGCGTCCCGGAACACTTTGCGCGCGAGCAGATCCTGCGCCTGGATGTAATTGGTCCCCTCGAAGATCGGACCGATGCGCGCGTCGCGGTAGAGCTGAGAGATCTCCGAGTCATCGACATAACCTGCGCCGCCGTGGACCTGCACCCCGAGCGATGCGACTTCCACCGCCGTGTCCGAGCACCACGCCTTGACGAGGGGCGTAAGCAGATCGAGACGCCTCAGCGCCTTCTCCCGCGCAGACGGCTCCGCGGCCCGCTGCGAGACATCGAGCGCCGCGGCAGCGGTATAGGCGAGAGCGCGGGCGGCGTGCACCAACGCCTTCATCGTAAGAAGCATGCGGCGGACGTCGGCATGCGCAATGATCGCCCGCGACGCTCCCGAGGCGTCGTGGCCCTGGACGCGCTGGCGCGCATATGCCCGCGCGAGCTGCAGCGCTCGCTCGGACAGGCCGAGTGAGTGCAGGCCTACCCCGAGGCGCATGTGGTTCATCATCGTGAACATGCAGGCGAGACCCTCGTTCACGCGGCCGATCAGCCAGCCGCGCGCGCCCTCGCCGTCCCCGAACGCCATGAGACACGTCGGACTCGCCCGAATGCCCATCTTGTGATCGACGGACAGCGCCTGGATGTCGTTGGGCTCCAGCCGCCCGTGCGCGGGGATCTTCTTCGGAACGAGAAAGAGCGACAGGCCCCTCACGCCCGCCGGCGCCTCCGGCGTGCGCGCCAGCACGAAATGCACGATGTTGTCGGTGAGGTCATGATCGCCCCAGGAGATGAAGACCTTCCGGCCGCGCAGCCGCCAGGCGTCGCCGTGCGGCTCGGCCCGGGTACGGATCAGCGACAGGTCCGAGCCGGCCTGCGGCTCAGTCAGGTCCATCGCGGCGGTCCACTCGCCGCTGGCGATGCGCGGCGCATACCGCTCGAGCAGCTCCGGCGGGGCATGCGCACGCAAGACCTCCAGCGCGCCCACGGCAAGCTCGGGGCACATCGCGAAGGACAGGTTGGCCCCGGCCCACATCTCGGTGACGGGCGCTGCGAGCAGCATGGGCAGGCCCTGACCGCCGCGCTCCGCCGGCGCCGAGAGCGACGCCCATCCGTCCTCGCGAAATCTCCGATAGGCGGCCGTGAAGCCCGGGGGCGTGACAACCCCCCCGCCGAGCTCCAGGTGCGAGGGCAAGCGGTCGCCGAGGCGGTTCAGCGGCGAGAGCGCCTCGGCCGCGAAGCGGGCCGCCCCTTCGAGGACGGGCTCGGCCACGGCGCTCAACGTCTCGCCGTATCCCTCGATGACATGGGCGCCGGAGGTCTGCGCGGCCTGCGCGAGCGCAAGACGCATGAGCGCAACGGGCGCCTCGTAACTGGAGGACATCGGGTGTTACCGCCTGCGGTCCCGCACAGGCGGACCGCGCATTGCTTTCGAGGCGCCGCCGGGGCGCCCCGGATACATCAGGCGCGCCGCCGCGAGGCGCCGCACGCTCTGACCGCTCCTGCTCGACACTGCTGTAGACCCTGACCGGGCCGGGCGCCTCGATCCAATGTTCGCGCGTGAGCCGACCGTGGACCGGCGGGCAAGTCGATTTGCTCGCCAACTGCGAGACCGGATAGGCATCCGGTATCTGTCCGGGATTCTATACGCATCCGTACACCAGGTCCCCAGACTGCGGCACCGGCAACGCACGAGGCGCCCCGCAAGACACGAGCGCCCTTGAGCCGCGAAACCGGGCGCCGCCGCTCCTCCCACAGTGAAATCCCCGTTCGCTGCCGAGCGAAATCAACGGTCACTATTTCCATTCTCGATGTCTCATATCTCAATTTCCGACTTCTGAAACCCTCACCGACCGGCTACCGTTTCCGCACCCCCGAAGCCGGCAAGCGCTCCGCGCCGGCCCGCGCAGCCAAGAGAGAGACGGATGAGTCAGAACGTCGGTCAATGTGAGACTGTTGCGATGGCAGAGCATCCGCTCGGCGCGCTGCGGCGTGCCCTCGTCGAATTCGCGCGCAGCGCCTCGACGGAGATCTCGACCCACGACGAGACGCTGTTGGAGGATCTCGCGCGGCGGCTGCCCGCGGGCATGCCGGTGTACGTGGCGCACACGCCAAAGGCCTCGCTCGAGGAGGTGGTGCGGGTCGCGATCAAGGTTCAGTCCGTGGGCTTCACCGCATCTCCGCACCTGGTCGCGCGCAGACTGCCGGGCGAGAAGGCGCTCCGCGACGCTCTGGCACGCCTGCGCGAGCACGGCATCGAACAGGCGCTGTTGGTTGCCGGCGATCTGGATCCGCCGCTCGGACCGTTCAGCAGCACGCTCGAGGTGCTGGACTCTGGGGCGCTGCAGGAGGCGGGACTGAAGCGCATCGGCGTCGCCGGACACCCCGAAGGACACCCCGCGGTCGCACAGGCGGAGCTGCTCGCGGCGCTGCGCGCCAAGCAGCAGTTCGCCGCCCGCTCCGGCATCGCCGTACACATCGTCACCCAGTTCGGCTTCAATCCGGAGGGGATCTGCGCCTGGGACCGCATGCTCACACAGGAAGGGATCACGCTGCCGGTGCACGTGGGCATGGCCGGACCGACGCCGCTGACGAAGCTGCTGAAATTCGCCGTGCAGTGCGGCATCGGCACCTCGATGAGCTCGCTCATCAAGAGCAAGGGCGCCGTCGCCGGCCTCACCGGCTTCGCCGGCAGCCCCGAACAGATGCTGCTCGGGCTGGTGAAGGGCCGCAGCGCCTATTCCGGATCGCGTCTGATGCAACCGCACGTGTACTCCTTTGGCGGCGCCATTGCGACCGCCGATTGGCTGCACGCGGTCATGGCCGGCGCCTTCGATCTGACGCCGGACGGCGGTAAGCTCACGCTGCGCGCCTGATCAGACCCCGGTCTGAAAGAGACGAGATCACGAGCGAGCTTGCCATGTCCTCCTCCCTCATCGACAAGTCGGCGTCGGCCCGCGCCGAGCGCTCATCGAGCGCAGCGGCCGCGCCGCATCGCCCTGCGCAATACATTCTCACCACCGCCTGCCCCGACACCAGCGGGATCGTGGCGGCGGTCGCGGGTTTTCTCGCCGGACAAAACGCCACGATCACCGAGGCGCAGCATCACAACGATCCGGACAGCCGCACCTCGTTCATGCGCACGGTGTTTCACGACAATGGCAAGGGTCTTGCGGCGCCGGCGGAGCTCGATCGGGCGTTCGCCGAGCAGGTCGGCAAGCGCTTCCAGATGCACTGGCGCTTCCACGAGGTCGAGCACCGCTGCCGCGCGCTGATCGCCGTTTCCCGCCAGGGCCATTGCCTGAACAGCATCCTGCACCGCTGGAGCACCGGGACGCTCCCGATCGAGGTGGTGGCGGTGGTCTCGAACCACCAGGACATGCGCAGCCTCGCCGAGTGGCACGGCGTGCCGTATCACTACCTGCCCATCATCGACGGGCGCAAAGCCGAGCAGGAGCAGCGGCTGGTCGAGCTGTTCGAGAAGGTCGATGCGGAGCTGCTGGTGCTGGCGCGCTACATGCAGATCCTTTCCGCCGACGCCTGCCGGTACTTCGAGGGCCGGGCGGTCAACATCCATCATTCGTTCCTGCCCGGCTTCAAGGGCGCCAAGGCCTACCACCAGGCCTACGAGCGGGGCGTGAAGCTCATCGGCGCCACCGCGCACTACGTGACGGTCGAGCTCGACGAAGGGCCGATCATCGAACAGGAGGTCGAGCGGGTCGATCACACCCAGTCGGCCGCGGACCTGGCGGATGTCGGCAGCGAGCTCGAGACCGTGGTACTGAACCGCGCCATCAAGTGGCATGCCGAACGGCGCGTGTTCCGCAACGGCCGCAAGACCGTGGTCCTCAGGTAGCGCACAGCGCTACGGGCGGGTCGCACCCGTGATTTCGCTCGCCACTTCCTCCAGCTGAGCGCGCAGCCACGTGTGAGCCGGATCATCGTGGCGGCGGCGGTGCCACACCGCGTACATCGATAATTCGGGCGCGCTGAGCGGCAGTGCCGCACTGGCGAAGCCGCCGAGCGGCCCGAGACGCATCAGCGAGGGCAGACTCGTCAGCATGTCCGTGCCGCTGAGGAACGCCGCGATGCCCGCGAAGTTAGGCACCGCCACCCCGACCGAACGTGACAGCCCACGCGCATCGAGCAGCTCATCGAACTCCAGACGCCGGCCGTCCTCGTACGCCACGGTGATGTGGCGCGCGGCGAGGTACTCCTCCAGCGTGGCGGGCGCGGCACGCGCCCGGGGATCGAAGAAACAGACGTAGCGGTCGGTGAACAGCCGCTTTTGCAGCAGGTCCGAGCCCTCTGGCGGGCGCGGCGTTACGATCAGATCGCAGCGGCCCGCACGCAGCATCTCCGCCGTGGGCGCGCGCGAGGGAATGACGATGAGCCGCAGACTCTTCAGCTGCGCGGCCAGCCGCCGCTGGAACGAGGGCAACAGCAGGTCGCGCTGAAAATCGTTGGCCGCGACGGTCAGCACCAGCTCGGTGTCCTGCGGCGAGAACTGCGGGCGGCGGCCGAGCTGCTCGAGATCGCACAGCAGCTGCCTCGCCGGCGCGGCCAGCGCCTCGGCACGGGCGGTAGCGGCGATCCCGCGGCCCGACTTGACGAACAGCGGATCACCCAGCACCTCGCGCAGCCGCTCCAGAGCGTGGCTGACCGCCGACTGTGAGAGGCCGAGACGCTCCGCCGCCGCCGTGACCGAGCCGCTCTCGAGCACGGCGAGGAACGTCCGCAGCATGCGGCCGTCGATCTCGAGCAGATTCGCTGACGGGGACTGCAGGTCGCTCATGGCTCATGCTCGCCGCGCCCGCTGTCTCGCGGCACGCGCGCCCCGCCATTCTGGCACAGAGCCGAATGCGCGCAGAGCCGAATTTCCGCCCCCGGCGCTCGTGCGCGCTCAGGCGGCCCGGCGCTCCATGACCATCAGCCCTGCCGCCGTGTTGGAGATGGGAATGTGGTAATTGGAGTGCACCGTAACCGCTTCGCCGCCGAGCGCACCGCGCGCCGCGAGCCACATCACCAGTTCGATGCCCTGCGTGCCGGTAAGCTCCACCAACTCGTGGTTCGAGCGGCGGGCCGCCCACAACGGATCGACAGGCAGTTTCTCCATGAACTCAAGATCGAACGTCTTGTTGATGAACCCGGCGCGCTCGCCATCGAGCTGATGGCTCAGACCTCCGGTGCCGATCACGACCACGCGCAGGTCCTCCTCGTACGCCTCGATCGCCCGTCCCACCGCCTGGCCGAGTTTGTAGCAGCGCAGCGCCGAGGGCAGCGGATGCTGCACGGTGTTGATGCATACCGGCACGGTGCGCACCGGCCAGGCGCCCGTGCCCGGCCACAACAGCGCCATGGGGATGGTCATGGCGTGATCGACCAGCATCTCCTGGCAGGTGGTGATGTCGAACTCCTCGCCCACCAGGCGCTCGATCAGGTGCCAGGAGAGCTTCTGATCCCCCGGCACGGGCGGGATCGTCGGGATGCCCCAGCCCTCATCGGCGTTGCGGTACTCGGGGGCGGCGCCGACGGCGAAGGTCGGCATCTTGTCGAGGAAGAAATTGAGTCCGTGGTCGTTGTAGAGGATCACCGCCACATCCGGACGCACCCGCTCGAGCCAGCGGTGCACCTGGGAGAAGCCGTCGAAGAAGGGCTTCCAGTACGGATCGTCCTGCAGGTTGCGGGCGATGGCCTTGCCGATGGCAGGCACATGAGAGGTGGTGATTGCCCCGACTATCTTCGCCATGACTCACCTCCCCGCCGCGACGAGCTTTGCCTTGAACTCGTCCTTCGACAGGCCCGTCTGTTGTGCACCGAGATCCTGCACGTCAAGGCCGAAGATCCCGGCCAGCTTCGCCAGGTAGTACACGTTGCCGCCCGCAGCAATCAGCTCCAGGACGTTGCGGTGGCGGACCGCCTCGCGCTGCTGGGCGTTGAGCCCGTAGCGCTCGCAATAGCCGTCCTCGTCCTGTTTGAACGCCTCCCGGTTGGCCGCCGAGTTGAACGAGTAGCACATCTTGTTGAGCGCATAGCCCTTCATGGCGGCGGCGCCATCGAACAGGTGGGTGCCGGGAATGGACTGTGGGCGGGACATGGGCTCTCCTCGGGATGGCGCGGATCGGAATGCGTCTAAGTATCCACGGGAGAAGATCGGGATAAACCGCCCGGCGCTCATGGGTCGCATGAGCCGACTCGATGGGTCATCTTCCGCGTACGCCGCACCGCCCGCCGGCCCCGGAGCGCTAGAACTCCTCGGTGTCGATGTCCGCCTGCGCCGCAGCGCTGTAGCGGGCGCCGCTCACGGTGCGCTGGTTGATCAGCGCGTCGGCGCGGGCGAGCGCCTCGGGCGAGACGGCGAGGGCGGCGGCTCCCATGTTCTCGCGCAGATGCTCGATCCGGGTGGTGCCGGGGATGGGCACGATGTGAGGCGCCTTCGCAAGCAGCCAGGCGAGCGCGAGCTGCCCCGGCGTGCAGCCCGCCTCGCGCGCGAGCGCGGTGAACCCCTCCAGCAGCTTCAGGTTCGAAGCGTAGTGCTGCGCTGCGAAGCGGGGCATCGCGCGGCGCAGATCCCCCGGCGGCAGCGCCGACACATCGTGCAGCGTGTCCGTCAGAAAACCGCGCGCGAGCGGGGAGAACGCCACCAGGGCCGCTCCGATGCGCCGGCAGGCCTCCAGCACGGCGATCTCGGGATTGCGCGTCCAGAGGGAGTATTCGTTCTGCACCGCGGCGATCGGATGCACCGCATGCGCCTTCAGCAGCGTCCCGGCCGAGACCTCCGATAGACCGATGGCGCGGATTTTGCCTTCGCGCACCAACTCGGCCATTGCGCCGACGCTCTCCTCGATGGGCACCCGCCGGTCCCAGCGGTGAAGATAGTACAGGTCGATCACCTCCGTGCGCAGCCGCCTGAGGCTGTCCTCGCAGTTGCTGCGCAGGGCCTCGGGGCGCCCGTCGATCACCCGCTTGCCGAGCACCCCGGCAAGCCCCCCCTTGGTGGCGAGCAGCAGGCGCGAGCGGTGCGCCGAGAGCACCCGCCCGATGAGCGCCTCGTTGGCGCCGAAGCCGTAGAGCGCCGCAGTGTCGAAGTGATCGACGCCGAGCTCGAGCGCCGTGAGCAGCAGCCGCTCGGCCTCCTCCTGCGGCGGCGGTGTGCCGTACGCGTGGCTGAGGTTCATGCAGCCGAGCCCGACCGCGGTGACGGTGAACGGGCCGAGGCGGCGGCGCAGCGTGGCGTGGTCCATGGAAACCCCGCAGGAAATCGGCGATTTTCAGCTGCAGCAGACCCGAGGGGAAGACCGCCTTTTGTGCTAGCAGCTATCAGCGGGTGTTATTTGTACAACGGCGTGCCGGCGTGCCCGGCACGATGCTGCCCAGAACTTGCGTCGATTCGGGCGGCTGTATAGAGTCACAGGCAGGTGAAGACCTCTACCGCCGAGCAGGCGGGACGTAAAGCGCGTGGAGCGGATCGGAGACGCCGTTCGGCCCAGCCGAGCTAGGCGAGTCCGGTTGCCGGGAAGCGCGAACCGGACGGAAGGTCCTCGGGGACCGAGGCGATGCGTGCGCTGGCAGGAACGGCTCAATGCACCGTCAAGTCTGGGCGCTGACCCACAAACCGATCCGGTCAAGACCATGAGTGAGCTCGCCCTCTCCTACGCCGACATCGATGCCGCGCGCCGGCGCCTCGAGGGCATCGCCCATCGCACTGCGGTACTCACCTCCTCCACTGCGGACGCGATGACCGGCGCGCGCCTTTTCTTCAAATGCGAGAATTTCCAGCGCATGGGCGCGTTCAAGTTCCGCGGCGCGTACAACGCCGTCGCGCGGCTCGAGCCGGCGCGCCGCGCCGCCGGCGTCGTGGCGTTCTCCTCGGGCAATCACGCGCAGGCGATCGCACTCGCCTGCCGGTTGCTCGACAGCCATGCGGTCATCGTCATGCCGAACGACGCTCCGCGCGCCAAAGTGGCCGCGACACGCGGGTACGGCGGCGAGGTGGTGTTCTACGACCGCTATCGGGAGGACCGTGAGGCGCTCGGCCGCCGGCTCGCCACCGAGCGCGGCCTGACGTTGATTCCTCCCTACGACCACCCGGACATCATGGCCGGCCAGGGCACCGCCGCGGCCGAGCTCATCGAGCAGGCCGGCCCGCTCGATGTGCTGCTGACGCCGCTCGGCGGCGGTGGTCTGCTCTCCGGCAGCGCGGTGGCCGCGCGTGCGTTGTGCCCGGGCTGCACGGTGCTCGGCGTCGAGCCCGAAGCCGGCGATGACGGCCGCCAGAGCCTGCGTGCCGGACGCATCGTGCACATCGCCACGCCCGAGACCATCGCCGACGGAGCCCAGACCCAACACTTGGGCGAACTCACCTTTCCGGTCATCGCCGCGCTCGTCAGCGACATCGTCACGGTGAGCGATGCGCAGCTGGTCGCAGCCATGGCCTGGTTCGCCGAGCGCATGAAGATCGTCGTCGAGCCGACCGGCGCGCTCGCCGCGGCCGCCGCCTTCGGCGGGCGGCTCGATCTGACGGGCAAACGCGTCGGAGTCATTCTCTCGGGGGGCAACATCGACCTGGCGCGGTTCGCCGCGCTGCTCGCCAGCGCAGATGCCGGGCACACCGGCTGAGGCGCGTGCCGCCGGCCTCAGGCCGCGCCGCGCGCGGTGGGCCTCACTCGCGGCGCGCGCGGATCGGGCACCTGCTGCGTGATGCAGTGGATGCCGCCGCCGCCGAGCAGGATCTCGCGCGCCGGCACGCCGATCACCTCGCGTTCGGGACACAGGCCCCGCAGCATCTCGGCCGCCTGCGCGTCGGTGGGCGCATCGAACAGCGGCATCACCACGCCGCCGTTCGCGAAGTAGAAATTGACATAGCTCGCCGCCAGACGCTCACCGGCGCTACGCGGCTTGCACGCTTCGCTCGGCGCCAGCCCGCGCGCCTCCTGCTCGGTCATGTACAGCGGCCCCGGCATCGGCAGCCTGGCCACTTCGATGCGCCGGCCGCGCGCATCGCGCGCTTCGTTCAGCCGCTCCCATGCCTCTCGTGAGCGCTCGTACTGCGGGTCGGCGCGATCATCGGTCCAGGTCAGACAGACTTTCCCCGGCGCGACGAAACAGGCGAGGTTGTCGATGTGTCCGTCGGTCTCGTCGTTGTACACCCCGAGGCCGAGCCAGATGAAATGCGTCACACCGAGATAATCGCGCAGCACCGCCTCCATGCGCTCGCGCGTCATGCCGGGGTTGCGGTTCGGGTTGAGCACGCATTCCTCGGCGAGCAGCGCCGTGCCCTGCCCGTCGACGTGGATGGCGCCGCCCTCGATCACGATCGGCGCCCGGTAGCGCCCGCGGGCCTCGAGCGAGAGCACCTCGGCGGCGACCCGCTCGTCCTGATCCCAGGGGTGGTACAGCCCGCCCTCGAGTCCGCCCCAGGCGTTGAACCGCCAGTGCACGCCGCGCAGCTGCGGGCGCTCCGCCACCAGGTACGTGGGCCCGACATCGCGCATCCAGCAGTCATCGTGAGCGAGCGGGACGACCGCCACGCTCGAGGGCAACTGTGCGCGCGCTGCGGCGGCGTGCGCCGGGGACACGCCTATGCGCACCGGCTCGAAGCGCGAGATGGCCGCTGCGACGGCGGCGAACGCCGCCTGAGCGGGACGCGCCCGCTCGCGCCAGTTGTCGGGACGCTCCGGCCAGAGCATCCAACAGCCTTCATGCGCCTCGAATTCCCCCGGCATCCACCAGCCGTCGCCGGCCGGCGTGCCGGGCAGCGCGCCGAGGTCGGGTTGGTTCATGCGCGCTGCTTGCTGTGCCGGTAGCCGTAGAACACGTAGATCGCCCCGCCGATGAACGTCCAGACCACCAGCCGGATCCAGGTCGCGTCGGACAGGAAGTACGTCATGCCGAGACAGACCGCCGCGCCGAGGGGACACAGCAGCCACGCCCACGGCACGCGGAACGGCCGCGGCACATCCGGGCGCGTATAGCGCATCACCAGCACCCCGATGCACACCACGGCGAACGCCAGCAGAATGCCGATCGAGATCAGGTCCGCCAGCACATCGAGCGGGAAGACCCCTGCGATCAGTGCCGCGCCGATGCCGGTGATCGCCGTGGACACGTGCGGGGTCTTGTAGCGCGGATGACAGCGGCTCATCGCCGGCGGCAGCAGCCCGTCATCGGCCATGGACAGCAGAATGCGCGGCTGACCGAGGATGGAGGTCAGAATGACGGAAGTCATCCCGATGATGGTCCCGAGCGTGACCAGCGAGCGCAGCCAGGTGAGCGCCGGATGCGCATTGAGGGCGACGGACACGGGATCGGCCACGTTGAGCTTCAGATACGGCACCATGCCGGTGACCACCGCCGCCATCGCCACGTACAGCAGCGTCGAGATGACCAGCGTGCCGATGATGCCGACCGGCAGATCGCGCTGTGGATTGCGCGCCTCGAGGGCCGTGGTCGAGGCGGTGTCGAATCCCACATAGGAGAAGAAGATGATGCCCGCGCCCTGCATCACCCCGGACCAGCCGAAGTGCCCGAATGTGCCGGTGTTGGGCGGGATGTAGGGATGCCAGTTGGACGCGGAGATGAACTTCATCCCCGCCACGATCACGATCAGAATGACCGCGACCTTCAGGGCCACCATGAAATTCGTGACTCGGGCGGTCTCCTGGATGCCCGCATAACACAGAGCGCTGAGCGCCAGCACGATCAGCACCGCCGGCACATTCATGATCGCGCCCGTGGCCACCAGGTGACCGGCGGCGTTTTGCTGAAACGGCGCATTGATCCACGTGCCCGGCAGGTGAATGCCCCAGTCGGCCAGCAGACTCGCCACGTACGCCGACCAGCTCACCGCGACCGCCGAGGCCGAGATGCCGTACTCGAGCAGCAGATTCCAGCCGATGAACCACGCGACCACCTCGCCGAGGGTCGCGTACGTGTAGCTGTAGGCGCTGCCGGGCACGGGCAGGAACGCGGCGAACTCCGCGTAGCACAGCGCCGCAAGCCCGCTGCCGAAGGCGGCGATGCCGAGCGAAATGGTGATCGCAGGTCCCGACTGGTTCGCCGCCACCGTGCCGGTGAGCACGAAGATGCCGGTGCCGATGGTCGCGCCGATGCCGATCGCCATCAGCGCCCAGACGGACAGCGCCTGCTTCAGCCGCTCGGCTCCGGCGCGCTCGCGCGCCACCACGGGGTGCACCGCGAACAGCTTGCTCAGCAGCGACTGGCGCGCCGCGGCCGGTGCGTCGCTCTCGGTGGCGTCGTTCATGATCCAGGCAACCCCCGTCGGTCGAATATTCTGGGCGGCAAGTTTCGCATAGATGGGCCGCACCTGCCCGGGACGACTCCGGCCGCGCGCCGCGGCGGCGGAGCCCGTGCTAGGATTGCCGGCCCTCGGCCGCAGCCGGGAGGCTTCCCCGATCGATTTGAGGAGTCCGCACCATGTCCAGCGTCCCCGCCCCGAAGGTCGTCCCACCCACCGCCGGGGCCAAGATCACCATCCGCGACGGCAAGCTCATCGTTCCGGACAATCCCATCATCCCGTTCATCGAGGGCGACGGGACCGGGCCGGACATCTGGCGCGCCGCGGTACGGGTGATGGACGCGGCCGTGGCGCACGCCTACGGCGGCCGCCGCAAGATCCACTGGATGGAGGTCTACGCCGGGGAAAAGGCGTTCAAGCAATTCAATAACTGGCTGCCGGATGAGACGGTGGCGGCCTGCCGCGATTACCTGGTCTCGATCAAGGGGCCGCTCACCACGCCGGTCGGCGGCGGCATCCGCTCGCTGAACGTGGCGCTGCGCCAGATGCTCGACCTGTACGTGTGCCTGCGCCCGGTGCGCTGGTTCAAGGGCGTGCCCTCGCCGGTCAGGCACCCGGAGAAGGTGGACATGGTGATCTTTCGCGAGAACACCGAGGACATCTACGCGGGCATCGAGTTCGAGAGCGGCACCGCCGAGAACAGCGAGTTCCTGGCGCTGTTCAAGCAGCACTTCCCCAAGGCGTTCGCCAAGATCCGCTTCCCGGAGAGCTCCGGCATCGGCATCAAGCCCGTCTCGCGCGAGGGCTCCGAGCGCCTCATCCGCTCGGCGATCGAATACGCCATCACCAACAAGCGCCGCAGCCTGACGCTGGTGCACAAGGGCAACATCCAGAAATTCACCGAGGGCGCATTCCGCAACTGGGGCTACCAGCTCGCCGAGCGCGAATTCCCCGCGCAGACCTATACCTGGGAACAGTGGGAGCGCACCAAGGCGGCCCAGGGCGAGAAGGCCGCGAATGCCGAGATGGACGCTGCCGCGCGCGCCGGCCGGATCATCGTCAAGGACGCGATCGCCGACATCACGCTGCAGCAGGTGCTGACCCGCCCGGCGGAATTCGACGTCATCGCCACGCTGAACCTCAACGGCGATTACCTCTCCGATGCACTCGCCGCGCAGGTCGGCGGCATCGGCATCGCCCCGGGCGGCAACATCAACTACCTCACCGGGCATGCGGTGTTCGAGGCCACGCACGGCACGGCGCCGAAGTACGCCAACCTCGACAAGGTCAACCCCGGCTCGGTGCTGCTGTCCGGGGAGATGATGCTGCGCTACATGGGCTGGACCGAGGCGGCCGATGTCATCATCGGTGCGATGGACAAGACGATCGGTCAGAAGATCGTCACCTATGATTTCGCGCGGCTGATGGACGGCGCCACGGAGGTGGCGACCTCGGCATTCGGCGATGCCCTGATCCGCAACCTCTGAGCCACGCTGCGGGAGAGGGGTCATCGACAGGACGACCGTCATCCTCGATTGGGCGCGCAAGGTCCGCTCCCTGGCGCAAAGCGGCCTTGCATTCACCCGCGACCCCTTCGACCGCGAGCGCTACATGGAGCTGCAGCGTCTCGCGGCCGCCCTCCTCGCCGGCGAGCTCGAAATCCCGCTCGAGCGCGCCGAGGCGTTCTGGAGCGGCGAGGAGGGCTACGCGACCCCGAAGGTCGACGTGCGCGGCGGCGTGTTCACGGCGGACCGGGTGCTGCTGGTGCGCGAGCGAGCCGACGGCAGGTGGACGCTGCCCGGCGGATGGGTCGACGTCAACGACTCGCCCGCCGAGGCGGTCGAGCGGGAGATCCGCGAGGAGTCCGGCTACCACGCCCGGGCCGTGAAGCTCGCCGCGCTCATCGACCGGCGCAAGCATCCGCATCCGCCGAGCGTCCATCACATCTACAAGCTGATGTTCGTCTGTGAGTTGACCGGAGGCGACGCCGCGCTCAGCGTCGAGACCGACGCGGTGGCGTTCTTCCCGGTGAATTCGCTGCCGGAACTGTCCAGCGGCCGCGTGCTCGCCCCGCAGATCGAGCGGCTCTACCAGCATCACCTGCACCGGGATCTGCCGGCCGACTTCGACTAGGCCGCCGCTGCGGGCCGCCCGTCCCCATTGATCGGGCCGGCCCAGCCGGTAGACTCCCCGCCCATGAACCGCATCCTCATCGTGCTCGGCGTCGTGCTGATCGTGCTCGGCCTCGGCTGGTCGTGGGTCAGACGATTGCCGCTGTTCAAGCTGCCGGGCGACATCGTCATCGACCGGCCGGGGTTTCAGTTCTTCTTTCCCATCACCACCATGCTGCTGGTAAGCCTGGTGATCTCGATCGTGGCGTGGATCCTGCGCCGCTGATGCGGCGCGCTCACGCGCCTGCGCGCTCCAGCCGCCGCGCGAAGGCGGCGAGCCGCTCGGCCGCCGCATCGAGGGTCGCATCGCGCTTGGCGATGCACAGACGCACGCACGAGAGCCGGATGGGCCCGGCATAAAACGGGGACAGCGGAATCGCGGCCACCCCCGCCTCGGTCAGCATCCGCTCGGCGAACTCGGCATCGCCCGGCGGAGCAACGGCACTGAAATCGAGCAGCTGGAAAAAGGTGCCCTGCGCCGGTGGCAGCTTAAGCCCGCCGCCGGCGAGCGCCGCGCGCAGCCGGTTGCGCTTGGCCTGGAAGAACCCCGCGAGGTCCCGCCCGGTGCCCGGCCGCTCGATGAGGTAGTCCGCGATCGCGCGCTGCAGCGGATGGGCGATGCTGAAGGTGTTGAACTGATGCACCTTGCGCAGCTCGGCGGTGAGCGCCGCGGGCGCGATCGCGTAGCCGACGCGCAGCCCGGTGGCATGCAGCGTCTTGCCGAAGGAGAACACCGCGAGACTGCGCGCGCGCAGCTCCGGATGGGCGAGCACCGAGGCATGGGCCCGGCCGTCGAACACCATGTGCTCGTAGACTTCATCCGAGAGCACCGTGATGTCGTGGCCGCGGATGGCCGCGGCGAGCGCATCAAGATCGCCGCTCGTGGCGACCGTGCAGGCGGGGTTGTGCGGGGAGTTGATGAGAATCAGCCGGGTGCGCGGGCCGATCGCCGCGCGCACGCGGTCCCAGTCGTAGCGGAAATCCGGCGGCAGGAGCGGCAGACGGACGCAGCGCGCTCCGGCAAGGCGCACCGCCGGTTCGTAGGCGTCGTACGCCGGATCGAACGCGATCACCTCGTCACCGGCGCCGACCACCGCCTGGATGCCCGAGTAGATCGCTTCCGTGGCGCCGAGCGTCACGGTGATCTCACTCTCCGGATCGAAGCTCAGTCCGTAGCTCGCCTCGAGCTTGCGCGCGATCCCCTCGCGCAGCCCCGGCACACCCTCCATGGGCGCGTACTGATTGTGGCCGTCGCGCATCGCACGCGCCACGAGCTCGGCGAGCAGCGGATCGATGTCGTAGTCGGGGAACCCCTGGCCGAGATTGATCGCGCCGAGCGCCTGCGCGCGGCGCGACATCACGGTGAAGATCGTCGTGCCGACGTCGGGAAGCTTGCTGCGCCCGTGCCAGCTCATCGCTCGATGGCGCCGCGCGCCGGGCGCATCAGAGGCCCGCTTCGCTGACCGCGACCGCCGCGCCGATCACCCCGGCCTGCCCGGCGAACTGCGCCGGGCGGATCCGCGCCTCGGAGCGCAGCAGGGGCGCGAAATCCGCGAACCGCTCGCTGATCGCGCCGCCGAGGACGAACAGGTCCGGCCAGAACATCGCGTGCATGCGCTCGAGGTACACGTTGACCCGCTCGATCCATCCCTCCCAGTCGAGGTTCTGCACCGTTTTCACGTGCGCCGACGCCCACTTTTCCGCGTCCATGCCGTTGAGCTCCATGTGGCCGAGCTCGGTGTTCGGGAACAGATGCCCGCCGGTGAACAGCGCCGTGCCGATGCCCGTGCCGAAGGTGAGCATGATGACCGTGCCGGGCTCGCCCCGGCCGGCTCCGAAGCGCACTTCTGCAAGCCCCGCCGCATCGGCGTCGTTCAGGAACAGCGCCGGCCGGTTCAGCGTGCGGCGCACGAGCGCCGCGCCGTCAGCCCCGATCCAGGCGTGATCGACGTTCGCGGCCGTACGCGCCCGTCCATGCTTGACCACCGCGGGAAACGCGAGCCCGATCGGACCGGTGGCCTGCGGCAAGCGCGCCGCCAGCGCCGCGATCACCGGCATCATCGCCTCCGGCGTCGCCGGGCGCGGCGTCGGCGCCGAAATCAGCTCTCCGACCAGCTTCCCCGCCTTGATATCCACGACCCCCGCCTTGATCGAGGATCCGCCGACGTCGATACCCAACACGTAGCCCGTCATGCTCATGCTCACAAGTCTTGAGGAAATCGGCGGCCGCCCGCCGCGGCCGACTGTATCACTATCGCGGCGCGGCCGGACGCTCCGCTCGCGCCGGCCGTTGCCTCACACGTTCAGCAGCAGATGCTCGCGCTCCCAGGAGCTGATGACCTGCAGGAACACCTCGTACTCGGCCTCCTTCACGATGGTGAACGCCGACACGAACGGCTCGCCAAGGATCTTCACCAGCGCCGCACTGCGGCGCAGCTCGCGCAGCGCCTCATCGAGCGAGCGCGGCAGGCCGAACGGCAGCTCATGGGCGCTGCCGGAGATCGGCTCGGACGGCTGCAGGCCCTCGATCATGCCGAGATAGCCGCAGGCAAGCGACGCGGCGAGCGCGATGTACGGGTTGGCGTCGGCGCCGCTGATGCGATTCTCGACCCTTCGGTCCTCGGGGGCCGACATCGGCACGCGCAGTCCCGCCGTGCGGTTGTCGTAGCCCCACTGCGCGTTGATGGGGGCCGACAGGTAGCGCGTGAGGCGCCGGTACGAGTTGACATTGGCGCAAAACAGCGCCATGGCAGCCGGCAGGTACTTCTGCAGGCCGCCGATGTGCGCGAAGAACAGCGCCGAGGGGCTGCCGTCCGGGTTGCTGAACACGTTGCGCCGCGTCTTGATGTCGATGATGCTCTGGTGGATGTGCATGGCGCTGCCGGGCTCCTTGGCATGGGGCTTGGCCATGAACGTGGCGTACATCTTGTGCCGCAGCGCCGCCTCACGCGCGGTGCGCTTGAACAGAAACGCCTGGTCGGCCAGATCCATCGGATGCCCGTGGATCAGATTGATCTCCATCTGCGCCGGACCGTCCTCGTGGATCAGAGTGTCGATCTCGATGTCCTGATCCTCGCAGAACTGGTAGATGTCATCGAACAGAGGATCGAACTCGTTGACCGCGGCGATGCTGTAGGACTGGCGGCCCGGCTCGGCGCGTCCCGAGCGTCCGACCGGCGGGCGCAGCGGGTAGTCGGCGTCCTTGTTCTGCTCGACCAGGTAGAACTCGAGCTCGGGAGCGACCACCGGCTCCCAGCCGCGCTGGGCATACAGCTCCACGACGTTGCGCAGCACGTGGCGCGGCGCCATGGTCACGCGCCGGCCGTCGGCGTAGAAGCAGTCGTGTATGACCTGTGCGGTCGGCTCGGCCGCCCAGGGCACGCGCCGCACCGTCTTCGGATCGGCCTTGAGAATGATGTCGATTTCCGCCGGACTCATCGCCTGCCCGGTGTCGGGCGGATAGTCTCCGGTGACCGTCTGCAGAAAAACGCTCTCGGGCAGGCGCATGCCGCCGTCCTCGGCAAACTTCTCCGCCGGCATGATCTTGCCGCGCGCGATGCCCGCCATGTCGGGGATGATGGCCTCGACTTCGGAGATGCTGTGATCACGAAAGAACTGACCGACTTCGCTGACCATGGTCCTGCCCTTCAACGGTTATGCGCGCGCTCGCGGCACGCTGCGCCGAACGCCGCGAACAGCGCACGAGAGAACGGATTGCCCATGACTTTCCATTCCGGGTGCCACTGCACGGCCAGAGCGAACCCCGGGGCGTCCGCCACGCGGAACGCCTCGATCAGCCCGTCGGGCGCATGGGCCTCCACGATGAGGCCGCGGCCCAGCCGGTCGATCCCCTGCCAGTGCAGGGAATTCACGCGCACGCGCTCGGCGCCGGCGAGCCGGCGCAACAGCCCATCGGGCTCGAGCGTGACGTCATGCGCCGGCCCGTACTGCACCTCGAGCGGCTGCGTCTCGTCGTCGCGATGATCGAGATAGCCCGACACCTCGTGCACGCGCTGATGCAGGCTCCCGCCGAAGGCGACGTTGACCTCCTGGAAGCCCCGACAGATGCCGAGCACCGGCACGCCGCGCTCGACGGCCTTGCGGATCAGCGGCAGCGTGGTCGCATCGCGGGCCGGATCGTGCAGCGTGCCCGGCACGCTCGGCGGGCCGGCGTAATGGTGCGGCTCGACGTTCGAGGGACTGCCGGTGAACAGCAGTCCGTCCAGCCGCTCAAGCAGCTCATCGAAACCGAGCTCATCGGCAAGCGAGGGGATGATGAGCGGCAGCGCATCGGCCGCATCGATCAGCGCCCGCGCGTATTTCTCGGCCGCCGCGTGAAACGCATGCGCGCCGAGCATGCGGCGGTCAGCGGGAAGGCCAATGAGGGGGCGCGAGAATGCCATGTGAATGGCGTTTATTATAAGAGAATCGCCATGTCCGCCGCCCACGCCGCTTCATATTATGCCGACTCCGCCGCACCGGCCGCCCCCAGGCCGCCGCTGGGCGGCCCGGTGAGCGCCGAGGTCTGCGTGGTGGGCGGGGGCATTGCCGGCTGTTCGGCGGCCCTGCATCTGGCCGAACGGGGGTATTCCACGGTACTGCTCGAGCAGCACCGCATCGGGTGGGGGGCATCGGGGCGCAGCGGCGGGGAGGTCATTCACGGCGTCGCCTGCGGACAGGATACGCTCGAGCGGCTGGTCGGTGCCACCGCGTCGCGGGCCGCATGGGACCTCGCAACCGAAGCGGTCAGCCTGACGCGCAGCCTGATCGGGCGGTACCGGATCGAATGCGACTGGGTGGACGGCTACATGCTCACTGCGCTGAAGCCGCGCCACGACCGGGAGCTGCGCGCCGAGATCGACGAGCTGCGTACGCGTTACGACTACCACAGCGTCCGTTACATGCCGCGTGAAGAGGTGCGAGCGGTGCTGGCCAGCACGCGTTACCTGAGCGCGATGTTCGACGCGAATGGCGGGCACCTGCACCCCCTCGCCTACACGCGCGGACTGGCCGCGGCGGCCGAGCGCGCCGGCGCCCGCGTGTTCGAGGACACGCGGGCGGTGCGGATCGCGCCCGGATGCGTGCGCACGGAGGGCGGTGAAGTCCGCGCCGGCCGGATCGTGCTGTGCGGTAACGCCTATCTCGGCGCGCTCGCACCGGCGCTCGAGGAGAAGATCATTCCGGTCGCCACGCATCTGATCACGACCGAGCCGCTCGGGCAGGAGCGTGCCCGCGCGCTGATCGCCAACAACGCCGCCGTCAGCGACATGAACTGGGCGCTCGATTACTTCCGCCGCACCGCCGATCACCGGCTGCTGTTCGGCGGCGCGATCAGCTACACGGGGCACGGACAGCTCGCCGCCCGGGCCGCCAACCGCGCGCGCATGCTGCGGGTGTTTCCGCAGCTCGCCGCGGCGCGCATCGAGTACACCTGGGGCGGACTGCTCGACCTCACGGCCAACCGCGCGCCGCACTTCGGCCGTCTCGCCCCCGAGGTGTATTTCCTGCAGGGCTTTTCCGGTCACGGCATCGCCCTTGCCGGCATGGCGGGCAAACTCGTCGCCGAGGCGCTCGCCGGTCAGGCCGAGCGGTTCGATGTGTTCGCTCGCATTCCCCACCGCAGCTTCCCAGGCGGCGCGCTTGCGCGCCGGCCGCTGCTGGCGCTCGCGATGCTGTACTACCGGCTGCGCGATCTGCTGTGAGGCGCGCAGCGCCGCACGCGCGGCGCCGCGGGCACTCGCCTCAGAGCAACTCGGCGATCTGCACGGCGTTCAACGCGGCGCCTTTCAACAGCTGATCGCCCACCACGAACAGCGCAATAGACCGGCCGCTCGGATCGGAGAGGTCCGCGCGGATGCGTCCGACGAGAATCGGATCGGTGCCCGAGGCGTCCTTCGGCATGGGGAAGTAGTTGCGCGCACGATCGTCGACCACCCTCACCCCCGGCGCGTCGGCCATGAGCTCACGCACCTCGTGCGGCGTGACGGGGCGCTCACACTCGACGTTGACGGCGATGGAGTGTGCGCGCAGCACCGGTACGCGCACGCAGGTCGCGCTGACGCGGATCGACTCGTCGCCGTAGATCTTGCGGGTCTCGTGCAGCGCCTTCAGCTCCTCTTCGTTGTAGCCGCTGTCCGCATCGATCGCCGAGTTGTGGCTGAACAGGTTGAACGCGTAGGGGTGCGGCAGGACCTGCGGCTCGTACGGCCGGCCCTCAAGGTACGCCCGGGTCGACTCGCTGAGCTCCTCCATGGCGGCGGCCCCGCCGCCGGAGGCGGCCTGATAGGTCGCGAGAATCATCCGCCGGATAGGGTTGCGCTGGTGCAGCGCCCACAGCGGGGTGATTGCGATGATCGTCGAGCAGTTGGGGTTGGCGATGATGCCCTTGTGAGCCTTGACCGCCTGCGGATTGATCTCCGGCACGACGAGCGGCACGGCCGGATCGCGCCGGAAGGCCGAGGAGTTGTCCACGACCACCGCGCCCTCGGCGGCGGCGAGCGGCGCGAAGCGCTTGGAGATGCCGCTGCCGGCGGAGAACAGCGCGATGTCGACGCCGCTGAAGCTGTCTTCCCTCAGCTCCTCAACGGGCAGTTCCTCGCCGCGAAACGGCAGCGTCTTGCCCGCCGAGCGCGCCGAGGCGAACAGGCGCAGCCGCGCCAGCGGGAAATTGCGCCGCTCCAGGCAGCGGATCAACTCGACGCCGACGGCCCCGGTGGCGCCGACGATTGCGACCACCGGCAAGGCGCCGGCCGAACGACCAGATGACATGTCGAAACTCCGATTTTCAGCCCTGAGAAAAAACGAAGGCCCCGCCGGTTGCGCCGGCGGGGCCTCTGGGGTCTTCGGGATGTCCCGGCGCCTTCAGCGCACGCATCCCCCCAGAGCCCCGCCGTGGGGCTTCTTCGGGGTAATCGTGCGCTTTTTCGGGAACATGATGAGCCGAAGCTACCGGAAGCACTGCTGCCTGTAAAGTGCAGCTGCGCAGCCACCCCGCGGAGGAACCGGGTGCGCCATGACCGACATCGGCCACGGAGCACAAGCGGCCGCCCGGACCTCGCCTGACCGGGGTCTGGCCGGCACCATAGCGAACGCCCGGGTGAGCGCAAGACCATCGCGGCGCCGGCCCGTCGATGAGGCACACGCGCTCGGCTCGTATCGCTGCGGGCTCCTGGTGAGCCGCGGGCGATGCGCGCTCCAGCAGTGGCGTGCGCGGCATGCACACCCCCCGGCAATCGCCGGCGCAGCGCGCAGACCGACCGCAGTGTCCCGCGTCAGTGCGCCGGCGTGAACGAGAATTTCTGCCCGGCCACTGCGGCCTGGTACATCAGGCCGCCCTTGGCGATCGTGAACACGGCCACCCCGTTCTGGTAGTGACCGGTCGCGGTCGCATGCGTCGCGGTGCCGCTGGCTCCCGCCTCCGTACCTGCGGTGCCGGCGCTGGCGGAGGCCGAGGCCGTGAGCGCCACGGCGCTGACGTCTGCGCTCAACGCGAATTTTCCGGACTCGAAGCGCTTGAGCGCAGCCGGATCCCGGAAGAACACCATCTCGCTGTAGGCCTGGCCGCCGAACTGAAAGCCGATGCTGACCTGGGTCATCGAGGTAGTGCCGATGTAGCGGCCGCGCCGGTAGACGCGGCCGTCGCCGTGCGCTGCTCCGACGAAGAAACCGCCTTTGCCGATCGTCGGGAAGACGGCATAGCCGTAGCTGGTCTTGAAAAAGTCCGCGGTCTGACCCGCATGTCTGAACAATGCGATCGTGTCGGTATAGCGGTCCGCAAGCGCGGCCGGGGCGACCAGCACCAGCGCGACGCACGCGAGGCCTCGCCAGCTCACTGCTTTTTTCATGAAACGGCCCTCCAGTGAAAGGGGGGCCATTATCCCGCAAAGGGGACCCGGCCGCTGCCGGCGCGAGCGGCGGTCTTGCGACAGAAGCAGCCTTTACCGGGCTTGCGTACAGCGGCCATGCCGCCACCGGGCGAAGCGGGATCTGGCGCAGGTGGTGAGCCGGGCAGCCGACTTGACGCGATTGGCGCGATGGCCTACCAATTCCAACGCCATGGGCGTTCGAGAACACTTGCGTTCGCTGCGGCTCTCACCCAAGACTGAGGGCGCCGTGCCCATCTGCCGCGCGAGGCCGGCCGCCTACCGATGAATCCAGCCGCCTGGTGGACAATCGCCGTACTGCTGATGCTCTTAGGAGTCATCGGCAGTTTTCTACCCGCCCTCCCCGGCGTGATCCTGGTCTTTGGCGGCATGCTGCTCGGCGCGTGGATCGACGGCTTCAGGCGGATCGGGTGGGTGACGCTCACCATCCTCGCACTGCTCACGGTCCTCGCACTGCTCGGCGACCTGCTCGGCGGCATCATCGGCGCCAAGCGGGTCGGCGCGAGCAGAGCCGCTCTGCTCGGGGCCGCGATCGGCGGCCTTGCGGGAATCTTCTTCGGGCTCGCAGGAGCGTTGCTCGGGCCGTTCCTTGGCGCGGCCGCCGGGGAGCTGCTCAGCAGACGCAAATTCAGGCAGTCCGTTCGCGTAGGCGCTGGCACCTGGGTCGGTCTCGCCTTCTCATTGGTCTTTCGCCTGATCATCGTATTCACGATGCTCGCCGTGTTCATCACAAGCTATGTGCTCTGAAGGCATGCATGCCGTGTTGCCCGCACATCCCGGTTTCGGCGCGGCGCAATCCTGGGGGCGATGCCGCATACCGCGGCCGACTGCGACTGGACGGTCACGCTCCGAAAACGGTGTGTCTGCCCAGCATTGGAGAAAATTGCTGCTCCATCCGCCATTGAACGGCAGCCAGGGGAGCGGCCGAACGCTTCAGCGCATCGGCATGAGCCGGCTTCCCGCGAACGACCGCGCTCGCCCACAACTGATCACTCGCGACTTACCGTTCAACTTACAGATAACAGACGGTCCCCGATGGTTCCTCCGGTGAAACACAGATCTTGCGTCGCCGACGTCTCACTGCGACATTCTGTCGCACTACCGCAGGTCGCATCATGAACCGACATCTGATCAGCGACCTGGAGGGACCCCGAGAGAGCGGCACTGCAGATCGTGTGGCAACGTGGACGCGCCTCCGCGGACACGGTTCGCAGCGCACTCGAGCGTCCGCTCGAGGAATCTACCGTGCGCACGGTGTTCACGCGCCTGGGGCAGAAGGGAGACCTCACGCACACGGCCGAGGCTCGAACCTATATCCACAGCCCTCACGAAAGCGGCGCCGTCTCCGCCGCCCGCGCGGTCAAGGGGATGCTGGATCGCTACTGCAAAGGATCGCTCGGGGAGGTGCTGCTCTGCCTCGTCGACGCACGCCTGCTCGACGAGCAAGAGCTGCCGCGGCTCGCGCGTGTACGCAACCCCTACCTCGGTAAGACCGTCTGGAGTGCTGTTCTCACGGCAGTGCTGGTTATGCCCGTCATGATCCGTCTGCGCGGTCTTGCGGTCCATACGCCAATCCCGGCCCTCCAACCGTTGGCCGCGTCCCCCGCGCTGCCATGAGACACGCGTCGGTGCCGTTCCTTTGGACGTTCTACCTCCTCGGCGTGGCGCTCTTTTGCGACGCATAACGCCGGCTCGTTCTTGCGCATGGCACGGATCAGGCGCCGGGCTCGCCGGGTACCTCGTGTACTGCAAAGCGCGCCCTGCCCGCGCGGACGGTCCGTGCAACAAGGGCTGCAGCGGGCAGCGGCCCGAAGCGTGACCGTCCGCACAAGCGCCGACGGCAGCGTTTGCTACAAATCCATGCTCGAGCGGATCTTAAGGGCGGCCGGAACCTCCCTGCGCCCCCAGGCAACGGGGAGTCCGCCCTGCGCAGCCGTCCGCGCGATGCATCCGCACGGGCCGCCGCTGCGTACATAGCCGGGAGAGCCGCACTCGTGCACCCGCGCGGGCAGCGGTCTCGAGGCCGTGCCGGTCCGGCCGGAAGGAGAAGTCATGAATGCAATCGCCGAGCACGCGAGAATACCCGATTGGCTGATGCGCGAGGCCACGCCCGCCCGCACGGGTGCGCGACTTCGGCTCTCGGAGATCATCGGGGCGCTGAGCTATGCGCTCGACCTCACCGAGGGGCAGCCGCCCGGACATTGTCTGCGCGGCTGCTGGATCGGCATGCACATCGGGCAGATGCTCGGCCTCGATGCCGATGCCCTCTCGGACCTCTACTACACGCTGCTGCTGAAGGACACCGGCTGCAGCAGCAACGCCGCGCGCCTGTGGGAGCTGTACGGCGGCGATGAGCTCATCACCAAGCGGGATTTCAAGCAGGTCGACTCGCAGAGTCTGCTGCAGCTCGCGCGGTTCGTTCTGCGCCATGCCGGCCCCGGCGAGGATCTGCGCGCGCGCCTGAGGCGTCTGTTCAATCTCTATCGCAACGGCGAGGCGCTCGCCACCGAACTGGTCCACACGCGCTGCGAGCGCGGCGCGGACATCGTCAGGCGGCTCGGCTTCGGTGAAGCCGTCGCCGCCGGCATCTTCAGCCTCGACGAGCACTGGAACGGCAAAGGACGGCCGCAGGGACTGCGCGGCACGGCGATTCCGATGCACGCGCGAATTGCGCTGCTCGCGCAGGTCGTCGATGTCTTCAACACCGTGGGAGGCGAGCGCAGCGCGTGCGCGGAGGTGCGCCGGCGCGTCGGCTCCTGGTTCGACCCACAGGTGTGCCGCGCATTCTTCGCCGTCTCGCGCAGCGCGCCCTTCTGGGCCGGACTGCGCGGGCAGGGCCTGGAGGAGCGGGTGTGGGCGCTCGAGCCGGCGGCGCGCACCGTTCTGATCGACGAGGACCGGCTCGATTCGATCGCAGAAGCCTTCGCCGACATCATCGACGCGAAGAGCAACTTCACCTACGGCCACAGCCAGCGCGTGGCGCGCTATGCGGATGCAATCGCCGTTGAGCTCGGCATGAGCGCGCCGCGGCGCCGCTGGCTGCGCCGCGGCGCGCTGCTGCACGACATCGGCAAACTGGGTGTCAGCAACGGCATTCTCGACAAGCCCGGACGGCTGGATGCCGAGGAGTGGGAGTCGGTGAAGAAGCACGCCCGCTTCACGGAAGACATCCTGCTGCGCGTGCGGGTGTTCGGCGAGCTCGCGCCCATCGCCGGCGCTCATCACGAGCGGCCGGACGGCACCGGCTACCCCAAGCGGCTCGCCGGCCAGGCGATCTCGCTCGAGACGCGCATCATCACGGTCACCGACATCTTCGATGCGATCACTGCGGCGCGGCCGTATCGCGGCGCCATTCCCGTCGAGCAGGCGCTCGCCATGATGGAGCGCGAGCGCGACACCGCGGTCGACGGCCAATGCCTCGATGCGCTCACGAAGACCGCGCCCTGGCTGACCGCCGCCACCCCGTAGAGCCGCGCCGCTCAGCCTCCGACCGCAGTGAGGATCCCCTGCAGGATGCGCGCCGGGCTCGGCGGACAGCCCGGCACCGCCACATCCACCGGGATGAGGTTCGAGACCCTCCCCAGCGAGGCGGGGCACTCCCCGAGAGCGCCGCCCGTGCAGGCGCACTCTCCCAGGGCGACGACCAGCTTCGGCGCGGGTGTGGCCGCGTAGACGCGCTGCAGTGCCGCTTCCATGTTCTTCACCACCGGTCCGGTGACCAGCAGCAGATCCGCATGGCGGGGGCTCGCGACGAAGCGGATGTTGCAGCCCTCCAGGTTGTAGTACGGGTTGCCGAGCGCCTGGATCTCGAGCTCGCAGCCATTGCAGGACCCGGCATCCACGTGACGGATGCACAACGCCCTGCCCAGCACCGCGGCGATCCTGTCGTTCAGCGCGCGTCCGACGCGCAGCAGCTCATCGGGCTCGGGCGGCGTCTCGGACACCAGTCCGATGGAGGCGATCTTGCGCAGCGTCTTGAGCATGACTACAGATCCACGCCGCTGTAGGAGAGATTGAACGATTTGTTGATGAGCGGGAAGTCCGGCACGATGTTGCCCAGGATGGCGTATTCCAGCGCCGGCCAGTTCTGCCATGACGGATCGTGCGGATGGCAGCGGCGGATCGAGCCCTGCGGGCCGGCCTGCAGCGCAACGAGCACCGGCCCACGCCACCCCTCGATGAGGCCTACGCCGAACGCGCCGTCAGCCGGGGCGTCCACCGTTACCGCTCGCTCGCCATCCGGCAGCCCCGACAGCAGCCGTCCGAGGAGCCGGCCGGACTCCTGCGCCTCCTCGAAGCGCACTGCCACCCGGGCCGCGACGTCACCGTCCTGATGCACGACCTTCGCAACCGGCAGCTCCGTGTACGGCGGATGCGGCAGATCGACGCGCACATCGCGCGCCTGTGCGCTGGCGCGCCCCGCAAGTCCGATCACCCCGAGTCTGGCGGCGAGCTGCGGCTCCAGACGGCCTGCGCCGGTGAACCGATCGCGCACCCCCTCGTGCTCGTCGTATATGGTGCGCAACTCGACAGTCTCGGCGCAGACGGCGCGGACCGCCGCGGCCAGGGCGCGTGCCGCATCGGCCGACACATCCACTGCCATGCCGCCGGGTACGACCGTATCGAACAGATAGCGGCGGCCGAAGGCGGCCGACACCGCGCGCAGCAGATCCTCCTTCAGCCGGGAGAACTGTGCGAGGCCGAACGCGAATCCGGCGTCGTTGCCGAGCGCGCCCAAATCGCCGAGATGATTGGCGAGCCGCTCGAGCTCCAGGCACACGGCGCGAAGCCACAGCGCCCGCATCGGCAGCGCACAGCCGCTCATGCCCTCCAGGGCCTGGCAATAGGCCCAGGAGAACGCCACCGCGGAGTCGCCCGACACCCGCGCGGCCAGCCGATGGCCCTGCAGAATGGGCAGCGCGCTGAAGCGCTGCTCGAGCCCCTTGTGCACGTAGCCGAGGTGCTCCTCGAGCCTGAGCACCTTCTCCCCCACCACCGAGAAGCGGAAGTGTCCCGGCTCGATGGTGCCGGCATGCACCGGGCCCACCGCGATCTCGTGCACGCCCTCCCCGTCCACCCGGACGAATGCGTAGGAGTCGGTGTGATCCAGCCAGGGCCTGCGGTCTGGATCGCTCGAACGCACGCCCGACAGGTCGAACGCCGCACGCTGCAGCCGGGATGCGGCCGGGAAGATGTCCTCGAGCCCGCGGTAGTGGGGTGGCTGGCCGCCTGCCGGCAGCGCGAGCTCGGCGAGCAGCACCCCCGGATCGGTGAGATACGCGCCGTACACGGCCGCATCGCCTCCGGGCTCGCGGCTCACCCACAGCCCCAGCAGCACTCCGCCCGAGGCGGCGACATCGCGCGCCACCTGCGGCCACTGCTCCGCGTCGACACCGACTCCCCGGGCGCTCGAGGCGCCCGGAATCCTCTGCCCGCGCTCCCACCAGCGCCTCACGGGCATCGCTCGCCCCTTGCCCCGCGGCCCCGCTGCGCCATGGCTACGGCCCCCCGATCAAGTGCGCCGCCGCGCGGTACCACTCGGCGAGGTACGGCGGGATGTACAGCCCGAGCAGCAGCACGATAGCGAGGTGCGCAAACACGGGCAGCAACGCCGGCGGATGCGCCAGGCGGCGCCCCGTGGTCTCGCCGAACACCATGGGCTGCACCTTGGAGAAGATGGCGGCGAACGCCACGGCGAGCGCCGCAAGCAGAATGGGCGCGGCCCAGGGTTGGGTGCGCATGGCGGTCGTGAGAATGAGGAACTCGCTGGTGAACACCCCGAAGGGCGGCACCCCGAGGATGGCGAGCGAGCCGAGCATCAACCCCCAGCCGACCGTGGGCGAGAGCGTGATCAGACCACGGATGCGCTCCATCGCCTGCGTGCCCGTCTTCTGCGCAGCATGGCCGGCGGTGAAGAAGATGGAGGATTTCGTCAGCGAATGCACCGTCATGTGCAGAAGCGCCGCGAAGTTGGCGATCGCCCCGCCCATGCCGAAGGCGAACGTCGCAATCCCCATGTGCTCGATGGAGGAATACGCGAACAGACGCTTGATATCGCGCTGACGCCACAGCAGGAGCGAGGCCAGCACCACCGAGAGCAGCCCGAAGCCCATGAGCATCATCGAGGGCAGCTGCGAGTGCAGCGATCCCTCCACCAGCACCTTGCTGCGCACCACCGCGTAGAGCGCGACGTTGAGCAGCAGGCCCGAGAGCACGGCCGAGATCGGCGTCGGCCCCTCGGCGTGTGCATCCGGGAGCCAGCTGTGCAGCGGCACGAGGCCCACTTTGGTGCCGTAACCGATCAGCAGGAACACGAACGCCAGCGCCAGCACCGTCGGCTCGAGCTGAGTTTTCACCGCATCGAGATGCGTCCACAGCAGCGCCGTCATGCCCTGCGCGCCGAGGACCTTCCCGGCCGCGACGTACAGCAGGATGGTGCCGAAGAGGGCCTGGGCGATGCCGACGCCGCACAGAATGAAGTACTTCCAGCCGGCCTCGAGGCTGCCCGGTGTGCGGTAGAGAGTCACCAGCAGGACCGTCGAGAGCGTCGCGCCCTCCATCGCCACCCACATCAGACCCATGTTGTTGGTCGTCAGCGCCAGCAGCATGGTGAACATGAACAGCTGATACATGCTGTGGTAGAGCCGCAGCCTGCCCGGGGTGAGCCGGCCGTGCTCGAGCTCCACGCGCATGTACGGGCGTGAGAACAGCGCCGTGGTGAGCCCGACGAAGGCCGTGAGCGTCACCAGGAAGACGTTGAACGGATCGATGAAAAACTGCTCCTGCCCGAGCAGCAGATCGCCGTGACGGATCACCCGCACGGTGAGCGCGCACGCGGCGAGGAACGTCCCGAGGCTCAGCAGCGCGTTCACCTCGGGCGCCCTGCGGTCGGCCCCGATGAGCCCGAGCAGGGCGGCGCCGGCGACCGGCAGCGTCAGCAGCAGCAGCAGCTCCATCTTAGTCGTGCTCCTTCAGCGCTTCGAGGTGATGCAGGTCGAGGCTCTCGAACCGCTCGCGGATCTGAAAGAAGAACACCCCCAGCACCAGCACGGCCACCAGCACATCGAGGGCGACACCGAGCTCGACCACCATCGGCATGCCGTAGCTCGCGCTCATCGCGCCGAAGAACACGCCGTTTTCCATCGACAGGAACCCGATCACCTGCGACATGGCCTTGCGCCGCGTAATCATCATCAGGAAGGCCAGCAGCACGACGCTCACCGCGATACCGACGGCGCTGCGGGTGGCGGTGCTCGCGAGCAGCGTGATGGGCTGGGCGAGCGCGAAAGCAAACACCACGATCACCAGGCCCACGAGCATCGTCCCGGAGACGTTCAGCAGCGGCTCGGTGTCCCAGTACACCTCGAGGCGGCGGATCAGCCTGTGCAGCAGCCACGGCAGGAACGCCACCTTGAGTGCGAGCGTGAGCGCCGCCGAGAGATACAGATGCCCCTCGCCGGTCCGCCAGGCGAGCAGCAGCGTCGCGGCGGCGAGCACCGCGCCCTGCACGGCGTAGAGATTCACGAGCGTGACCACGCGCCGCTGCGACAACATGGCGAACGACAGCAGCAGCAGCAGCGCCGCGCAGGTATCGAGCAGCTGTTGATACAAAGGAAGGTGTGTCATCGCGCTCACGCTCCGAGCAGCACGTGCACCAGCAGGCCCAGCACCGCGAACAGGAAGGCGGTGCCGAGGAACTCCGGGATCCGCATCACCCGCATCTTGGCCGACACCGTCTCGATCAGCGCCAGTCCCGCGCCCGCGGCGGCGAGCTTCACCGCGAGCGCCGGGATGGCCACGAGCAGCCCCACCGGACCGATGTGTCCGGTGGCCACGCCCCAGGGCAGAAACAGCGCGAAGCCGATGCAGACGTAGTTGAACAGCTTCAGCTGCGCGGCCCATTCCATCAGGGCGAGGTGCCGCGCCGAGTACTCGAGCACCATGGCCTCGTGGATCATGGTGAGCTCCAGATGCGTCGCGGGGTTGTCGACGGGAATGCGCGCGTTCTCCGCCAGCAGCACCAGGACGAAGGCCACCGCGCTGAAGGCAAGGCCGGGGGACAGGCCGAGGTGGCCCGAGGCGAGGTGCTCGGTGATCACCGGCAGCGCCGTGCTCGAGGAGATGAGCGAGGCGACGAAGATCACCATCAGCAAGGCGGGCTCGGCCAGGAACCCGACCATCATCTCGCGGCGCGCGCCGAGCGTGCCGAATGCGGTGCCGACATCCATGGCCGCCAGCGTCATGAACACCCGCGCGGCTGCGAACAGCCCGACGAGGGCGATGGCGTCGGCCGAGACGACCAGCGGCAGCCGCGTGCCCATGGAGGGAATGATCCCCGCAGCGAGCACCATCGAGCCGAACACGACATACGGTGCGATGCGGAACAGCGGCGAGGCGTTCTCGGCAATCACCGCTTCCTTGTGAAACAGCTTGCGCAGATTCCGGTACGGCAGCCACAGGCTCGGCGCGCGGCGGTTCTGCAGCCAGGCGCGGCACTGGTTCAGCCAGCCAAGCAAGGCGGGCGCCGCCGCGAGCGCCACCACCACCTCGAGCACCTGGGTGATCCAGTCGGTCACGCTCATGACAGCAACGCCACGGCCAGCAGCACGAGCAGCGTCGCGAAGCTGTAGAGCAGGTAGACCGAGATCCGCCCCTGCTGCACGCGGGCGGCCGCGTTGGCAAGCCGCTCGACGGCTCCCGAGAGCGGCTCATAGAGCAGCTTCCAGATCCGCTCCCGGATGGCGATGCGGTAGCGCGGCGCGCGGTCCGCCGGCGCGGGCAGCTCGCGCTCGATGTCGAAGAATGACTGGAACAGATGCCGGATCGGCTGACCGAAGCCCTCGGCCGTGTCCTGCATGCGCGGCGTGAGAGCGCCGAAGCCGCAGTCCCAGGCGGGCGCGCGCCGCACGCGCTGGCGGTAGGTCAGACGCACGAGGAGCGCCGTCAGGAGCACTACCGCGAGCGTGGCCGTGAGGAACACCACCGGTCCGTAGGATACGGGCCGGCCGGGCACGGGCGCGAGCAGCCACCAGTGCGCCGAGGCCTGCGGCACGACCGCCCCGATCAGCTGCCGGGTCACCGCGCCGAGCGCGCCGATCACCTGCAGCGGTGCGAGGCCGAGGGCGAGACAGCCGAGCGCAAGCCAGGCCAGGCCGATCCGCTCGAGCCAGCCGCAGTCGTGCGCATGGGCCAGGGAGGCCTCGCGCGGCTGGCCGAGGAAGATGACCCCGTAGAACTTCACCATGACATAGCCGGCGAGCGCTGCACCGAGGGCCACGAGCGCCATGCCCATCGGGATCAGCAGGTTCACGAACGCGTGCGGCAGATGATCGGCGAACAGGAACGACTGCAGCAGCAGCCACTCGGACACGAAGCCGTTGAGCGGCGGCAGTCCGGCGATCGCCAGCGTGCCGATGAGCGTCAGCCAAGCCACCCACGGCATGCGGTGGATCAGTCCCCCGAGCCGCCCGAGATTGCGCTCACCGGTGGCGTGCAGCACCGAGCCTGTGCCGAGAAACAGCAGGCTCTTCATGAACGCGTGATTGAGGCAGTGATAGAGCGTGGCGAGCAGCGCGAGCGCCGCCACCACCCTCATGCCCGAGCCGGCGAAGACGATCGTGAGCCCGATGCCGGTGAACACGATGCCGATGTTCTCGACGGAGGAGTATGCGAGCAGGCGCTTCATGTCCGTCTGCACGGCCGCGAACAGCACGCCGTAGAAGATCGTGAACAGCCCGAGGATCAGCGGCACGAGCCCCCACCACCACACCGGGCGGCCCAGCAGGTCGAGCCCCACCCGCAGCATGCCGTACACGGCGGTCTTGAGCATCACGCCGCTCATGAGCGCCGAGACCGGCGAGGGCGCCGCCGGGTGCGCCTCCGGCAGCCACACGTGCAGCGGCACGAGCCCCGCCTTGGCCCCGAAGCCCACGAGCGCCAGCAGGAACGCTGCGCTCGCCCAGCCCGGCGAGAGGTGTGCCGCGCGCATGGCGTGGAAGGTGAACAGCCAGCTGCCGCCCTGCATCACCCCGAAGCACAGCAGCAGGCAGATCGCCCCCACGTGCGCCATCAGCAGATAGAGAAACCCCGCGCGGCGGATCTCCGGGATGCGGTGCTGCGTCACCACCAGGAAATAGGAGGAGAGCGCCATCAGCTCCCAGGCCACGAGGAAGCTGTAGGCATCGTCGGCGATGAGCACCCACCCCATGCTCGCGAGGAACAGGTGGTACTGCAGGCACAGCAGGCCCGGGGCGGTGCCCTCCCCGGCGCGGAAATACCCGCCGGCGAAGAGCGAGATGCCTCCCGAGCTCGCCCCGAGCAGCACCAGGAACACGCTCGAGAGCGGATCGAGCCGCAGATGCATCGGCAGCCCCGGCAGGCCGAGCGGCAGCACCAGCCGCTCGATGCCGCCGCCCGCCAGGCTCGCCGCCCCGAGCGCCGCCAGCGCGAGCCCGAGCAGCGCCCCGAGCGGGAAGAGGATCCGGCCGGTGAAAAACACGCTGCGCGGGCGCAGCAGGCCGGCAAACCCGATCCCCGCCCAGCCCAGCAGGAGCGCGACGCAGCCGAGGAGCAGCATGGGGGATGGGGGAATCACAGGATGCACCGAACGGTGCATCCTATTATCATTGGATGCAGCTCAAATGTGAAGAGGATCCACCGCCGTGCCTCTCGAAACGCGCACTGCCCGCCTGACCATCCTGATCGATCCGCGCAAGAAGGCCGTCTTCGAGCGCCTGTGCGCCGAGGAGGACGCGACGCCTTCCCAGGTCGTGCGCCGGCTGATTCGGGGCTATATCGAGAAGAAGCAGGGACGGCCGTGGCGGCCGGAGGAGCAGCCGCTGCCGGCTCAGCGCTCGCGCAGCTCGAAGCAGCGGTGAATGTGCGGATTGCGCTCGAAGTCCGCCGGCAGTGTCGCCGCGGAGATCTCGAGCAGGGCATAGCGCCGCTCGAGCTCGGGATCCGGCCGGAAGCGCTGCGCGTTGGTCGAGAACACGAGCAGCCCGCCCGGGGCGAGCAGCTGCATGCACTGCTCGATGAGCGCGCGGTGGTCGCGCTGCACATCGAGCACGCCCTGCATCCGCTTGGAGTTGGAGAACGTGGGCGGGTCGAGAAAGATCAGGTCGTAGCGCGCGCCCGCGCGCAGCGCCGCGCCGAGCCACTGCAGACAGTCGGACTGCACGAACTCGTGCCGCGCGCCCGCGAGCCCGTTCAGCGCCAGATTGCGCCGCGCCCACTCGAGATAGGTATGTGACAGGTCGACCGAAGTGGTGCTGCGCGCCCCGCCGCTCGCCGCATACACCGTGGCCGTGCCCGTGTAGGCAAACAGGTTGAGGAAGCGGGCATCCCGGGCCGCGCGCCGCAGCCGCTCGCGCGTCAGGCGATGGTCGAGGAACAGACCGGTGTCGAGATAGTCGGTGAAATTGACGCGGAACTTCAGTCCGCCCTCGCCCACCACGTGAAAGGCGCCCTCGCCGCCGATCTTCTCGTACTGCTCCCCGCGCCGGGTACGCCGCCGCGTGCGCAGCTTGATCCGCTCGCGCGGCACGCCCGTCACCTCCGGCAGGACGGCGAGCACTTCACCGCGCCGGCGACGCACCGCCTCCGGTTCGATCGTGCGCGGCGCGGCGTACTCCTGCACGTACAGCCAGACGAGCGGCTCGTCCACCGTCTCGTACCGATCGATGGCGAAGGCATACTCGGGCATGTCAGCGTCGTACAGGCGGTAGCACGAGACCGCCTCGCGCTTGGCCCAGCCGCCCAGGCGCTTGAGGTTCTTCGCCAGCCGGTTGGCGAACATCCGCGCCCCGGGCGTCTCGGCGAGAGAGCGGTCCTGCCGGGCGAGCGTGCCCGGCTGACGCAGGCTCGCCGCCTCGATGCGCATGCGCAGCAGGCGGCATTCGATCGCGCCGTTCCACAGCGTATGCGTGCGCTCGGCGCGGATGCCGAGCTCAAACCCCAGCTGCGGCGCGCCGGTGAGCACCGCGGCGCGCCAGCCCTGGAAGTGCTCGCGCAGTACCTCGCCGAGCTGGCGGTGAATGACGCGCGCGGCGGCCAGATCCTCCAGGCGCGCCCCGTACGGCGGATTGGTGCACAGCAGTCCGCTGCCCGCGGCGGCCGGCCGCGCCGCCTCGAGCGGCCCGACCTCAAAGCGCACCCACGCGCCCACTCCGGCACGCTCGGCATTCGCCACGGCGGCGCGCACCGCCGCCGGATCGCGATCGCGGCCGCGCAGCAGCGGCTGATCGGCGCCGGGCTGGCGGCACTGCGTGCGCGCCTGCTCGCACAGGCGTGCCCACAGCGGCGCATCGTGGCCGCGCCAGCCGAGGAAGCCGAAGTAGCTGCGCGTGAGCCCCGGGGCCTTGGCGGCGGCGATCAGCGCCGCCTCGATCACCAGCGTTCCGGAGCCGCACAGCGGGTCGAGAAACTGCGCCCCCTCGGCCGCGAGCTGCGGCCAGAGGCTGCGCACCAGGACACCGGCGGCGACGTTCTCCTTCAAGGGCGCCGCGAGCGCCTCGCTGCGGTAGCCGCGCCGGTGCAGACTTTCCCCGGCCAGATCGATGTAGAGCGTGATCGCGGCATCCCGCGCGTGCGCGTGGAGCCGCACGTCCGGCCGATCCCGCGCCACCTCCGGCCGCTCGCCGCTCGACTCGCGCAGGGCATCGACGATGGCGTCCTTCAGTTTCAGGGCGCCGAAGTGGCTGTGCGTGATCGTCGGGTGGTGCCCGGTGAACTCGCAGGCGAGGCTCGCGCCGGGAGCCAGGTGCTCGCGCCAGGACACCGCCCGGGCGCCGCGGTAAAACGACTCGGTGTCCGGCGCCTCGTAGCGGACGATCTCGAGCAGCACGCGGTTGACGAGCCGCGAGTGCAGACAGGCGCGGTAGGCGGTCTCGAGGCTGCCGCGGAAGGACACCGCCGCAGCGTGCTCACGCACCTCCTGCGCCCCGAGTGCGGTGAGCTCCGTTGCGGCCAGGTCGGCGAGCCCGCGCGGCACGGTTGCCAGAAGCGACAGATCGTTCACTTGATCACAGTCAGACGGTCACGGATCGCGAGCAGCACGTCGTCCCGCGACACTTCCCCGAGCAGGGTATAGCGCCACTGCCCCGGCGTCACCGGCAGCGTACGCGCCTTCTCGCGCAGAAAGGTATCGAGCGCCTCGGTGAGCGACATCTCCGGCGAGAGCGCCTCGTTCACCGGTTCGGCAATCGACTCCACCGGCGCATCCCAGCCGATCTCTCCCTTGCGCAGACGCTCGTGCACGTCTTTGGGCCGGAACCACGAGACGAGCTGATCGCCGTCCGTCACGTACACGCGGCGTACAGAGCGGCGGGAGAGGCGGTCGAACACCTCGGCGAGCGGCGTCTCGCGCGGCACCACCACCGCGGCCGGCTTCATCAGCGCCTCCACGGTGCGCACGCGCCAGTCATCGCCCCGCTCAGCGACGATGGCCTGCGCGAGCGTGGCCGTGTAGACCGAATTGCCGTGCCGGTAGACCTTGGCCGTGAAATACGCCGTCACGCAGGTCAGCATCAACGGCAGCACCACGTGGTAGTCCACCGTCATCTCGAAGATCATCAGGATCGAGGTGAGCGGCGCCTGGGTGGTGGCCGCCAGAAATCCTCCCATGCCGATCACGCCGAATGCGACCGGCTGCGAGATGACGTGCGGCATCATCCACTGCAGCCCGCCGCCGAAGAGCGTCCCGACCGCCGAGCCGATGAACAGCGAGGGCGTGAGCACGCCGCCCACGCCCCCGGAGCCGACCGTGGATGCGGTCGCGAGCACCTTGGCGAGCAGGATCCACAGCAGCGTCCAGCCGAACACCTGCCCGAGCAGCATCTCGCTGACGACGCTGTAGCCGTTGCCCCAGACCTGGGGCAGGAGCACCGAAATGATCCCCACGCCCACCCCGCCGAGCGCCAGCTGAAAATACAGCGGCAGTTTGAGCTTGACGAACTTCGACTTGCTGAAGTCCAGCAGCGCCAGGAAGGGCGGGGCGAGGTGTCCGAGCAGCACCCCGAGCAGGATGTAGAACACGAGTTCCCAGTCGCTCGCCACCGATACGTGCGGCACGAAGAAAACGGGAGTGACGTGCATGACGCGGTGCAGCGTCGCGTTGGAGATCACCGAAGAGATCACGAGCGGGACGAAGCTCTCCATCGCCATCGAGCCGAGTACGATCTCCGAGGCGAACAAGGCACCTGAGATGGGCGCGTTGTAGGCCGCTGCGATACCGGCGGCCACCCCGCACGCGACCATCAGCCGAAGCCGCGGCACAGGGGCGCGCGAGAGCAGGCCGATGCGCGAGCCGAGCATGGCGGCGAGCTGCACCATGGAGCCCTCGCGGCCGATCGAGCCGCCCGAGGAGATGGTGAGCATCGAGCCGAGGCTCTTCAGGATCGAGGCGCGGAAGCCGATCCGCCCGTTGCCCACATTGACCGCTTCGATGTAATCGGCGGCTTGGGCGGAAACGAAGCGCCGCCGCAGGAACAGCAGCGTCGCACCGGCGAGCAGCCCACCGACGACGGGCATGATCGCCCGATGCCACCAGGGCAGCCGCATCGCGACGGCGACCAGCCCCGAGCCGTGCTCGGAATGCGGCCAGTAGCCGCTGAAGAGGCGGATGCACAGACGGATGCCGGCGCGGAACAGCACGCTCGCGAGCGCCCCGGCGATGCCGACCAGGGTCGGCCAGAAGACGATGCCGAACAGCTCCTCGTGCCCGAACAGCGCCAGACGCAACCGCAGCAGCCACGCGAGCGGATTACGCGCGAATTTTTGGGCCTGCGCCTTCAGCTGCATCGGTGTCCCGGGCCGGAGAGGCGTTCTGGGGCGCTGCATTATGCCCGAAGACCCGCCGGGAGACTCCTAGACAAATTCCAGAAAGTCTCCTAGCCTTCGGAGCCCCACCCGGGATCGGTATCACTGACGGAGGAGCCACCGTGACCTTCACACTACCCTCGCTTCCCTTCGCGCCGGGCGCGCTCGCCGCCCGCGGCATGTGCCAAGAGACCCTGGAGCTGCATCACGGCAAGCACCACCAGGCGTACGTCACCGCGCTGAACGGTCTGGTGGAAAAGAATGACGCGCTCAAGGGCAAGAGCCTCGAGGAGATCATCCGCCTCGCCCACGGCCGGGAGGACCTCGCGCCGGTCTTCAACAACGCCGGCCAGCACTGGAACCACAGTCTGTTCTGGAACTCGCTCTCGGCCACGGGGGGCGCCATCCCGGGAAGCCTGGAGAAGAAGCTGGTCGGCGACTTCGGCAGCGTCGAGAAATTCAAGGAAGCCTTCAAGGCCGCCGCGCTCGGCCAGTTCGGCTCCGGCTGGGCCTGGCTCGTGCTCGCGAAGGATGGACGGCTGAAGATCACCAAGACCGGCAATGCCGGCACCCCGCTCGCCACGGGCGAGGGCAAGGCGCTGCTGGTGCTCGACGTGTGGGAGCATGCCTACTACGTCGACTTCCGCAACCGCCGCGCGGACTTCGCCGAGAACTTCCTGGCAAAGCTGGCCAACTTCGAGTTCGCCGCCGCGCAGCTCGCCGCGGCCTGAGCGCTGCATCCCGCCCCGGGAGGCGTCGCCGCGTGCGGCGCCTCCCCGGGCGCCCCATCGGCGGCGGCCTACCCGTGGCCGGCCGCCACCCAGACCTGTACCGTCAGACCGAAGGGTCTGTGCTGCCCACAGAGCAGGTCGCTGTGCGCCACCTTCACGGGCAGTGACTCGAGCAGCGTCTCGCGGATCTGGCGCAGCAGCCGGCAGTCCGTCGGCTTCAGCCGCTTCGGCTCGCCCGGACCGATGGCGATGAGGCGCCTGTCGGCCGACAGTTCGGCCCATTTCACCGCCTTCCCGTGCAGCACCTCCGGCATGCGGAAGCTCACCTGCACGTGCGGGGAGCGCAAGTCTCCCGACGGCGAGCGGCTGCAGTGGTAGGGCAGGACGTTCAACGTGTCGATCGGCACGCCCAGGCGCAGCAGAATGCCGTGAAACACATACCACAGCTGGTCGCACGTATAGGTGCGCGGCAGATGGTCCAGGTCCACCACCAGATCGTAGGTCCGCCAGACCGCCGGCTGCCCCGCCACGGGCGCATGGGCCGCATGCGCCCACCCACTGATCGGAACCGCCGCCAGCAGGCCCCCGAGCAGCACAGCCCCTAAGCGCCTCATGTCGCCCACCTCCCGCTCGTCATTGCACTACCGGCTTTGAGCGCCCCGGCGCCTGTGGGTTTCCTCGCGACGCGGCGACACGGCCTCACGTCCCCGGCTTCTGCAGGCCGGCCCGCAGCACCAGATCGAGCCGCTTGCGATAAGGATCGGGGCCGACCACCGGACCGTGCTCGGTGAAGTCCATCAGCCGCCCCGCGCCGGCGCGGTAGCGCGGCCAGGCGGGCTCCCCGGCCGGGTCCGGGCGCCCGCTGCGCGCAAAGGCGATCCAGTAGCGCTGCAGGGTGCGGGCCATCGCCTCGTCGGCGGGCGAAGTGAGTGCGCCGTAGCGCGCCTTGACGGTATCGAAGACGAACGGAATCTCGGTCGCATGCCAGGCCCCCCACCATTTCTTGCGCATGGCCGTGGGGATGTACGAGTAGCGGTACGCGTAGACCGGCTGGCCCCGCGCCGAGAGGATCCGGGCGATGGCGCGCGCCGGCTCGATCATCCACAGCGCGCCGCCGACCTCGGCGGAGACCTGCTGCAGGGGAAGCTTGCCGCCCGGATCGAACAGCGCGCGCGCCTCGGCCGCATACGGGCCGAACTCGGCAAACAGCCCCGCCAGCGATTTCGCCTGCATCCAGCCGAGGTCCGCGCTGTTGGTGCCGATCATGACCGGCACGCGGGCCCCCATGCCTTTGGCATACGCCCGCACGGCCGGACCGAAATACAGACTGTCATCGACCACCGGACCGCCGACATAGCCCCTCACCCTGGCGCGGGTCAGCATGTTCACCCCGTCGAGCACCTCTGCCGCCGGCAGCGCACGCAAGGCCGCGAGCGCCTTCATCCCCTGCCCGGTGATGCCGAACTGCCGCGCGAGGCGTACCCCGATCGCCTGCGCGCAGTGCGCTCCTGCGACCAGCGGCCGATCGGGCCCGAGCCACCCGGCGCCGCCCCCGGACTCGATGATCGCCTTCTGAAAGAGACCGCGGGCGCGCGGGGCGATCAGCAGCGCGTTGACCGATGCGCCCCCGGCCGACTCGCCGAACAGCGTGACGTTGTGCGGATTGCCGCCGAAGGCGGCAATGTTGTGCCGTACCCACTTGAGCGCGGCGATCTGGTCCATGAAGCCGAAGTCGCCCGCGGGCAGACCGTGGCGCACCAGCGCCGGAAAGGCGAAGAAGCCGAAGTTTCCGAGCCGGTAGTTGAAGCTCACGAGGACGACGCCGTGGCGCGCAAACGAGGCGCCGTCGTAGATCGCGGGCGAAGTGCCACCATCGACGTACCAGCCGCCGTAGATCCACACCATCACGGGCAGAGGCTTGCCCGAGGCCTGCGCGGGCCGCCAGACGTTGACGTACAGACAGTTCTCGCTCGGCCGCGTGCGCAGCGGCGCCATGTCCCCTGGAGTGGGGCGCTGCATGCAGTCGGCGCCGAACTTCAGCGCCGTGCGCACGCCGCGCCAGCGCTTCGGCGGCTGCGGAGCCGCCCAGCGCAGCGCGCCCTGCGGGGGTGCGGCATAGGGGATGCCCTTGTAGGCGATGACGCCGTGCGTGCGCGCGCCGCGCACCCAGCCGTACTGCGTTTGCACCGTCAGCGGCGCCCCGGCCGCGTGGGCCGCCAGAGCCGTCCATCCGAGCGCCGCCATGCACGCTGCAACGCCCGCTCGCATCCTGTCCGAATCGCTCATCGCGCGCCCCCGTGCACCGCCACCATCCCCTTGCGCCCGCGCCACTCAACGCGGCCGGAACCCTCGCCCGGCGAAGAACTCGCGCATCGCCTGCATGCCCGGCGCCAGATCGAGCCGCTTGCCCGCCACCCATGCATCGTTGAAGTAGGTCGAGGCGTACCGCTCGCCCTGATCGCACAGGATCGAAACCACCGAGCCGGTCAGACCCTGCGCGACCATCTCATCGATCAGACACGCGCACGCCCACAGGTTCGTGCCCGTCGAGCCGCCGCACAGGCGCCCGAGCCGCTCGCTCAGCACCCGTGCCGCGGCGATGCTGTCGGCGTCGCGCACCACGAGGGCGCGGTCGATCACATCCGGGATGAACGACGGCTCGACCCGCGGGCGGCCGATGCCCTCGATGCAGCTCTCGCAGCGCGCGATCGCAGTGACGCTGCGATCGGCGACGTGCCGGTGAAAGACCGAGCCTTGCGGATCGCTCAGGCAGATCTCGGTGGGGAAATGGTTGTAGCGCACGAAACGGCCGAGCGTCGCCGAGGTGCCGCCGGTGCCGGCCCCGCACACGATCCAGCGCGGCACGGGATGCCGCTCGCGGCCGAGCTGGTGGAAGATGGACTGGGCGATGTTGTTGTTGCCGCGCCAGTCGGTCGCCCGCTCGGCGTACTTGAACTGATCCATGTAGTGGCCGCACACCTCGCGCGCCAGCCGCTCGGCCTCGGCGTACACCTGGTTGGGGTCATCGGCGAAATGGCACTCCCCGCCCTGGAACTCGATGGCTGCGATCTTCTCCGCCGCAGTGCTCCGCGGCACCACCGCGATGAAGCGCAGCCCGAGCATGCGCGCGAAATACGCCTCCGAGACCGCCGTGGAGCCGCTCGAGGCTTCCACGACGGGGGTGTCGGGGCCGATCCAGCCGCTGCACAGCGCATAGAGAAAGAGGGAGCGGGCGAGGCGGTGCTTGAGGCTGCCGGTCGGGTGGCTCGACTCGTCCTTCAGGTACAGCTCGATGCCCGGGTAGTGCGGCAGCTCGATCGGGATCAGGTGCGTATCGGCCGAACGATTGAAATCCGCTTCGATCCGGCGGACCGCTTGGTCCGTCCAGGCACGGCGGGCGCGGTCGGGATTAGGCATGGAAACGAACTTAGCAGAATCCGGCCGCCGCGGCACAGCCTGCGCCGCTCGGCCGGATTTGATGCCGGTCAAAAAGCGCCGGCCGCGGGGGGATTACCCTGCCGCCGAGCGCGTGCGGCACAACCCGTCCCGGGCCGCCCCGCCTCACCTCATCCGCTGCACCGGTTCATCACGCCATGCGACTGCTGTTGATCAATCCCAAGTCTCCCGAGAGCTTCTGGAACTTCCACTGGGCGGTGAGCGAGGTGCTCGCCGACAAGCGCGCGGTCAACCCGCCCCTCGGGCTCGCCACTCTCGCGGCGCTGTGTCCGCCGCACTGGCAGGTGCGCATCGTCGATGAGAACGTCGAGCCGCTGCCGCTTCAGCCCGAGGCCGACCTGATCGGCATCGGCGGCATGGGCGTGCAGTTCCCGCGCCAGCGCGAGCTCATCGAGTACTACCGCGGACTCGGCCACTTCGTGGTCGCCGGCGGCAGCTTCGCCTCCCTGTGTCCGGAGCGCTACGAGGGGCTTGCCGATGCCGTGATCTGCGGGGAGGCCGAGCGCATCTGGCCGCGCTTCTGTGCGGACTTCGAGGCCGGCGCCACAGAGCCGCTGTACCGCGAGGACGGCGTGGTCAACCTGGAGGACTCCCCGGTGCCGCGCTTCGATCTGCTGCCGCTGCACCTGTACACCACCGCCACGATGCAGTTCTCGCGCGGCTGCCCGTACCTGTGCGAATTCTGCGACATCATCGTCATGTTCGGCCGCAAGCCGCGCCAGAAGAGCCTCACCCAGGTCGAGCGCGAGCTCGATGCGCTGCGCGGCCACGGCGTACGCAAGGTGTTCTTCGTCGACGACAACCTGATCGGCAATCGGGCGGTCGCCAAGAAGCTGCTGCGCTTTCTCGCCGAGTATCAGCGCCGGCACGACTACGCGTTCAGCTTCGGCACCGAGACCTCGCTGAACCTCGCCGAGGACGAGGAGCTGATGCAGCTGATGCGCGCGGCGGGATTCCGCTGGACGTTCATCGGCATCGAATCGCCCGACGAGGCGAGCCTGCGCGAGATGCGCAAGGTGCAGAACATGCGCGCCGATGCGCTCAGCTCCGTGCAGCGCATCCACGGCCACGGCATCGAGGTGCTCGCCGGCTTCATCGTCGGCTTCGACAACGACACCGTCGCCACCTTCGAGCGCCAGTACGAGTTCATCGCCCGCTCCGGGATCCAGACGGCCATGATCGGTCTGCTGCACGCCATGCCGCGCACGCCGCTCTATGAGCGACTGCACGCCGCGGGCCGCCTGCGCGAGACCGACAGCGGCGGCGACAACACCAAGCTCGACACCAACGTCGAGCCGCTCAACATGAGCCGCGATGAGCTCATCGACGGCTACCGCGACCTGCACCGCCGGCTGCTCGCCGACCGGGCGATCGCGCGGCGTATCCGCAGCAAGTGCCGCTCGCTCGGCCGGCCCGCAGGCGGCATGGAGTACGGGGCGGCCACGGGGTTTGCCATCCTGCTGCGCCTGATCTGGCGCGGCATCCTGCCGGGTGGCCCGCGCCGCCACTGGCACTTCCTGCGCACCATCCCGTGGCGCAAGCCCTGGCAGATTCCGTTCGTGGTCGGCGACTGGATCGTCGGACTGTCCATGCAGGACTACGCGCGCCGGCACTTCGGCACCGCCGTACCGCACAGCGCGCGCTCCGGCGCCGAGCCCCTGGCACGCCTGGCGCGCACGCTGCGCCGCTCACGCGCCGGTGAGGTGTCGGTGAGTCCCGGGCGGGTGCAGGAGGATGCGCTGGTGCTCGATCTGTGGCTGCAGGCCATGCCCGGCCGCGCCCTTCGGCGCATCGCTGCGGACCTCGGCGCCCTGCTGCGCGAAACGCCGGCACAGCTCACGCTGCGCATCGAGCATCTCAGCGGCGCGGATCTGCTGCGCATGCGGCGGCTGCTGCGTCGGCTGCGGCGCTTCGCCGACCGGGTCTCGATCGAGACCGGATCGCTGCACGCCTCGATCCTTGCGCAAGCCTGGCCGTTCCAGCTGCGCCTGCGGGCCTCGGCTCCCGGCGCCTGAGGTGCCTCAGGCGCACCCGCCGCCGAGTGCGGCGAGCGCCTCGGGCCGCAGCACGCTGATGTCCCGGGCGCGCACCCGCAGCCAGCCTTCCCGCTTGAAGGTGCTGAGCGCGCGGCTGACGGTCTCGAGCGTCAGACCGAGATGGCGGGCGATGTCAGCACGGCTCATGCTCAGGCGGAACTCCGTCGGCGACAGTCCGCGCCGCGCCAGCCGCTCGGACAGATCGGCCAGGAAATGCGCGACGCGGCCGCGGGCATCGCTCTGGGCGAGCTCCCCGCGCAGCCGCTGGGCCTCATCGAGCGCCTGGCCGAGCAGGCGCAGGATCTCGCGCCGCAGCCCCGGCAGACGCTCGAGCAGTTGCTCGAGCTTGCGCATCGGAACACGGCAGTAACTGAGCGGCTCGAGTGCGCTGACTTCGCACGTGTAGCGGCCGCTCGCAAAGCCTTCGAGCCCCACCGCCTCGCCGGGCAGGACGAACCCGTGAACCTGCTCGGTGCCCTCCAGCGTGACGCTGTAGCGCTTGGCCGAGCCGCTGCGCACCACGAGCAGGGCGGCCATCGGCTCACCGGCGCGCACCAGCGTGACGCCGGGGAGCACCTGGCGGCCGCGCTCGACCGCCGCCTCGAGCGCGCGGGCCTCCTCGCCCGGCAGATGCGCCGGCAGACAAATGGGCTTCAGCGCGCAATCCCGGCACGATACGCATACCGGCGCGGCGGACCCGATCTGTTGACCCCTGCTGCTCATGGGACGGAACTATATATCGCCGCGCAGCGCGCAGCCGACGCGCATTATCGGCACTTGACGCGGATCAAATTTTGCGCCGTTGCGGCCGCTACCATGGGCGGCATGATCTCGCTCCTGCCCCCCCGCCCGCCGCCGCTGGCGGACCTCGACCCGATCAGCCCGCTGTTCGTGCGCGTATTCAATCACTGGGCGCGCGGCCAGAACATCGGCGCCGCCCTCGAGACCCTCGAGGGCAAGCGGGTACGCATCCGCCTCACCGATGTCCCGCTGCAGCTGAACCTGTGCGTCAGCCATGGCGCACTGAAGGTGGCGCCGGCGCGAGCTGAGCCGCACGTGACGCTGCGCGGGCGAGGTGTGGATTTTGCGCGGCTCGCCACCCGCGCCGAAGATCCCGACACGCTGTTCTTCCAGCGCCGCTTGAGCCTGGAGGGCGAGACCGAAACGGGCCTGGCGATCAAGAACGCGCTGGACGCGTTCGAGTGGGACTGGCGGCGCCACTTCGCCGCGCTGGTGCCGGATGGCCTGCTGCAGCTGCTGCGCGCAGCGCTGCGGCCGCTGCCCCGTCCGCCGAGCGGCCCGTTCGAGCGCCACCGCCCGCCGCGCTAGTCACTCACCGGCGCGCCTCGAGCATCGGACCGCTGCAGTAGCCGCCCGGCAGCGCGCTCGCCGGACACTGCGCCGTGCGCTGCCCGCGCACCGCCTGCGCGAATGCCTCGATCACTTCTGCGAAGGGCACCGCGGTGTGCGAGTGCGGCGAGAGCCGCAGCATCTGCACGCCGGCTGCATCAAGCTCGCTCACGCAATCGATCAGATTGCGCACCTGCGCCGACTGCGCCTGCACCCCATTCAGCGCGAACAGCGGCTCGTGCTCGCGCGTATAGACGGTGAGCCCGTCGCGATCCTCGCCGCACACGAAGCTGCAGTCGTCCTTGTTGCGGCGCCGCACGCGCGCGCTGAAGCAGCGGGCGGAGAAGGCGAGCGGCATGCGCCCATAGGCGAACACCTCGCACTCCATGCCGTCGGGCCGCTCGGCGAGCAGTTCGGCGAGCGCGGGCGTGTCGAGCTCGAGTGGCGCCACCCAGCGCCGCGCGCCGAGCGCGCCGAGCAGCCGCAGGGTCTGCCCGTTGTAGACGTTCAGGTGGGGGCCCGCGACGAACGGCCGGCCGCCGGCGAGCTGCACCGCCGCCATGTCGTTGGCCTCGATGGTCACGTTGCCGGAGACGATCCGGCTGAGCGCCGCGAGCTCCGACTCCGCCTCCATCAGCGCCAGGGTGGAGAAGATGACCTCCTTGCCGGCGGCTGTGAGCTCGCTCGCGATCGCAGCCCAGTCGGCCTGCTTCAGCGCCCTGCGCTTGGAGCAGACCACCTCACCGAGATAGACGCTCTCGACCGGCGCCGATGCGAGCGCGCGGTAGAACGCGAACACGTCCGCGCGCTCCCAGTAGTACAGCAGTGGACCGACCGACAGCTTCATCGCTCAACACCTCCTATTGCCAGGGCCTGCTGTAGGCCCCCAGTGTGTGGGAACGTCCCTCGGTGAGCCGCTCGAGCGCCGCGGCATGCGATGCCGGCGGGCGATAGCCGGCCGGGTCGCGCAGGCAGGCATCGAGCGCGGCGCGCAGCGCACGGGTCACCTGCGCCACGTATGCCGGGCTGCGCTGACGCCCTTCCACCTTGATGGCGCTGACGCCGGCGGCGAGCAGCTGAGGCAGAATGTCGAGCACGTTCAGGCTGGTCGGCTCCTCCAGCGCGTGCATGACCGAGCCGAGCGCCTCGAAGCGTCCCTTGCACAGCGTCGGGTACCCGGCCGCCTCCCCGGGCGCGAACTCGTCGATGAGCACGCCGTTCAGGCGGGCCTGCCGGCCGCTCGGCCGCTCCTGCCAGCGCACCGCATGCGCCGGGGAGCACACCCCGTGGGTGTTGGGCGACTCGCCCGTCACGTGCGCCGAGAGCGCGCAGCGTCCCTCGACCATGATGCACAGGCTCCCGAAGCCGAACACTTCGATCTGCACTCCGCTGCGCTCGATCACCCGCTGCACCTGCGCCACCGACAGCACGCGCGGCAGCACCGCGCGGCGGATCCCGAAGCGCTCGCGGTAGAACTGCAGCGCGCGCCAATTGCTCGCCGAACCCTGCACCGACAGGTGCAGGGCGACCTCGGGATGGCGTTCGGCGGCATAGCCGAGGAGCCCCGCGTCAGCGAGGATCAGAGCATCGGCGCCGACGCCGGCCGCCGCATCCACCGCGGCAATGGCCGCCGCCCAGCGGCTCGGCCGCGGATAGACGTTCAACGCAATGAACACCCGCGCGCCGCGCCTGTGGGCGTACTCGATGCCGGCGCGCGCATCGTCGGCGGAGAAGTTCAGGCCGGGAAAATTGCGCGCATTCAGGCCGTCGCGAAAGCCGAGGTATACCGCGTCGGCGCCGTTGTCGACCGCCGCATGCAGCGCCGGCAGGCTGCCGGCCGGACAGACCAGCTCGATAGCGCCGCGCTCAGCCATGATTCATGCACTCCCGCCACAGCGCATCGACGCGCTGCTCCACCGCCGCGTCGAGCCGGATGGGCCGGCCCCATTCGCGGGTGCGCTCCCCGGGCCACTTGCTGGTGGCATCGAGGCCGAGCTTCGAGCCGATGCCGCTCACCGGGCTGGCGAAATCGAGATAGTCGATCGGCGTGTTCTCGACCAGCATCGAGTCGCGCGCCGGATCGACGCGCGTTGCGACCGCCCAGATGACCTCCTGCCAGTTGCGCACATCGATGTCCTCGTCGGTGACGATCACGAACTTGGTGTAGGTGAACTGGCGCAGATACGACCAGATGGCCATCATGATGCGCCGCGCATGGCCGGGGTACTGCTTGCGGATGCTGACCACCGCGACACGGTAGGAACACGCCTCGGGCGGCAGGTAGAAGTCGACGACCTCGGGGAACACGCGCCTGAGGATCGGCACGAACACCTCGTTCAGCGCCACCGCCATCACCGACGGCTCGTCGTGTGGCGAGCGGCCCATGTAACTGCCCTGATAGATCGCCCCGTCGCGCAGATGCATCCGCTCCAGGGTGAGCACCGGGAAGGTGGCCTGGGAGTTGTAATAGCCGGTGTGATCGCCGAACGGACCCTCGAGCGCCGTATCGCCCGGCTGGATGAACCCCTCGAGCACGATCTCCGCCCCCGCCGGCGCATCGAGGCCGGTGAGCTCGCAGCGCACGACGCTGCTGCGCTCCCCGCGCAGCAGGCCCGCGAACTCGTACTCCGAGAGCGTATCGGGAATGGGCGCCGCCGCCGCGAGCAGCGTCGCCGGATCGGTGCCGATCGCGATGAGCACCGGAAAGGGCTCCCCGGGGCGGTCCGCCTGCCAGTCGGCGAAATCGCCCGCTCCGCCCCGGTGCGCCAGCCAGCGCATGATCACGCGGTCGCGCCCGATCACCTGCTGGCGGTAGACCGCGACGTTCTGGCGCGCCTTGCGCGTGCCGCGTGTGACCACCAGGCCGAGCGTGATCAGCCGCGCGGCATCCTCCGGCCAGCAGCGCTGAATCGGCAGGCGGGCGAGGTCGATCTGTCCGCCCCCGAGGGTGTGTTCCTGGAACGGCGCGCGCGCAACGCGGCGGGGCGCCACGTGCGCCAGCTGCGCGAACTGCGGCCAGCTGGCGAGCGCTTCGCGCACGTTGCCGGGCCAGTGCGGCTCCTTCAGCGCAGCCAGCAGCTCACCGAGCTCACGCAGCGCGCCGGTGCGCTCACGTCCGAGGGCGGCCTCGATGCGCCGGGCATGCCCGAACAGGTTGCCGAGCAGCGCGTGATGCGCGCCGGTCGGCCGCTCGAACAGCAGCGCCGGGCCCTGCCGCTTCAGGGCGCGCAGGCAGAACGAGGTGCTTTCGAGCTCCGGGTTGACCGCAACGGGGACGCGGCGCAGATCGCCGCGCTCTTCCAGGTGCGCGAGAAATGTGCGCAGATCGTGAAATGCCATCCGCGCGCACGCTAGCGCAGCGTGCGCGCGGGGGCTTGATGCGGATCAAATTCCGCGCGGTCCGGACGGTCCGCGGCGCGCCTACTCGGCGGCCGCCTGCAGCGCGGCCGCCCGCGCGCGCTCGTGCTCATGATCGGCCGCGAGCAGCAGATACACCGCCGGGACGATGAACAGCGTGAACAGCGTCCCGATCGACAGCCCCGTGGCGATCACGATGCCCATGGCGCGCCGCCCGGCCGCTCCGGCGCCGCTGGCGAACACGAGCGGCAGCACGCCCATGACCATCGCCGCGGTGGTCATCAGGATCGGCCGCAGCCGCACCTCCGCGGCCTCCTCGATCGCCTGAAGCTTGCCGTGCCCGGCGCGCTGCAGATCGTTGGCGAACTGCACCATCAGGATGCCGTGCTTGCTGATCAGACCGAGCAGCGTCACGAGCCCGACCTGGGTGTAGATGTTGAGCGTGGTCACGCCGATGTTGATGAACAGCAGCGCGCCGAACAGCGCCGCCGGCACCGACACCAGAATGACCACCGGATCGCGGAAACTCTCGAACAGCGCCGCGAGCGACAGGAACACGATGATCAGCGAGAAGCCGAACGTGACGAGGAAGCTGCTCGAGCCCTGCATGAACTGGCGGGACTGCCCGGAGTAGTTGGCGTTGAAGCCGCTCGGCGCGACCTGCTGCAGCGTCTTGCGCAGGAACGCGAGCGCCTCGCCCTGCGGCACCGCCGCCGCCCCGGCGATGGTGGCCGAGTTCAGCCGCTGGAAGTGGTTGATCGACTCCGGCACCACTTCGCGCTTGAGCGTTGCCACGGTGCCGAGCTGCACCAGCGCGCCGCCGGCGGTGCGCAGGTGATAGTCGAGCACCTGGCTCGGGTTCAGGCGGAACTTCTGCAGCACCTGCGGGATCACCCGGTAGGAGCGTCCGGCGAGCTCGAAGTAATTGACGTACCCGCCGCCGAGCGCCGCACCGAGCGTGTCGGCCACATCCTGCTGCGTCAGACCGAGGTCGGCCACCTTGTAGGGATTGACCACGATCTTGTCCTGCGGCTGGTCGATCTTGAGGTCCGAATCGACGAAGAAGAACAGACCGCTCTCACGTGCCCGCTCGAGCACCTTCTGCGCCACCGGGTAGAGGTTGGCGATCGGCTCGGCGGTGGTGATCACGAACTGCACGGGCAGGCCCTGCGCCCCGGGGAGCGAGGGGAACTGGAAGGCCGCGATCTGCGCTCCGGCGATGTGGTTCCAGCGCTGCTGCAGCACCTGCTGCAGCTCACTCGCCGTGCGAGTCCGCTCATCCCAGGGCTTGAGCAGAATGCCGCCGAAGCCCTGGTTGACCGACGGGGAGCCGAGCATCTGGAACGCCTGGCGGTACTCCGGCAGCGTCTTCGCGGCATTGAAGATCTGCTGCGTATAGGTCTGCATCTGCTGCAGCGTCGCATCCGGCGGCCCGATCAGCTGGTAGAGCACCACGCCCTCGTCCTCCTGGGGCGCGAGCTGGGACTTGGAGGTCTTGAGCAGATAGAACACGGCGCCGAGCAGCAGCAGCCCGAGCACGATCAGCACCGGCCAGGTGGCGAGCCAGCTCGACAGCATGCGCCGATACCCGGCGCGCAGCCGATTGAAGGCACGATCGAGCAGGTGCGTGAAGCGATTGTCCTCCTGCTCGCTGCGGAAGAGGCGCGAGCAGAGCATAGGCGAGAGCGTAAGCGCAATGATCGCCGAGCAGACCACTGCACCGACCAGGGTGAAGGCGAACTGCGTGAACAGCGCGCCGGTGAGACCGGTCTGGAAGGCGATCGGCGCGTAGGCGGCGACCAGCACCACGGTCATGGCGATGATCGGTCCGTTGAGCTCGTGCGCGCCGAGCACGGCGGCCTCGAGCGGCGAGCGGCCCTCCTTCATGTGCCGATCGATGTTCTCCACCACGATGATGGCATCGTCGACCACCAGCCCGATCGCCAGCACCAGCGCGAGCAGAGTCAGCAGATTGATCGAATAGCCGAGCGCGAGCATGAAGATGAACGCGCCCACGATCGACAGCGGCATGGCGAGCGCAGGCACCGCCGAGGCGCGCGGGCTGCCGAGGAACAGGAAGATGACTGCGGTGACGATCAGCAGCGTCTCGATCAGCGTACGCACCACATCGACGATGGAGGCGTAGATGAAGGTGGTGCCGTCGAACACCACTTTTTGCGTGATTCCGTTCGGCAGCTGCTGGGCGATCTGCGGCAGCTCGGCCTTCACGCGGCTCGCGACGGTGAGCACGCTGGCGCTCGGCGCCGCCTTGATGCCCACGAACACGCCCGGTCGGCCGCTGAAGCGCACGGCGGAATCGTAGTTCTCCGCGCCGAGCACCACTGTCGCCACGTCCTTCAGCCGCACGATCGCCCCGTCCTGGTCGCGGATGACCAGGTTGCGGAATTCACGCAGCGTGTTCGGGTTGGTCGAGGCGGTGAGCTTGATGCTCACCATCTGCCCCTTGGTCTGGCCGGCGGCGGAAAGATAGTTGTTGGTCGCGAGCGCCTGAAAGACGTCGGCGGCCGTCACGCCGTGGGCTGCCATGCGGTTCGGATCGAGCCAGGCGCGCAGCGCGAAGGTGCGTCCACCGATGATCTCCGCGTTCTGCACGCCGGGTATGGCGTTCAACTCCGGCTGCACGACACGCAGCAGGAAGTCGGTCAGCGCGTTGGTGGGTATCACCTTGCTGAAGTAGCCGATGTACATCGTATCGGCGGTCTGGGTCTTGGCCAGCTGGATCACCGGCAATTGCGACTGCGGCGGCAGCTGATTGCGCACCGCGTTCACCTGGGCGCTGATCTCGGTCAGCGCGCGGTTCGCGTTGTAGTTGAGCCGCAGCGTCGCAGTGATCACCGAGCTGCCGGTGCTCGAGGAGGAGGACATGTAGTCGATGCCCTGCGCCTGAGCGATGGCCGCCTCGAGCGGCTGGGTGATGAACCCGGCCACCGTCTGGGCATCCGCGCCGTAGTAATCGGTGGTGACGGTGATGACCGCGCTCTGGGTCTTCGGGTACTGCGTGACCGGCAGCTGGAAGATCGCGCGCAGCCCCAGCACCAGCATCAGCAGGCTGACGACCGCCGACAGTACCGGCCGGCGGATGAAAATTTCGGTGAATTTCACGCCGGCCGCCTCAGTGTTCCTGCGGCGAGGGGTTGGGATTGTTGAGCGGCTGGACGCTGTTGTTGACGACGACGGCCGAGCCGTTCTTCAGCTTCAGCTGCCCGCTGGTCACGATGACCTCCCCGGCCTTGATCCCCTTCAGCACCGCGACCTGATCGCCGCGCGTGGGGCCGAGGGTCACGAACACCTGCTCGACGGTCGCGGGCGCCTTGGGACCGGCGCCCCGGCGCACCACGAACACGGTATCGCCGTAGGGGTTGTAGGTGATGGCCGTCTGCGGCAGGGTCAGGTAGCGGCGCTTGCGGCCCGACTGCACCGCCGTGTCCACGAACATGCCCGGGCGCAGCAGCCGCGCCGGATTGGCGATGGTGGCCTCGGCCTCGAAATTGCGCGTCGAAGGATTGACCAGCGAATCGATGGAGGTGATCCGTCCGGTGAAGACCTTGCCCGGGAACGCGCTGGTCGTCACGTCGGTCAGAGCACCGAGGTGCACGCGCGATAGGTCGCTCTGCGGCAGATAGAAATCCACGAAGATCGGATCGAGCGACTCCAAGCTCACGATCGCGGTGCCGGGCTGCAGATACTCGCCCGGATTGACGGTGGTGATGCCGAGCCGGCCGTTGAACGGCGCGCGCACGGTCTTTTCGGCCACGAGCGCCGCCTGCGCCTTGACTTGCGCCGCGGCACTCTTCCAGTCGGCCGTGGCCGCATCGAGCGTCGCCTTGCCGATGGCCTGGGCCTTGTACTGGATGATGTCGCGCTGATAGGTCAGCGCCGCGTAATGCGCGGCCGCCTGCAGCGAATGCAACTGCGCGATGTCGGGGGCGGCGTTGAGCTGCACCAGAACCTGTCCGGCGCGGGCGGCCTCACCGGACTTGAAGTCCACGCTCACCACCAGCCCGGCCACCTGCGTGGTCACCTCGACGCCGTGCACGGCGCGCAGGCTGCCGACCGCGGTGACTTGCGGCTGCCAGGTCGAGTAATGCACCGCCGCGGTGCTCACGGTCTGCGGCTGCTCGGCATTCTTCACCATGAACTGGTGAATGAAATGCGCCTTGATGGCGTTCCAGGCCGTCACTCCACCCAGCACGAGCGCCATTGCGACGAGCACGATGACCAGCCGCCACCACATCACGCGTTTGTCCACGACTCCCAATCTCCTGTGTACTCGCGCGGGGGTGCGCGCGCGGCCCGGCCGCCCGACTCGGGCCACCGGACCGCGCGAGGCGCATCCGCAGGGGTATAGGCTACTATTTTAACAACAACGCCGCCCCGCCCGGCTCGATTCGCCGCAGCGCGCGGTACGCTCGTCGCGCCCGGCAGGACGGCCTCTCCCGTAAGAGAGAGGGGGAGGCTGAGAGGTGGCGGGCTAGAGGCGCAGTTCGGCGATGCGGGACTGCCGGCGGCGCTGGATTTCCGCGTCGAAGGACTTGCGCAGCAGCGCGGTGGCCTGCAGCCGGCCGGCGAGTGCAAAGCGCGTGAACGCGAAGCCGCCCCCGTTCAAGGGCACCGCGAAGGCGATGCGCCGGGCGTGCGCGATGCTGGCCTCGAGCTTCTTGCGGTTCATCAGCGCCATGCCGTAAGTGTGGCCGCCGAGCGCCCCGACGCAGAAGATCGCGATGGGGTTGGCGCCGGCTGCGGAATTGGCGAGCACCGGATAGACGTCCCCGAAGCGGCACGGCGTGTGCACCGCGAGCAGCCAGTGGCACGAGCCCGATTTGAACGCGCAGAACTCCCCGAACACCTCCCCGCGCCGATTGGCCGTCGCGGCGTAGGTGTAGTGACCGTCGGCGGTGGTGGCCACCCGCCACTGTCCAAAAGTCAGCGAGGCGGCCATCGCCGGCGCGGCCGCCAAGAGCAGCAGCGCGAGCAGCATCGTGCCATAGGTTTTTCTCATTCTGATCTCCCGGGTCGGCCGTGCAGGCCGTGCGCCAGGGGCCTGTGATGAGTCTGAAGCCCCGATCTGGCGCCGCTGACGCGTGCGAGCTTCTGTTTTTGTGAATTTACTCCTTGATTTTGTCCGCGCCAATGCCGTAGGCGACATATTCCGGCGCATTCAGCGGCCGCCTTCTGCGGCCAGATACTCGCCCACCGGCATGCGCGCGCGCACCCTGCCCGCCTCCATCACCACCACCTCCTCGATGAGCTCGGCCAGTCCGCTCAGCCGGTGCGTAATGAGCAGCAGCGTCCGGCCGCGACCCGCGGCATCGAGCGCGGCATACAGATCGCGCGCGGTGCGCGCATCCAAGCCCTCCGTCGGCTCATCGAGCACCAGCACCGGAGCGTCCTGCAGCAGCGCCCGGGCAATGGCGATGCGGCGCGCCTCGCCGCCCGAGACGAGTGCGCCCCCCTCGCCGAGCAGCGTGTCGTACCCCTGCGGCAGGGAGGCCACGAACGGATCCAACTGCGCGAGGCTGACGGCGCGCTCGATCGCAGCGGCGCTCGCATCCGGCGCGGCGAGCAGCAGGTTCTCGAGCAGCGACAGATTGAACAGCGTGGTCTGCTGGGCGATGACCGCGATCCGCCGCCGCAGCGCATCCCCGGGCAGCGCCTGCACGGACTGTCCGCCGAACAGCACGCGCCCCTGCTGCAGCGGGTAGAACTTCAAGAGCGCGCCGAGCAGCGAGCTCTTACCTGCCCCGGAGGCGCCCACCACCGCGACGCGCGCCCCGGCGGGCAGCACCAGATCGACGCCCTCGAGCGCCCAGGGCAGTTGCGGCGAGTAGCGCAGGTGCGCATTCTCGAACGCGATCTCGTACGCCGGCGGCATCGGCGTCCCGCTCGACGGCTCGGTGAAGCACGGCGGCGTGTCGGCAAGATCGAACACGCGGGCACTGGCGAGGAGCGTGGCCCGCCATTGCGCCAGCGCCTCCCCGAGCGGCGCGATCACATCAAACAGCGCCAGCGTCAGCAGCGAGAGCATCACGAGCTGCGGCGGCGCAAGAGCGCCGCGATGCACCGCCGCGAGCCCCACCACCAGCACTCCAAGGAGCGTCAGCTGCGCGAGCAGGCCCACGACGCCGCTGCCGACCGCCTGCACGCTGTCGATGCGAGTGCGGCGCGAATCGAGCTGAGCGGCGAGCGCCTCGACGCGCGCGTTGTGCGCCGCCACGGCGCCCCAGGCGAGCAGCTCGCTGTGACCGCGCAGCGCATCGAGCAGCATCCCGCGCAGCGCCGCAGACTCGCGCACCGCCAGCTCCGAAGCGCGCGCCGCGCGCCGCTCGATCCACGCGGGCAGCAGCACTCCCGCGAGCACCGCCCCGAGCAGCAGCGGCAGCGCCGCAAGCGGCAGCACGATGAGCGTCAGCAGCAGCGCCGCGCCCGTACTCAGCAGGGCCACCGCGGCCGGCACCAGCACGGACAGATAAAAATGCTCGAGCGCATCGACATCGGCGCGCAGGCGGGCGAACAGCTCCCCGCTGCGCAGCGCCGCGAGGCGCGCCGGCGCGAGCGGAATCAACCGCCGGAACAGCCAGGCGCGCAGTCCGGCCAGGCCGCGCAGCGTCGCCTCGTGCGTCACGAGGCGCTCGCCGTAGCGACCGCCGCTGCGCACAATGGCGAATGCGCGAATCGCCGCCGCCGGAGTGAAGTAATTGATGGCGAGCCCGCCAGCGCCCGCCAGCGCCATCGCAGCGATGAACCAGCCCGAGACGGCCATCAGGCCGATGGCCGCGAGCGCGGCGAGCAGCGCGAGCGCCGCCCCCCCGGCCATCCAGCCGCGATACGGACGCTGCACCGCAAGCAGCCGCCGCAGCGCCGGTGACAGAGGCGATCTCACGGCCGCTCCGCCTGCAGCAGCGCGGCATAGGCGCCCCGCGCACGCGCCAGCTCGGCCGGCACGCCCTGCTCGATCACGCGCCCTTCGCGCAGGACCGCCACCCAGTCCGCCGAGCGCGCCGCGCTCAGCCGGTGCGCGACCAGCAGCACGGTCCGTGTCGCGGCGGCTGCGCCGATCATCGTCTCCACGGCGCGGGCGCTCGCCGGATCGAGGTGGGCCGTCGGCTCATCGAGCAGCCAGACCCGCGCCTGCTCGCGCAGCAGCGCGCGCGCGAGAGCCAGTCGCTGCAACTCTCCGCCCGAGAGGCCGAGTCCGCGCTCCCCGAGGGGTGTCTCCCACCCCTGCGGAAGGCGTTCGAGCACCGCGCCGAGACCGCTGCGCTCGGCGGCCCGCTGCAGTGCCCCGGCGTCGGCGCCCGGCGCGGCCAACAGCAGGTTCTCGCGCACAGTGCCCTCGAACACATGCGCCTGCTGCGGCACCCAGGCCACGCGTGCGCGCCACTGCGCCGGATCGAGTTCCCCGAGTTCGACTCCGTCGACCCAGACATGGCCGCTGTACGGTGCGGCAAAGCCCAATAGCACGCTGAGCAGCGTCGTCTTGCCCGCGCCGCTCGTACCGACGAGCGCGGTCACTTTGCGCGCCGGCACCTGCAGGGTGCACTCCCTCAGCACCGCGCCGCGTCCGCTGTGCACGTAGCCGATGCGTTCGATCCGGATCTCGGGCGCCGAGTCACCCATCGCCCGGAAGCTGCCGGCGCGCGCCGCGGCGCCGAGGGGCGCGACGGCATCGAGCCTCGAGAGCTGCTGCGCCGCGGCCAGAGCGTCCATGCGCGTGTGGCGCAGGCCGCCGAGCGCGCGCAGCGGCAGATAGAACTCCGGGGCGAGCAGCAGGACGAACAGCCCGGCGCGCAGGTGCAGCTCGCCCCACAACAGGCGAAAGCCGATCAGCACCGCGACCACCGCGATGCTGACGGTGGCAAAGAATTCCAGCACCAGCGCCGAGAGGAACGCGACGCGCAGCACCTGCATGGTGAGCGCGCGGTACTCCTCGCCTTCCCCGTCCAAGTGCGCCGCGAAGCGCTCCGCGGCGCCCAGCTGGCGCAGCGTCACCAGCCCGCCGAGCGCCTCGATGAACGCCGCCCCGAGGCGCGTCAGCTGTCCGTAGCGGCGCTCGCTCGCGCGTGCGGCGGCCCTGCCCACCAACACCATGAACAGCGGAATGAGCGGCGCGGTGAGCAGCAGAATCATCCCCGAGACCCAGTCCGCCGGAAACACGAACAGCGCGAGCAGCGGCGGAATGAGCGCGGCGGAGGCGGCCTGCGGCAGATAGCGGGCGAAATACGCCAGCACCGCCTCGATGCCATCGACCAGCCGGGTGATCAGGTCCCCGCTCGCCTGGGTGCGCAGGCCGTACGGGCCGAGCGCCTGCGCGCCGCGCAGCACTCGCGAGCGCAGGCCGGCGCCGAGCTGCTGCGCCGCGCCGAAGGCGGTGTGCCGCGCCCGCACGCTCAGGGCCAGCCGCAGCGGCGCGAGCACGAGCAGCGCGAGCCACTGCGGCCAGAGCCGCGCGAGCGGCGCGTGCGCGAACAGCGCGGCGGCGAGGATCCCCGAGAGCAGCCACGCCTGCCCCACCAGCGCCAGCGCCTGCAGAGCGCTCAGCGCTGCGGCGCGACCGAGAGGGGCGCGGATCTGCCGCGCCTCTCGCCGCAGCCACTCGGCAGCCGCCGTTTCGGGGCCGGCCCCGGGCGGGGCCGCCTCCCGCGTGTCGGTTCGACCCGTCAGGATCGCTCGCGCTCGGCGGCGGCCCGCTCGGCAGCGTGCTCCTCCTGCGTATCGAGCAGCGCGCCGCCTGCGGCACTGATCAGCACGATCATGGCGGTGCCGACCAGCCAGGCGAAATACCACGCGCCTCGTGCACCGAGGACGGCGGCGAGGAAAATCACCCCCACGGCGATGACCATGAACAGGACGAAATAAAAGAAGGTGCGCATGGGTGTCTCCTCAATACGCGTGCTCGTCGCCGTGAGTGATCTGCTCGGCGGTGACCTTGCCGCGCATCACCCAGAACGCCCAGCTGGTGTACCACAGGATCAGCGGCACGAAGAACACCGCGAAGCCGACCATCCAGGCGAGCGTCGTGCGGCTCGAGCTTGAATTCCACAGCGTCAGGCTCATCGACGGATCGGTGCTGGAGGGCAGCATGAACGGGAAGAGCGCCGCGCCCGCGGTGCCGATGACGCCGATCCACGCGAGCGCGCCCAGCCACCAGCCCAGATGCGAGCGAGCGGCGCGCGCGGCGAGCAGCGCGCCGGCCATGCCGGCGAACCCGGCGAGCGGCAGCAGCCACAGCACCGGGTGCGCCGCGTAGTTCGCCAGCCATCCGCCCTGCACCACCGCGACGCTCTGCTGCAGGGGCGTCTGCGGCACGCCCGGGCCCGGTCCGCTGAGCAGCTGATATCCGCCGAGCGCATGCACCCAGATGCCGCAGAGCGCGAACAACGCGATCCCCACGCCGGCGCCGAGCTGAGCGAGCGTGCGGGCGCGCTGCAACAGCGCGCCCTCGGCGCCGTTCATCACGGTCAGCCCGCCCATCGTTACCGAGAGCGACAGCGCCAGCACGCCGGTCGCGATCGCAAACGGATTGAGCAGTCCGAGGAAACTGCCGGTGTAGTACGAGGTCATGTCCCAGGTGAAGTGAAAGGGCACGCCGTGGAACAGATTGCCGAAGGCCGCGCCGAAGACGATCATCGGCACGGCCCCGCTGATGAGAAACACCCAGTCCCAGACGTTGCGCCACGCGGGACTGGCGAGCTGGCTGCGGTACTCGAAGCCGAGCGGACGCATGATCATGGTCCACAGCAGCAGCAGCATCACCACGTAGAAGCCCGAGAACGCCGTGGCGTAGATCAGCGGAAACGCCGCGAAGATCGCCCCGCCGCCGAGAATGAACCAGACCTGGTTGCCGTCCCAGTGCGGTCCGATGATGTTGAGCGCGATGCGCCGCTCGACATCGGTGCGCCCGACGTAGCGCAGGATCGCGCCCACCCCCATGTCCATTCCGACCATGACGGCGAGCCCCATCAGCAGCACGCCGAGCAGCAGCCACCAGATCACCTGCAAAGTCGCATAGAGCTCCATGACTCAGCCCTCCAGTTTACCGCCGTAGGGAGCCGCCGGCGCCACACGCGGGGCGAGCGACGGGCGCGGCTGCGCGCTCGCTCCGCCCGAATCCCCGTGCACGGCGGGCCCGAGTTTGATCGCCCGCACCATCAGGTACATCTCCACCGCGATGAAGGCCGTGTAGAGCACCAGAAAGCCGATGAGCGAGAACGCCATGTACGCCACGCTGTGCGTCGAGGCGCTCATCCACGTCGGCAGCACATCGAACACCGTCCAGGGCTGGCGGCCGAGCTCGGCGACCAGCCAGCCGGCCTCGTTGGCGATGAACGGCACCGGGATCATCCACACACCCATCTTCAGCAGCCAGGTCTTGCGCTGGATCTTGTTGCGCAGCGTGTAGAGCACCGCGATCACGAAGTAGGCGAGCATGAGCAGGCCGAGGGCCACCATGACCCGGAACGACCAGAACACCGCGGCCACCGGCGGCATGATGTCGCGCGCCGCCCGCTCCATCTGCGCCGGCGTGACGTCGTTCAGATCCGGCGCGTAGCGCTGCACCAGAAACCCGTAGCCGAGGTCCTTGCGGTGCGCGTTGAACTCGGCGAGCGCCGCCGCGTTGCCCGGATCGCGCGCGAGCACCTTCAGCGCCTGCACCGCCGGTATGCCGCCCTCGATCTGCTGCACCGCGCGGCGCTCGAGCGCATCGGCGCCCGGCACCGTCCCGGAGAGCGAATGCGTCACGAGCAGCGACAGCAGATAGGGCACGCGCACCGCGCCCAAGTTCTCGCGCTTGGCCTGGCTCGGAAAGGCGATCAGGTTGAACGGCATGGGCGCCGGCTCGGACTGCCACACCGCCTCCATGGCCGCGAGCTTGGTCGGCTGCACACGCGCATCGACGAAGCCGAGCGCATCGCCCAGGGTGATCACGGCGATCGTGGCCAGCACGCCGAAGAGGGCGGCCATGCGGAATGAGCGCTTGGCGAGGTCGACGTGGCGGTTGCGCAGCATGTAGTACGCGCTCACGCCGGCGACGAAGATTGCCGCCGTGACGTAGCCGGCCACGCTGGTGTGCACGAACTTCGACTGCGCGTCTGGGTTGAAGATGAGCTGCTGGAAGCTCGTCAGCTGCATGCGCATGGTCAGCGGATCGAACGCCGCCCCGCGGGGATTCTGCATGAAGCTGTTGGCGACCAGGATCCACAGCGCCGAGAGGTTCGAACCGAAGGCCACCAGCCAAGTCACCGCCAGATGCTGTCCTCTGGAGAGTCGTTCCCAGCCGAACACCATCAGGCCGATGAAGGTCGACTCCATGAAGAAGGCCATCAGCCCCTCGATGGCGAGCGGCGCGCCGAAGATGTCGCCGACGAACCCGGAATAAAACGACCAGTTGGTGCCGAACTGAAACTCCATGGTCAGCCCGGTCGCGACTCCGAGCGCGAAGTTGATCATCAGCAGCTTGCCCCAGAAGCGGGCCATGTCCTTGTATATGGACTTGCCGGTCGTGACGTACACGGTCTCGATCGCGGCGAGCAGGAAGCTCAGCCCTAGCGTCAGCGGCACGAACAGGAAGTGATAGAGTGCGGTCGATGCGAACTGGATGCGCGACAGAGTGACAACGGTTCCGTTAATCATCTTGGCTACCCTCTCGTGCGGCCGCGCACCGGCGCGGCGGCGGGCCCGGCCGACCCGGCCTCATCAATGACGGGACGCTCGCGCCCGTGACGGCCACGATCCCCATGGGGCGTGCCGGCAGGCGCGAGCGCCGCCGGGTGCAGAATGGCCCGCTGTGACATGACCGCGGCAGATTAGTACAGGAGCGGGCGCGCGGGGAATGCGGGTCCCTGCAGCGGCGGCTGCGGAAAATACCGACGTGCCATTCAGGCGCGGCCGCAGGCGCGGCAGTGCGCTTGAAAGCGGCGAGATTATTCGTGAGAATTCCCACGTCCGGTTGACATCCTCAATCCGGCGGAACGAGAGTCGGCCCGCAGCCCGACCACCCGGCAGGCGCCGCAGCGCGGTCAGCTGATGAACCACACCTCGACCGAGACCGACACGCTCGAGCAGCTCCTCTCGCGGACCGCGATGCACGACCGGGCGGCGTTCGCCGAGCTGTACCGGCAGACCTCCCCACACCTGTTCGGACTGTGCGTGCGCATGCTGCGCGACCGCGGCGAGGCCGAGGAAGTGCTGCAGGAGGCGTTCATCGCCATCTGGCGCCGCGCGGATGGATACAACCCTGCGCTCGCCAGTGCCGGCACGTGGCTCACCACCCTAGTGCGCAACCGGGCGATCGACCGGTTGCGCCAGCGCCGCACGGACACCCATGCCGATCCGCTCGAGCTCGAGCGCCTGCCCGATGAGGGCCGCGGGCCGGCCGCGCACGCCGAGGCCAGCGAGGATTACCGGCGCCTCGAGCGCTGTCTCGGTCAGCTCGACCCGAAGCACAGCCGCTCGGTGCGTGAAGCCTTCTTCACCGGCGCAACGTATAAGGAACTGGCGATGCGCTGCCAGGTGCCGCTCGCCACGATGAAGAGCTGGATCCGCCGCGCCCTGCTGCAACTGCGCACGTGCCTTGAGACATGAGTACGCCGAGCGACGAAGACAATGGCGAACTGCGCTACGCCGAGTACGTGCTCGGCGTGCTCGATGCCGATGCGCGCGCCGCGGTCGAGCGGGAAATCGCCGAGAGCAGCGCCGCGGCGGCGGCCGAAGCGCAGTGGCGCCGGCGCCTCTTGCCCCTGGCGGAGGAGATCGCCGCAGAGGCGCCCCCGGAGCGGCTCTGGCAGCGGATCCGCGCGGCGCTGCAATTCGATGCGCCCGCGGAGCGCGCCGGCGGCGGGCTGTGGGGCAACCTCAGGCTGTGGCACTGGCTGACCCTCGGCAGCGGCGCGCTGCTCGCGGCCGCCTGCGCCGCCTTGGTGTTCCTCTTCCTCAGTCGCCCGCCCGCCCCGGCCATCCCCTACATGGCCGCCACCATCACGGAAACCGACGGACAGGTCGGCTGGACGGCCACCATGGACATCGGCAAGGCCCGCATGATCGTGGTGCCGGCCGCTCCGCAGCCGGTGCGGCCCGGCCGCACGCCCGAACTGTGGCTGATTCCGCACGGCGGGCGGCCGATCGCCGTCGGCCTGATCTCCACGCGCGCGCCCATCACGCTCGCGCTGAGCGCGAGCCTGGTCGCGCGTCTCGGGCCGACCGCACGGCTGGCGGTGTCCATCGAGCCGCGGGGCGGCTCGCCCACCGGGCAGCCCACCGGGCCGGTCATCGCCGCAGGCGCCATCGGCGCGGCGAGCGCCGCCCCGGCGAGCGCCGCCACCCTGCGGCTTGTGAACCCTCCGCGCCGCCCGGCCTGAGCGGGCTGCTTGCCCCGGGCGGCGCAGGCGCACACGCGCCTGCATCCAAATGCGCGCCCGCTCCGTATAGAGCACCACAGTCACCGATGGTGCCCTACGATGAGCGCGTACCCACTGCCCGCCCCTGCCCCCGCCGGCGCGAACCGTCCGTCGCGCCGGCAGACGCTGCGACACTGGTTCGACACCCGCGAGAGCGGCGCGCCGCTCGATCCGGCGAACGCCGATCGCATCGACTGGCTGCGCGCCGCGCCGTTCATCGGGCTGCACCTGGGGTGTCTCGGGGTCATCTGGACGGGCCTGTCCACCACGGCGCTCGCCGTGGCCGGCGGGCTCTATGCCGTGCGCATGTTCGCGCTCACGGGCTTCTATCACCGCGGCTTCTCGCACCGCACGTTCCGCGCCTCCCGTCCCGTGCAGCTGCTGTTCGCCCTGATCGGCGCGGCCTGCGTGCAGCGCGGACCGCTGTGGTGGGCCGCGCATCATCGCAATCATCACCGCGACGCGGACACCCCGCTCGACCCGCACTCCCCGCGCGTTCACGGCTTTCTCTGGAGCCACATGGGCTGGTTTCTCACCCGGCGCGCGTTCCGCACCGACTTCAATCGGGTGCCCGACCTCGCCCGCTATCCGGAGCTGCGCTGGCTCGACCGCTATGACATCGCCGTGCCGGCGCTGCTCGCCGCAGCGCTCTGCGCGCTCGGGGCCGCGCTGCACCGGCTCGCCCCGCAGCTCGGCACCGACGGGCCGCAGCTGCTGGTGTGGGGCTTTTTCATCTCCACGGTGATGCTGTTTCACGCCACCGTGACCATCAACTCCCTGGCTCACCGCTGGGGATCGCGCCGCTTCGCCACCCGCGACGACAGCCGCAACAATTTCCTGCTCGCGCTGCTGACCTTCGGCGAGGGCTGGCACAACAACCACCACCGCTTCCCCGGCACCGCGCGCCAGGGGTTCAGGTGGTGGGAGATCGACCTGACCTGGTACGGGCTGCGGCTGCTCGCCGCGCTCGGACTGATCAGCGGACTGAAGCCACTGCCGGCACGCGTCCTGCAGCGGACGGAGCGCTGAGCCGATGCGCATCGCGGTCATCGGCGCCGGCATCGCCGGACTCGCCTCGAGCTGGCTGCTCTCGCCTCTGCACGAGGTCACGCTGTTCGAGGCGAACGACTACCTTGGCGGACACACGCACACGCACGAGCTGCGCCTCGCAGGAGGGCAGTACGCGGTCGACTCCGGATTCATCGTGTTCAGCCCGCGGCACTATCCGTCGTTCACAGCGCTGCTCGCCGAGCTGCAAGTCGACTCGCAGCCGAGCACGATGAGCTTCTCGGTGCACAACGAAGCGAGCGGTCTGGAATACAACGCCACTCGCCTCGATACGCTGTTCTGCCAGCGGCGCAACCTGCTCTCGGTGCGCTTTCTCGGCATGGTGCGCGATCTGCTGCGCTTTTATCGCGAGGCACCCGCGCTGCTCGCGAGCGACGCGCCGGAACCGACGCTCGGGGAGTACCTGGCCGCCGGCGGCTATGGGGCGGCATTCCGCGACGATCATCTCGTGCCCATGGCCTCGGCGCTGTGGTCTTCCCCGCCGGCGCAGATCCTGTCCTTCCCCGCCCGCTATCTGGTGCGGTTCATGGCGAATCACCAGATGCTCGCGGTGCGCGACCGCCCCGAATGGCGCGTGGTGCGCGGCGGCTCGGCGAGCTACGTGCGCGCGCTGCGCGCCCGCTGGCGGGTGCACGAGCGGCCCAGCTGCCCAGTGCGCTCGGTGCGCCGCGAAGCGCATGCGGTCACCGTGGCCTACGCCGGCGGCGCCGAGCAGTTCGACCAGGTCGTGCTCGCCTGCCACAGCGATCAGGCGCTCTCGCTGCTCTCGGACGCGAGCTGCGCCGAGCGCGCCATCCTCGGCGCGATCGCCTATCAGCCGAACGAGGCGGTGCTGCATACCGATGCATCGGTGCTGCCCCGGCGGCGCAAGGCCTGGGCGGCCTGGAACGCGCACGTGCCGCGCGAGCCCGGCGCGCCCTGCACGGTCAGTTACTGCATGAACCTGCTGCAGGGCCTCGACTCGCCCGAGCCGTTCATCGTGACGCTCAACCGTACCGCAGCGATCGACCCGGCCAAGGTGCTGCGCACGATGCGCTACGAGCACCCGGTTCACACCCACGCAGCGATCGCCGCTCAGCGCCGGCGGGGACAGATCCAGGGGGTCAACCGCACCTGGTTCGCCGGCGCGTACTGGGGCTGGGGGTTTCATGAAGACGGCATGCGCAGCGCACTCGAGGTGGCCGAGGCGCTCGATGCGCGCTGCGCGCGCGCGCAGACACGAAAGATCGCCGCATGAGCGGGCGGCCTGCGCTGCACAGCGCCGTATACGAAGGCACGGTGCGGCACTGGCGTCTCACGCCACAGCGGCACGCGTTCGCCTACCGGATCGCACAACTGTACCTCGATCTTGACGAGCTCGAGCAGGTGTTCGCCGGGCGTTGGCTGTGGTCGGTTCATGGGCGCAATCTGGCTGAATTCCGCCGCGCCGATTACCTCGCGCCCGCCTCACTGCCGCTTGCGGAGGCGGCGCGCATGTTGGTCGAGCGCCACACCGGAGTGCGGCCGAGCGGCGCAGTGCGGCTGCTGACGCACCTGCGCTACGCCGGTTACGTGTTCAATCCAGTCAGCTTTTATTACTGCCACGATGCCGGCGGCGCGCTCGAGGCGGTGATCGCCGAAATCACCAACACACCGTGGAACGAGCGGCACGCCTACGTACTGCCAATCGCCGCCGCGCAGCGCCGCGGCGCGCTCTGGCAGTGGGACTTCGACAAAAGCTTCCATGTCTCGCCGTTCCTGCCGCTTGAGCGGCGCTACCAGTGGCGCTGCAGCGCGCCGCAGGAGAGGCTGCGCGTGCACATGTCGGTCAGGCAGGGCGAGCAACCCGAGCTCGAGGCTCATCTGGAACTCGCCCGCCGAGCGCTCACAGGTCCGAACCTGGCGCGCGTGCTGTGGCGCTACCCGCTGATGAGCACGCAGGTCATCGGCGCGATTTACTGGCAGGCGCTGCGCCTGTGGCTGAAGCGCGCGCCCGTCTACGACCACCCGCACCGCCTGAGAGGTACTCCATGAATACAGCCGCCGCCGCACTGGTGCGGCCCCCGATGAATGCACTGGACCGATTCCTGCGCGAGCGTCTATTGTCGCGCCTTGCGGGGCTGCGGCACGGGCGGCTCGAGCTGCACGATGCCATGGGCAGCGTCGCACTCGGCACGGGCGAGGCGGACGCAGCGGGCATACGTCTGGAAGTGCTCGATCCGGCCTTCTACCGGGCCGTCGCCGCCGGGGGCAGTGTCGGGGCGGGGGAAGCGTACATGGACGGACTGTGGCGCTGCTCGGCGCCCGGCCTCGACGGATCGGATGCGCTCGCGCAGCTCGTGAGGCTGCTGGTGCGCAACCGGGCGCTGCTCGATGGGCTCGAGTCCGGCTGGGCCAGCCTCGCCGGCGCACTGCGGCGTGCCTGGCATGCGACGCGCCAGAACACCCGTGCCGGCAGCCGCCGCAACATCGCGGCGCACTATGACTTGAGCAACGCGTTCTTCGCGCTGTTTCTCTCCCCGGACCTGATGTATTCCTCGGCGCTGTGGGCCGACGGCCCCGATACGCTCGAGGCGGCCTCGACCCGCAAACTCGAGGCGGTGTGCCGCAGGCTCGCACTGAGCAGCGCCGATCACGTGCTCGAGATCGGCACCGGCTGGGGCGGCTTCGCGCTTCATGCCGCGCGCCATTACGGCTGTCGCATCACGACCACGACGATCTCGCGCCAGCAGTATGAGCTTGCGCTCGAGCGCATCCGCGCCGCCGGTCTGCAGCAGCGTATCGAAGTGCGCCTCGAGGATTACCGCGACCTGACCGGCCGCTACGACAAGCTGGTCTCGATCGAGATGATCGAGGCGGTCGGCGCCGATCATCTGCAGGAGTATTTCGCGGCCGTCGGCCGGCTGTTGCAGCCGCACGGCGCGGCGCTGCTGCAGGCGATCACCATCGAGGATCACCGCTACCGGCAGGCGCTCGAGTCGGTGGACTTCATCAAGCGTTACGTGTTCCCGGGGAGCTTCATTCCGTCGGTGAACGCCATGCTGGCGGCCAAGACGCGCGCGAGCGATCTGGCGCTGGTGGGCCTAGAGGACTTCGGCGAATCCTATGCGCGCACCCTCGAAGCATGGCGCAAACGCTTCATGGCCCGCCTCGCGGAGGTGCGCGCGCTCGGCTTCGATGAGCGCTTCATCCGCCTGTGGGAGTTCTATCTGGCCTATTGCGAGGGCGGCTTCCGCGAACGCGCGCTCGGCGTCGCGCACCTGAAGCTCGCCAAACCGCTGTGGCGCCATGGCCTCAGGGAGCCGCAACAGTGGATGGCCTGCTGACCTTCATCGCTTACGAGATCGTGTGGTTTGCGGCGGTGATCGGCGCCGGCCACGGGCGGGTCTGGCCGGGCGTCTGCGCGGCAGCTCTCTTCAGCGCCTGGCGGCTCACGGTCTCATCCCGCCGCACTGTGGAGGTGCGCCTGTTCGCCATGGCGCTGCTCATCGGCGGTGTGCTCGAGGCCTGCTGGATGCACAGCGGACTGATTCATTACGCGGCCAGCTGGCCGCGGGTCTGCCCGCCGGCGTGGCTGCTTGCGCTGTGGGCCTCGTTCGGGCTGACGATCGTCCCGCTGTTCGGCTACCTGCACGAGAGGCCCTGGCTCGCCGCGTCGCTCGGTGCGCTCGGCGGGCCGCTGTCCTATGCGGCCGCGGCGCACGGCTGGCACGCGGTCGTATTGCCGCAGCCGCCGTGGCCGACTCTGCTCGCCCTGGGACTCGGCTGGGCCGCGGCGCTGCCGGCGCTGACCGTCCTGGCGCGCCGCTGGCTCGTCACGGACGCGCTGAGGCGCCTCGCATGAGCCCGCTTGGCAGTCTGGGTCTGCTGTGGCTGCTCGCCGCCGCGGTGATGTTCTGCGGCTGGCTGTGGCAGCGCCGTCACCACAATGCAGGGATCGCCGATGTGCTGTGGTCGGCGCTGCTCGCCGCGGCGGCCTGGCTGCTGGCGGCAAACGGCACCGGCGCGAGCGCCCCGCGCATCCTGCTCGCCGTGCTCGGCGGCGGCTGGGCGGTGCGCCTGGTGATGCATCTTGCACTGCGCGTTCGCCGGGAACGGGAGGACGGCCGCTATCAGGCTCTGCGCGCACGGTGGGGCGGCGATGAGCGCCGCTGGTTGCTCTTCTTCCAGCTGCAGGCGCTGTCGGTCCCGCTGTTCGCGCTGCCGTTCGTGCCCGTGGCCGCCAACGCTCATCCAGCGGCCGGCGGGCTCCTCGCCGGCGCGCTGATCTGGCTCGTGGGGGTGCTCGGGGAGTCGCTCGCCGACCGGCAGCTGGCGCGCTTTCGCGCCGCACCGGGGCATCGCGGACGGACCTGCCGGTCGGGCCTGTGGCGCTATTCGCGTCATCCGAACTACTTCTTCGAGTGGCTGCACTGGTTCGCCTACGTGGCGTGGTCCGCCGGCTCGCCGCTCGCGCCGCTCGCCTGGCTCGGCCCGCTCGTCATGTTCGTGTTCCTGCGCTTCGTAAGCGGAGTGCCCTGGGCCGAGCAGCAGGCGCTGCGCGCGCGGGGCGAGGACTACCGCGACTACCAGCGCAGCACGTCGATTTTCTTTCCATGGTTTCCCCACCGACCGCCACCAGGAGCCGATCGATGAGCACCGTCTTGCCGTACCCTGCCGAACTTGCCGCGGACCGGCCCGCCCCGGGGCTGCTCGGACTCGCCGAGCGCGGCCTGCTGCCCGATCCGCTCGTGCGCTTCGGCATCCGCCGGCTGTGCGCCGAGCGGCTGCGTGCCGAGCGCTGCGGCGGCCCCGCGGCCGACGCTGAGCGCTTTGCCGCGCAGATCGCCGCGCTGCGCGCCAGCCCGGTCGCGATCCACACCGAGAGATCG
>JAJYUL010000019.1 GCA_021792555.1 Pseudomonadota bacterium
GCCGCCAGCGTTCAATCTGAGCCAGGATCAAACTCTTCACTTGAAGATTTTGAGAATCAACAAAGTCAGAGTGGATCCAAAATGGCTCCAGTTACTGCTGGACATTTTGGTCACTCGGTCTTAAGCGCCAAAGGCTCATTGACACGAGTCCCCACACAAATTACCTGCCAAACTTTTAAAGATCAGCCACGTGGCCGGCACGTGGTGCTTCGAGCTGAAAGGCTCCGCTTGCGGTAGCGCTCTCGCTCTCGAAGGGGCGGGCAGTATATCCATCGTTTCGCGCCCGTCAACCTTCTTTTTCGCCGCTTCCTCGGCGACCTTCGCATCCGCCGGCGCAATGGCCTGTGGCTGCAAGGGGCGCGCAGTATAGCCCTGATTGGGGCCTTGTCAACGCATTGCAATCATTTCGTGCAGGGGCGGGGTGGGACCCGCTGCCGCGGGGGCGCCGGAGGACGCAGCGCGCCCGCGGGCGCGGGATGGATCTGCCGGAAACTCAAGGGGTTACGGCAACCAGCCAGCGCCTTCCCCACCCGGCTGCGCCGCAGGATGCGCCCTGCGCGGCCGGCGCAATGCGGCCCGCTGCGCGGAACGGTCAGCCTGCGAGCTCGAGCTTAATCCTTGCAAAACGCCGGGAACCCAGCTGAAGCACCACATCCGCTCCCGGCTTGAGCATCAGCGCGCGGTCTGTGACTTTCTCACCATCGATACGCACCGCGCCCTCCTCGATCTTGCGGTTCGCCTCCGAGGTGCTGGCCGCAAGGCCCGCCGCCTTGAGCAGATTCGCGAGCCGCAGGCCTTCGGCCGCGACCGACAGGGACTTCGGCGGCAGATCGGTCGGCACCGCCCGCTCGCTGACGCGCGCCAGAAACTCGCGCCGGGCCTGCGCGGCGGCCTCCGCGCCGTGGAATCGCGCCACGAGTTCATGCGCGAGCTCGAGCTTGACGTCACGCGGATTGCGCCCGCCGGCGACCGCCTGTCTGAGCGCCGCCAGGTCCGCCAGCGGCCGGAACGACAGCAGCTCGTAATACCGCCACATCAGCGTGTCGGAAACCGACATCACCTTGCCGAACATCTCCCCCGGCGGCTCGGCAATGCCGATGTAGTTGCCGAGGGATTTCGACATCTTGTTGATGCCGTCGGTGCCCTCGAGCAGCGGCACGGTGAGCACGACCTGCGGCTCCTGGCCATAGGCGCTCTGCAGCTGCCGCCCGACCAACAGGTTGAATTTCTGATCCGTGCCGCCGAGTTCGACGTCGGCCTTCAGCGCCACCGAGTCGTAGCCCTGCGCGAGCGGATAGAGGAACTCGTGGATCGCGATGGGCTGGCCGGCCTTGTAGCGCTTGGCGAAATCGTCCCGCTCGAGCATGCGCGCCACGGTGTAGTGCGCCGCCAGACGCACGAAGTCGGCCGCCGTGAGCGCGCCCAGCCAGCGCGAATTGAATTCAACACGGGTGCGCTCGGGATCGAGGATCTTGAAGACCTGCTGCTCGTAGGTGCGCGCGTTGACCTGCACCTCCTCGGGGGTGAGCGGCGGGCGGGTCTGGTTGCGCCCCGTCGGGTCGCCGATCAGCCCGGTGAAATCCCCGATCAGGAAGATCACCTCGTGACCGAACTGCTGGAACTGGCGCATCTTGTTGAGCAGCACCGTGTGGCCGAGGTGCAGATCCGGCGCGGTCGGATCGAACCCCGCCTTCACGCGCAGCGGCGTGCCGCGGCGCAGCTTGCGGGTGAGGTCGGCGGTGAGCAGCACCTCGTGGGCGCCGCGCTCGAGTTCGGGCAGCTGTTCATCGGGGGTCATGGGCGTCAGATCGGCAGTCCAGGTCGCGCGGGCCCGCTCGGCCGCGCCGCCAAGTGTATGCGAACGGGCGGTCCGGCAGGAATCGGGCCGCCGGGGCGGCCCGCGCATGCGCGCCGGGCCGAACTCTGCTTTACTCTGGCCAATGGACGCGCAGGACCTGAAGTCGCCGCAGCTGTACATCAACCGCGAGCTCTCGCTGCTCGAGTTCAATCAGCGCGTCCTCGCACAGGCGTGTGAGGAGTCGGTGCCGCTGCTCGAGCGGCTGCGCTTCCTCGCCATCGCCTCGGGCAACCTCGATGAGTTCTTCGAGATCCGCGTCGCGGGGCTGAAGCAGCTGCAGGAGCTCGGCTCCGGGCTCAGCGCCGCCGATGGCCTGTCGATCGAGGAGCAGCTCGGGGCCATCCACGAGCGCGCCGCACGGCTGGTGGCCGGACAGTACCGCTGCCTGAACGAGATGCTGCTGCCGCAGCTCGCCGAGCACGACATCCTGCTGCTCGGGCACAGCGACTGGACGGAGGCTGCGCACAGCTGGCTCGAGCGGTATTTCGAGCTGGAGGTCGAGCCGGTGCTGAGCCCCCTCGGGCTCGATCCGGCACGTCCCTTTCCGCGCATCCAGAACAAGAGCCTGAACTTCATCGTGCGGCTCGAGGGGCGCGATGCGTTCGGCCGCGACAGCGAACTGGCGATCGTGCAGGCGCCGCGCTCGCTGCCGCGCGTGGTGCCGGTGCCGACCGAGGGGCCGCAGCGCATCCTGGTGCTGCTCACCGGCATCGTGCAGGCGTTCGTGCAGCGGCTGTTCACGGGCATCCGGGTGCTCGGCTGCTACCAGTTCCGCCTGACGCGCAACAGCGACCTGTTCGTCGACGAGGAGGAGATCGACGACCTGCGCCGCGCGCTCGAAGGCGAGCTCGCGCACCGGCGCTACGGCGCGGCGGTGCGGCTCGAGACCTCAAGCGACTGCCCGCCCGACATCGTGCAGTTCCTGCAGCGCCAGTTCGCCCTCGGGGAGCTCGACACCTACCGCATGAGCGGACCGGTCAATCTCAACCGTCTCTCGGCCGTGTACGAGCTCGTGCCGCGGCCGGACCTGAAATATCCGCCGTTCACGCCGGGACTGCCGCGGCGGCTCGCCGGCGGCGCCGACCTGTTCGCGGCCATCCGGCACGAGGACCTGCTGCTGCACCACCCCTATCAGAGCTTCGCCCCCGTGATGGATTTCCTGCGCCAGGCGGCGGCCGACCCGCAGGTGCTCGCGATCAAGCAGACCCTGTACCGCGCCGGGAGCGACTCGCCGATCGTCGATGCGCTGGTGGCCGCCGCCAATGCCGGCAAGGACGTGACCGTGATCATCGAGCTGCGCGCGCGCTTCGACGAGGAGGCGAACATCGAGCTGTCGAACCGGCTGCAGGAGGCCGGCGCGCACGTGATGTACGGCGTGGTCGGCTACAAGACCCACGCCAAGCTCGCCATGGTGGTGCGGCGCGAGCCCGGCGGCATCCGCCGCTACTGCCACCTCGGCACCGGCAACTACCATCCGCGCACCGCCCGGCAATACACCGATTACGGGCTGTTCACCTGCCGCGACGAAGTCGGCCAGGACGTGCACGAGCTGTTTCTCGAGCTCACGAGCCTCACGCGCACCCCGCGCCTGCACTGTCTGATGCAGTCGCCGTTCGGCCTGCACGAGGCGATTCTCGCCAAGATCGAGCGCGAGAGCGGGCACGCGCGCGCCGGACGCCCGGCGCGCATCATCGCCAAGATGAACGCGCTGGTCGAGCAGCAGGCGATCGAAGCGCTCTATCGCGCCTCGCGCGCAGGGGTGAAGATCGATCTGATCGTGCGCGGCGTGTGCGCGCTGCGCCCGGGGGTGCCCGGCGTGTCGGAAAACATCGAGGTGCGCTCGATCGTCGGCCGCTTCCTCGAGCACTCGCGCGTGTTCTACTTCGAGAACGGCGGGACGAGCGAGATCTATTGCGCAAGCGCTGACTGGATGGAGCGCAACTTCTTCCATCGCATCGAGGTGGCCTTCCCGATCGGGCGGCCCTCGCACCGCCAGCGCATCCTCGAGGATCTGCTGCTCGCGCTCAGCGACAACTCGCAGGCCTGGCGGCTGCTGCCCGACGGCCGCTACGAGCGGCTCACGTCCCCGGAGCAGACGCGGGTCAGCTCGCAGGGCGAGCTGCTCGCGCGCAACGCCGCCGGCACACTGTTCGGCCCGCCGGGCAGCGCCTGAGCGGCCCGGCGGCTCAACGCCGCCGGCGCGTCAGGCGCAACCGCAGGCCGACGGCGCGCAGGTACTGCTCCTCCTGACGCAGATCGGCCTCGGTGAGCGGATGATCGGCCAGCCAGCGTGACGGGAAGGCGAGCTGCAGCGATCTGGTGCCCGCGGTGAGTTTGATCCGCGGCAGCGGGCCGCGCTCGCGCCCGCGGTGCAGCAGCACCGCGAGGCGCAGCAGCACGATCAGGTGCAGCGCGGCGCGATCCCAGGGCGGCACCAGCTCAGCGAGCCCCTCGCGCGAGAGCTTGCGCCGGTGCGCGCCGACCACGCGCGCGAGCAGGCTCTGCTCGCCGCGGGAAAATCCGGGCATGTCGGCGTTTTCGAGCAGATAAGCCCCGTGGCGGTGGTAGCCGCTGTGGGCCACATCGAGGCCGATCTCGTGCAGCCGCGCGGCCCACTTCAGCATCAGGGCGGCCTCAGGCTCGGCGCGCAGCTTCCAGGCATCGCGCACGCCAGCGAGAAACTTCAGCGCCGTCGCCGCCACGCGCTCGGCCTGCTCGCCGTCGACGTGATAGCGCAGCTGCATGCTGCGCACGGTGCGCTCGCGGGCATCCTCGTCCGTGTTGCGCCCGATCATGTCGTAGAGCAGACCCTCGCGCAGCGCGCCGTCGGCGATGCGCATCTCCTTCATGCCGAGGACCGCAAACACCTCGGCCAGAATGGCGAGCCCGCCGGGGAACACCGGACGGCGGTCATCGGTGACCGTCGCGAACTCGAGCGCCCGGGTGTGGCCGGCGGCCACCACCGCATCCACCAGGCGCTCGAGCCCCCCGGCGGTGATGAGCGTGGCGCGGGGACTTAACTCGCGGATCGCCTCGCCGATGGCGCGCACTGTGCCGGAACTGCCGGCGCAATGCTGCCAGCCGCGCCGCCGGAACGCGTTGCGCACCGGCGCCAGCTGCATCCGCGCGGCGAGCCGCGCCGCCGCCATGCGTTTGGCGGAGATCTTCCCGTCGCCGAAGTACCGCTCGCTCAGCACGACGCACCCGACGCGCAGGCTCTCCAGCTCGAGCGGGTGCAGCCCCTGGCCGATGATCAGCTCGGTGCTGCCGCCGCCGATGTCCACGATCAGCCGCCGGCCGGGCTCGCGCGGCAGGTTGGTTGCGACGCCCGCATAGATCAGGCGCGCCTCTTCGCGGCCGGAGATGATCTCGATGGGATGGCCCAGTGCCGCGCGCGCGCGCGCGAGGAACGACTCCTTGCGGTGCGCGAGCCGCAGCGCGCTGGTGCCGACCGCGCGCACGCTGCCGGCGCGCATGGCGCGCAGGCGCTGGCCGAAGCGCTGCAGACAGGCGATCGCGCGCTCCGCCACCGCCGGATCGATGCGGCCGTTTTCCTCCACCCCGGAGGCGAGCCGCACCATCTCGCGCAGCCGGTCGATGATGACCAGCTGGCCGTGGGAGTACCTCGCCACGACCATGTGGAAGCTGTTGGAGCCGAGATCGACCGCCGCGAGAACCTCGGGGCGGTAGCGGGTGGTGCTGCGGGCGGTGCGGGGTGTGCGGGTGTCGGCCGGACGCACGCGGCTTGCCGCCGGCTCAGGCGGAGAACGAGGAGCCGCAGCCGCAGGTAGTCGTGGCGTTGGGGTTGCGGATGACGAACTGCGCGCCGTCCAGCCCCTCGCGGTAGTCGATCTCCGCGCCCATCAGGTACTGCACGCTCATCGGATCGACCAGCAGCTTCACGCCCTGATTCTCGATGCAGGTGTCCCCGTCCTGGACCTGCTCATCGAACTCGAACCCGTACTGCAGGCCCGAGCAGCCGCCGCCCTGCACGAACACCCGCAGCATGAGATTGGGATTGCCTTCGCCGCGGATCAGGTCGCCGACCTTGCGCGCGGCCGCATCGGTGAAAACGAGGGCGGCGTCCGAGGTCATTTCGGTGGTGTTCATGCGAACAGTCTAGGAGCTGCGCCCGCGCAGGTCAAAACCCCCTGCCGTGCACCGGCCGCGGTCACGGCACCGATACCGCGCTCCAGGGGTAGGTCTGAATGAGTGGCGCGATGTTCGAGCGGCTCGAGCGCACCGTCACGGTCAGGTGCGCGGGCTTGAATCCCGGCGGCAGCACGAGCTCCTCCTTGAACTCCTGGTAGTAGCGGAAGCGGTATTTCAGGTCGGCGCGCTTGCCCGTGAGCAGCTGATTGCCGAGCGTCGCGCCGCCCGGACCCTCGCCGCCCGCGCTCAAGCTCAGCGTACCGCTCACCTCGCCGTCGGGGCGGCCGGTGCGCAGCAGCGAGATGTCCACGCGGTAGTGCAGCGGCCGCTTGCCCGGGGAGAGCAGCACCTCACCGACCCGCAGGCCGATCGGCGGGGCCCCCTGGGCGACCACGCCGCGATAAAACGCCAGCTTCTCGCTCTGGCGGGCAATCTGGGCCTGCAGCTGCGCAATAGTCCGGGTGACGACCTGCTCAGCGTGCGCGTGGCCCGCGTTGATGGTCTGCAGCTCCACCACGCGTGTCTGCAGCGCGCGGTTGTCGCTCTTCAGCAGCGCGATCTCGTTGCGCAGGACGTCGCGCTCGTGCATCGCCGCGAGGATGCTGTAACCGGCAGTGTTGCGGCCGATCTCGAAGGCCAGGTAGAGCACGAGCAGCGCGCCCAGCGCAAGGGCGGTGGTCAGCGCGCGCGTTCGCCACACTGCGCCGTGGGCCTGGGAAGCGGGAGGCAAGGTCGGCTCGTTCACGGGGTCTCATCCATCGCAGCGGCGGACGGACGGGGCCGCTGCGTCAGTTCATCCCACCACTGCGGCAGCGCGGGCAGCCCGGTCGGGAAGGCGAGCGGCGCCAGTTCCGTCAGCGCGCGCTGATAGACCCTGCGCTTGAAGTAGATCACCTCGCGCACCGGCTCCCAGAACTCCGCCCAGCGCCACTCGTCGAATTCCGGCTCCGCGGTGCTCTGGAAATCGAATGCCGCCACCTCATGGCGCAGCCGCAGCAGGAACCAGCGCTGCTTCTGCCCGATGCACAGCGGATGCCGGTTGCGGCGGATGTAGCGCGCCGGCAGCCGGTAGCGCAACCACCGCGTGGTGGACCCGAGCAGCTCGACGTCCTGGGAGGCGAGCCCGATCTCCTCGTGCAGCTCGCGGAAGAGGGCCTCCTCGAGACTCTCCCCCGTACGAATGCCCCCCTGCGGAAACTGCCAGCCCTTGCCGCCGGCGCGCCGGCCGAGAAACACATCGCCGTCGCGGCGCATCAGCACGATGCCGACGTTCGCCCGGAATCCGTCGGAATCGATGAGGTCCCCGCCTGCGCCGCTGTCTGGCCCGAGTGCATTCATCACGTTGGCATCCCTAGGCGCGCCGCTCGGCGGCGCTGCGCCGATCCTCCAGGTACTCGCGGCCCTGGCGCATCAGCGCGACGAACGTATCGTGATCGCGCGAGAGCACGGCCGTGCGGATGCGCTCGACCGCCTTGACCAGCGCCTCGAGCGACTCCGCGCCGTAGTCGTTTAGGCTCTGGATCTCGTAGTACAGATCCGGGCTCTCCTGCGCCACGCAGCTCGCCACGTCGAGCTGCGCATCGAAGGTGGTGCTCGACATGCGCGCCAGTTTCGGGGCCGCCTCGCCGCTTTCGGCAAGCGCGGTGAAGAAGGCGATGTTCACGGCATGCGACAGCCCGAGCACGTAGGCGATCAGCCGGTCGTGATCATCGAGGCTCATCACCACCTGTTCGGCCATGGTCGGCGCGAACAGCTCGCGCGCCGCGGCGAGCGCCTCGGCCTGGCCGAGATCGACGAAAATGACGTGCCGACCGGAGAGCAGATCGGTGTCCGGTCCGAACATCGGATGCACCGAGGTCACGCGGCAGCCGTGCGACTTCAGCGCGAGCAGCCCGGCGCGCAGGGGCGACTTCAGCGAGCCGACGTCGAAGATGACGCCACGGGGGCGCCGCAGCGCCAGGTCGCGCAAGATGGCGTCGGTCGCCGCGAGCGGCGTGGCGAGCACGATGAAGTCGTGCGTCAGATCGCTGCCGCGCCAGTCCGCCACGGCGGGCACCCCATCGGCTCCGCCCTGCGGGTCGGCCACCTCGACGGCAAAGCCCTGGGAGGTGAGAAACTGGACGAACCAGCGGCCCATCTTGCCCGCGCCCCCGATCACGAGCGCGCGCCGGCCCGAACCGGCGCCGTGCGCCGCGACGCTCGCCTGCTCCTGCGTGGTGAGTGAGGCGCGGATCAGCAGGCGCAGCAGCTCCTCGGCGAGCGCCGGGGAGACGCCGAGCTCGGCCGCGGCGTTGCGCGCGCCCATGAGCACGTCGCGTTCGCGGCCGTAATCCCGGGTCGGGTGGCCGGTGGCGCGCTTGACCCGCGCCACCTCGGCGCTCAGCGCCTTGCGTTCGGCCGCGAGCTCGATGAACTGGCGGTCGAGCGCGGTGAGCCGGCGGCGCAAATCCTCCAATGTCACATCGTCCCGGGTCATGCAGGGCTTTCCGAAAGGTTGACCATCGCAGCAGCCTTTTCCTTGTATCGGGCCGGCGGCGGCATCGCAAGTCGAATTTCAATCCTGCCGTGCGGCGCGCCGATCCCGTACCATGGCCGCATGCCCACCTCCAACGAACTCTCCGGCGCCACCCCGCCGGCCGACCCGCTCGAGGTACTCGCGCGCTGGCTCGCCGAAGCCGAGGGCCGGCGCACGCAGCCGAACCCCAATGCCATGGTGCTGGCCACCTGCGACGGCGACGGCCGCCCCTCGGCGCGCGTCGTCCTGTGCAAGGGCCTGGCGGTGCAGCCCGGCTACCTCGCCTTCTACACCAACTACCAGTCCCGCAAGGGGCGCGAGCTCGCCGTCAACGCGCGCGCCGCCGCGGTCTTTCACTGGGACGCGCTGCACCGCCAGGCGCGCATCGAAGGGCCGGTGCTCAAGGCGCCGTCGGCCGACAGCGACGCCTATTTCGCCTCCCGCCCCTGGCAGAGCCGGCTCGGGGCCTGGGCGAGCGCCCAGAGCGAGCCGGCCGAATCGCGCCAGGGGCTCGAGCGCTCCCTTGCGGCGGCGGCCGAGCGGTTCGGGGCGCCGGTGCCGGACACGGCGGGGGCCGATGCGGCCTTCGCGGGCGCGATCCCCCGCCCGCCACACTGGGGCGGCTACCGGCTGTGGGCCGAGTCGGTCGAGCTGTGGGTCGAGGGTGCGGCGCGCATCCACGACCGGCTGCTGTGGACCCGGCCTCTGGCGCCCGCCGGCGAGGCGTTCAGGGCCGGACCCTGGCGCGTAAGCCGTCTGCAGCCCTGAGCGGGCGCCTCACAGGTCCCCGAAGCGCTGCTGCAGCAGGGTGAGCGCCACCACGGCGGCCGTCTCGGTGCGCAGCACCCGCGGGCCGAACCGCACCGGCAGAAACCCGCGGGCGAGCGCAGCGCCCGCCTCCCGCTCGGTGAGACCGCCTTCCGGCCCGATGAGCACGAGCGCCTCGGCGGCGGCCGGCGGCAGCGCCGCGAGCCCCTCGGCGCCCTGCGGGCTCGGCAGCACCCTCAATCCCCCCTCCGGCAGCGCCGCCAGAAACGCATCGAGCGTGAGCGCGGCGGCGACCTGCGGAAGACGGCTGCGCCCGCTTTGCTCGCAGGCTGCCACGGCGATGCCGTGCCAGTGACGCTGCTTGTTGCGCGCCTGAGCCGCATCGAGCCGCACGACGCTGCGCTCGGTCAGCACCGGCACGATCCGCTCGACCCCGAGCTCGACGGCTTTCTGCACGACCCAGTCCATGCGCTCGCCGCGCGAGACGCCCTGCGCCAGGGTCAGCCGAAGCGGCGATTCGGTCTCGCCCTCGCGCCGCGCCCCGAGCGCAACCACCACTTCACCCTTGCGCACCGCCTCGATACGGGCGCAGTACTCCCCGCCCGCGCCGTCGAACACGGCCAGCGAGGCGCCGACGCCGAGCCGCAGAACCCGCGCGATGTGGGCGGCCGCATCGCCCCGGACGGTGCACAGGCTCCCTGCAGCGAGCGGTCCGGGCACATGGACGCGGGTCAGGCGCACGTGGCGAGCTCGATGCCCTCGCGCGCCACCTCGACCATCAGATCGATCTCCTCCGGTGTCACGACATAGGGCGGCATGAAGTAGACGACGTTGCCCACGGGGCGCAGCAGCACGCCACGGGCGAGCGCGTGCCGGTAGAGGGTCAGACCGCGCCGCTGCTGCCACGGATAGGGCTCGCGGGTGGCCTTGTCGCGCACGAGCTCGGCCGCGACGATCATGCCGCGCTGGCGCACTTCCGCAACGTGGGGATGGTCCTGCAGCGTGCGGGCCCGCTCGCCGAGATGCGCGCTGAGCGCGCGATTGCGGCCGAGGACATCCTCGCTGCGGAAGATCTCGAGGCAGGCGAGTGCCGCGCTGCAGGCGAGCGGATTGCCGGTAAAGCTGTGCGAGTGCAGGAACGCGTTGAGCTTGACGTACTCGTCATAGAACGCCGCATAGACCGGCTCGCTCGTGAGCACCGCCGAAAGCGGCAGGTACCCGGCGGTCAGTCCCTTCGAGAGGCACATCAGGTCCGGGCGGATCCCCGCCTGCTCACAGGCGAACATCGTGCCCGTGCGCCCGAAGCCGACGGCGATCTCATCGGCGATGAGGTGCACCTCGTGCCGGTCGCAGGCCTCGCGCAGCAGCGTCAGGTACACCGGGTCGTACATGCGCATCCCGCCCGCGCACTGCACCAGCGGCTCGAGGATGACCGCGGCCGTCTCGTGCGCGTGCCGCGCGAGCGCCGCCTCCATGAGCGCGAATTTGCGCCGCGTGTGCTCCGCCCAGCTCTCCCCCGGCTCGCGCTCGTAGCAATCCGGCGACGGCACGGTGATCACGTCCATCAGCAGGGGCTTGTAAATGTCCTTGTACAGATCGACGTTGCCCACGGCGAGCGCCCCTAGGGTCTCGCCGTGATAGCTGTTCGAGAGCGTGATGAAGCGGCGCTTGGCGCCGCGGCCGACGTTGCGCCAGTAGTGAAAGCTCATCTTCACCGCCACTTCGACCGCCGAGGAGCCGTTGTCGGCGTAGAAGCAGCGCGTCAGGCCAGCGGGCGCCACCGCGGTCAGCGCCTCGGACAGCCGGATCACCGGCTCGTGCGTGAACCCGGCGAGGATCACCTGCTCGAGCCGCTCGAGCTGCGCGCGCACCGCGGCATTGATGCGCGGATGGGCGTGGCCGAACAGATTCACCCACCAGGAGCTGATGGCGTCCAGGTAGCGCTTGCCCTCGAAGTCCTCGAGCCAGGCGCCCTCGCCGCGGCGGATGGGGATGAGCGGCACGTGCTCGTGATCCTTCATCTGCGTGCACGGGTGCCAGACGTGCGCCAGGTCGCGCTCGACGTAAGCGGCGTTGTCGGTTCTCATGGCGCGATTGTGGCATGATCGGCTCAGAAGGCGGGACGCGCTCCCGCCGCGGCGGGCCTGCGCGCCCGCGCCCGACACGCGTGACCCATCCGATCCAGCCACTGCAGATGGATGCCGCCACCGGCCTGCTGGCCGGCGTGCGCCAGGTGCTCTCGCCGCACTGGGATGCGCGCCCGCCGGGCGCGCAGCCGGAGCTCATCGTGATCCACGGCATCAGCCTGCCGCCGGGGCAGTTCGGCGGTCCGTGGATCGACCGGCTGTTCACGGGCAACGTGCCGGCCGATGCGCCCGCCAGTCTGCGCGAGGTCGCGGGGCTGCGGGTCTCGGCGCACGCGCTGGTGCGGCGCGACGGCACGGTGACGCAATACGTCGGCTTCGGGCAGCGTGCCTGGCACGCCGGGCGCTCGCAGTACCGCGGCCGCACGGCCTGCAACGACTTCTCCATCGGCATCGAGCTCGAGGGCACGGACACCACCCCGTACACCGAGGCGCAATACGAGAGTCTCGCGGCGCTCGTGGCGCTGCTGCTCGCCACCTACCCCACGCTCTCGAGCGAGCACATCGCCGGCCACAGCGACGTCGCCCCCGGGCGCAAGAGCGATCCGGGGCCCGCTTTCGACTGGCCGCACTGGCGCGCGCTGCTGAGCGGCCGTCTGGAAGGGGCGCGGCAGATGGCGTTGCGCCGAAGCAACGGTGACGCGGAATCGCTTGACTGAGCCCCTGAGGGCGATACCATCCGAGCAACATCGCCGCACCGAAAACAGCAATCGGCGAGGTAGGGCGGAGCCCCGGAACAATAAGAGAGGATTGCGCCAGCTGATCAGCCCGGCACAGGTCGAGGGGGGAGACAGGGCCGCGTGAGTCATCACGCGGCCTTGTTTTTTTCAGGGCGGCGCACGGTCAGCGGAAATCTGCCGCTGCGCCGGAACTCTGCGCACTGCGCGGGTCAAACACCTTGGGCACGTCCCGCGGCGCACCGTCTCTCGGTTGGGGGACGCGCTCGCACCCTCCATGGGCGCAAGATGATCGAACGGCCGCCGGCGCAGTCCATACGACATCGCACGACGGCTCGATGAGCGGACGTTGTGCGAGCCTGAGGGAGGGCGATGATGTTTGACAGAGAATCCGACAGCGAGGAGCACGCCGTCATCACTCGGCCCGGCGATTCGCTGGCCGCCGAGCCGGCCTTCGCAGCGAGGGAGATGCCGCGGCGGCCGGGGCCGCCGACCGCCCGGCGCGTCGCGCCGACGGACCCGGCGATGAGCGTGATGACGGACTTCACCGCCCAGCCCCCGGTGCTCGTCGCCCCCGAGCGACTGATCGATGAGGCGCTGCGCGACATGATGGTGGCGGGCGTGCGCGCGCTGTTGGTCTCGCGCGGGGAAAAGGTGATCGGCCTGATTACCTCGTACGACATTCAGGGCGAGCGGCCCCTGCAGTTCCTGAACAACTCCAATTTCACGCGTCACGACGAAATTCAGGTCGGCCACATCATGACGCCCTGGGAGCGCGTGCCCACGCTCGAGTGGCAGACGGTACGCGCGGCGCGCGTTCAGGACATCGCCGAGCGGTTCAGAGCCGAACGCACGACGACGCACATCGTCGTGCTCGAGCGCGCCGAGCCGGGCGGCACCGTGGTGCGCGGTCTGTTCTCCCGGACGCAGCTCGAGCGTCAGCTCGCAAGCTAGCGCGCCGCAGGGCGGGATCGCCCCGCGCACAAAAAGCCGGGCCGCGTGCAGCGCACCGCGACCCGGACGACCCAACTGTGCAGGCAGATCGAGGCGACGGCTCAGGCCGAAGGCACGCGGGTCACTTCGCCGGCACCGTCGATCTCGGACGACACGTGCGGCGGATTGGAGTGCAGCCGCACGTCTCCGGCTCCGTTGATGTCGACCGACACGCTGTCGGTCGGGGCGATGGCGACCCTGCCGGTGCCATTGATCACCACGCGGGCGTGCTGCTCGGTCATCCCGGCGAGGTGAATGCTGGCGGCGCCGTCGATGCGCACCTCAAGATCCCTCACCGACCCGCTGCCGTGCACCGAGCCGCTGCCGTCGATCTTCACGGCGAGCCGGTTCTGATGCAGCTGCTCGAGCCGGATCCGGGCGGCACCCTCGACTTTGACGGCGCGCAGCGCCGGGCCGGTGAGCGCTACGTGCACCTTGCCCCGGATGGCCGTGCCATAGCCGATGCACAGCGGAATGAGCGAGAAGCAGCCGTGCGATTCGGCCGTGATGCGCCCGTTGTCCACGATGAGATGGCGCAGCGTGCTCGCCGGGGCGGTGATGGTCATCCGCCAGGTGGGGCCCGGATGGAAAGCGACATCGGCCGGAACGGCGAGGGTCAGCCGGCCCGAAGTCCACGGATAGGTGCGCGAGAGCTCCGCGGCGCCCGCGTGCGCCACCGCCGGCTGCACCACGGCGAGCGCGCCGAGGCCGACGCAAAGACCGGTCACGGCGAATCGGATCATGCGGTTCATGAGCGTCTCCGTTGCAGGATGAGCCCAGAACACACCAGCCGGCGGAAAGTTGCACGGCGCCTGCGGCGCGCCCGCGGCGCTCAGCGGCCCCCGCGCTCGTGCCGCCAGAGCACCTCGCTGCCGCGCTCGTGGCGGGCAAGGACGCGCGCGAGGACGAACAGCAGGTCGGACAGCCGGTTCAGGTACTGCAGCGCGTACGGATTGACCGGCTCGCAGGCCGCGAGCGTCCAGACCCGCCGCTCGGCGCGCCGCGCGACCGTGCGGGCCAGGTGACAGGCCGCCGCCGCCGCTCCGCCACCGGGCAGAATGAACTCCTTCAGCGGCGGCAGGCTCTCGTTGAACGCATCGAGCGTGCGCTCGAGCCCGGCGATCTGATCCGCCGCGAGCACCGTGTGCCCCGGGATGCACAGCTCACCGCCGAGATCGAACAGCTGATGCTGCACTTCGGTGAGGCACTCGAGGATGTCCGCGGGCAGCGCCGGCACCGCCAGCAGCACCCCGAGCGCACTGTTGAGCTCATCGACGGTGCCGAACGCCTCGACCCGCGCGCTGTCCTTGCGCACCCGCGTGCCGTCGCCGAGCCCGGTGGTGCCGTCATCGCCGGTGCGCGTGTAAATCTTGCTCAGTCGATTGCCCATGGAGCACCTCTGAGGGCATTCTGCCAGAGCGCGCGATTGACAGCCGCGCGGACGAACGGCAATTTGGGCGCCCCCTCATCGCAGCGACCCGCATGCCCTCCCCCGAACTGCAAGCCGCCCTCGAGGCCGCCCGCGCCGCCGCCGGGGTCATCCGCGGCTACTACCAGCGCAACCTGCAGATCCGCACCAAGGCGGACCAGAGTCCGGTGACCGAGGCGGACGTGCGCGCCGAGGAGACCATCCGCGCCATTCTCACCGAGCGCTTTCCGGGCTACGGGTTCTACGGCGAGGAGACCGGCCGGCACGATGCCGGAGCCGAGAACGTGTGGCTGGTCGATCCGATCGACGGCACGAAGTCCTTCGTGCGCGAGTGCCCGTTCTTCTCGACGCAGATCGCCCTGCTGCGCGGCGGACGGCTGGTGCTCGGGGTCTCGAGCGCTCCGGTCTACGGCGAGCTCGCCTGGGCGGAGGAAGGCCGCGGGGCGTACCTGAACGAGCGGCCCATCCGGGTGAGCGCCACGAGCGAGCTTGGCGCGAGCATCGTCTCGACGGGCAATCTCAAGACGCTCGCCCGCTCGGGGCAGTGGCAGAAGCTCGGCGCTCTGATCGGGCGGATCAGCCGCATCCGCGGCTACGGGGACTTCGTGCACTACCACCTGCTCGCGCGCGGCTCGCTCGATGTGGTGATCGAATCCGACGTCAACATCCTCGACATCGCCGCGCTCGCGGTCATCGTGCGCGAGGCCGGGGGCCGATTCACCGATCTGGCCGGCGGCGAGCTCACCGTGGATACGACCTCGGTGCTCGCGAGCAACGGTGCGCTGCACGCGCCCGTGCTGGCCGCGCTCGCCTGAGGGCCCCGCCGGTCATTCGCCGGAGAACAGCCGCGCGGCATCCGCGCCGCTGAGCGGCTCCTGCTCCTGCCGGTACGGCTTGCCCTCGTACATGGCGTTGTCGGCAACCGCATAGAGCCGATCCGCATCCTCGCCCTCGGCCGGATACATCGAGAAGCCGACGCTGGCGCGGATCGCCAGCTGCCGGCCCCGGGCGACCATCCCGCCGGCGAGCGCTCCTCTGAGGCTCTGCGCGATGCGCTCGGCCGCAGCGCGATCGGGAACGTCGCTCAGCACAACCGCGAATTCATCGCCGCCCAGGCGGGCGAGCACATCCTTCGGGCCGAGCTGCGCGCGGAACTGCCGCGCTGCCCATTGCAGCACTTCATCGCCGACGGCATGGCCGAGCGTGTCGTTGATTTCCTTGAAACCGTCGAGGTCGATGACCACCAGCGCCAGCTGCGTGCCCGCGGCCTTGGTGCGCCGCATGCTCTCGTGCAGCTGGCGCACGAGCAGGCGCCGATTGGCGAGCCCGGTGAGCGCATCATGCAGCGAGGCGTACTCCGCCTTCGAGAGCTGCTCCTCGAGCAGCGTGAATGTCATGCCGGTGGCGACCAGGAACTTCGGCAGGTTCCAGACTTCGGCCGCGACGTGCACGTGAGGCCACAGCACCGACATCAGCTGGCTCACAGGAAAAACGAATGCCCAGGCGATGAAGCTGATCGTCGTGAAGCGCACGCTGGCCGAAGGCTGCGGGGCGGTCATCCGGTACAGCGCCGCGACGGCGAGGTAGTGCCAGGCCAGCATCCAGTTGAGCGTCTGTTGCGGGTGGTGCAAACCCAGCAGCGCACCCTGCACCGCGTAGACGGTCACGACGAGCGAGGTGCGCCAGCGCAGCGTCGGCCGTCCGGTCGGGCCGTGCCAGGCGCGCATCATCCACAGTGTGGAGGCGGCTCCGGCGACGGTCAGCAGCGCATACAGCCAGCCGGCCTGCACGTCGTAGAAGACGCAGGTCAGCAGGATGACGTCGGGCACGGCGCTGAACACCACCATCGAGAGGTTGCGCCAGCGGATCTCGAGCTGATCGCTGCTCGCCCACATGAAGGCATTGGCGGTGAGCACCAGCATCGAGACCGCCACGGAATACGCCCCGTCGGCGCTTCCCCGGCTGTTGTCGGCCACGAACAGCGCCAAGATGTGAATCAGCAGCAGCCCCCAGCCGACCAGCCAGAAATTCAGGCGGCTTTGCCGGGTGCGCCGCAGCAGCGTCCAGAAGACGGCAACCAGGCCACTGATGGCGACGAAGTCTGGTAGGACCGAGAAATTCACGCGAATGCCGGGAACCCGCCTCGCTATGAGGGTGTGATCGAGGCACTGCATCCCTGCCGATGGTCACGGAGGCCCCGCGCGGGGCGACATCGGAGTGCCTCTTGATGTCTCAGGAATCGGCCGGCGGAGCGGAACCTTGAGTGCTTTTTCGCCATCGGCCGCGCTCCAGTTGACGCTCGCGCGCTCCGCTTACGCCGCGACGCGCGTCTCCTCCGCGATCATCTCTTCGAGCCGCTCCAGGTCCGGCACCAGCGGACTCTCGTTGGCCATGCGCAGCTGGCAGAGCACGGGCGAGCGCTCCGGAAAGCTCGCCGTGCCCGGGCGGATGACATCCGAGCTCAGCCGCACCAGCTGCGGGAAGCCCTGCGAGATGAGCGCGAAGTGCGTCAGGCGCGTGCCCAGACCCACGAACACCACCATGCGGGCGCGGCCGGAGGGCGGCGGAATGCTCTTGCCGCAGGCGCCCTCGAACGACACCAGCGGCACCGCCCGGCCGTTCCACGGCACCGTGCCGACGTACCACGGCGGTGCCCCCGTCATCTCCGAAGGCACCGGCAGCCCGGCCACTTCCGCCACACAGGCGCGCGGCACGATCAGCCGCCCCTCGGCGAGCGGAATCAGCAGACTGTAGATCTCCTGGACCCTCTCGGCCATGGCGCCTCCGTCACTCGCCCTGCGCGGCCGCCGGGCCGGTCTCGGCGTCCACCTCGCCGCGCCGCGCGGTGCGGGACCGCTCGACCAGCGGGGCGATCGCCTCGAGCAGCTCGGTCTCCTGGTAGGGCTTGCCCAGATAATCATCGACACCGAACTCGATCGCCCGGGCGCGGTGCTTCTCGCCGACCCGCGAGGTGATCATGATGATGGGTACGTCGCGCAGCCGCGGGTCATTGCGCACGTGCGCGGCGACCTCGTAGCCGTCCATGCGCGGCATCTCGATGTCGAGCAGGATGATGTCCGGCACGTGGTCCTGCAGCAGCGCGACCGCATCCATGCCGTCACGGGCCGTGAGCACGCGCATGCCGTTGCGCTCGAGCAGCCGCTGCGTGACGCGGCGCACCGTGATCGAGTCATCGACCACCAGCGCGAAGATGCGCCGGTCGGCCTGATCGCGCTCGGCGGGGGCGAGCCCGCGGCCGCGCCACTCGGCGCGCACCAGCGCGCCGATGTCCAGAATGATGACGATGCGCCCGTCACCGAGGATGGTCGCGCCGGAGATGCCGCGGATGCCGGCGATCTGCGGGCCGACCGACTTGACGACGATCTCGCGGTTGCCGAGCAGCTCATCGGCCACGAGCGCCGTGGAGTGCTCTCCGGCGCGCACCAGCACCACCGGAACGGTCGCCTCCTGATCCGGCAGCGGCGAGGGCGGCAGGCCGATGAACACCGCCAAGTGCTGAAAGCGGTAGTGCTGACCGCCGTATTCGAACGTCGCCGATTCGGCGCCCAGATACTGGTTCACCTGCTCGAGCGGCAGCCGCAGCACGCCCTCGACGGTCGGCAGCGGCAAGGCATACAACTCATCGCCCGCGCGCGCGATGAGCGCGTGGCTGATCGCGAGCGTGAACGGCAGACGGATGGTGAACTCGCTGCCCTCACCCGGGCGGGTCTGCATGTGCAGCGCGCCGCCGAGCCGCTTGATCTCGGTGGCCACCACGTCCATGCCGACACCCCGGCCGGCCTGTTGCGTCACGCTGCCGGCGGTCGAGAAGCCGGGCTCGAGAATGAGCTGCATGGCCTCCTCGTCGCTCACCGGCCCGGGCGGAATCAGCCCGAGCGCGCGCCCCTTGGCGCGGATGGCCTCGAGGTTCATCCCGGCGCCGTCGTCGATCAGCCGCACCACCACCTGGGCGCCCTCGCGGCGCAGCTGCAGCTCGATGCGGCCGACGGGCGGCTTGCCCCGCCGCGAGCGCTCCTCGGGCGACTCGATCCCGTGCACCACGGCGTTGCGCAGCATGTGCTCGAACGGCGGCAGCATGCGCTCGAGCACCTGGCGGTCGAGTTCTCCGGTGGCGCCCTCGACGAGCAGTTCGGCGCGCTTGCCGGTATCCGCCGCCGCCTGGCGCACGATGCGCGAGAGGCGCTGCACATGCTGCTGGAACGGCACCATGCGCGTGCGCATCAGGCCGTTTTGCAGCTCCGTCATGGTGCGGGCCTGCTGCTGCAGGAGCGTGTGCGCGTCCTTGGTCAGATTCTCCAGCAGCTGTTGCAGGCTCGCCACGTCGTTGGCGGTCTCGGCGAGCGCCCGCGAGAACTGCTGGATCGAGGAATAACGGTCGAGCTCGAGCGGATCGAAATCGCTGCGGTGGCCGCTCTCCGGATCGTGCCGGTGCAGGATCTGCGCCTCGGTCTCGATCTCCAGGCTGCGCAGCTGCTCCTTCAGACGCGTCACCGTGCGCGACAGCTCGCCGAGGTTGAAATCGATGGAGCTGATCTGCTGATCGAGCCGCGAGCGGGCGATGCTGGCCTCGCCGGCGACGTTGAGCAGCTTGTCGAGCAGCTCGGCGTCGACCCGCGCCATCTCCTGCCGCTCGGCCGGCGCGACAGGCTCGCGCCCGGGCGGCACCGGCAGCGGCGAAGCCAGCGGCTCTGCCGGTGCGCCCGGCGTCAGCGCGGCCGGCGGCGCCCCGAGCAGGGGCTCCTCGCGCATCTCGGCCGGCTGCAGCACCGGGACCGCATCCGGATCGACCTCGGGCAGCGCGGGCGGTTCGGCCACCAGAGCGCTCGGCGCGGCCTCCTCGGCCAACCCGCTCACGACCTCGGCAGCCAGCTCGCCGCCGGCGGGTGCGAGCACGGGCGGCTCGACGGCGCGCTCGGCGAGTCGCTCGGGCTCGGCGGCGGGCGCCGCCGGTGGCGGCGCCGCTGGTGCGGCCTCGGCCGGCGCCGCTGCGGGCGCGCCGGGCTGAGTCAGGGCGCGGATGCGCGCGATCATCGCCTGCGCCGGCGGCACGCCCTGTCCATTGACCACGGCCTCGCGCATGCCCGCGAGGTGATCGAGGCTCGCCTGAATCACATCGAACACCGCGTCGCTGGCGGCGAGAGAGCCGCTCTCCGCCTGCCCGACCAGTGTCTCGAGCTCATGCGACAGATCGCCCATGGCCATGATGCCGGCCATCCGCGCGCCGCCCTTGAGCGTGTGCAGCGCGCGCTTGAGCGCAAAGGCGCACTCGCCGCTGCCCGGCGCGGCGCGCCAATCCACGAGCGCGCGCTCGGAGCCCTCGATCAGCTCCAACGCCTCTTCAGTGAATACGGCCGCCACTTCCGGGTCATAGTCGATGGCCGCCTCGGCCTGCGCCGGCGGTTGCGCCTCGGGCGGGCCCACCGGCGCCACAGCCGCTGCGGGCGGCTCGGACGCCGCCGCCATCGGTGCGGGCTCCGCCGGCGTCTGCTCCAGGGGCGGCTCGGCCGCCGCGATGCGTTGATCGAGCGCCTTCTCCGCTTCGGCCAGCCGCTCGATCAGCAGCAGATGGCTCGCGAAATAGCCGGTCGGCTCCTCCAGGTGCTCGGCGACCGTCTCCATCGCGGTCATGCAGTCGGCGAGCAGGGTCAGATCCGCCGTGCGCAGGCCGGCGCCGCTCGTGAACACGCGCCGGATCCAGTGATCGAGGGGCTCGGCCAGACGCACGCCGTGGCGCGCCTGCGCCGCCTTGGAGCTGCCGGCCAGGGTATGACAGGCCCGATAGACCTCCTCGGGCAGCGCATGCGGCTCCGGCGCCTGCGCTTCGCCCTTGAGGTACGCGCGGATCGTCGCGACGTGCGTTTCGGTCTCGCGCGCGTAGATCTCGCGCAGCGCCTCGTCCATCTCCCCGGGCGCGGGCGGCGGCGCCTCAGCGGCAAGCGCGGCGCCGTCGGACTGTCCATCCGCCTCGCGGCCTGCCGCCATGGCGTGGGCGGCGGCGGTGATGCCCGCCACATCGCTCGCCACCGGGCGGCCCGACTGCAGGTGCTCGATCAGCTGCGGCAGCGCGGCGATCGCCTGGCGCAGCTCCTCGAGGATGCCCGGGCTGCGCGTGAGGGTGTTGTCGAGCAGCCGGTTGAGCAGGCTCTCGACCGACCAGGCGAGTTCGCCGAGCTCGCGCGCGCCGACCATGCGGCCGCTGCCCTTGAGGGTGTGGAACGCGCGGCGCACGACCTCGAGCGCATCGCGGTCGAGGGGATTCTGGTCCCACAGCGGGAAGTGGCGCCGGATCCGGGCGAGCTCCTCGTGCGCCTCCTCGATGAACAGCTTGATCAGCTCGGGGTCGGCGTTCTCGGCCAGCGCGGCGAGCTTGGCGGTCGAGGATAGGGATGGAGCCGCGGGGGCCGGCGCCGGGGCGAGCGCCAGGTCCGGAACGGTGGCGGACACCTGGGTTTCCCCCGGGGGCGTCATCAACACCGTCTTGGCGAAGGCGGACGGCTCTATCGGCGCGAGCGCCACGGTCTGCGGGGTGCGCTCGAGGAACTGCAGGCAGGACTGGGCGTTGTCCAGCATGTACCACGGATCGCTGCGGCCGGCCTGCAGCGTTTCCATGTAGTACTCGATGCTGACGATCGCATCGGCCAGACGGTCGAGCCACCCCGGGGGCACCGGCGCGGCGCCCGGGCGCATGATCCGGCGCAGCTGCGTCGCGATGCCTTCGACGACTTCCACTGCGCGCGTCTTGCCGAGCATCAGCAGCGCCGCCTTCAGCCCGGTGATCAGGCCCTGCCAGCTGTCGAGCGCGGCCGGGTCCGGCGAGCCGCCGATGCTCTGCGTGACCGCTTCCTTGATCCAGGCGAGATTCTGGATGCACTCGCGCAGCACTGCGGCCTGCACCTGCTGGAACTCACGGTCCTCGCCCTCACCGCCGCCTTCGGCGCCGCCGGGCGGCAGAATCATCCCGACCAGGTTGTCATCCAGACGGTCCTCGACCGCGATCAGCGCCGCGGCGACCTCGACCAGCACGGACTCCTCGAGCGGCTCGGCGCCGCCGAGAATCCGCTCCAGCCGGTCGGTCTGGGTCTGCACCGTGGCGCGCTGCGCGCCGAGACCGAGCACCCCGAGCGTGTCGCCGATCTTGCGCAGCAGCGCGACCTGCGGGCGCAGCTCCTCGCTCTGGGCCGCCCCCCGCCGCCCGAACTGCTCGAGGACTTCCTTGACCTTGGCGAGATCCTCGCGGATCGCCACCGCCACGGTCTGCATGAGTTTGACGTTCGGCGCCGAGAGACTCTCGCGCTCCTGCTCGATGCTCTCGTCCACCGGCAGCAGCTCGTTCAGGCGGAACGAGGCGCGCACCGCCGCAACGCGCGCGCCGCTGCTGCCCGAGCGGCCGACGTAGTAAAGGAGGTTGTTCAGCAGATCGACCGGCGGACTCTGGCAGTAGCGCGGCTCGCCGAGCTCGTAGAGCCGGCGGATCTCGCGGTCGGCGAGGCCGAGCAGCCGTTTGACCGACACGCCGCCCTCGAGCCCGCCCTCGCGCAGCGCCTCGATCACCGCGCCCACCACCCACCAGAGCTGGAAGACCGGCTGGCGCGTGGCGCTCTGCTCGAGCTTCTCGGCCACGCTCGCGAGCGCACCGAGGTTCTGCTCGATGCGCTCGCCGCGAATCCAGCCGATCAGGCCCGCCTGGAACTGCGCGCGCAGGCGGCGGCACCATTGCTCGACGGTGAGGTTCGGTTCGCCGGGCGAGGGCGCGTGCGGCTGAGCCTGCTTGTCCGACTTCAGGTTCAGCAGCAGCAGCGTCCCTTCCGACAGCAGCGCGCTGCCGCGCACCGCGCGCAGGTCATTGAGCAGCGGCAGCAGAACGAGCGCGATGTCGCGGCCGCCGGCGAGCACCCGCTCGAGATATCCCGGCAGCTGCACCAGCGCGCGCAGCAGCGCGTCCAGACTCTCGGCCTGGCCCTTGCGTTCGGTGACCGTGGCGAGCAGGTAGTCGGCGACCAGCTCCATTTCCTCGGCGAGCAGCGCCGCGCCGTAGATCTCGAGCACGCGCAGCACGCCCTGCGCCTGATGCAGCTCCTGTTTGCAGCGCTCGAGCAGCGTCACGTTGTCCGGCTGCTCGAGGTAGTTCTCTATGGCGGCACGCGCCTCTCCCAACGTCTGGGCGAGCTCGTGCCCGACCAGCTCGAGCGTCTGCGAAGCGACTTCCGACATCCAGTGGCTCCGGGCGGAGGGTTCAGTTGCCGCCCGCGGCGGTGATGGGAGCGGCGCGCCCCGCGGCCGCGGCAGTGTCCGGGCGCTTGTACGCGCCGGTGGCGCCCGGCGGCACGCCGCCGGGCAGACGGAAACCGGCGGCCGCGCGGCGCAGTCCCGCCGACAGCTCCGCCAGCTGGGCGATGGCCGCGGAGGTGGCGTTGGTCGACTCGGCGGTCTGCACGCTGATCTCGCGCAGCACCTGCATGTTGCGCGCGATGTTCTGCGCGCCGCTCGCCTGCGCGCGCGCGCTGGCGGAGATGTTCTGCACGAGACTGGCGATCTGGTTCGAGACCTGCTCGATCTCATCGAGCGCCGCTCCGGCGTTCTCGGCAAGCAGCGCCCCGCCGACCACGTCGGTGGTGCTGCGCTCCATCGAGACCACCGCCTCGTTGGTATCGGTCTGAATGGTGCGCACCAGCACCTCGATCTGCTTGGTGGCGTTGGCGGCGCGCTCGGCGAGGCGCTGCACCTCGTCGGCGACCACCGCGAAGCCGCGGCCGGCCTCCCCCGCCATCGACGCCTGGATGGAGGCATTCAGCGCCAGGATGTTGGTCTGCTCGGCGATGTCGTTGATCAGCTCGACGATGTTGCCGATCTCCTGGGAGCTCTCCCCCAGCCGCTTGATGCGCTTGGAGGTCTCCTGGATGGTCTCGCGGATCGTGTTCATGCCGTCGATGGTGCGGCGCACCGCATCGCCGCCCTTGTGGGCGATTTCCACCGAATGGCGCGCCACGTCGGCCGCCCGCTCGGCGTTGCCCGAGACCTCCGCCACCGAGTTCGCCATGCCCGATGCCGATTCGGTGGCCGAGGCGATCTGCTTCGACTGCGCGCTGCTTGCCTTGGCAAGGTGCTGCGAGAGCGCCTGGGTCTGCCGCGCGGCGCTGTCGAGCTGGATGGCCGAATGATTGATGGTCGTGACCAGGCCGCGCAGCGCGTCGACGGCGTAATTGATCGAATCGGCGATCGCGCCGGTGATCTCCTCGGTGACCGTCGCCTGCACGGTCAGATCGCCGTCGGCGAGGCTCGAGAGCTCATCGAGCAGACGCAGGATCGCCTGCTGGTTGCGGTCGTTCTCCTTGCGCTGCGTCTCGGCGGCGAAGCGCTGGTCCTGCACCGTCTTCTCGATGCGCCCGGCGAGCACGATGGCGGCGCCGAGCGCTGCGATGGCGAGCACCGCGAGGAGGAGCGGACCGAAGCGGGCGAGCGCCGAGGCGCCGCTGCCGGCGGCGAAGTAGGCGCCCGCCGCGCCGAGCAGCATCAGTCCGGCGCTCGCGGCCAGCAATCCGGCGAGCGTGCGCGATTGGGCGGCGAGGGCCGGCTGTGCGCTCATGCTGCCGCTTCCGCAAACGCGGGGCTTTCCAGCAGCGCGCGCAGGCTGAGCACGGGCCACTGCTCCCCGGCACGCCGGAACGCCCCGGCGAGATAGTGTTCACAGCGCGCCATGGTCGGCGGCGCATCGGCGGAGAATTCCGCTTCGGCGAAGCGGCGGAACCCGAGCACCTCGTCGACGAGCAGCCCGGCGGGAATCTCCCGGTGGTTCACCGCGACCACGCGGGTGGTGCGCCCGATCGGGGTGGCGCCGCTGCCGAGAAACTGGCGCAGATCGATGATCGGCAGCAGCTGGCCGCGCACGTTCGCGAGCCCCTTGATCCAGCTCTTTGCGCCCGGCACGCGCGTGATCCCCGCCGGCATCCCCAGCACCTCGCGCGTCTCCTCGCGCGCCACCAGATACAGGTCCCCGGCCATGCGCAGCGCGACGCCCACCCACTCGCGCTCCGCGGCGCCGTCCTGGCCGGGCTGCGCCGAGACCGCGCGGGCCCGCCGTTCGAGCTCGCAGAGCAGCTCGAACGGCCGGTCGCGCAGGGATTCGAGCGGCGGGGCGTCACTCATACCGGGGTGTAAAGCTGGGGGTTGATGGGTCTGAACGGTGCGGCATGGATCGCTTTCAGCTCGCCAGCGCCAGACGCGCCTTGGCGATCAGCTGGTCGGGCGATACCGGCTTGACCATGTAATCCACCGCCCCCTGGCGCAGCCCCCAGATCCGGTCGGTCTCCTGTCCCTTCGAGGTCACCATGATGATCGGAATCTGGCGCGTGCGCGGATCGTTGACCAGCGCCCGGGTCGCCTGGTAGCCGTTCATGCCCGGCATGACGATGTCCATGAAGATCAGATCGGGATTCATTTCGCGGGCGAGGCGCACGCCCTCGGCACCGTCCCCGGCCGCAGCGGTGCGAAACCCATGCTTCTCGAGCGCCGCCTGCATCACGTGCACTTCCGTCGGCGAGTCGTCGACGATGAGAATCAGCGCCATGGCCGTCATCTCCCGATATGCGTCTCGATCGCGCTGAGCAGCTCGTCCTTGGTGAACGGCTTGGTCAGATAGTGCTCGGAACCGACGATCCGCCCGCGCGCCCGGTCAAACAGGCCGTCCTTGGACGACAGCATGATCACGGGGATGGAGCGGAAGACCTTGTTGTGCTTGATCAGGGAACACGTCTGATAGCCGTCGAGCCGCGGCATCATGATGTCCACGAAGACGATGTCCGGCTGATGGTCGGCGATTTTCGAAAGCGCGTCGAAACCGTCGATCGCCGTGTACACCTCGCACCCCTCTTTGGCGAGAAGCGTCTCGGCCGTCCGGCGTATCGTCTTGCTGTCATCGATCACCAGGACCTTCAGGCCCTGGAGTTTCGTGTTGCTGGCATTCACGGCCACGCAACTCCTTATACTGTCGAGGCGAGGCTCGGGCGGCCGCCACGATGGCGGATCCCGCCTCGAGTCCCGAGCGTACACGCAATGCCCGAAGCGGCGCCAATGGCTGTGCGGGCCCCGAGAACTCACGCAGATTTTCTTTTAACATATCGGATGGACCCCCGCCATGCCGGCTGCGTCACGGTTTTGGCATGTGCTTTGCGCCCGCCCAACCGGGCCGGACAGCGGCGGCAGGTCCTGGCATCATCCCGCTATGTCCGTTCGTCTCGGCGTGGTCATGGATCCGATCGACGCCATCCATTACGCCAAGGACTCGACGCTGGCGATGCTGCTCGCGGCCCAGGCCCGCGGCTGGTCGCTCGCCTACCTCGAGCAGCGCGACTTGTGGCTGCGCGACGGCATCGCCTGGGGCCGCACCCGGGCACTGACCGTGAAGGCCGACCCGGCGGGCTGGTTCGAGCTCGGCGAGCCCGTAGCGAGGCGTCTCGGGGAGCTCGATTGCATCCTGATGCGCAAGGACCCGCCGTTCGATACGGAATACATCTACACCACCTATATCCTGGAGCGGGCCGAGCTGCAGGGCGCGCGCGTGGTCAACCGCCCGCGCGGGCTGCGGGACATGAACGAGAAGGTCTACACGGCCTGGTTCCCGCAGTGCTGCGCCCCGACGCTGATCACCCGCGACATGGGCGACATGGCGGCATTCCTCGCCGAGCACGGCAAGGCCGTCTGCAAGCCCCTGCACGGCATGGGCGGACGCTCGATCTTCGTGCTCGAGCAGCACGACAAGAACATGGGCGTGGTCTTCGAGACGCTCACGGACTACGGGCAGCGCTTTGCCATCGTGCAGCGCTACCTGCCGGAGATCGCCACGGGCGGGGACACTCGGGTCCTGCTGGTCGACGGCGAGCCGCTGCCGTACGCGCTCTCCCGGATCCCCCTGCCGCACGACAACCGCGGCAACCTCGCCGCCGGGGCCCGCGCGCACATACGCCCGCTCAGCGAGCGGGAGCGCTGGCTCGCCGCACAGATCGGCCCGACGCTCGCGGCCGCGGGCATGCTGTTCGTCGGCCTGGACGTCATCGGCGGGTACGTCACGGAAATCAACGTCACCAGCCCCACCGGCATCCGCGAAATCGAAAAGCAGCACCCCTTGGACATCGGCGGGCAGCTGATGGACGCGATCGAGCGGCGGCTGGCGTCCGCCGGCCGGTAAAGCTGCACGATGGCCGCTCAGTCCGCATCGGTTCAGGCCGGCCGGGCCCCGCGTGACCGCCTGCTGGCGATGCTGTTTCTCGCCGCCCTCCTGCACGGCCTGCTGATTCTGGGCGTGACGTTCAATACCCCGCTCGCCGCAGGCCGAGGCGCACCCGGCCTGCGCGTGCTGCTGGTGTCGGACCAGTTGCCGAGCGCCCAGCGCAACCCGACCGCAGCCTATCTGGCGCAGCGCACCCAGCTCGGCTCGGGCAACACGCGCCGGGACGTGCAGCCGAATACCCCCTCGCTGCGCGCGGGGCTGCCGGCGGCCGCACACGGGGGGCGCGCCGCGGCCCCGCCCGGCCGCCCGGCCCAGGGCGGCGCGGAGCGGGTGCTCACCACCACCGGCTGGAGCACCCGCGTCACCTACCGCATCAGCAGCGCGCCGGGATCGCTCGACGGGGCGCTCACGCAGGGCGCCGACGGCGCGCTCGGCTCGAGCGCGCACGGCCCGGTGCGCCTGCGCGGCCCGAAGCGCGAGCTGTGGGTGAGCCCGGACACCCGCTCGGCCATCGTGGCGCCCTATCTGGTCGCCTGGCGGCGCAAGGTGGAGCGGATCGGAACGTTGAATTTCCCGGTGGCGGCGCGCGCGGCCGCTCCACACGCCAATCCGGTGATCGAGGTCGCGATCGATTCCAGCGGGCGGCTGGTGCGCGCGGTGATCCGCCGCTCGAGCGGCGATCCGGCGCTCGATCAGGCGGCGCTCGCGATTCTGCACCTCGCCAGCCCCTTCGATCCGTTTCCACCGGATCTGGCCCGGCGCTACCGCATCCTGCGCTTTACCTACGAGTGGCAGTTCGAGGACGGCCGGGTCCGCGGGTCTGTTCGCGCGCCTTGAGCCGCGCGCACTCCGTCCCCATACTGCACGTATGAGCGAGCACAGCGGCAAGCCGCGCACAGGCGCACAGCCCAAGGCCGAGCCCGGTCCGGGCAAGGTCCACGCGCGGGGTGAACGCGCCGATCCCGGCGCAGAGGGCGCAGCGGAAGGCTTCGCGAGCCTGACCAATCACCTGCTGATCGCCATGCCCTCGCTGACCGATCCGAATTTCTCCCAGACCGTCGCGCTGATCTGCGAGCACACCGACCGAGGCGCGCTCGGCATCGTGCTCAACAAGCCGCTGCCGATGCGCCTCGCGGAAGTGTTCACGCAGATGCAGCTCACCGCCTCGAGCGAGCACATCGCGGCGCAGCCGGTGCTGCGCGGCGGACCGGTGCACACGGACCGCGGCTTCGTCCTGCACCGGCCTGGAGGCCGCTGGGACCACACGCACAAAGTCTCCGAGACGATCCAGGTCACCACCTCCCGCGACGTGCTCGCGGCCATGGCGCGCGGGGAAGGCCCCGAGGATGCGTTCATTGCGCTCGGCTACGCGGGTTGGGACTCCGGACAGCTCGAGCAGGAAATTCTCGACAATGCGTGGATATCGGTGCCGGTCGACGCCCGGGTGGTGTTCGAGCTGCCCTTCGAGCGGCGCTGGAGCGGCGCCTGGGACCTGCTCGGCGTGAATGTCGGCCAGCTCAGCCTGACCGCCGGACATGCCTGAACCGATCCTGCGGGTCCTCGCCTTCGACTTCGGACTCAGACGCATCGGCATTGCCACCGGGGACACCCTGACGGGCACCGCCGCGCCGCGGCCTGCGGCGCCCGCTCGCGAGGGTGAGCCGGACTGGGAGTCGATCGGGCGTGAAATGCGCGCGTTCAATCCCGGACGAGTCGTCGTGGGAGCCCCGTATAATGCCGATGGCACGGGCGGCGCCCTGTTGCCGCGCGCTCGGCGCTTCGCGGCCGAGATCAAGCACCGCTTTGCGCTGCCGGTGAGCCTGGTCGATGAGCGCTTCTCCTCCCTCGAGGCGAGCGATGCGCTCAAGGCCCGGCGGGCGCGTGGCGAACGGCGGCGCCTGCGGCGCGAAGACATCGACAGCGCCGCGGCCGCGGTCATCCTGGAGCGCTGGCTGTCCGGAGAGCCTGGAGAAGAACTGCCATGAAATCCATCATCCCGCTCGAGCGGGCTCGGCCCCGGGCCGCCCCGCCGCGGGCCACCGCATCGGAGAGTGCATGAGCGGGCAATTGCGCCCCGATGGCTCGTTGCGCCATCTCCTGACGCTCGAGGATCTGCCGCGGGCGCTCATCGAACGGCTGCTCGAGCGGGCCCAGAGCCTGGTCCGGCCGCTCGGGGAGCGGCCGCCGGTGAGCCGCGCGCTCGCGGGCTGCACCGTGGCGAACCTGTTTACCGAGCCCTCCACCCGCACGCGCGTCTCGTTCGAACTCGCCGCAAAGCGCCTCGGCGCGGATGTGGTGAACCTGGAGGTGCAGCTCTCCTCGCGCGTCAAGGGCGAGAGCATGCTCGACACCGTCTATACCCTTCAGTCCCTGCACGTCGATGCGCTCGTGATCCGCGATGCCGAAATGGGCGTGCCGGGAACGGTCGCCGCAAACGTCGCTGCGCACGTGAGCGTCCTTTCCGCGGGCGAAGCGCATGTGGCGCATCCGACGCAGGGCCTGCTCGATGCGCTGACGGTGCGCCAGCACAAGCCGAACCTCGAGGCGATCGCCATCGCGATCGTCGGCGACATCCGTCACTCGCGGGTCGCCCGCTCGGCGTTGCACGTCTTCAGGGCCCTTGGCGTGCGAGATGTGCGCATCGTCGCGCCGCCGGTGCTGATGCCCGAACCGCAGGAGTTCGCCGGCTGTTCGCGCCACACCAGCCTCGAGAGCGGGCTGAAGGATGCGGACGTGGTGATGATGCTGCGCATCCAGAAGGAACGCATGGCGCAGGCTGAACTGCCGGATGCGGACCGCTACTACGCCAGCTACGGGCTGACGCCCGAGCGGCTAGCCCTCGCGCGGCCCGACGCGATCGTCATGCATCCGCAGCCGATGAATCGCGGCATCGAAATCGCCTCGGCTGTCGCCGACGGCCCGCAATCGGTGATTCGCGACCAGGTGCGCAACGGCGTCGCGGTGCGCATGGCCGTGTTGAGCGAGGTGCTCGCCTGGAGAAGCGCGGCATGAGCCGTGATCAGCGCGGCACGCTGCACCTGGAGGATGCCCGCATCGTGCGCCAGAGCGCCTTCGAGGCCGAACAGTTCGTGCTGCGCCTCGCCGCTCCGGCCTGCGCGGCGCGCGCCGAGCCGGGCAGCTTCGTGCACCTGACGTGCGATCCGGCCATTCCGATGCGCCGGCCGCTGTCGATCATGCGCGCGGACCGGGAGGCCGGCTGGATCGACCTGCTCTACAAGATCGTCGGCCCCGGCCTGCGCGCACTCGCGGCGCGCAAGCCGGGCGACACGGTGAGCGTGATCGGCCCGATCGGCCGCCCGTTCACACCGCGTCCCGAGCGGCCGCGCACGGTGCTGATCGGAGGCGGCGTCGGCATACCGCCCATGATCTTCCTCGCCGAGCGGCTGCGCGCGCAGCCCGTGGGTGGCCATCGGCCGCTCGTGCTGATGGGCTCGGAGATCCCCTTTCCGTTCCATCCGCGCCCCTCGACGCTGATCGTCCCGGGGATGCCGGCGGGCACCATCGCCGCCATGCCGCTGCTCGAGGAATGGGACATCCCGAGCCGGCTTGCGAGCCGCGCGGGCTTTCCCGGCTGCTTCGACGGCTACGTCACGGAGCTCGCCGGGCAGTGGCTGGGGTCGCTCACGAGCGCGCAGCTCGCCGAGGTCGAGCTGTTCGCCTGCGGCCCGACGCCGATGCTGGCGGCGGCCGCGCAGCTGGCCCGCCGCTACGGCGTGCCCTGCCAGGTGTCGCTCGAGGAATTCATGGCGTGCGGGGTCGGTGGCTGCGCCGGCTGCACCGTGCGGGTGCGCACGAGCGAAGGCGATGCGATGAAGCGGGTGTGCGTGGACGGGCCGGTGTTCGACGCGCTGCAGGTGTTCTGAGGGGGGCTGAAGGGGGCCGCGCCGCCGCCGGCCCTTACCCGAAGTTGATCTTCGCCTCGAGATTGGCGCGCGAATCGGCGTGGGTGAGCGCGTCGGCGAGCTCCACCCGGCCGAGCCTGTACAGCTCGTGCAGCGCCGCATCGAAGCTGCGGATACCCTGCTCGGCGCTCGCCGCGATGGCCTCCTTGACGCCCACGACGTCGCCCTTGTTGATCAGGTCGGCGATATGCGGGGTGTTGATCATCACTTCGACCGCGGCGACGCGGCGGCCACCCTTGCCCATCACCAGGCGCTGCGCCAGGATGCCGCGCAGATACTGCGACAGATCGAGGAAGATCTGCGCGTGCTGCGCGGGCGGGAACATGTTGATGATGCGGTCCAGGGTCTGCGCGCAGTTGTTCGCGTGCAGCGTCGCCAGCACCAGATGCCCGGTGCCGGCCAGATGAATCGCCGCCTCCATGCTCTCGCGGTCGCGGATCTCCCCGACCAGAATCACATCCGGCGCGGCGCGCAGCGCGCCGCGCAGCGCGCGCGCGAACGACCTGGTGTCGCCGCCGACCTCGCGCTGGTTGACGATCGAGCGCTTGTTGGCGTGCAGAAACTCGATCGGATCCTCGATGGTGAGAATGTGATCCGAGGCCGTCTCATTGCGCAGGTTGATCATGGCGGCGAGCGTAGTCGACTTGCCCGAGCCGGCCGCGCCCACCACCAGCACCAGGCCGCGCTTGTGCAGCGCCAGATCGCCGACCGCCTCCGGCAGCCCGAGCGACTCCAGGCGGGGCATCTCGGCGGTGATGTAGCGCAGCACCACGGCGGGGTAGCCGCGCTGCATGAACGCGTTGACCCGAAAGCGCCCGAGACCCGGCTCGGAGATGGCGAAGTCGAGCTCGAGCTCGCGTGCGAATTCCTCGCGCTGCTCCGGCGTCATCAGCCCCAGGGCTGCCTGACGGACCATCTGCGGGGTGAGCACCTGCTTGTTGATGGGGTAGATCTGCCCTTCGATCTTGATCTTGATGGGCGCGTTGCTGGTGAAGAACAGGTCGGACGCGTTGCGCTCGACCATCAGCTTGAACAGCGGCTTGGTGTTGATGTGCAGCGCCGCGGCGTCCTCGCCCTTCGGCTCCTGCGGCGCCGCCCCTGTGCTCTCGGCGGCCGGCTCGCTCATGGCTTGTGATCCTCCTGCTCGTCCATGATCGCCAGGCTGCCGTCATCGAGCGCCGGGCTTTCCCGATGGCTCTCGAGCTTCACGCGCAGCCGCAGCTCGTTCTTCGAGTCTGCGTTGCGCAGCGCGTCCTCGTAGGAGATGAAGCCGGCCTCGTACAGCTCGAACAGCGACTGGTCGAAGGTCTTCATGCCGAGGCGGTTCGAGCGCGCCATGACGTCGCGGATCTTGACCACCTCGCCCTTGAAGATCAGGTCCTGGATGAGCGGGGAGTTCAGCATGATCTCCATCGCGGCGATGCGGCCCGAGCCGCCCTCGCGCGGCACCAGCCGCTGCGATACGAACGCGCGGATGTTCAGCGACAGATCCATCAGCAGCTGCTCGCGCCGCTCATCGGGGAAGAAATTGATGATGCGGTCGAGCGCCTGGTTGGCGTTGTTGGCGTGCAGCGTGGAGAATACCAGGTGGCCGGTCTCGGCGAACTGGACGGCGTACTCCATGGTCTCGCGGTCGCGGATCTCGCCGATGTAGATGACGTCGGGCGCCTGGCGCAGCACGTTCTTCAGCGCCACCTGCCAGGAGTCGGTGTCGACGCCGACGTCGCGGTGCGTGATGACGCAGCCCTTGTGCTGGTGGATGAACTCGACCGGATCCTCCACCGTGACGATGTGGCCGCGCGTCTTCTCGTTGCGGTAGCCGACCATGGCGGCGAGCGTGGTCGATTTACCCGAGCCGGTGCCGCCGACCACCACCACGAGGCCGCGCTTGGACAGCGAGAGCTCCTTGAGGATCGGCGGCAGATCGAGCTCCTCGAAGCTCGGAATCTTCGCGTTGATCATGCGGATCACGCAGCCGACGGCGCTCTGCTGCACGAACGCGCTGACGCGGAAGCGGCCGATGCCCGGCGGGGCGATCGCGAAATTGCACTCCTTGGTAGCGTCGAATTCGCGCGTCTGCCGGTCGTTCATCAGCGAGCGCACCAGCGTAGCGGACTGCTCGGAGGTGAGCGCCCGCTCGCTCTGCGGCCGGACCTCCCCGTCGATCTTCAGCGCCGGCGGAAAGCCGGCCGTGAGGAACAGGTCGGAGGCCTTGCGCTCGACCATCCGGCGCAGCAGATCGTGAATCAGCTTGATGGCTTGATCGCGGTCCATAGGCATACTCAGGCGCGCCCCCTCGTCAAACTCGGCTCGCAGCGCACGGCATCAGAGGCTGTCCTTATTCTGCGCCTTGAAGCGCGCCTCCTCCTTGCTCACCAGACCCTTGGTGAGCAGCTCCGCGAGGCACTGATCGAGCGTCTGCATGCCCGAGGCCTGGCCGGTCTGGATCGCCGAGTACATCTGGGCGATCTTGCCCTCGCGGATCAGATTGCGGATGGCGGGCGTACCGATCATGATTTCGTGCGCGGCGACGCGCCCGCCGCCGATGCGCTTCAGCAGCGTCTGGGAGATCACGGCGCGCAGTGATTCGGAGAGCATCGAGCGCACCATGTCCTTTTCGGCCGCGGGGAAAACATCGACCACGCGGTCGATGGTCTTGGCGGCGGAGCTGGTGTGCAGGGTGCCGAACACCAGGTGGCCGGTTTCGGCGGCGGTGAGCGCGAGACGGATGGTCTCCAGGTCGCGCATTTCACCGACCAGCACGACATCGGGGTCCTCGCGCAGCGCCGAGCGCAGCGCCTCGCTGAACCCGAGGGTGTCGCGGTGCACCTCGCGCTGATTGACCAGGCAGCGCTTCGAGTCGTGCACGAACTCGATCGGATCCTCGATGGTGATGATGTGGTCCGGCCGGTTGTCGTTGCAGTGATTGACCATCGCGGCAAGGGTGGTCGACTTGCCCGAGCCGGTCGGGCCGGTGACCAGCACCAGGCCGCGCGGCAGCATGCACAGATCGCGGAAGATCTTCGGCGCGTTCAGGTCATCGAGCGACTGGATGTTCGAGGGAATCGTGCGGAACACCGCCCCGGCGCCGCGGTTCTGGTTGAAGGCATTGACGCGAAAGCGCGCCAGCTTCGGAATCTCGAAGGAGAAGTCGGTCTCGAAGTACTCCTCGTACGCCTTGCGCTGCTTGTCGTTCATGATGTCATACACCATGCTGTGCACCTCCTTGTGCGCAAGCGGCGGCATATTGATCCGCTTCATGTCGCCGTCGACGCGGATCATGGGCGGCACCCCCGCGGAGAGGTGCAGGTCCGAGGCATTGTTCTTGACGGCAAAGGCGAGCAGTTGCGCGATATCGACCATCGGGTCTCCGATCGGAGTCGGTTCGAGCGCTTCCCGCGCCTGACCATTCGTCGCAGTATAACGGAGGGGTTCGCTCATCCATATGATAAGGGCTTCGCAGAATTTGCCCGAGCGCGTGCGCGTGCTGCACGAGCGGATCGCCGCGGCGGCGGCGCGCGCGGGCCGAAATGTGGCCGACATCACACTTCTGGCCGTGTCCAAGGCACAGCCGGCCGAATCGGTGCGCGCGGCGGCCGCGCTCGGCATTGCCGATTTCGGCGAGAGCTACCTCAACGAGGCGCTCGGCAAGCTCGAGGCGCTTGAGGCGCTCGGGCTGACCTGGCACTTCGTCGGCCGGGTGCAGGCCAACAAGACCCGCCCGATCGCCGAGCGTTTCCAGTGGGTCCACGGTCTGGAGCGGCTGCACATCGCCGAGCGGCTCGCCGCGCAGCGCCCGGTGCATGCCCCGCCGCTCAATGTTTGTATCCAGGTCAACCTCGCCGGCGAGGCGAGCAAGGCTGGCGTCGCGCCCGCGGAGCTGCCGGCGCTCGCCGCCGCGATCGGCCTGCTGCCCCGGCTGCGGTTGCGCGGCCTGATGTGCATTCCGCCGGTCGAGACTGATCCGGCGCGCCAGCGCGCCTGGTTCGCGCGCCTGCGCGAGCTACGCGACGCGCTGAACGCCCAGGGTGAGAGGCTCGACACCCTCTCGATGGGCATGAGCGGGGACTTCGAGAGCGCCATTCTCGAGGGCGCCACCGTGGTGCGCATCGGCACGGCGCTGTTCGGCCCGCGCGCCCCGCCGGCATGAACACAGCGCGGCGGCGCGCTCCAGCCGTTACAATTGCATACCTATGAATCATCTTGATCTGGCGGTGCTCGGCGGCGGCCACATGGGCCGCGCCCTGATCGGCGGGCTGCTCCGCCAGGGGATGCGCCCCGAGCGCCTGGCGGTCGGGGAGCGCGAGCCGGCGGCCTGCGCGGCGCTGCAGCATGATTTCGGTCTGACGGCCGCGGCCGACAATGCCGCTGCGATACGGCATGCGCAGGTGGTGGTGGTGGCGGTCAAGCCGCAGGATGTCGCCGCGGTGCTCAGCCCGCTCGCTGGAGAACTGGCCCGTACGCGCGCCCTGGTCCTCTCGGTGGCCGCGGGCGTGCGCATCGCGGCGCTGCAGCACTGGTGCGGACCTGAGATCACGGTGATGCGCGCGATGCCCAATCGTCCGGCGCTGGTGGGCGCGGGTGTCACGGGGCTGTTTGCGCCGGCCGAGACCCGCCCGGCGCTCATCGAGCTCGCCGAGCAAATCATGCGGTCGGTCGGCGAAGTGGTGCGGGTCGACTCCGAGGAGGCGCTCGATGTGGTCACCGCGCTCTCCGGCAGCGGACCGGCGTACTTCTTCCTGCTGGCCGAATGCATGGCGCAGGCGGGCGTCGAGCTCGGCCTGCCCGCCGCCGCGGCGCGCACGCTCAGCGTGGCGACGCTGCACGGCGCGGGCGTTCTGGCGCACAGCGGCGCCGGTGAGCTCGCGCAGCTGCGCGCAGAGGTCACTTCCAAAGGCGGCACGACCGAGGCGGCCCTGCGCACGTTCGAGGCCGCCGGGCTCGGCCGGATCGTCTCGCGCGCCGTGCAGGCCGCGGCGGTGCGCAGCCGGGAACTCGCCGAGCAGTTTCGTCCCGCCTGAACACGCCTGCGGACACCGTCTATGAGCGCCCTCATCTACATCATCGAGACGCTGCTTTCGCTGGCACTGTTCGTGGTGCTGGCGCGGCTGCTGCTGCAGCTGGCGCGCGCGGACTTCCGCAATCCGCTCTGCCAGGCGATCGTGCGCCTGACCAATCCGCTGATTCGCCCGCTGCGGCGCATACTGCCGCCGGTCGGCAAGGTGGACACCGCCTCGGTGGTGGCCGTGATCCTGGTCGCCGCGATCGAAGTGGCGGTCGTGTTCGCACTCGAGGGCATCGGCTGGGCGGGGCCCTGGGTGTGGCTGCATGCGGTCGCGCTCGAGATCGTCCGCACCCTGCTGTGGACCTATTTCTACGCCATCATCCTCTACGTGCTGCTCAGCCTGGTGGCCCCGGGCGGCTACTCGCCTCTGCAGTCGATACTCGCTGCGCTGTGCGAACCGGTGCTGCGGCCTTTCCGGCGTCTGATCCCGGCGATCGCGGGCATCGATCTGTCGCCGCTCTGGGCTTGCATCCTCATCCAGGCGCTGCTGATCCTGCTGCACGCGTGAGGCGCGGCCGCTGCATCCGGTGCGTGGGTGCGCTCCGCGAAGCTGAACCGTGCCATGCACGACACATCAACCAATAGCGCCAAGAGCCGGAACTGGTTGGAAATTCGCGGGGACGATTGTCTGCTGCGCATACGTATTCAGCCGCGCTCGTCGCGTGAGTGCATTGACGGCGTACGCGACGGGAGGCTGCTCGTAAGAGTGAGTGCACCTCCGATAGACGGCGCAGCCAACGAGCGGCTCATACGCCTCCTATCACATGCACTTGGCGTGCCGAAATCGGACGTTTCTCTGCTTCGCGGCGCAAAAAATCGCGACAAGGACGTCTGGGTGCGCGGCGCGGCCTCTTCCGCCGCGCAACTGCTCGGTAAAATCTGACCCGCGGGTCCGCGGGCGACGCAAAACCCTTTTAAAAAAGCCGTTTCAGCATTCGCGCGAGCAAAAAAAACAGTTGCGCAGATGCGCCCATGTGCTATTTTCCGCGGCGATTCGTACTTTGCGCGGCTGCACAACAGCGCGCACATTCATTTATTCGAGGAGTGGCGCAATATGGCGAAAAAGGGTAGCGCTCCGACCAAGTCGGAAGTCCTGACTCAAATTTCCAAAGACACGGGGCTCTCGCGCAAGCAGGTCGGCAGTGTGTTCGATTCGCTGAACGGCGTGATCAAGAAGAGCCTGCGCAGCAATGGCCTGTTCACCATGCCTGGGCTGCTGAAAATGAAGGTCGTGAAGAAGCCGGCCACGAAGGCACGTGAGGGCGTCAACCCGTTCACGGGCGAGAAGATGATGTTCAAGGCAAAGCCGGCCAGCAAGAAGGTCCGGGTGATGCCGCTGAAGAACCTCAAGGCGATGGTCAATTCCTGATCGCGTTCGAGATGTAAGGTTCGACGGGGTTCGCGGAGCGAACCCCGTTCATTTCGCGGCGCTTGGCGCGCCCGGCGCCGCTCAGAGGTCGCGATTCATGAACTGCACGACCGCCTCGCGCAACTCGTGCAGCCGCCCATGGAAGAAGTGCCCCGCCCCTGCAAAGGTGCGCAGCACGGGCGGATTCGCCTGACGCACCGCCCATTGCAGCACATCGGCCGGCTCGATCACTTCGTCGGCATCGCCCTGGGCCAGCATCCAGGGGCAGCGCGGCGAGGGCACCCCATCCATCGACACCCGCGTGACGCCCGGCGCCACCAGCACCAGCCGCGCCGGTGAGACGCGCGCGGCGGCCCGCACGGCGACCGCCCCGCCGAAGGAAAAGCCCGCGAGCCACAGCACCGCGGCAGGCCAGCGCGCCCGGCCGTAGGCGATTGCCGCGAGCGCATCCTCGGTCTCGCCACGGCCCGCGTCATAGGCTCCGGCGCTCGACCCAACTCCACGGAAATTGAAGCGCACCACCGGGGCGCCGCATTCCTCGAAGGCGCGCGCCAGCGTGTACACCACCTTGTTGTCGAGGGTCCCGCCATAGAGCGGGTGCGGATGGCAGACGACGCCGAAGGCGGCGGGCGCGGCAGATCCGCTCGCGCCGCTGTCCGCCACCGGCGTCTCGACCAGAGCCTCCAGATCACCGGCCGGCCCCGGGATGACCAATCGTTCGGCGCGGGGCAGCTTCACGCGGCGTGGCCTGCCGCGAGCTCGACCAGCAGCCGGTTCAGCCGCTGGACGAAATCGGCGGGATTGCCGAGTTCGCCGCCCTCGGCGAGCTCCGCCTGCTCGTAGAGCAGCAGCGCGAGCGCTTCGAACCGTCCGGCATCGGCGAGGCCGTCGAGGTATTTCACCAGCGGATGCGCCGTATTGAGCTCGAGCGCCGGCTTGGATTGCGGCACGTTCTGTCCTGCGGCGGCGAGGATCTTGCGCATGCCGGCGCCCAGATCGTGCTCGTCGCGCACCAGACAGGCCGGAGAGTCCTTCAGGCGGGTGCTCGGACGCACTTCCAGGACGCGCTCACCGAGGGCGTCCTTCACGCGCTTCAGCAGCCCTTTGCTTTCCTTCAGCGCCGCATCGCGCTCGCGCCGGTCCGCCTCGCTCTCCAGGCCGCCGAGCTCGAGCTCCCCGCGGGCCGCGTCCTTGAAGCGTTTGCCCTCGAAATCCTCCAGTTGCCCCATCATCCACTCGTCGATGCGGTCCCCGAGCAGCAGCACCTCCACGCCCCGCTCGGCCAGACGCTCGATGTAGGGGCTGCGGCGCGCCGCGGCGACGCTTTCTGCCGCGATGTAATAGATCCGCTCCTGGCCCGGCTTCATCCGCGTCACGTACTGCGCGAGGCTCACCGCGGGCTCCTCGCCCGCCTCGTGCGTGCTCGCAAAGCGCAGCAGTGGCAGCAGCGCGGCGCGATTGGCCGTGTCCTGACCGACACCCTCCTTGAGCACCAGGCCGAATTCCTTCCAGAACGCGGTGTATTTCTCCGGCTCGTCCTGCGCCAGCTTGGCGAGCATGTCGAGCACGCGCTTGGTGAGGCTGCCGCGGATCGCCTCGACCTCCGGCTCGCGCTGCAGCAGCTCGCGCGAGACGTTCAGCGGCAGATCGCTCGAGTCGACCACGCCCTTGACGAAGCGCAGATACAGCGGCAGGAACTGCTGGGCGTCGTCCATGATGAACACGCGCTTGACGTACAGCTTCAGCCCATGCGCAGCCTCGCGCTGCCACAGGTCGAACGGCGCGCGGCCCGGGATGTAGAGCAGGCTGGTGTACTCGCGCTTACCCTCGACCCGATTGTGGCTCCAGGCGAGCGGGTCGGTGAAATCGTGCGCCAGGTGCTGATAGAACTGGCGGTACTCCTCCTCGGTAATCTCGCTGCGCGGCCGAACCCACAGCGCGGTGGCCTGGTTGACCGTCTCGTACTCGAGGGAGGCCTCACCTTCCTTGCGCATGCGCACAGGAAAGGCGATGTGGTCCGAATACCGGCGGATGAGCGTTCGCAGCCGGAAGGGGTCAGCGAACTCCTTCGCCTCGGGCTTCAGATACAGCTTGACCGCCGTGCCGCGTGCCTCGCGCGTCACCGTCTCGACGGTGAACTCTCCGTCGGCGCGCGACTCCCAGCGCACGGCAGCCGCGGCCGGCTGCCCCGCCCGGCGCGAGAGGACTTCGACCCGGTCGGCGACGATGAATGCCGAGTAGAAGCCCACGCCGAACTGGCCGATCAGCTGGGCGTCCTTCTGGCGCTCTCCCGAGAGCGAGCGGAAGAATTCGGCGGTCCCCGAACGCGCAATGGTGCCGAGATTGGCGATGGCCTCCTCGCGCGTCATGCCGATGCCGTTGTCGATGATCGTGACCGTGCCCGCCTCGGGGTCCGCCTCGACGCGGATACCGAGCTCCGGGTCGCTCTCGAGCAGCTCCGGCGCGCCGATCACGGCGAAGCGCAGCCGGTCATTGGCGTCCGAGGCGTTCGAGATCAGCTCGCGCAGGAAGATCTCCCTGTGGCTGTACAGGGAGTGGATCATGAGCTTCAGCAGCTCGCGCACCTCCGCCTGAAAGCCGTGCGTCTGGCGGTCGGAAGTTGTGCTCGATGGGGTCTCTGGGCTCGTCACGGTCCACTCCTGATTCTCTTCGGAGCGGAACATTTTGGGCACGGCGGGCTGATTTTCAATGCATCCGGGGCCGGACCGTGCCGACCGGGCGCATGGGGGGCTCCCCCGGCGGGAGCGCGCGGCGTTCAGATCCGCGATTTGGAGGGGGCGATCGGGCGGATCAGGCCGGCAGGCGCAGCCACTGGCCGATCAGGCTGCCCCAGGCAGGCGGGGGCGGGAAGGCGATCACCTCCTCGAGCGCCGCGCGGGCGATATGGCCGAGCGCGGCCACCATATCATCGAGCTCGTCCCACCAGAGCATGACGCATTCCATCAGGGTTCTCCCGTGCTCAATGATTCGGCGGAGTCGACGGGCCGCCGAGCGGCGCTTCTTCTGCGGCCGGCTCCTCGCTCCACGTATTGCGCATGCGCTCGGCCCAGCTCTTGTAGTTCGACCAGGTATTGAGATTGCGGGTGATTGCATCGTGCCGGGCGCGAACGTTCTGCATGCGTTCGACCCAGCTCGGGAACGATGCGCTCGCCGCACCGTTGCCGTCGGCCTCCTCTCGAGCGCCGGACGGAACGCCGCGCTCCCTGAACGATGAACTCATGGACGCACCTCGGACAACGGGAGTCCAGGGTACGTTCCGCACGCTCCGTGCGCAGGTACTGGTTCACAGGCGTCCTCGCTCGCCGACGGTGGAAAACCGAAATGCCCGGCTTATGAAACATTCAAATTCATTATGTCACATTGATGCGGCCTCATCCGCCGCAGGCGAGCCCGCCGCTAGGCGACCAGCCGATACACAGGACGGTAGATGCTGCCCGGCAGCTTCATGCGGCCCTGCTCGACGAACGCGGCGAGCAGCTCATCGAGCAGGCGCATGATCTCCCGGTCGCCGGCGAGCTCGTACGGGCCGAGCCGCTCGATCGCGTGGATGCCGTGCTCCTTGACGTTGCCGGTGACGATGCCGGAGAAGGCGCGGCGCAGATTGGCGGCCAGCTCGTGCACGGGCTGCTCGCGGCCGAGCGCGAGCGCGCGCATCGACTCATGCGTGACCTCGAACGGATGCTGAAACTCCGGCCGGATCGACAGCAGCCAGTTGAAGTTGTACGAGTCCTTGCGCTGGTGGCGGAATTCACGCACCGCCTCGATGCCGCGCACCATGTGCCGGCCGACTTCGGCCGGATCGTCGATCACGATGGTCAGGCGCGCGAGCGCCGCTTCCCCGAGCGTGCCGCCAATGAAGCGGCGGATATGCTCGAAATACCCGGCGCTCGTGCGCGGCCCGGTAAGGACCACCGGGAAGGGCTGCTCGCGGTTGGCCGGATCGAGAAGAATGCCGAGCAGATAGAGGATCTCCTCCAGCGTGCCCGCCCCGCCCGGCAGCACCACGATACCGTGCGCGAAGCGCACGAATGCCTCGAGGCGCTTCTCGATGTCCGGCATGATGACCAGGTGATTGACGATCGGATTGGGCGGCTCGGCGGCGATGATTCCGGGCTCGGTGATGCCGATGTAGCGGCCATGCTCGATGCGCTGCTTGGCGTGCCCGATGGTTGCGCCCTTCATCGGCCCTTTCATCGCCCCGGGGCCGCAGCCGGTGCACACGTCGAGGCCGCGCAGACCGAGCTCGTAGCCGACGCGCTTGGAGTACTTGTACTCCTCGTTGCCGATCGAGTGCCCGCCCCAGCAGACCACGAGATTGGGGCGCGCCTTGCACTCGAGCATCTGGGCGTTGCGCAGGATGTGAAACACCGCGTTCGTGATGGAGGCCGAATCGCTCAGCTCGAACCGGCCGGGCGCCAGGATCTCATTCGAGGTGAACACCACATCGCGCAGCACGGCGAACAGATGCTCCTTGATGCCGCGGATCATCTGGCCATCGACGAAGGCGGCCCCCGGGGCGTGGTGCATCTCCAGGCGGATTCCCCAGGGCTGGCGCATGATGCGGATGTCGAAGTCGCGGTAGCGGTCGAAGATCTCCTTGGCGTTGTCGGTATCGGCACCGCTGTTGAGCACCGCCAGCGCGCACTTGCGGAACAGCGGGTACAGACCGCCCTGCCCGGAGTCGAGCAGCTTGGCGATTTCCGCCTGGGAGAGGTTCTCGAGACTTCCGCGAGGGTGAACGCGCGCTGCGATGAATTCGGGCTCGAGGTCGTTGTTTTCCATCAGGAACCGGACGGGGTCAAGGCTGGATGTCGATGCGCATGCCGTCGCGGGTCATCATCCAGATCTGCATCATGTCGGCGTCGGACACGGCGATACAGCCGTCGGTCCAGTCGCTGTGCAGATAGTACGACAGCGGGCTGTTCAATCGGTTCGGCAGGCCGTGGATCATGATTTCCCCGCCTGGCTGCCAGTGGTGCGCGCGGGCGCGCGCGAGATCGGCCCGGTTGGGATAGGAAATCTGGATCGACAGGAAGAATTCACTGCGCGGATCGCGCCGTATCAGCCGATACCAGCCCACGGGGGTGCGATAGTCGCCGGAGCGCTCTTTCGGCCCGTTCGGCATCAGACCCAGGTGGATCCTGAACGCGCGCACCACCTTGTCGCCGTTCATCAGATACAGCCGCCGCGCGGACTTCTTCACCAGGACGTATTGCACGTGCGGCAGGCGCGGGTCCGCGAGCAGCGGGACGCGGCCGACCCGAGGCGCGGGCGCGGCGTATGCTAGCGCGGCGACGGACGCGAGCGCCGCGGCTGTCAGGATGATTTTCGGCAGACGCATGCGTGCATTATAGACATCGCTCGAGCCGCGCGGCGCCCGGTCAGCCGGCGGCGCGCGTCGGGACGATGCGTGGAATGACCAGCTGGGTTCCGGGGTGCAGAGTGAAGAAATCGGTGTTCGGGTTGTACTGGCGCAGCAGCCACGCCGGCAGCCCGTCGAAGCGCTGCGTCAGCGTCCACAGCGAATCGCCGCTGCGGGTCACGTAGGTCCGCGTGCCGTCGATGCGGTGGCTGGCGAAGTAGCTCGCCTCCAGAGCACGATGATAGGCGATTCGCCGCTGCTCGAACTGCTGCGGGGTCACATGCCGGAAGTCGAGCCGGATCCGCTCGCCGATACGCACCGGCTGGCTGAAGGCGAGATGATTGATGCGGCGCAGGTCCATGGCGCTCACGTTCAGCCACTCGGCGTAATAGCCGAGCGACTCGGCCGCTGCGACCCGGATCGTGCCATCGGGCGCCACCGTGTAATCCGTGGGGTCGACGCTGTCCGCCGGGACGCCCTCGGGGCCGAGCATCGGGCCGAGCGCCTCGGCCTGGTTGGCCGAGACGGGCTGCGGATCGCTGGCGGAATCCGCGCGCGCGCCGGGAGTGCCGAGCCGTGCATCCGCCAGCGCCTGATTCGGGCCCGACGCCAGACGGGATGCCGCGGGCGGCAGCGCCAGGCGGTCAGCCGCGGTATTGGCGGCGAGAACAGTACCGGCCGGCGGCCGCAGTGCGTGAGTGGCCGCCGGAATATCATCAGCCGTGAGCGTCGCGGCACTGCCCGGCAGATGCAGCGGCTCGCCAATGCGCAGCACGCTGTTGAGTGCGATGTCATTGAGCCGGGCAAGCACCCAGGGGCTCACGCCGAAGCGCACTGCGATGCCCGAGAGCGTGTCGCCCGGATGTACCCGATAGACCGCCGGCTGCACCGCCGGCGCCGCGCCTGCGGCCGCCAGCTGCGCCCCGGGGGCGCCGCTGCCCGGCAGATGCAGCGGCTCGCCAATGCGCAGCACGCCGTTGAGCGGCAGGTCATTGAGCCGGGCAAGCACCCAGGGGCTCACGCCGAAGCGCACTGCGATGCCCGAGAGCGTGTCGCCCGGATGTACCCGATAGACCGCCGGGCGCACCGCCGGCGCCGCGCCTGCGGCCGCCAGCAGCGCCCCAGGGGCGCCGCTACCCGGCAGATGCAGCGGCTCGCCAATGCGCAGCACGCCGTTGAGCGGCAGGTCATTGAGCCGGGCGAGCATCCCGGGATTCACGCCAAAGTGCGCCGCGATTCCCGAGAGCGTGTCGCCCGGCTGAACCCGATAGACCGCCGGCCGCGCCACGGGCGGGCCTGCCGCAGCCGCCAGCTGCAGCGGGGGCCGGCTCACGCCCGGCAGCCGCAGGCGCTCCCCGGCGCGAAGCACCCCGTTGACGGGCATGCCGTTGAAGCGGGCCAGGGCCCAGATGTCGAGGTGGTAACGGGCGGCGATGCCCGAGAGGGTGTCACCCCAGCGCACGCGGTACACGGGAGGCCGCAACTGTGCTGCGAGCAGCGCCTGCGGCCCGAGGCGCGCGGTCAGCTGCGCCACGCTCCAATCCGGCCCGCTCTCCGGTAGGCGCAGTCGATAGCCTTTCGGCACATCGAGCTCGCCATCCCAGACCGGCGGCAGCAGCGCCGGGTTGAGCTCACGCAGTTTCGCGGGGGTGACCCCGAGCGCCCCCTCGATCGAGGCCACCGAGACGTAGCCCGGCAGCGTCACCTCGTGGAAGTGCTCCTCCGGCAGTCTGTGCAGGTGGCCGAAGTAGCGCTGGGCATGCTGCTCGACGTACAGCGCAGCGAGAAACGACACGTAGAAATTACGCGAGGCAAACCCGAATGTCGGGGCGTGGTAGCGCGCGACGATGGTGGCGATATTCCGGGTACCGAGAGTGTGAACCGCGCGCAGCATGCCGGCCACACCCTGGTTGTAGGCCGTGATGGCCAGCGGCCACGTGCCGAGGACCCGATAGTTGTAGGCAAGCAGCTGCGCAGCCGCCACGGTGGCGCTGAAGGGGTCGAACCGCTGATCGATCGCCGCGCCGATGCGCAGGAAAGGCCGCGCCGTGCCCGGCATGAACTGCCACAGGCCCGCCGCGCCGTCCTTGGAGTACGCTCGCGGGTTGTAGGAGGACTCCACCAGAGGCAGCGCGGCCAGCTGCGCCGGCAAGCCTTGCTCGGCAAGAGCGCGCGCGATGGCATGATGCCAGGCGCCGGAGCGGATCAGCCCAGCCCGGAAGCGGTTGGACTGGCCGAGTTGGAAACGGATGTCGTCCGCCGCCTCGCGCAGCCTCGCCGCACTGACATGCGGCCCCCACAAGGCCAGAATGTGCCGCTCCTGTGGCGTCAGCGGCCGCACTCCCGCCGCGATGCTGCGCAGTTCCGCGGCCAGCCGATCACGCTCGGCATTGACGATGCGCTGACGCTCCCACGGCGAGCTGCCGGGAGCGAAATGCACCGTCTCGTAGACGACGCTGAGGTTGTTCGGGTCGTGCAGAAAGCCTGCGTTGGTATCGATCTGCGTGTAGACGCGAATCCAGAAATTCACCGCGGGGCGCAGCTGCGGCGGACAGGGTAGTGCCGCATCGGCCGCAAGCGCCTGAGCCGCGAATGCCACCAAGAAACCCACCCAGAACAGGCGCAACACGCCGGGCACCGTCCTGGAACCGCCCGTCGATTTCATTTACACCTCGAGCTACCTAAAATTTACGAGTTCACTCAATGTGTTAAGACCGCTTCAGCCCTATCTGCACAGATTAAGACAGCGGAATCGCGTCGAATTTTCTTACATTCGTAGGCATCTGAGCCGTCTCGCAACTCGCCTGCCACATCATCGCGCAAAGAATATGGGAAATCAGTTCGTGTAAGTGCACATTACGTCACATTCGTGCCGGGATACAGTGCCGATATGCCATGAGAGCGAGCTGGGACGATGGCCTGGCACAGGTATTGCTGGTAGTTCCTTACTTCGGGCCGCTCGCCCGTCCAAGGGGGAAGAACAAGCGATAGCAAGGAAATTCCGAGAAAGCACGGGCTTGCTGCGCACACAGACGCATGCTGTACCGTGCCGACCGATAAAAATAAGAAGCACGACTCGATGCAAGCAAGCGACCGACCCCGCGCAAGCGGGGTCTTCTTTTTTCCGCAGGCCGCTGCACTGCACCTAGGAGGCGGGTCGCCGGCGCGCCACGAGCTCCACCGTGCCGAACAGCAGCGCAGCGAGCAGGGCAGAGGCAAACGCATAGAAGTACGGCACCGCCTGGCCGAACAGGAACAGCGCCCCCATGATCAGGTTTGAGAGGAACTGACCGATCGCGCGCGAGACCGACAGGAACCCCATGCCCCGGCTCAGGCGCGTGTGGCTGACCAGCGAGGACACCAGGGTCGGCTCGAAGGTCTCGACCGCCCCCATCCCGAAGCCCAGGACTGCGACGGCCGCGTAAGTCGCCAATGCCTGCATGTGCAGTGCGACGCTGAGACCGATCAGACCCGAGCCGAGCGCCGAGGGCGCATAGCCGAGCAGCCACAGCGCGCGCGCAGAGGATCCGCGGCGTGCGCCGAGCACGTAACCGCTGAGCGCCGAAACGCCAAGGTAGACCACGTAGGCGAGCACGCCCCACTCGTAGCCCGCCGCGGCATGCGCCTCGGTGGCCGTCACGATCGGGAAGCCGAGGTTGTAGAAGCTGAACCCATAGAGCGTGGCGGAAATCAGCAGCGCCCCGAGCACTAGGCGCGGCGGAGCGCGCGTGCCGACAGCAGAGGTGTCGGGTGTCGGCTGTGCATAGACCTCGCGGCGGCGCACGAGCAGCAGCAGCAGCGTCGAGACCAGCAGCGGCACGACCGCCCACAGCATCACCGTGGTGATCCGCACCTTCAGCCACAGCGCGCCAAGTGCAATCAGCGCCGAAAGCATGCCGCCGCCGATATCGAGCGCGTGCAGCGTGCCGAATGCGCGCCTGCGCTCGTGCGGCGGCGTTGCGCTCACCAGCAACGCCCGCCGGGACGGGCTGCGGAAATAGCGCGCCCACCAGCCGAGGACGTACAGCAGCGCCGAGAACCCGAGGGAATGCGCCAGACCCGCGAGCGCCATCAGCGGGATCAGCGCATTGCCGGTGACCGCCACGCGCTTGCGGTCGAAGCGGTCGCCGGCCAGGCCGCCGAAATACGACACGAACGCGCCCCCGCCGAACGCGATGGCCGTGACCAGTCCGTACGCATAGAGCGAGGCGTGCAGCTGAAAGACCAGATAGAGCGGGAACAGGGCGGTGATGCCCTGGTATCCGAGGTCGGCGCTGAAGGCCGAGAAGCACAGCAGCCAGGCATCACGGGGTAAGGTTTGTCTGCTCACCAGGACCATCCTCCTGCCGGCGCGCTATCGTTTCTCGCTGCACATTGCGGCGGCGAGCGGCCGCTCGGCATGAGGCTCACCCGGGCCGTCGGCCAATTCGCGGCACATCGTACCTGCGCAGCTTCCGGCATGCGACCCTGACTCGCCAAAGATGGCGCCCGCACCGGCGTCAGGACGCCGGTCGCGCGGCCCAAGGGCACGCTAACGGAGCGTTGCGCAGAGCGCGGCCACCTGCGCTGCAATCGCCAATGCCGCCGTGAAGCCGGGCGATTCTATGCCGTACAGATTGATCAGATTCGGCACGCCGTGATCCCGCGGTCCCTGGATGAGAAAATCACCGGGCGGCGCGCCGGGCGGCGTTATTTTCGGGCGAATGCCCGAATATCCGGGATGCAATGCTCCGTCGGGCAACTGTGGCCAATAGCGACGGATGGCACCATAGAAGCGATCAGCACGCGCCGGGTTCACCGCGTAATCGAATGAGCTCACCCATTCGACATCCGGTCCGAAGCGCCCCTGCCCCGCCAGATCCAAGGTCAGATGGATTCCCAACCCACCCGGCTCGGGAAGCGGATAAATCAGGTGCGTGAACGGCGCTGTGCCGCGCAGCACGAAATAGTTGCCCTTGGCGTAATACGCAGCGGGGATATGCGAGCGCGGAAAGCCTTCCAACGCGCGCACGAGCTCCTGAGCCTGCAATCCGGCGCAGTTTATGGCCAGCGCGGCTTCGAGCGTGGTGAGGCCATCGCTGCTATCCACCTCGAGAACGATGCCGCCGCGTTCGCAGCGGCCGCGCCGCACCGCGGCCCGGAGAGCCACCCAGCCCCCGGCACGCTCCAGATCACCCTGAAGAGCGACCATCAGACCATGAGTGTCGAGGATTCCGGTTGACGGCGAATACAGCGCCGCGCAGCAACTGATGGCCGGCTCGAGCTGCCGGGCCTGCGCGCCCGACAGCCAGCGCAGATCATCGACGTCATTGGCGCGCGCCGCGGCATCGATCGCCTGCAGCGCGGGCAGCTGCTGCGCGTCGGTCGCTACGATCAATTTGCCGCAGCGCCGATACTGCACGCCGTGCGAATCGCAGAATTCGTACAGCCGGCGCTTGCCGGCCACGCACAAACGCGCTTTGAGTGAATCTGCCGGGTAATGAATGCCCGCGTGGATGACCCCGCTGTTGCGCGAACTCGTCTGCGTGCCGATTGCGCTCTGCGCTTCGAGGACGAGCGTTTCGCGACCGCTCAGTGCCAGCTCGCGTGCCACCGCCAGGCCGACCACGCCCGCGCCGATGACAACACAGTCGATCCGCTCCGCCATCTGAACGCCACTCCGCAAGAGAAGGGGGCGCCCGCCGCCTCCCGGTCCGCAGCACGTCGCAGCGCATACGCCAGTGCGTCTGCCACCGCAATCCGCTGCGGTCCCGGCAAGTCAGCGCAAACGCCGGCAGCGGACATCGAGCAGCGATTGCTCTTTGGGGTGCGGCCGCGCTGCAAGCCTGCGCGTTTCGCGCGCAGACTGCGACCCGGGCGAGCCCCTCTACGCTTTGCGGGCTACGGCATCGATGAGCGCCGATCGGCCCCGATGGCCGCTGCCTTCGGCGAGCACCGCCTCGTGCTCCGCAAGCTCCAGCCACTGTGCCTGCGGCAGCAGCTCGCGCAGCAGGTCAGCCGTGTACAGATGATCGAGCCTTCCCGGCCCGCCGGTGCCGTACTCGAGCTGCTTCGGCGCATATCCCTGGATGAGCAGCAGACCGCCCGGCTTGAGCGCCCGCCACATGCCCGCAAACAGCGCGGGGCGCTGCGCCGGGGGCGCGAATTGAATGAAAATCGCCGCGACCGCATCGTACTGTTCTGCCGCCCAGTCCCAGGTATCGGTCCCCGCGACGTGGTAGTCGATCGATAGTCCCCGCTCCGCCGCCAGCGCGCGTGCCTTCTGCACCGCGACGGGAGACAGATCGAAGGCGGTCACCTCGTGGCCCTGCGCGGCAAGCCAGGTGCTGTTGCGCCCCTCGCCGTCCGCGACGCACAGCACGCGCGAACGAGGCCGCAGACGCTCGCTTTGCTTGACGAGAAAGGCATTCGGCTCCAGTCCGAACAGGTAACCTGGCTGCGAAAAGCGCTCGTTCCAGCGCTCGAGCGCGTCGTTGAAGCCCTGCGGTGCCGATGGTGTCATGATCGGCAGCTTACCAGGGGCGCGCCGGCGCGCAATCATCACGGAGGATGTGCGCCGGTGCGTGGATGGTGTGGCGTCTTCGTGACACCGGGCGATGGCATGGTGAAAAATTCGCGCGGCGGGAACCTTGCGCAGAACGGCCCTTCTAAGGGGACATCGGGCACCGCGTAGCGGGCCATCCTGCTCAGCGCGACTCCCGTCGATGCCGGCCCGCCGCAATCGACCCTGAAGGTCAGGGCAAATCCAAGATCGGGCGTCGGGGCCGGCCGCTGGAACAGGCTGTTCTTGGGGGTCACATGAGTGCAGCGATCGAGACGAGATGCGGGACCGTCGCGAGGAACAGGCCGTTTCGCAGAGCATTGCCTGTCGTGCCGCTCGCCGTGTTGATGGCCCTCGCGCCTATGCAGGCATACGCCGGCAGTGAACCGCGCAGCGCCGACCCTCCGCCGGCCTCCAAGGCGCCGGCACCGGCCAAGAAGGCGCACAAGATGCAGTTGGGCGCCCACGCCTGGTGGCGCAAGCCGTGGGTGCTGCCGACCGCGGGCGCAGTGGCCTTCCTCGCCGCCATGCGCATCCACGAAGGCAGCAGTCACGGACCCTTCGGCATCGACTACCGGCTGAAGGCGCAAGACAAAAACGGCTTCTTCTCCCGCTCGAATCAGCTCGGCCTGGAGTTCGGCACCGTGGCCTTCGAGGCGGCCGGCGCCCTGTTCCTCGGCAATCACAAGGGGCTCGGCCACGTGTTCTGGCAGTCGGCAGACGCATCGGTGTTCGCCGGCTTCGCCGCCGATGCTCTCAAATACACCTTCCGCCGCGCCCGTCCCTTCCAGAGCAAGGGCCCGAACGCCTTTTTCCAGGGCACCGATCAAAGCTTCCCGAGCGGCGAGGTCACGCTGCAGGCGAGTTTCGTCACTCCCTTCATTCTGCACTACCGCCACCGCTATCCGTGGATCTGGGCCGCCGAGCTGCTGCCGGTCTACGACGCCTATGGACGCATGAAGAGCCAGGGTCACTGGCAATCGGATGTCATCGCCGGCTGGCTGCTCGGCACGGCCTTTGGCTATTGGGCGTCGCAGCGCAAAGTCCCGCTGCTTGTTGAGATCCTGCCGCACGGGGTGTCGGTCGGCTTCTACAAGAGGTTCTGAATGCGCCGGCTGCGGGCAGTCGTTCTGCTGGCGGCGCTTGCGCTCGCCGGCTGCGCGACGCTGCCGGGCGGCCCGCACTGGGGGCAGAACGTCACCGTGCGCCCCGGTTGGGCCCGGGTACGCCGGGCGGCGGTGACGGCGGCCACCGACCCCTGGGTGTGGGGTCCGCTCGCGGGCGCGGCGGTGCTGCAGGTGGACAACCTCGACCACCGCATCTCCCGCTGGGGCCGCACGCATACGCCGATTTTCGGCTCGAACGCAAATGCGACCCGATGGAGCTACCGGCTGCGCAGCGCCTCCGTCGGTGTCGACATCGCCGCCCTGCTGTTCGCGCCGAGCGGCCCGTTCGGCAAGACCTGGCTCGAAGATAAGGCCAAGGGATACCTCGTCAACCTGGTCGCGGCCACGACGGCGATCGAGTCCAACACGATGATCAGCCGCATGGTGCGCCGCGAGCGGCCGAACCACGTCAACGACCACAGTTTCCCCTCGAATCACACCACGGCATCCGCCGTGTACACGCGGCTCGCAATGCTCAATCTGCAGCAGATTCCGATGAATCACGGCTTCCGCGACGCGCTCGACGTCGGCCTGCACGGCCTGACGTTCGCCACCGCCTGGGCGCGCATCGAGGGCGGCTGGCATTATCCCTCGGACACGCTCTTCGGCATGGCGCTCGGCAACTTCTGCGCGGATTTCTTCACCGACACGTTCATGGGCTTCAACCGCAGCCCGCGCGAGCGCGTCGCGTTCTCGCCGCTGCCCGGCGGCGGCCTGCTCACTTTCTCCCTGGCGCTCGGCCAGCAGCGCTAGGACGCCGCGCCGGCGCCGATCACTCGTAGCGCAGCGCCTCGATGGGATTCAACGCCGCGGCCTTGCGCGCGGGGTAATAGCCGAAGAACACTCCGACGACCGCGGAGAACACGAACCCGCCGAGCGCGGCCGAGACCGACAGCTCGATCGGCCAGCCCGCCACCGCGGAGACCAGCTCCGAGGCGCCGACGCCGATCAGGATTCCGGCTGTGCCGCCGGCGGCGCTCAGGAAGACTGACTCGGCGAGAAACTGCAGCATCACGTGCGCGCGGCGCGCGCCGAGCGCCATGCGCAGTCCGATCTCACGCGTCCGCTCGGTCACGGACACGAGCAGAATGTTCATGATGCCGATGCCGCCGACCAGCAGCGAGATCGATGCGACGGTGGCCAGCAGCAGCGCCATCACCCGACTGCTGCCCTCCGCGGCGCTGGCGATCTGGCTGAGATTGCGCACGCTGAAATCATCCGTGTCGCCCGGGCGGATGTTGTGACGCCGGCGCAGCGTCGCGGTCACTTCCTGCATTGCCTGCGGCACGAGGGCCGCGCTGGCGGCCTGGACAAAAATCGCGTTCACATAGCCGGTCAGACGCGGCTGCATCCCGAACGGGTTGGGCGCCGGCAGATAAGTCGTGCCGGCGTTCTGCGCCTCCGATTGGGTAGGGGCCGCCACTCCAAGTACCCGCCGCTCGGCCGTCGTGAACGGAATGACCACCAGATCGTCCTGATCCTGGCCCATCGGCGACTGGCCCTTCGACTGATAGACCCCGATGACTTTGACCGGCACACCCTTGATCAGGATCGTGGCGCCGACGGGGTTTTCATACGGCTGGAACAGCTCCCGGGAGACCGTCTGCCCGATGTCCGCCACGAGTGCTGCCGAATCGACGTCCGCGGCATCGAAAGCGCGCCCCGACGCGACACGCCAGTTGGTGATGGCTGCATAGTTGGCACTGGTGCCGAGAATCGCGGTGCTCCAGTTCTGATTGCGATACTGCACCTGTCCGCTCTGGCGGATCATGTAGCCGACCCGCGCGATCGCCGGGTCATCGCGCCGCAGCGCGGCGGCGTCGGCCACGGTGAGCGTCGAGGCGCTGCCGAACCCGGCGCGCACGCCGCCGGCGGTCCGCGCTCCGGGAACCACGACCATCATATTGGTCCCGAGGTTCTGGATGAGCTCCCCGACGGCCCGGTTGGCCCCCTGTCCGACCGCCACCATCGCAATCAATGCCGCAACGCCGATCAACACCCCGAGGGTGGTCAGTCCCGAACGCATCTTGTTGCGACCGATCGCCTGGATGGCGCTGCTCACGATCATGCGCGTGAACGGCAACGTATGCGCGTGCACGGGCTGCGGCCGGGTCGGCGGCTGCGGTGCCTGCGGCGCGGCCTGCGCCTCCGGCGCGCGCCGCTCGTCTGAGACGATCTGCCCATCGCGCATCGTGATCACCCGATCCGCGTAGGCGGCGATGTCGGCCTCGTGGGTCACCACGACGACCGTGACGTGCCGCTCCCGATTGAGTCTGACGAGAATCCGCATGATCTCGTGAGAACTGCGCGTGTCGAGATTGCCGGTCGGCTCGTCCGCCAGCACCACGGCGGGGACGTTGATCAGCGCCCGCGCAATCGCGACTCTCTGCTGCTCGCCGCCGGAGAGCTGTGCGGGAGTATTGCGCTCCCGGCCGCCCAGACCGACCTGATTGAGCGCCTCCCTGGCGCGCGCGGTTCGCTCCGCGGCGTTTGCCGCCCCGCGCGGATCATAGTAAAGAGGCAACGCGACGTTTTCGAGCGCACTGGTCCTGGCCAGCAGGTTGAAGCTCTGAAACACGAACCCCAGCCGCTCGCTGCGCAGGCGCGCCAGCTCCGTCTCACCGAGCGCGGCGACCTCCGATCCCTCCAACCGGTACAGTCCACTGCTCGGTCGATCCAGACAGCCGAGCACGGCCATCAGGGTCGATTTGCCCGAGCCGGACGCGCCCATGATCGCCACCAGCTCGCCCCGCTCGATCGTCAGGCTGACGCCCGCCAGCGCCACGACCTCGACGTCACCGGCGCGGTATACGCGCCGCAGGTCGCGTGTCTCGATGACCGGAGCGTTCACCTGGAGCAGCCCCCGCCGTCACAGGAACGGCGAGCGGCGGCGGGGCGCGGTTCCCGGCTTGTTCTGTGCGTTATCGCCGGCGCGCTCGCCGATGATCACCGATTCCCCGACCCGAAGCGCACCGGATTTGATCTGCGCGTAGGCGTCGTCAGTGACGCCGGCCACCACGGGCACTGCGACCGGGCGTCCGTTACGCAGTGTCCAGACGTTCTGAGTCGCCGCTCGGTCCTGCACGCTCTTGGGTACCGACTCCGGCCAGTAGCGCAGGGCCTCCACCGGAACGCGCAGAGCATCGGGTATATCCGTGGTCACGATGCGCACGTCTGCGGTCATGCCCGGCTTGAGAAGCAGCTGCGGATTGGAGGCAGCGACGACGACATCGTAGGTCACGACGTTCTGAATGGTCTGCGGAGACTGCCGCACCTGCGTCACCCGCCCCTGGAAGACATGAGCCGGAAATGCTTCGACCGTAAATGAAGCGATGTCGCCGACCTTGACCTGACCGATATCGGACTCGCTGACGTTCGCGTCGACCTGCATCTGCGTCAGATCGGTCGCGATGAGAAAGAGCGTCGGCGTCTGAAAGCTCGCAGCGACCGTCTGCCCCTGAGTCACATTGCGCGTCACGACGATGCCATTGACGGGCGAGGTGATGCGCGTGTAGCCGAGATTGACCTCGGCGGCACGCAGGTTGGCCTGGTGCTGCCGGATCGTCGCCCGGTCGAGATTCACTTGAGCACGCAGCTGCTCGTACGCGCTGCGGGCCGAATCCGCGGCATCCTGTGAGGTCAGATGATCGGCGAGCAGCCGCGCCTGGCGCTCGGCGCTCGCGCGCGCATAGGCCAGACTCGCCTCGTCTTTGACCAGCTGGGCGCGCGCCGCGGCGAGCGCCGCCTGATCCTGGTCGACGACCACCTGATAGGGCCGTGGATCGATGCGCGCGCACAGCTGCCCGGCCTTGACCTGCGTGTTGTAGTCGCAATACAGGTCCTGGATCACCCCTGAGACGTAGGTGCCGACCTGGATGGTGACCACCGGGTTGACGCTCCCGCTCGCCGTGACGTAGGGCGCCACGCGTCCCCGGCTCACCGGGGCGGTCATGTAGGTGACGCGGGGGGGCGGCTTGAAGTAGCGCCAGAGGCCGAACGAGACCGCCGCGACGAGCACGATCGCGAGCGCAACGCGCACGGCCCAGGAGCGCCTGCGGGGCCGGCCACCCGGGGCCGCGGAGACGCCGCGACTGACGCCCGGCGCGGCGGGCGATGCCGTTTCGTGACTCGGTCCTGTGGGAGTGTCCATTGGATTTCCGGCCCCTCGGAGCGACGATACGGCGGGCGGGAGCGACGGTTAAGACGCATTTGTGCGTATGAGCTCGGATGGAATCGTCCGCTGCGGCGGTGCGCACATCCGATGGCGACGGACGAGGTCAGGCTGAAAGCAGACTGTACAGCTCGTCTTCCTGGGCGAAATGCAGGGTGAGAATCGCGTGCAGGCCGTAAAGGAGGCGGCGGATGTCGCGCAGGTCCTCCGCGGTGGGCCCCGCCGGGGGCAGTTGCGCCACCCGACGCGCGAAGAGCCGGCTGAGGCGGCGGATCTCCCCGTGGGTGTGGATCAGCGGTCCGGTGGGATTCTCGTCCGCAAGCATGTTTTCGAGAATCGGATACACGGTCTGCTGCTCGTCGTTCTCGTGCGGCAGCAGTTCCTCCTCGATCATCCGCGCAGTCTGCTGCAGCCTCACCCGGGCCTCCGCCGGCGGCAGGCTGTCCAGCCGCATGGCGAGCTCGGCCAGTTCGCTCACCCGAGGACGGAGCGAGCGGTGAGTCGTGTCCAAAGCCTGCGCGAGGCGCTTGGCCTCCGCGCTGCCGGCGAGACCGGCGCCGCGGCCGGCCAGAGCGCGCAGCGCGTTGAGAATGACGAGCACGTCGATGCCTTCCTGCAGCAGTGCGCCCGTGATCGGTGGGATGTACCCTGCCGCAGCGAATCCCATCGCGATGACCGACAAGCCCATGCCTACCCAGACACTCTGCAGCGCAATACGGCGAGTGCGCTGCGCAATGTGCACCGCGCGGGCCACACCCTCGAAGCGATCCGACATGAGCACGATGTCGGCCGCTTCCGAGGCCGCAGTCGCGCCGCGTGCGCCCATGGCGATACCCACGTCCGCGAGCGCCAGTGCGGGTGCGTCGTTGATCCCGTCGCCGACCATCGCCGTGATGCCATCCCGGCGAGCCGCACGAACCACGTCGACCTTGTCCTCCGGTGCACGCTCAGCAAACAACCGATCGATGCCGAGCGCGTCGGCGACCAGTTCGCCGACGTCGGGGCGGTCGCCCGTGACCAGATGGATGCGGCGTACGCCGGAGCGGCGCAGCGTGCGCAGGACACGCGGCGCCTCCGGCCGGATATGATCCTGCAGCAGCAGCACGCCGGCGAGCGCGCCGTCGATGGCGACGAACACGCAGGATGAGCCATCCGCCGCCGCGCGCAACTCGACGGCACGCACGGCCGCGGTGCGAGCGGTTCCGGACGTCACGAAATCGTGTTGGCCCACGGCGACGCGGCGGCCATCGACCATACCGCCGATGCCGGCGCCCATCTGCTCGTGGACATCCGCGGGGAAGGCCAGCTTCAGGTGCCGGGCGTGCGCTTCGGCGAGGATGGCCGGCGCGAATGGATGAACGGAAAGCTGCTCCAGCGACGCCGCGTGCCGCAGCAGATCGTCGGGCGTGGTCGCACCGATGGCCTCCACCGCCACCACGGCGGGCCGCGCGGCGGTGACGGTCCCGGTCTTGTCGAGCAGAATCACCCGCGCTCGGGCCAGGGTCTCGAGCGGCGCGCCGCCTTTCATGATGATGCCGTTGCGCGCCGCGCGCGATACGCCAGCCATGATCGCCGCAGGCACGGCAAGAATCAGCGGGCACGGCGTTGCGACCACCAGAACCGCCAGCGCCCGCTCGGCATGCCCGCTGATGAGCCACGCCGCCGCAGCGAGTGCGAGTGTGGCGGCGAGGAACCCCAGCGCGTAACGGTCCGCGAGCCGCGCAAAGGGCGCCTTGGAGTCCTCCGCGGCCTGCACCAGGCGGATGATGCCCGCGTACGTGCTGTCAGCGGCGGTGGCCGTGACCCGCAGTTCGAACGGTCCGCCGGCGTTGGCTCCCCCGCTGCGCAGCGGTGCGCCGGCCTCCAGCTTGACCGGCCGGGATTCGCCGGTGAGGGACGATTCGTCGACGACAGCGCTTTGCGTCACGATGATGCCGTCCACGGGCACGACCTCCCCGGGCTTGACCATCAGGACATCCCCGACGCGCACCTCCTGCACATCGATGTCGGCATAGTGATCCGCGCTGCCGCGGTGCGCGACCCGCGGCGCACGGCTGATCAAGCTGCTCAGCTCACGGCGCGCGCGCGTGATGGCGTACTGCTCGAGCGCCATGCCGCTGGCGAGCATCACCGCAATGATGGCGCCGGCGAGATATTGTCCGAGCAGCAGCGCGCCGATCATGGCGAGCAGCGCAATGATGTCGACACCGATCTCCCCGCGCAGCAGCTCACGCGTGCTGCCGTACGCGGTGACGGCGATGACGGCGGCGGTCAGTGCAATGAGTACGCCGCGGCTGAGCAGCGCAGCACCGAGGAGCGCCGCGGCTCCGGCAATGCCGAGCGCGGCCAGCACCGCCCCGAGCAGTGCAAACTGCCGATACGGTACCGGCCGCGATATCGCGGTATCAGCGGGGCGCGTCAAATGACTCGCGCGTCGGCCAGGTGGATGCCGTCAGCCCGGTGGGCGCTCGCCTGGGCGGCGCTCGTGCTCGCGGTCGCGCCGCTGCTGCTCCTGGTTTCGCCGCTGCTGCGGCTGCTGCTGGTGGCGTTGCGGGGGCTCATGACGCTGCTGTTGCTGCTGATAGCGTTGCTGTTGCTGTTGCTGGTAGCGCTGCGGAGGCTCATGACGCTGCTGTTGCTGGGAGCGCTGCGGGGGCTGCTGGTAGCGCGGCTGCGGCCTCGGGGGTTCGCGGCGCTGCAGATTCGGTTGTCGGCGCTCGGGGAACGGGTAGAAGCGGTTCTCCAGGCTGCGCTGCTCGCGCGGGCCCGGATAGCGGTCATGCGGGTAGTCGCGCTGATAGCGCGGCAGGGGTGCGCGCGGCGGGAGCGCGCCGCGGTTCCAGCGATCCCAGTCCGGGCGGCGGCGCCGCCATTGCGGGCCCCAATGCTCGCCCCAATGCGGGGGCTGGTGGCGATTCCAGTAGCGGAAGAACAGCGGCGGTCGCCGATAGAAGCCCACTGGAATGCGCAGGATGAAATCCGGCACCTGGTCGGGCGAGACGAGGTACCAGGGTCCGTTGTACCAGGTGCTCGAGTACCACTCGTCGTTGGCGAACAGCCAGTACAGGCCATCGTAGAAGAAGAGATTGACGTCCAGCTGCGGCGCATAATAGACGGGATAGCCGGGCACAGGAACGAGTTCGGGGTAGGCGGGAATATTGATGCCGATGCGCGCGCCGGGCAAGGCGATGCCGACACCGACCCCGATGCGCACCTGGGCAAACGCCGTCGTGCTCATGCCGCCGAGCAGACACAGCGCGATAAGCGCCCCGCGGATGGTTCGTCTGAGATGATCCTGTGACATGAGTCTCTCCCGGATGAAGCGGTTCGATACACGCGCGCATCCCCGGGCGGGGGGGGGCGGCGATCGTCCCGGCGGGGCCGGGCCAATTGCTTGAGGCACACACTTTCCTCCGGCGCGTGAGCCTGCGCATCAGATGAACTACTTATCCGGCGCGCCCTGCCCTCGCCGCAGCCTGCCTCTGCGCCGCGGATCCCCCTACTTTCTCCCAGGTTTCAAGCAGTTGCGGACGCACCGCCGCGGCGCAACTAGTGGCCTGTCACATTCATTTGTAGACTGCTATACTGGCGTTCATGAGCAACGCCATTCACCTGACGAGCGTGGAGCGTATGGAACTGGAGCGGCGGGCGGCGAGCAGAACGGGACGCGCGGAGGATGCGCGCCGAGCTCGACTGATCCTGCTGTTGTCCGAGGGCCATACGTGGGATGAAGCCTGCGAGCGGGTGCCGTGCAGCCGTGGGTTTGTGGCCAGCTGGACGAAGCGCTTCGAGGAGCAGCGTC
>JAJYUL010000066.1 GCA_021792555.1 Pseudomonadota bacterium
CGTCGAACCGCAAGCGTCCGATCGCGCCATGACGCGCAGCGGCTGACAGTGCCGTGCGGGCGGCACCTGCGGCCGGCAGGCGCATAGACTCCACGACGAATCGATGCCCGTCGAACGGGCGATCCTAACAGCAAATCCGCGCGGACATCCTAACGTGCCGTCCTGCCGGCCTCTGGGCATTCCGGGGAAATGACGACCATCCCGACAGGGCGGCAACCGTCGAGCGCGCACGCCGGAAGCGCGTCCGTGACCTTCACGTGCGCGACACGGACCTGCGCAGTAAAAGCGCATCACACAGGGGAGTGTCGCTCAGGTTGATCGCGCCCGTGTCAGGCGTTTCGGGGACGACGGCTCACCCCGGTCTTCCCGCCCCCATGCGGCACGATCCGTCAGCGCAGTGCTCCCGGGACGACAGCCTCCCGCGCAGGAAGATCGCAAGTGTTTCACGCCCTCTGACGCGCAGCGGACGCTCTCCCGCCTGCGCGCCCCGCAGCGCGGGGACCACCAGCGGCACCGCCGCCGGAACACAAAAGTTTGGCAACACGCCTCCAATGCTGTAGCCTGATCAACGGATCGTATCCTTTTCGGCTTGTCTGTCTTGGCCTCTCGCGCACCCATCGGGCGCGCCCCTCCTGCCAATGCCCGCCACCCACGCAAAGTTTCGCGAACCAGGTCGCAGGCCACGCCTGCGGCTTCATCCTGTTTCCTTTCAAGGTAATACGCAGTGACGAAAATGTACGTTGGAAATCTCCCCTTCACGGCGACCGAAGAGGCCGTGAATGCCCTGTTCTCCCAGCACGGGACGGTCGAGAAAATCTCCATGATCACCGACCGCGACACGGGCAGACCGCGCGGCTTCGGCTTCGTCGAGATGTCGAGCGCCGATGCCTCGCGGGCAATGCAGGCGCTCAATGGCACCGATTTTGGCGGCCGCCCTCTGAAGGTGAACGAAGCGCAGGATCGCGAGCGCTCCGCTGGTGGCCAGTACAACGGCGGGGCCCGCCGCCACTGAGATTGTGATCGAGCGGCGTCGTTCCCGGCCGCGTTGGCCGGGAACACCCCCGCGTGTCGTTGTCGTGAGGTGCAAGCCATGTCGTGGCGCAAGACCGGACTGTACCGCTCAGCCGAAGAAATTCTGGTCATGACCTGCGACATCTGCGGACGGGACGTCGGCTTCGCGGACGGTCGGCGACCACAGGAGCATTTCCTGGTCAGCCGTCATCCCAACCCGGGAACGCTCGATAAACAAGAGCCGCCCGTGGTCATTTGCTCGCGAGAATGTCTGCGCGCCTTTGCGGTCAATGTGACCGGACCGGACCGCTCGTCCTCGCCGCAGGGGGAGCCCGGCGCTGCCGGCAAGCCGGACCGGAGCAGTTGAATGCGGCGCCATGGGAGTCCGCCACAACGCACAGCGCACTCCTGCTCCAGGCCCGGTCGGCTGACCGGACACTCGCGCCCATGAGCGAGTACGAGTTCACCGTGTCGCTGCGGATCCGCCATCCGACGCTCGATCCGGCTGTGCTCACTGCAACGCTCGGCATCGAGCCGCAGCACTCCTGGCGCGCAGGTCAACCGCGCCGCGATGCCGCGGGCGAAGGGCTCGGCGGCACACATCATGACAGTTACTGGATGGCCAGGCTGATGGCCGAGCCGGAACTCTCAGGGGCAGGCATGTCGGTCGAGAGTGTGATTGTGCAGACACTCACTCATCTGCGCCGCGCGCAGACCTTTCTCGAGCGGCTGAGCGATGAGGGCGGGGTCGCCGAGTTGCTGGTGAGCCTCTATGCGCGTGAGAGCTTCAGGATCGAATTGCCGCCAGATGCCCTTTGCCTGCTCGGCAGACTGCGTCTGACGGTCGCGCTGGACATTCACCCGCATCCACCGCTCGCTGCGCAGCCATCGAGACCGAATTGAGCCGTCATGGCGCTCGGTAGAACGAACAGTCCGCCCGCCGTCTCAGCCCATGCCCGTGTCGCCTATGCCAGCCTGCTCGCGCGCTCAACGGGCGCACAGCCCTCGGTCGCGCTCAAAGCCGCCTCGAGCGCCAGGGAGCCGCGCAGCGGCGATCCCCCGCCGCGAAGCGCCTTGCCGCCATGCCTGCGGCCGCCGCCGAAAATCGCCCACCGGCAAGACCGGTGCAGCCGGTGATCACGCTCACGTTCAAGGCGCTCGGCGGCGACTCGATGACGTTCGTGCGCGGCACGTATTTCAGAATCTGTGCCGACGGGACGCTTCGCGGGCCTGACAACGCCATCGCCGCCCGTTACGCCGAGGGCCTCTGGCAGGTCGCACGCCAGCGGCACCGGGCATTCGAGTGCCGCGCAGCGATATATCTTCGCGTCACGGGCTCTGACGGGCAACGCAGGAGCATCGGTCCGTACGAGGGACTCACCGTGAGCGGCGGGGAGCTTTATTCGAACGACACTTATCTCGGCGCGCACGGGCCGATAACCTCCGGTGCAGCGCAAACGGACATCTGGAGGGAGATCGCCCTCCTCTGCCGGCAGTGAGCCCCGTCTGCGCCAGCCCTCATCGAGGCCGCCGGCAGCCCGGCGCGGTCCGCGGCGCACGCTCTGGCGGACCTGTTGGCGCCCGCAACCTTCCCGCGCGCAATGTCACGAACAGCGCCATGCGCCGGGTGCTCACCGCGCAGTTGCGGCCGGCGGCGGCCTCAAGCCGCCGCCGCCCGATGCTCACCGCGCGTTGCGCGCCACGAGGGTGCGCAGCCGCGCGGCGCGCTCCTCGGCGAACAGGGTGCCCGCGGGCGGATGGTCGCGGAAGTAGGCGAGGATGCCGCGGAAGATCGCATCGGCGATGCGCGTCTGATACCAGGGCTGGCGCAGCCTGAGCTCCTCGGTGGGATCGGACATGAAGTCAGTCTCGACCAGCATCGAGGGAATGGCCGGGGACTTCAGCACCACGAAGGCCGCCTGCTGCACGGTCGGATCGCGCACCGGCACCGATTGCCCGAGCGCGCGCAGCACGTCGCGGGCGGCCACCATGCTGTGCGCGATGGTCGTGGTCTGCGAGAGGTTCAGCAGCACCTGCGCCAGGGTGTGCGACTTGCCCTTCAGCCGCACCCCGGCCAGCCGGTCGGCGGAGTTCTCGCGCTCAGCGAGGATCCGCGCCGCTTCGCTCGAAGCGCCGTGCAACGACAGGATGTACACCTCGGCGCCCTTGATGTACGGGTCCGGGACGTCGTTGACGTGGATGGACACGAACAGGTCGGCGTGATCACGGCGCGCGATGCGCATCCGATCGCGCAAGGTCAGATAGATATCGCTGTCGCGCGTCATCGTGGCGCGCATGCCGCGCTGCTCATCGATGCGGTGCGCAAGTATCCGGCCGATGGCGAGGGTGATGTTCTTCTCTTCGGTGCCGTAGCGGCCGATGGTCCCCGGATCGATGCCCCCGTGGCCCGGATCGACCGTGATGATGATGTCCCGGCCGTCATCGACCGGCGCGAGGCGGGTGCGCACCGGCCGCGGCAGCGCATTGGCGGGGCTCGAGGGGCCGAAGCCGCGCAGCTCGATCAGCATCTGACGCCCCTGCCCGGAGGGGCGCAGCCACACCAGGCGTATGTGGGCGGCCGAATCGGTGGTGAACACCAGGCGCAGAGCGCCGTTCGGCTGCAGGCCCATGCGCACATCGCGCACCCAGCCGGCGCCGCGCGGCAGCTGCAGGCCGGGCCCCGCGCGGGTTCCGTGCAGGTCCACGACCTCGCGATCCGGATGGCTCAGCCGGAAATACCGGGCCTGGGTGAAGCCCGAGAGGGACAGCCGCGCAGTGGCCGTGTGGGCCGATCCGGAGAGCCAGATGTGGTTCAACTGAGCGATGCCGGCCACCGCCGGACAGGCCGCGGCGGCGCCCAACAGGGCGATCGAGAGATAAAAGGCCTTCCTGATCATGGGCTTCGCGGCACTCGTTGATGTGTAATCTACGAGCCGCGCGCCCGGATTTCAACTGCCGCGTGCGCCAGGGCGTGCGGCGAGCCGCCCCAGCCAGGCCTCGCCCGAGGCGCTTGCGGCCGACAGGTGCGCCTCGTGCCCGCCTCGGGTGAGGCCGAGCGCCACGGTCAGATCGGCCTGCGGCAGGCTGCCCGCGCCCCGCTCCGGCCACTCAATCAGCCACAGGCACCCCGGCTGCGCCCACTCCGTCAGCCCCAAGTGCTCGAGCTCCTCCGGGGCGCGCAGCCGGTACAGGTCCAGATGGACCACGGTCTCGCGCTCGAGCGCGTACGAGTGCACCAGCGAGTAGGTCGGGCTTCGCACGGGAGCGGATACGCCGCACTCGCGCAAAAAACCCTGGGCGAGCGTGGTTTTCCCCGCGCCGAGATCACCCTGCAGATACACCACCGCAAAGCGCGCGCGCAGATCGGGGCGCGTCCGGGCGAGACGGGCGCCCAGCGTCTCGGTGTCCGACGCGCTCTTCAGAAGTTCACGCAGCGGCGCAGCTCCTCGATGAGGTCCCCGGCGAGCAGCCCGCGCTCACCGCCGCGCGCGGCCGCATCCCCGGCCAGCGCATGCGCCAGGACACCGGCGCGCGCCGCCCGCCAGGGATCGCGGCACTGGGCGAGCAGACCGGCGATGACGCCGGTGAGCACATCGCCCATGCCGGGGCTCGCCATGCCCGGATTGCCCTGCTCGCACAGCGCCGGCACCGCGCCTCGGCGCCCCACGAGCGTTCCGGCGCCCTTGAGCACCACGGTGCCGCCGTAGCGCGCGAGCAGCGCCTCGAGCGCCCCCATCCGATCATGCTGCACGGCCGCGCCGGACAGGCCGAGCAGCCGCCCCGCCTCGCCCGGGTGGGGCGTGAGGATCCAATCCCGCGCCGCGCCCGCCGGCCCCGCCGCGCCGGCCGCGATCAGGTTGAGCGCATCGGCGTCCACGACGAGCGGCTTGCCGCAGCCGAGCGCCGCCTCGAGCGCCCCGCGCGCCCAGGCGTCCTGCCCGAGCCCGGGCCCGACGGCGATCAGGTCGCAGCGCGCGGCCGCTGCCTGAAGGGTCTGCGCATCGGTCAACGGCACGCACATCAGCTCCGGGCGCGCGGCAATCACCGCCGCGGCATTCTGCGGCGCGACCGCGACCGTCACCCGGCCAGCGCCCACGCGCAGGCACGCCTCGCCGGCAAGGCGCGCCGCGCCCGGCATGCCGGGGCCGCCGCCGACGATGAGCACATGGCCGAAATCCCCCTTGTGCGCCGCGCGCGCGCGGCGCGGCAGCGCCCGCGCGAGGTCGGCGCTGATGAGCCGCTCGAGGCGCGGGGCGGGCGGATCGGCAAGCCGCCCGGTGAGCCCGAGGTCATCGAGCTGCACGGGGCCGCAATGCTCCGGCCCCTCCCCGAGAAACAGCCCGGTCTTCAGCGCCACGAACGTCACGGTGGCGGCGGCCCGCACCGCCGCCCCGAGCGGCAGGCCGCTGTCGGCGTCGAGTCCCGACGGCACATCGAGCGCGAGCACCGCGCGGCCGCTGGCATTGATGGCGCCGATGACCTGCAGGAGATCCTCGCGCACCGCGCCCTCGAGCCCCGTGCCGAGCAGCGCATCGACGAGCACTTCGGCCGTCTCGAGCGCGCGCGGCGCGAACGGTTCGATCACACCGCCGCCGGCCCGCCACGCCTCGCAGGCCTTGAGCGCATCGGCGCGCAGGCGCGCCGGATCCGTTGCCGCGAGCACCGTCACGGCATAACCGGCGGAGCGCGCGAGCCGCGCCAACACGTAACCATCGCCCGCGTTGTTACCGGGTCCGCAGACCACGGTGATCCGCCAGGCCGACGGCCAACGCTCCCGCAGGCAGCGCAGCGCGCCCTCGCCCGCCCGCTCCATCAGCGTGTAGCCGGCGATGCCGAGCGTCTCGATCGCCGCGCGGTCCATGGCGCGTACCTGGGCGGAGGTATACAGGGAGACGGGCAACGACATCGGCCGATTATACTGTCGCCGTGAGGCCGGCATGACTGAACCGACACTCGAGCTGCAGACGCTGAAAACCGAGCTCGCGCGGCGCGCCCGGGAGCTCGGATTTGCGCGCCTCGGGGTCACGGGCGTCGAGCTGCCCGAGGACGAGCAGCACCTGCTGCGCTGGCTCGAGGCCGGCCTGCACGGCCGCATGCACTACATGCAGCGCCACGGCACTCTGCGCAGCCGCCCCGCGCAGCTTCTGCCCGCAGCGGTGCGCGTCATCAGCGTGCGCATGGACTACTGGCCGGCCGAAGCGCGGGCGGCCGAGGCGGTGCTCGCCGATCCGGCTGCGGGCTACGTGTCCCGCTACGCCCTCGGCCGCGACTACCACAAGGTGATGCGCGCGGCGCTCGCCCGCCTGGCGCGCGAGCTCGCCGCACGCATCGGGGCGTTCGGGTATCGGGTCTGTGTCGACAGCGCGCCGGTGCTCGAGAAGGCGCTCGCCCGCAACGCCGGCCTCGGCTGGATCGGCAAGCACACCAACCTGATCGCGCGCGAGGCCGGCTCGTGGTTCTTCCTCGGGGAGATCCTGACCGACCTGCCCCTGCCGGCCGATCCGCCCGCGAGCGCGCACTGCGGGACGTGCACGGCGTGCATCAGCGCGTGCCCGACGGCCGCGATCATCGCGCCCTATCGGCTGGATGCGCGCCGCTGCATCTCCTACCTGACCATCGAGCTTGACGGCGCCATTCCGGTGCCGCTGCGCCCGGCGATCGGCAACCGCATCTACGGATGCGATGACTGCCAGCTGGTGTGCCCGTGGAACAAGTTCGCGCGCGCCGCAACGCATCCGGACTTCAAGGTGCGGCACGGGCTCGACGCGCCGCGCCTGAGCGAGCTCATCGCCTGGAGCGAGGGCGAGTTCGATGCGCGCATGCGCGGCTCGGCGATCTACCGCATCGGGTACGAACGCTGGTCACGCAACATCGCCGTGGCGCTCGGCAACGCCCCGCCCGATCCGGCCGTGCGCGCAGCTCTGCGGCAACGGCGCGCACAGGCCTCGCCGCTGGTGCGTGAGCACATCGACTGGGCGCTCGCGCGCCAGGCGCAGAAAAACTAGAGACGCACCTGCACGTTGTCGATCAGGCGCGCCTTACCGAGATGCGCCGCGCTCAACACCACCAGATGAGCGCTGCCGGCCTCGGGGGGGCCGAGATCAACGGCACGCCGGACCGCGAAGTAATCCGGCCGGAAGCCCTCGGCCTCGAGCGCACGGAGCCCCTCTCGCTCGATGGCGGGGAAGTCGCGCTCGCCGGCCGCGAGACGCCCTGCCGCCGCCGCGAGCGCCCGGTACAGTGCCGGCGCGCGCGCCCGCTCGGCCTCCGTCAGGTACTGGTTGCGCGAGCTCATCGCGAGGCCGTCGGCATCGCGCACCGTCGGGGCGGCGATGATGGCGACCGGCATGCACAGTTCGCTCACCATGCGGCGGATGAGCGTCAGCTGCTGGAAATCCTTCTCGCCGAACACCGCCGCATCGGGCTCGACGATGTGCAGCAGCTTGCACACCACGGTGGTGACGCCCTGGAAGTGCCCGGGGCGGAACTCCCCGCACAGGATGTCGGAGAGCCCCGGCACCTCGACCCGCGTGGCGCCCTCGGAGCCGTACGGGTACATCTCCGCGACATCCGGCATGAACATCAGGTCGCAGCCGGCATCGGCGAGCATGCGCGCATCGCGCTCGGGGGTGCGCGGATAGTGCGCGAAGTCCTCGTTCGGCCCGAACTGCATGGGATTGACGAAGATGCTCGCCACGAAGCGCTCGCCGTGCGCGCGCGCCGCCTCGAGCAGGCTCATGTGCCCGGCGTGCAGGTTGCCCATGGTGGGCACGAACACCACGCGCTGGCCCGCCTCACGCCACCCGCGCACGGCGGCGCGCACATCGGTGATGCTCGTGACGCGGCGCATGGGCTCAGAAGCAGTGTTCGGGGGCCGGATAGGCGCGCTCGCGCACCGCCGCGACATATCGCTTGATGGCCTCGAGATTGTCCCCGGCGCCGCTCATGAAGTTGTGCACGAAGCGCGGCTTGCGCCCGGTGGTGATGTCGAGAATGTCGTAGAGCACGAGGATCTGCCCGTCGGTGTCGGGCCCGGCGCCGATGCCGATCACCGGCACGGCGAGCGCCTCGGTGATCGTCTTGCCGAGCGCCGCGGGGATGCACTCGAGCAGCACCAGGTCCGCGCCGGCGGACTCGAGCCGCTGGGCGTCCTCGAGCATGCGCTGCGCCGCATCGTCCTGGCGCCCCTGGACGCGAAAGCCGCCGGTCTTGTGCACCGACTGGGGCTTCAGGCCGAGGTGCGCGCACACGGCGATGTCGTGGCCGGCGAGGAACTCCACGATCTCGATCTGGCCGCCGCCGCTTTCGAGCTTGACCATCTGCGCCCCGCCCTCCTGCATCAGGCGCACCGCGTTCTCGAGCGCGCGCTCCTTGGTCGGATAGCTCATGAAGGGCATGTCGGCGATGAGGAAGGGCCGGTGCAGCCCGCGGGCCACCGCCGCGCTGTGGTAGACCATCTGGTCCATGGTGACCGGCACGGTGGTGTCGCGCCCCTGGATCACCATGCCGAGGGAGTCCCCGACCAGCACCACATCGACATCGGCCGCATCGACGAGCACCGCGAAGCTCGCGTCATAGCAGGTGAGGCAGGCGATCCGCTCGCCCTGCGCCTTCATGCGCGAGAGCGTGGCGAGCGTGACGGGCGGGCGGTCCGAATCGCGAAGCTGCAGCTGCGTGTACATGCTGCTAGTTTACTAAATTGCCCGCGCACCCATCGGGTTGTAGTACAGCCGCCCGCGCTTCATGCGGCGGATCGCCGCGAACAACTCCTCGTAATCGGCCGGGTTGTTGACCGGATCGATGGCCGCGGCATTGACGATCAGCAGCGGCGCGGCCTCGTATTCGTGAAAGAAGCGCGCATACGCTTCGTTCAGGCGCACCAGGTACTCCCGGTCGATATACTGCTCATAGCCGATCGCGCGCCGCGCGATGCGCTCGAGCAGCACGTCCACCGGGGCTTGCAGATACACCACGAGGTCTGGCTTCGGCGGCTGCACGTCGAGCCGGCTGCTCACCTGCTCGTAGAGGGCGAACTCCGCATCATCGAGCGTCACGCGCGCGAACAGCCGGTCCTTCTCCCAGAGGTAATCGGCCACGCGCACCGCGGCGAACAGGTCCTGCTGGGCGAGCGCGGCGAGCTGCTGCCAGCGCTGGAAGAGGAAATGCAACTGCGTCGGCAGCGCGCCGGCGCGAGGGTTCTTGTAGAAGCGCTCGAGGAACGGGTTGGCGAGCGCATCCTCGAGCAGCGGCTCGGCCGAGAGGCTCTTCGCCAGCAGCCGCGCAAGGGTGCTCTTGCCGACTCCGATCGGCCCCTCCACCACGATGAACTTGTGTTCTGCCCCTGTCATGGATTCACGTGCGGCGGACATCCGGCTTCATTCTTCGGGTTCGATTCGCCACAGCCCCTCGGGCGCGAGCCGGGCCTTGAGCTCGGACACCCGGCCGAGCCCAGGCACATCGAGGTCCGGGGCGATATCCGCCAGAGGATACAGAACGAAATTGCGCTCCACTATCCCGGCGTGCGGCAGGGTGAGCTCGCCGTCCGCGCGCCGCTCCCGGCCGAAGACCAGCAGGTCGAGGTCGATGACCCGGGGCCCCCAGCGCGCCCCCTCCCGGCGCCGGCCGAGCGCGCGCTCGAGGGCCTGCAGCGCGCCGAGCAGCGCCAGGGCATCGAGCCGGGTCAGCAGGCCGGCCACGGCATTGACGAAATCCGGCTGCGGCACCGGCCCGAAGGGGCGCGAGCGGTACAGGGGCGAGCGGAGCACGGCGAGCGTCTCGGGGAGCCCCGCGAGGCGCTCCCAGGCGCGCAGCACCTGACGCTGCGGATCGTCGAGATTGCTGCCGAGGCCGATGTAGGCCGGCTGCCAGCGCTGCATCGGCCCCGGCCGCTCAGGTGCCGCTCGGGGCGCGGCGCCGGCCGCCCCGCCGCCGCCGCCGGCCCTTCGAGCTGCCGGCGCGCTCGGTCCCGCCCGTGAGCGCATCGGCCATGCGGCCCTGCTCCTCCTCGGAGGCGGCCTGCAGATCGGTCCACCATTGGGCGCGCTCGGCGGAGGCCAGGCCGAACTGCGCGCGCAGCAGCAGCAGGTCGTAGCCGGCGCGAAAGCGAGGATGGCCGAGCAGCCGCAGCGAGCGCCGGCCGCGCGGGTGCTCGAGCCGCGGCTGCAGGGCGAACATCTCCCGCAGGCCGAGCGAGAAGCGCTTGGGGATGCCGATATGCCGCTGGGCATCGCGCACGGCTTGATCGCACGCATCGAGGATGGCGGACATCTCATGCCAGCGTGACGGCGGCATCGATTCGATGAGCGCGGCGATCGGGCCGTAGAGCAGCAGTGCGAACAGGAAGGTCGGGGTCACCGAGCGGCCGGCGGTGACGCGCGCGTCGGTGTTGGCCAGGCCCTTGAGCAGCAGCTGCTCGACGAGGCTGCCCGGGTGCGCAGCGAGATAGGCCTCCACGTTCGGCAGCAGCTCCCCGAGCAGCCCGCGCCGGCGCAGCACCGGAAGGGTGCGCGCGCCGTGGCCGGTGAGAAAGAGCTTCAGCACCTCATCGAACAGGCGCGCCGGCGGAACCCCCCCGAGCAGCGAGCGCAGCGACTCGATGGGCGCGGCGCTCGCCGGGTCGAGCTCGAAGCCGAGCTTCGCCTCGAAGCGCGCCGCGCGCAGCATGCGCACCGGGTCTTCCCGGTAGCGGGTCTCGGGGTCGCCGATCAGGCGCAGGCGGCGCGCGCCGATGTCCTCGGCCCCGCCGACGTAGTCCCAGATCGAGAAATCCGCGATGTTGTAGTAGAGCGCATTGGCGGTGAAATCCCGCCGCCAGACGTCATCGTCGATGCTGCCGTACACGTTGTCGCGCAGGATCCGGCCCGTGACATCGAACATGCGCTCGGTGTCCGTGTCGATCTGCG
>JAJYUL010000020.1 GCA_021792555.1 Pseudomonadota bacterium
CACGGCCGGCCGCCCGAGGAAGCGCTCGAGCGCGCCGGTCACGTGCGGAAAATTCCCGATGCCGACGAGCTCACCGGCCTCGTAGTAGGCGATCAGGTTGCGCACCCAGGGGAAAATGGCGATGTCGGCGATGCTGTAGTCGCTCCCTGCCACCCAGGCGTGGCGGCCGAGCTGCTCCTCGAGCACCCCGAGCAGGCGCTTCGCTTCGGCGACGTAGCGCTCGCGGGGCCGCTTGTCCTCGATGTCCCGGCCGGCGAAGCGGTGGAAGAAGCCGAGCTGGCCGAACATCGGGCCGATCCCGCCCATCTGGAACATCAGCCACTCGATGACGGTGTAGCGCGCGGCGGGTCCGGTGGGCAGGAACTGTCCGGTCTTCTCCGCGAGGTACAGCAGGATCGCGCCGGACTCGAACAGGGCGAGCGGCTCGCCGCCCGGTCCGTTCGGATCGAGGATGGCGGGTATCTTGCCGTTGGGATTGAGCGAGCGGAACTCGCTCGAGAGCTGCTCCTGCCGTGCGAACTCGACGCGGTGCGCCTCGTAGGGCAGGCCGGTCTCCTCGAGCATGATGGAGACCTTCACGCCGTTCGGGGTCGGCAGCGAGTACAGCTGCAGCCGCTCGGGGTGCCGGGCGGGCCATTTGCGGGTGATGGGAAAGGCGGCGCAATCGAGCATGGCGGCTCCCGGTGCTGCGGCGCGCCAGTGCAGCGCGCATGGCGGGGCTGCTTAGCGTGAGCGCCGCGCCGGGTCGGCGCAAGTCCGGGGGCGCTGCCGGCCGCCTTGCGGGGCGCTACCCGCGAGGCCATCATGCCCTTTCGTTTTCACGGACACACGGGGGACCGGCCATGGGACGCGCTTGCAGAGCGACGCTTTGTGCACTGGCGCTGACGATCGCCGCGTCGGTCCATGCGGCCCCGATCGTGCCCGAAGCGGGCTTGAGCGAGCGCACGCTCGCTTACATTCAGCGCGCCTGGGGCACGCTCACCCGCTCGGCCACCGAGTGCGCCTCCTACCCGAGCGGGCCGCATCAGCGCCGCCGGGTGCTGTACCTGCCGAAAGACCTGCGCATGCCCACGGCCGTGCGCGAGCTGCAGGCCCGCTGCCACGTCACCGTGCTGCGTCTGCCGGCGCGCATCGCCGAGCTCGGCAGCGTGCAGCCCGCGGCGCTGCCGCGGCAGGGGCTGCTCTATCTGCCGCACCCCTACGTCGTGCCGGGCGGGTTTTTCAACGAGATGTTCGGCTGGGACAGCTACTTCATCGAGCTCGGCCTGCTGGCCGACCACCACGCTGCGCTCGCGCGCGGCATCGTCGACAATTTTCTCTTCGAGGTCAGGCATTACGGCGCGGTGCTCAACGCCAACGGCACTTTTTCCCTGACGCGCTCGCAGCCGCCCTTTCTCGGCGAGATGATCCGCACCCTGCTTGCTGATCCGGCGGCCTTTCCGAACCCGGCCGCGGCCACTGTCTGGCTGCGGCACGCCTATCCGCTCGCGGTGAAGGATTATTCCACCTGGGAGCGCCCCGAGCAGCTCGCCGGCCGCACCGGTCTTGCGCGCTACTTCGACTACGGCGGACCTCAGCCTGCGATCGAGCTGCGCACCGCCACGTATTACCGGGGCGTCATCCGCTTCCTCCTCGCGCATCCTGCGCAGAACCGCGGCTATCTGGTCCGCTCGCCGCTGCATCCGTCGGCGCCCGAGGCAGCCCGGCTCGCGCAGGTGAGCTGCGACATGCGCGCCTCGCGCGTCTGCGCGCAGGCCTGGTACGGCGGCTACCGGCTCACCGGCAAGTTCTACCGGGGCGACCGGGCGATGCGCGAGTCCGGGTTCGACACCACCTTCCGCTTCGGTCCCTACAGCGGCTCGACGATCGATTACGCGCCGGTGGGGCTGAACAGTCTGCTGTACCGCTATGCGCTCGATCTCGCCGCGTTTGCCCGGCGTCTCGGCAACAGCGCGGCCGCGGGCCGCTGGGCCGCGGCCGCCGCCGCGCGCAAGCGGGCGATCAATACCTATCTCTGGAATCCCCGGCTGGGGCAGTACACCGACTACGACTTCGTGACGCACAAACGCTCCTACTACGCGTTCATCACGACGTTCTACCCGCTGTGGGCCGGGGCCGCCTCGCGCGCGCAGGCGCGTGCGGTGCGCGACAACCTGCCGCTGTTCGAGCGCAGAGGGGGGCTGCAGACCAGCGATTACGCGAGCGGCGCGCAGTGGGATGCCCCGTTCGGCTGGGCGCCGACCAACTGGCTGGCGGTGGCCGGCCTCGAGGCCTACGGCTATCGGGCCGCTGCGCGCCGCATCGCCGGGAAATTCGTCGCCACCGTCGATCGGGGCTTCGCGCACGACGGCACGATCCGCGAGAAATACAACATGGCCACCGGCAGCGCCCAGGTCAGGATCACCGCAGGCTACACCGAGAACGAGATCGGCTTCGGCTGGACCAACGGGGTGTACGTGAAGATGTGGCAGCTGCTCCATGCGCGCGCAGGCGCGCACTGAGCGCAGCCTCCCGGCCTCAGTGCAGGAACCCGAAGCCGACGCCGGCGAGCAGCACGATGCCGAGTACGAGGCGGTACCACACGAACAGCCAGGTGGTGCGCTTCTCGAGGTAGTGCAGCAGCCAGTAGATGGCGAAGAACGCCGTCACGCTCGCCACCACGAGCCCGACGAGCAGCGTCTCCCAGCCCGAGGAGCTCAGGCCCGCCTTGAGCAGCTCGTATATCTCCAGGCCGCCGGCGAGCACGATCGCCGGCAGCCCGAGCAGGAACGAGTAGCGTGCGGCGGTCTCGCGCTCCATGCCGCAATAAAGCGCCGCGGTCAGCGTCGCGCCCGAGCGCGATACGCCGGGTACCAGCGCAAAGGCCTGCGCCAGGCCCACCCAGATGCCGTCGCGCAGCGTCAGCTCGCCGAACTTGCGTGTGTGGCGCGCATAGCGCTCGGCGAGCGCCAGCAGCAGCGACATCACGATGCAGGCGATGCCGATCACCGTGAGGTTGCGCATGGGGGAGTGGCACGCATTCAGCACGAAGCGCAGCAGCAGCCCGCAGATGCCGATCGGTATGGTGCCGATGATGATCCCGAGCAGCATGCGCGAGTCGGTGGAGCTGAAATCGCGCGTGCGCAGCGAGCCGACCCCCGAGGCGAGCAGGCGCACGATGTCGCGCCAGAAGTAAGTCACCACCGCGAGCAGACTGGCGAGCTGCATCGCCGCTGAGAATGCCGAGCCCGGGTCCTGCCAGCCGAGCATGGCCGGGATGATGCGCAGATGCGCGGTGCTGCTGATCGGCAGCAGCTCGCTGATGCCCTGCACCACCCCGAGAATGGCGATCTGCCCCCAGGTGAAGTGCGCGAAGCTGACGTCGATGGCGTGCAGATGGCTGCAGGCTCCGGCGGCGTGCGGGGCGGAACTGGACATGGGCAGGCTCGTCTCTCTGGGGCTGCGAAACGGCAAAGACTGTCAGAACCGCGCCGGCCGGTCAAAGGGGGATCGGGCGCGCCGCGGGGGGCGGGAAGCGGCTCGCGCCGGAATGCGCTATGGTTCAGCTTTTTTTGGGGAGCGCTCCATGGCTCTTACCGGCTCACCTCATCGCCCGGGCGCGCTCTCGCGCGCCCTGAGCGGCCTGTGCCTGCTGCTCGCCGCCGCCGCGTTCGCGCGCGCCCGCGCGGCCGATCCGCCGAATGTGCCGTTTCCGCCCTCCGCGCCGCTCGCCGCGAGCGGTCCGCTGCCGCCGAGCGCTTACGCCGAGATGCGCTGGCGGCTCATCGGCCCGTTCCGCGGCGGCTGGGCGACCATGGCGGCCGGCGTGCCGACCGAACCCAACACGTTCTACATCGGCACCGCCGGCGGCGGGGTGTGGAAGACCGTGGATGCGGGGCGCACCTGGCACTCCGTCGGGGGGAATCTGCCGCCGGCGATCGGCGCGATCGCAGTGGCGCCCTCGGCGCCGCAGACGATCTACGTCGGCACCGGCCAGGTCGCGCCGCGCTACGACGTGGGGGCCGGACGCGGGGTGTTCAAATCGACCGACGGCGGGCGCACCTGGCACTACGTGGGCCTGCGCGCCACGCGCTACATCGGGCGGATCTGGATCGATCCGAACAATGCGAACGTGGTGGTGGTCGCCGCCATGGGCCACCTCTACGGCCCGAACCGTGAGCGCGGGATCTACCGCACCACCGACGGCGGGCGCACCTGGCAGCACGTCCTGTACATCAACGACAAGACCGGTGTCGTCGATCTGGCCGCCGATCCGACCCATCCGAACCTGCTGTACGCGGCGGCCTGGCAGATGCGCGACTGGCCCTGGCTCGATTATTTCGAGCCGCACGGCGGGCCCGGCAGCGGCATTTACCGCTCCACCGACGGCGGCAAGACCTGGACGCGCCTTGCCGGCGGGGGCTGGCCAAGCGGCCCGCTCGGGCGCATCGGGCTCGCCGTGACTCACACGGCGCAGGGCACGCGCATCTACGCGACGGTCGAGTCGCACACCGAGGGCGGCATCTGGCGCTCCGATGACGGCGGGGCGCACTGGCAGCGGGTCAACGACGAGGAGGACGTGTTCGGCAACTGGTATTTCTCCCGGCTCACGGTCGATCCGGTCGATCCGAACGTGGTGTTCTCGGCCGGGCAGTCGATCCGCCGCTCCACCGACGGCGGGCGCACCTGGCACATCATCAAGGGCGCACCGGGCGGCGATGATTACCACTTCGTGTGGATCAATCCGCTGCACCCGAATCACTGGATCACCGCCTCCGACCAGGGCGCGGTGGTCACGGTCGACGGCGGCCGCAGCTGGAGCAGCTGGTACAACCAGCCGACCGGCCAGTTCTACCACCTGGCCGCCGATGACCGCTTCCCGTACTGGATCTACAGCGGGCAGCAGGACAGCGGCTCGGTGGGCGCGGCGAGCCGCAGCGACTACGGCTCGCTCACCTGGCGCGACTGGCATCCCGTCGGCGGCGATGAGCGCGACTACATGGTGCCCGATCCGGCCAACCCGGACCTGGTGTTCGGCAGCGGGCTCGGCGGGCGCGTGTCCCGCTGGAACGCGCGCACCGGCCAGGTGGCCAATGTCTCCCCGTATCCCATCGTCAGCTATGGGGCGGCGCCTCTGAAGGTCAAGTACCGCTACGGCTGGGTCACGCCCCTGGTGTTCACCCCGACCCAGCCCTACGCGCTGCTGCTCGGCGCGCAGGTGCTCATCCAGTCGATGAACCTCGGCAAGACCTGGAAGGTCATCTCCCCGGACCTGACCGGCAAGATTCCCGGCACGCGCGGCTGCACGGCCGCCGCGCGCGGGGAGCTGGCGCGCGCGTGCGGCTTCGGGGTGATCAGCGCGATCGGCCCCTCGCCGCTGAAGTCGGGGGAAATCTGGGTCGGCACCGACAGCGGCATGGTGCAGCTGACGCGCGATGACGGCGCGCACTGGATCAACGTCACTCCGCCGCAATTGCGGCCCTGGGAGAAGGTGAGCTCGATCAGCCCGTCGGCGCTCGACCCGGGCACCGCCTACGTGTCGATCGACGATCAGCGTCAGGACAACTTCCACCCCTACATCTTTCGCACGCACGACTACGGGGCGAGCTGGACCGAGATCGACACCGGGCTGCCCGCCGATGAGCCGGTCTCGGTGGTGCGCGCCGATCCGGTGCGCGCCGGGCTGCTCTACGCCGGCACGACCGACGGGGTGTTCGTGTCCTTCGATGACGGCGCGCACTGGCAGTCGCTCAAGCTCAATCTGCCCAATGCCTGGGTGAAGGACCTGCTCGTGCACGACGATGATCTGATCGCGGCCACGCAGGGGCGCGCGATCTGGGTCCTCGATGATCTGACGCCGCTGCGGCAGCTCTCGGCAGCCGTGCTGGCCTCGCCCGCGCACCTGTTCGCCCCGGAGCCGGCCTGGCGCGTGCATCCGAACAACAACCGCGACACGCCGCTGCCGCCGGGCACGCCGCAGGGCCAGAACCCCCCGGCGGGCGCGATCATCGATTACTGGCTCGGGCCGCACATCAGCGGTCCGGTGAGCCTATCGATCTATGACTTCAAGGGCCAGCTGGTGCGCCGCTTCCGCTCCGACGCCCCGCCGCAGCCGATTCACGCGGACCGCTACTTCGCCAAGGCCTGGCTGAAACCCGCCCAGCGGCTCTCCGGGGCCCCGGGCATGCACCGCTTCGTGTGGAACCTGCGCTATGCGCGCCCGCCGGCGATCTCCTACCGCTACAGCATGCACGCGGTGTGGGGCGAGAACACCCCGACCGAGGTGGACGGACCGTTCGTGCTGCCGGGCATCTACAGCCTGGTGCTCAGCGCCGGCGGGCAGGAGTACCGCGCGCCGCTGGTGGTGCGCCTCGATCCGCGCGAGCACGTCAGCCGGGCCGACCTGCGGGCGCTGCTGAAGTACAGCCAGACCATCGATGGCGCTCTGGCGCGGCTGAAGGCGCTGTACGACGCAGCCCATCCGGTCTACCAGCGGCTCGTCATGCTCCAGGCGCGCATTGCCTCGGGCAAGGCGCCGCGGCGCCTCGCCGCGCCGGTCAGGCAACTGCTGGGGCAGACCTCCGGCAAAGGGCCGGGCGGGCTGCTCACGCTCAACCGCCGCCTGAGCGCGCTCGAGGCCGATGCGGAGTCGGCGGACTTCCCACCCACCGCGGCCGATAAGCACGTACTGAAGATCCTGCTCGGGAGCCTCGCTGCGGCGATGGGGCGCTGGCACGGCACGGTGGGGCGGATCGCGCGGCTGAACGGAGAGCTGCACCGTGCGGGAATCGCTCCGATTGCGGTGCCGCCGGTGCGCGCTCTGTGAGCCTTGCGCGCGCATCCGCGGCGCTGCGGATGCGCGTGCCGGAGCGCCGGGCGGCGCTTCCGGCGGCGTCTCAATCGTTCAATACGCGAAATACGGTCCGTTGCCGCCGCTCGTGAGCGCACCGTAGAACGCGACGTACACGTTGCGTCCGAAGAAAAACGGCAGGCCGAAGTCGAACGAGCAGACGCTCGCCTTGTTGGGGCAGAAGGCCGACTGGTTGCCGGCGTTCGCGCCGATGTCATCGAAGACCGTATTGGTCGAATACTGATGAAACAGCGTGCCGGCATTGGCGATGGTGAAGTTCACGACGGACTGCACGCCGTTCTGCCCGAGGTTGGTCGCCGAGAGCTCGAGCGTCGTGCTCGGACAGTACCAGTTGCCCTGGCTGAGGCAGCTGTCCGGGATGGAGTTGTCGGTGAAGTAATAGGCGTTCGAGCCGGTGTCGAGGAACGAGTAGGGCAGTGCCTGGCCGTTGTAGGTCGTGCTGATGTCGCCGTAATTGTTGGCCGTGAGCACGGTCTGTGCGGTCAGCGTGTTGTTGCCCTCCGTGCCGATGCCGAAGACCAGCGAGCCGGTGATCGCGGCGGCGGTGCCCGAGGGGCCGAGCGGGGGCAGCTCCACGATCACCCCATTGTTGTCGGTCTGGAAATCCACCACCGGATCGGTCACCTGTTCGGCGACGGGCAGCATCGTCTGCTGGCAGCCCGAGGCCGTGCAGGCGTAGTAGTAGCCGTTGCTCACCTGAGTGGCGCAGGCCGAGCCGCAGTCCTGGGCGAACGGGCCGACGCCGAGGATGCCGTTCGCCCCAAAGGTCGACACCGTGTCCTCCTGCGTGCCCGTGCCCGCGCAGGCGCTCGGGACGGTCGAGTAATTCGGGTCGCCGATCACCTGGACCGGGACGTTCTGCGCCGTTTCGCTGCTGACTTCCACATCGGCGGTGTCGACCGGTCCCCAGCTGTAGCCGTCGACGAACTGCGTGCACTCGGCGACCGGGTTGCCGTTGACCGTCTCCTGCGGCAGCGCGAGGGAGAACGGATTGCCCGCGGTGTCGGTGGCGTCGGCGAGGATCCGCAGTCCGTAGGAGCCGCTGTCGACCTCGATGTGCTCGAAGGTCTGGCACAGCGTCGTGCCCGGCTGGCACACGGTGACCGTGATGTAGGGGATGTCCACGGAGTTGCCGTTCGGGCCGGCATCGACGGTCATGGTGACCACGTTCGGTCCGGAGGTGACGATGGTCTGTCCGCCGCCGCTGCCCGTGCCCGTGGAGGCCGCGACGTTCGAGCTGCCGCCGCCGCCGCAGCCGGATATGGCGAGCACGATCAGGACGAGACCGACGAGCGGGGTCTTACGCACGGAGAACCTCGTTACGGATCAATGAAGATCGGAGATCGTCACGTTCGGCGGCAGGAGCGACGGAACGTACGCGACGCCGAAGAAAAAGCGCATGTGTCCGCCGGCATGCACGACGAGCTGCGGGGTGCGCAGCTGGACGTGGTCGTGGCCGAGGCCGGCCTGCTGGTGCTTCTCGGCGCTCTTGAGCATTGCGAAATAGGTGCTGCCGAGGGTCTGGGCGAGGTTCGGCATCACCGGGCCGCGCCAGCTCACCGCGAAGACGATGCCCGCCGGGGAGATGAATTCCTTGACGACGGTGCCCTCGGGGGTGGTGATCTCATCGACCTGATAGCCGGCTCCCGCGCTGTGGCGGATCTGGCCCTTCATGTGCAGCTGATCGGCCGCGACCGAGGTGGCCCGTTCCCCGAGGGAGGCCCGGGCGGCAATGACGGCGGCGGGGGAGCAGAGCAGCCCGGCGCACGCGAGTGCGGCGGCGGTGGCAGCTGGAATACGGTTCATGGCGGGACTATAGCGGAAGCACCCCTGCTCACTTAAACGAATTGTGCCGCCCGGCGGTATACGTGATCTCCCTCAGGGCAACGATGCGGCAGCGGATGCGCTCGGGCGGACGGCCCGATGGACATCAGGCGCGCTGTCCGCTAGGATGCGCGCCCCTTCCGGTGGAGCGGTAGTTCAGCTGGTTAGAATACCGGCCTGTCACGCCGGGGGTCGCGGGTTCGAGTCCCGTCCGCTCCGCCAGATCCCCCCTTGTTTCAGGGTGCGGCCAAAGGCCGCCAAGAGCTGTAAGCCGCTGAATGGCGGCGGCTTTTTTGCATTTTGGCAACGATGGAAGGCTCGCCCGGCGCCGCGCATGGGGTGGGGCCCGTCAATCTCCCCTTGCCGCGCTCAGAGGATTTGGGGCGTCGTGGAGGCCGTTCGACTCCGATCCGGAGATTTCCTTCAGAGCCCAACGATCACCTTGCCTCGCACCGCTGCGGACGGTGCTCGCATCATGCGGTGCGAAGCGGACCTTCTGGTCGGATCACGCTTCCCAGCGGCCGGACGCGCCAAGACTGCCTGAGGCCAACCTGCGCCCTGGCGTGGGCTCCACGTGCTTCACGTTCCGTGCTCTCGGCGGTCGCAGCTTGGATACTCACCTGGGTCTCTCTACAGATTTGCGTGCCGAGGCAAGGGTTGGGCCGAGCAGAACGTGCCGCCGGGCGCCCCGTCTCGCGATGGCTCATGCCGGCGGGCTCACTCGCATCCATGCTCGCTGCGCCCGCGAGCGCGAGGGGACGGCGGCGCCGGCGGGCTCTCGGTCCACGACGCTGTCTCGTCCCGCGGGCTCGCTGTGGACGTCACAAAACTGAGCTTTCTCCGGCGGAGCTCTTCAGCGTAATCTCGCCCCTTTACTATAAAGCGTGGGGGCATCGATGCCGGACGATCATTCGAGTTTGGCCGCCGTACACCCGGGGTGCCCGGCCGGCGTGGATCTGCGGCGCACGGCCGCCAATCCCGATTACTGGTATCCGCTCGCCTGGTCCGAGGAGCTCAAGGCGGGCCGGATCCTCGGGCGCCGGTTCGCCGGTGAGCCGATTGCGCTGTATCGCGGCGCGAGCGGGCAGGTCTTCGCGCTCGAGGACCGCTGTGCGCATCGGCAGGTGCCGCTGCACCTGGGGGTCGTCGCCGGCGATGTCCTCAAGTGCCACTACCACGGCTGGGCGTATGACTGCGCAGGCAAGTGTGTGGACGTCCCCTACCTCGGCAAGGAGCGCAAGCCGAACGGGGTGCGCAGCTACCCGGTGCGCGAGATCGACGGACTGATTTTCATCTTTCCCGGCAACCCCGACCTGGCGGACGAGCGGCTGCCCGCCTCGCTCGGCTCCTCGCAGCGGCGCGACTACAAGACTCGGCGGCTGAACCGCGAGGTGGCCTGCCACTACACGTTCATGCACGAGAATCTCTTCGACATGAACCACCAGTTCATGCACCGCAAGCAGATGGGCTCGATCCGGGCGAGCTGCCTCGGACGGCGGCACGGGGATAGGTGGGCCGAGGTCGAGTACAGCTTCAGCCGCACGGAGGGCAAATCCTCCGTCGGCGAGCGCGTCATCGTCGACATGATGCGCACGCGGGGCGGGGAGCACCAGGATTTCCGCGATCACATGCGCATTCGCACCGACTATCCGGCGCAGAGCCTGAAAGTCTGGGTGGGGCGCAACATCCAGGAGACGCAGGATCCGGTGCTCGACGTGTGGCTGTGCTATACGCCGCTCGATGCCGAGCACCGCACGAACCGCACCTTCGGCTACCTGTCGGTGAAGAAGCCCCCGGTGCCGGGGCTGATTCACCTCGCCTGGCCGTTCGTGGTCTGGTTCACCGAGAACATCTTCCGCGAGGACAAGGAGATCGTCGAGCACGAGCAGCGGGCGCATGACGCGCAGGGCGGGGACTGGAACAACGAGGTGTTCCCGCCGCTGCGCGACCTGCGGGAGGTGCTGGCCCGCTGCGGTGTGCCGATGTAGAGGACGGATGCGCCGCAGCGTGCCGGAGCAGTCGGACCCTGTTGCGGCGCTGCGGGGCACGCAGCTGACCGCGGGTTGCCGCCGCGGGCGGTCGGACCGTCAGGCCAGATCGGCCGACGCGAACGGCTGGCCGATGCGCTTGTGACGGTACATGTCGCGATCGGCGCTGCCGAGCAGGTGCTGCCCGTCCGTGCCGTCCGGATACAACACAACGCCGACGCTGCAGCTGACAGTGAGCTGCATGCCCTCGATGGCGAACGGCTCGCGCAGCCAGGCGGCGATGCGGCGCGAGATCAGCTCGGCGGACTGTTCGCAGGGCAGGGGTGTGATGAGCAGCGCAAACTCATCGCCGTACAGCCGCGCGACCGTGTCCTGCGGGCGCACTCCGTGGCGCAGCCGCCGGGCGACCTGCCGCAGCAGCGCGTCGGCCGCCTCGTGGCCGACGGAGTCGTTGACCTGTTTGAAGCGATCGAGGTCGAGGAACACCAGCGCAAACGGGGTGGCATCCTCGCGCGAGCGCGCGATCGCCCGCTCCAGGCGGATCTGCAGCAGGCGGCGGTTCGGCAGCCCGGTGAGCGAATCGTGCAGCGCCTGGCGGCGCAGCTGCTCGCGCGCGTGCGTCTCGGCGGTCACATCGCGCAGCTGCCCGATGAATCGCCCGCAGCCGTTGTCCGCCGGCAGCGGAGTGAGGCGCAGCTCCGCCCATCCGGGCGCGCGCTCGAGCGGCTGGGTGCGGATCACGGCAAGCCCTCCACGCCCGTTCCGCACGCACGATTGCAGCCGCGCCAATCCCGGATCGTGGACGGCGAGGCGGCTGAGCGTGCGCCAGTCCCCGCCCTGCAGCGCCGCGAGATCGCGGCCCGCCCAGCGCTCGAAGGCGCGATTCGCGTAGATCAGAACCTGATGCTCCGCCTGGCACCGGAAGAGAAAGACCGGGCAATCGAGTCCTTCGAGCACCGCGTGGCGCAGGTCCTGCTCCGGAGTGGTTTCACCGCCGGTGAGGAGCTCATCGATGGGGTTGGGCTGCGAGACGGACAACATGCGGGTACCCCTCGAGCTCAGACGCGTTGTCGAGCCGGGGAATACGTTAGCGGCGGGCATCGGCCGGCTCCATTGGGGAAAACCACTTGCGCGTCTCCGGGCGGCTACGGACACGGCCGCCGCTTACGCCGGGGGCGCGGCCGTGGCCCCGCTCAGCGCGCCGAGCAGCGTCAGCAGCTGCTCGGCCTGCACCGGCTTGCTGGCCACGCGCAGGTCCGGATCCGGCGGCAGCTCGCGGATGGACCTCGAGGTATCGCCGGTGATGAGCACGCACTTCAGCGGCTTGCCGAGTGTACGTCGCAGGGCCGCAATCACCTCGGTGCCGGTCTGCCCGTCGCGCAGATGATAGTCGGTCACGAGCAGGTCGATGCCCTCGGCGGCCGCCGCCAGCGCCTCTTCCAGGGAGGCGACCGCGGCGACCCGGTAGCCCTCGACCTTCAGCAGCATGCGCGTGGCGTCGCGCACGCCGCGGTCATCCTCGACCAGCAGGACGCGTTGCCGCTGATCGAGCGCGTGCGCGTCAGGGTACGCATCCGGCGCGTCCTCGGCCGGCGCCACGTCGGCACCGGCCGAGGCTGCCGGCAGCAGCACCGAGAACACCGAGCCTTCCCCGACGTGCGACTCGACCTCGAGCCGCAGACCCAGCAGATCGACGATCCGGCGCACGATGGTCAGTCCAAGTCCATAGCCGTCATGCGCGCCGTCAGCGGTTCTGATCTGGTAGAACTCATCGTAGATCCGCGAGAGCTGTTCGGCGGGAATCCCGACGCCCGTGTCGCGCACCTCGATGCGCAGCTGGCCATCGGGCCCGCTCGAGCAGTGCAGCTTGACCGAGCCGCTGCGGGTGTATTTGACGGCATTCGACACCAGGTTGCGCAGCAGCTGCTCGAGCAGCGCCGGATCGCTGTGCGCGAGGTGACCTGAGGCGCACACCTCGAGCGTGAGGCCCTTGCGCGCGGCGAGGCTCGTGAACTCCCGGCGCAGCTCATCGAACACCCCGTCGATGGCGAAGTCCGCCGGAGCCGGTTTGATGGCGCCGGACTCGAGCTTGCTGATGTCGAGCAGCGCGTTGAGCAGCCGCGACATCGCGCCGATCGCCTGTTCCTGCTGCACGAGCGCGGCGGCCGCCTCGGCATCGTGCACCGTACGGCGCAGCGCGCCGTTGAGCAGCGCGAGCGTCTGCAACGGCTGGCGCAGATCGTGGCTCGCGGTGGCGAGAAAACGGCTCTTGGCGTGGTCGGCGCGGACGGCGCTCTCGCGCGCTTCCTCCGCCGCCGCGCGCGCAGTTCCAGTCCAACGCCCATCGATCTGCGGTACGGCCGGCTCATGTAACGTTGGCGCAGTGCGGCGTGCGCGCGCCGGGACTGCTCGGGCAGCAGCGCCTCGACGTTCTGTCCGATCAGCTCCCCGCGCGGATGACCGAACAGCGCGCACATCTGCGCGTTGGCGAAGAGGATCATCCCCAGCGCATCGATGATGATCATCGCATCGGGGGCCGATTGCAGGGCGATGCGCGCAAGTTCGGGCGGAGCGGTGAACATGGTGAGTTCGTCTCCGAATGCGGGTCCTGCGGCCTCAGGACGGGGGCGGCGCGAGGTGTGTCACGCGCCTTTATCCTCTGCAACTCTCCCTCCGGCGGCAATCGGGTCCCCCGCCAACAGGCCATGGTGGATTCCACCATGGCTATGCGGCCGCCAGCAGCGTGTCATGGCTGATGGTGATCGTTGAGCAATCAAGGTGTTAACATCGAGCACGGGGAGGGCGCAGGGAGTAGGCCATGGCGACTACGAGCGTACTGCCAACAAATGCCGGACCGCGGGCGCGCATCGCGGTCATCGACGATCACCCGCTGGTGCGGGAAGGGCTCGCCGCGCGCATCTCGGCCCAGCCGGATCTCGAGGTCTGCTGCGAGGCGGCGGACACCGAGACGGCGCTGAAGCTTATCCGCGAGTGCAAGCCGACCCTCGCGATCGTCGATGTGGCCCTGAAGAACGGCAGCGGTCTCGATCTGATCAAGGCGCTCGCCGCCGACGGCAACGGACCGAGGGTGTTGGTCGTCAGCGCCTACGACGAGGAGTTGTTTGCCGAGCGGATGCTGCGCGCCGGCGCGCACGGCTATGTCAACAAACAGGAGCTGCACGGTTCTGTGATCGAGGCGATCCGCGCGGTGCTCGCCGGCGATATCTATCTCAGCGCGGGCCTCGCGCAGCGCCTGGCCAGCCAGGCCGTCGCCGGGCGGCGCAGCACGCAGGGCCTGGAGGTGCTGAGCGACCGCGAGCTGCAGATCTTCGAGCTGATCGGCCGCGGCGCCGGCACGCGCCAAATCGCCGCGCAGCTGCACCTCAGCGTGCACACCGTCGAGTCGCATCGCGAGCACATCCGCGCCAAGCTCAATCTGCGCAGCGGCACGGAACTGCTGCGTCGCGCCGTGCTCTGGACGTTCGAGAACCGCACCTGAGATCTAGTGCGGCGTTTCGGCGGCGGGCACGGTCACCGCGACGCGAGTGCCGCCGCCGGGCGCGCTCTGCGCGCTGAATGCGCCGCCGATGAGCGCGCAGCGGTGTTCCATCAGCCGCAGGCCGAGGCCGCGGCCGGACGGTGTACGCGGCGGCAGGCCGATGCCGTTGTCGCGCACCTCGAGGCACACCGTGCCGCCGCGCGCCTCGAGCCGGATTGCGATGCGGTCCGCCTGCGCGTGCTGCAGGGCATTGCGCACCGCTTCCTGCGCGATGCGGTACAGGTGAGTTGCGGTACCGGAGTTCGGCAGGCGGACCTCGCCCTCGAGCGTGAACTCGCAGGCCACCCGGGCGCTCTCCGCGGTGCTGCGGGCGAGCTCGGCGAGCGCGGGGCAGAGGCTGCCGGCGTCGATCGGCACGGGCACGAGCCCGCGGGCGAGGGACTGGACGTGCCGGTTCACGAGGGCGATGCCCTCGGTCAGGCGGGCGGCGAGCTGCAGCTCGCGCGGCTCGCCGCCGGGGGCGAGCGCCTCGCGCAGGTTCTGCGCGAACAGCCCGAGCGCGGTGAGCTCCTGCTGGATGCCGTCGTGCAGCTCCTGACCGATGCGCTGCTGCTCGAGCTCGGCGATGCGCGAGACCTCCTGCTGCAGCGCCTTCAGGGGCGTGATGTCGATCCAGGTGATCACCGTGCCATCGGCGGGGCCGGCGAGCGCAGGCGGCCGGATCCGCCGGAGGTACCAGCGCTGGTTCTCGCAGTTCAGTTCCCTCTGAGTCAGAGCGCCGCTGAGGAGCGCGTGGCGCACCGCCTCGAGGAGCGATGCGTCGGTGAGGGGCGAGCCGAGCGCGGCGATCGATCGGCCGAGATCCTCAGGGCCCACCCCGAGGAGCGCCTCGGCGCTGCCGGCGTAGCGGCGGATGCGCTGGTCCGGATCGAGAAACACCGCGGCGACACCGAGCATGTCGATCAGCCGGCCGAGATCGTCATTGCTCGCCTCGAGGGCGCGCACCTTGTGCTGCAGTTCGACGTCGAGAACCGCCCGCTCCTCGCGCAGCGAGCGCAGCTGGATCGTCATCTCGCGCAGCGCAGCGTTGGCGGCCTCGAGCTCGGCGGCGAGCTCATCGGCGGAGCGCTGCGAGCGGGGCGGGATCGGGCCGCGCGCGGGCCGCTTGCCGTAGAGCGGCACCCCGTCCGCGAGAGGCACGAAGCGCTCGAGGAACGGCGCGGCGTCGGCAGCCTGGGCGAGCAGCAGCCGGCCCTCGCTCCGCAGCGCGAACTCGGCGGTGGCCGCGAAGCGCGCGGCCGCCCCCGCGGTCAGATGGGCCGGCAGGTTGCGGGCGCTGATCAGATCCAGGCGCGAGAAGATCGGCGGGTCGCGCAGCGCATCGTGGGCGCCGATGCTGAGCAGTTCGCGCACCTGCGGGCGCACGCGCACGCGCTCCTCTGCGGCCGGCTCGAAATAACTCGCCAGGCGCGCGGGCGCGACGCCCTCGAGCGCGCGCCTCGGGTATTCCCCGGCGCGCGTGAGGGCGAGCGCCGCATCGTCGGTGTCGGTGGCGAAGATCTGCAGCCGCTGCGCGGCGAGCGCCGGGGACTGCTCGAGCAGGCAGATCGCGATCGTGTACGCCTCCTCGCCACCGGCGCAGGCGGGCACCCACACGCGCAGCGGATCGGCCGCGCTCGCGGTGCGGATGCGCTCAGCGAGGGCATGCTCGGTGAGCGCCGCGAGCGTCTGCGGCTCGCGAAACAGGAGGCTCGTCCGCCCGTTCGGACGCTCCTGCGTGCTCGTCTCGGCAGGCCCGCGCACTATGGCACCCGCGCCCGCCGCGGCGGGCGGCCGGCGATGCGCTCCGGCGGTGCCTGCCCGGTGTCCATCAGAACAAGGCGAGCCGCTCGGTGAGCAGCTCCTCGCGCAGCGCGCGCAGCTGCAGCAGGTGCGCATGCACGAGCTGCGTGACCTGCCGCTCGAGCGCCACTGCGGATCCCTGCGCGCCGAGGGCGATGTCGATCACCTGCGGGTCATCGACCGATTGGCCGATGCGGCTGACGAGCACGCAGTCGGCCGAGTGAGCCTCGGGCGCCTCGGCCACGATCGCCTGCGCGATCCGCAGGGCGAGGATGTTGTAGAGCTTGCCGGTGTGGCTGACCGGATTCTTCCCGGCGGCCCCTTCCACGCTCATGACCCGGTACGGGGTGATCAGCCCGCAGACCCGGTTGCCGCGTCCGGTCTGCCCGTCATCGCCGGCCTCGGCCGATGTGCCCGTGACGGTGAGGAAGATGTCGCCCCGCTCGAGGTCATCGGCCGCATTGACCGCTGCGTGCACCGGCAGCGGTGTGACGCGGTTCGCCGCCTCGACGGCCAATGCGGCCGCGACGCGCTTGTGCTGCAGGTACTCCTCCATGCTGGAGACGAAGCGGCCGATGAACGCACAACTGACCGTGAGCTCGATGCGACCCTCGCGGCGGACTCCCATGACTTTGATGTCCTCGCCGATCGCCGGATGCACCTGGCGGGTGTGCGCAGCGTTCAACGCGCCCTCGGCGGCGAGCACTGCGCGCTCCAGGTCGGTGAACGGCGCGAAGCCGGCGCCGCAGGAGGTGTCGTTGGCGAGCGCGCCGGCCGCGCCGCGTGCGAACAGCCAGTTCAGATCCCGCGAGCCGGGCCTGAGCCGCGGCACGATGCGCACGTCGCGCTCGGCGTCGAGATGGGCAAGGTGCGCGCGCAGCCACTCGCGGCACGCCTCGGTGGCGATCTCCTGCACGGGGATGCGCACGCCGGCGTGCTCGGCCGCGGCGCGCCCCGCGAGATAGATTTCGATCGGCTCGCGCGTCTCGCCGCCGCCGAAGGCCGGCTGCGAGCTGCCCGCGCACAGCATCACCTTGTCGACGTTATGATGCAGGATGAGGCCGAAGCGCTCGAGGTAGTACTGACAGAGCCGCACGCACACGTGCTCGGCGATGCCATCGCAGATCGAGTCGGGGTGGCCGGCGCCCTTGCGCTCGACGATCTCCACCGGTGCGGCCCCCGGGGCGATGCGCTCGGCGTAACGGATGCTCAGCTGCACTCTGCTTCACTCCACGGCGTGTGCCGGCGGGCCGAGCTCGAGCAGACGGCAGACGTCCGCGTCTTCGAGCTGCTCGAAGCGCTCGTACCACTGGCCGACGGCGAGGAGCTCCGGCGGGGTCTGCAGGATCACGAGCCGATCGGCCTCGCGTCGCACCCGCGCGGCCGCCTCGGGCGAGCCCACCGGAACGGCGGCGATGATGCTCGCAGCGCCCGCCTGGCGCGCGGCCCGCACCGCAGCGAGCATGGTCGCTCCCGTGGCGAGTCCATCGTCGACCAGGAGCACGGTTTTCCCGTGCAGATCGAGCGGGCCCCGTCCGGGGCGGTAGCGCCGCTCGCGGCGCTCGATCTCCTGCAGCGCCGCGGCGCGCAGGGGCTCGAGCGCCGCGCCGCTGGAGGGTCCGATGTGCTCCTCCCAGATGACGATGCCGCCGGAGGCGGCCGCGCCGATCGCCAGCTCAGGATTGTGCGGCAGGGCAATCTTGCGCACGATGAGGACATCGAGCGGTGCGTGCAGCGCCGCGGCGACCTCGTGCGCCACGGCCACCCCGCCGCGCGGCAGGCCGAGCACCAGCACGGGCGGTGCAAGGGGCAGCCGGCGCAACGCCTGCGCGAGCGCCGCGCCGGCGGCGGCGCGATCGGCAAAGACACGCGCGGGTGCGCGCATGCGCATCATGCAACCCCCGAGGGCAACTCTGTTGAGGCAGGACCGTGCTCCGCCCGGCACGTGCCCCGTGCGGCCACAATCCTCAAGGCTATTGAGCCACGGGCGCTGCCGCTGCGGCCATCCGTATCATTGCGGGTGCCGGGGGGAGCTGGCGCGTACCGCGCCCGGCGCCTGGGGCAACTACCTAGCGGGGTGCGGTCGTTGCGGCTTCACGGCGCGGGCCCAGGGTGAAATCCTCGCCCGTTGGGAGAACGGTCAAGGGGAGGGAGGGATGATCTGGCGTCGGCTGATGCTGGCGGTGTCGGGACTGGAGCTCGTTCCGATTCATGTGCTCGATCGGGTCGGGCGCCTGGCGCGCGCCTTCGGCGCGCATGTGGAGCTCTTCCATTGTCTCTACGAGCCGGAGGCCGTGCAGGCCGAGACCGCGCACGGGCGGGCCGGCAGTGTCATCGCCGCGCGCGTCGAGGAGCGGCGGCGGCGTCTGGAGCGCCTCGCCGACATCCTGCGCGACCAGGGCGTCACGGTCAGCACGACCGTGCGGTGGGATTTCCCGACCTACGAGGGGATCATCCGCCAGGCGCTGCGCTACAAGCCCGAGCTGCTGATCGTGCCGGCCATTGCGCTCGAGGAGACGCTGCGCACGCTCGTCTATCGCGAGCAGCGCCTGATCGAGCAGGCGCCCTGCGCCGTGCTGTTCGTGAAGACCCGCGAGACCTATTCGAAAGGCTGCATCGTCGCCGCGGTCGATCCGCGCCGCACCCCGGATCTCGGCGGGGATCTCGATGAGGCGGCGATCGGCGCGGCCAAGACGCTCGCCGGCGCGCTTGGCGAGGTCCCGGTGCATCTGTTTCACGCCGCGCAGAGCGCAGAGGGCGGCGTCTCGAGCGCGCTCGCTTCGGTCACCGAGGCGCAGGTGCGCCACCTCGCCGAGCTGCACGGGATCCCGGCGCGGGAGGTGCGCGTGGAGTTCGGCGAGCCGGGCGAAACCCTGGCGATGTACGTGCGCGAAGCGCGGGCGCAAGCGCTGGTGTTCGGTGTCCGCCGCGCCTCGGGAGCGCTGCGGGAGCCGGACGAGCGGCTTGCCGAACGGCTGGTCGATGAGATCGAGTGCGACCTGCTCATCGTCAAGACGCGCTATGAGCACGCCGCGGTCGGCGCCCAACCCGCCCCGGCCGTGCTGCCGCAGCCGCTGTAGCGGCCGGCGCCTCAGCGGCCCGGCGCGCTGAGCGGTGCGGCCGTGCGCACGAAGGCCTGCCGGCGCTGGGCGAGCGCTGCGAGGCGCGCCTCGGCGCGCGCGTTCACCGAGCCGGAGGGGTAGTGGCCCGCCGCATCGGGCGCACCGGCCGGCAGCCCCGTGAGCAGCGCGATGGCCTCATCGAGCGCCGTGACGGCATGGATGTGAAACATGCCGTGCTCGACGGCATCGACCACCTCCTCATCGAGCATCAGGTGCTCGACGTTGCCCGCCGGCAGGATCACGCCCTGGCTGCCCGTGAGGCCGCGCTGGCGGCAGGTGGCGAAGAACCCTTCGACTTTCTCGTTGACTGCGCCGATCACCTGCACGCTCCCGTGCTGGTTGATCGAGCCGGTCACCGCGAGGGACTGGCTGAGCGGCACCGCCGCGATGGCCGAGAGCAGCGCGCAGGCTTCGGCGAGCGAGGCGCTGTCGCCCTCGACCCCGCCGTAGCTCTGCTCGAACACCAGGCTCGCGTGCAGCGACAGCGGGTGCTCGGCGCCGAAGCGTGCGCCGATCAGCGCCGCGAGGATCAGCACGCCCTTGGAGTGAATCGCTCCGCCGAGTTTGACCTCCCGCTCGATATCGACCACCTCGCCCTCCCCCAGGCGCACCGCGGCGGTGATGCGCGTCGGCTGACCGAACAGTGCGTTGCCGACCTCGATGACCGAGAGGCCATTGATCTGCCCGAGGGCCTCCCCGCGGGTCTCGATCAGCAGCGTCTCGCGGCCGATGGCCTCGAGAACCTCCCCGTGCACGCGCGCGAGGCTCGCCCGGCGCGCGGCGATGCTGCGCGCGATGTCCTCGGCGCCGATCGCGCTGCGGCCTGCGGCCACGGCGAAATGATTCGCCTCGCGCACGGCATCCTCGATGCTGCGCAGGTGCGTGGAGAGCTTGCGCGAGTCGCCGGCGAGGCGCGAGCCGTGCTCCACCAGACGAGCCACCGCGGCCGCCTCGAGCGGCAGCAGACTCTCGCGGCGTGCGCAGAAGGCGGCTGCATTCGCGTAGCGCGCGGCGCTCTCGGGCGAGCGCTCGACGGCGTCGTCGAAGTCCGCCACGATCTTGAACAGCTCGGCGAATTCCGCATCGTAGGCGCACAGCAGCTGATGGAGCCGTCGCGTGCCGATCAGCACCACGCGCACGTTGAGCGGAATGCGCTCGGGCTCGAGCGCTACGGTGCTGATCAGGCTCAGGCGCTGCCCGAGCGGCTCGATGCGCACGCTGTGCTCGAACAGCGCCTGCTTCAGCGCGTCCCAGGAGAACGGCTGGCTGAGCAGCCGCTCGGCATCGAGGATGAGGAATCCGCCGTTCGCGCGGTGCAGCGCGCCCGGGCGCACCAGCATGAAGTCGGTCTTGAGCACCCCGAACTGCGCGATGTTGTCGATCTCGCCGATCAGGTTCTGATAGGTGGGGTTGCCCTCGTAGACGATGGGCGCGCCGTGGCTCTCGCGCCCGTCGACGAGCACGTTCACGTCGTAGCGCGAGAGCCGCGGCTGGCTGTCGAGCGACTCCAGGCCCGGGATGGCCGGCGGGGCGGACTCCGAGCGCAGCGTGCCGCCCGCGGTGTCGATCAGATCGTCCCGCACGCTCTCGAGGTGACGGAGCACCTCGGGACAGTCCGCATAGCGCGTGCTCAACTCCTCGATGTGCACGCGCACCGTCGCGGCGGTGACCCCGCGGTCGAGCTCGCGCAGTTTGCGGTGCCGGTCGCGGTGCCAGCGCGGAATGCTCTCGAGGTGCTTGCGCAGCAGCTCCCCGACGTTCTCCATGTTGGCGCGGATGCGCGTCTGCTCCTCCTTCGAGAGCCGCTCGAACTCCTCACGCCCGAGCACCTCTCCGCGGCGCACCGGCGCGAGCCCCGCCCCGTCGGGAGTCGGGATGAGCGCGAGCTCGCGGCTCTCGGCCTCCTTGTGCAGCTCATCGAGGGAGCGCTGCTGCAGCTGCTCGAACTCCCGCTCGACCTCGGCGCGCCGCTGACGGTGGGCCTCGGACTCGAGCACCCCGGGCAGGCTCGCCTGCAGGTCGCGCACCAGCTCGCGCATGTCGTTCTTCAGCTGCGTGGCGCGCCCGGCGGGCAGGCGCAGCGCCTTGGGCCGCTGCGGATCATCGAAGCGGTTCAGGTAGCACCAGTCCGGCGGCTGCGCCCGGCTCGCGGCCATGCGCTCGAGGTAGCGCTGTACGGTCGGATGGCGGCCGCTGCCCGGCTGGCCCATGACGAAGATGTTGTGATTCGCCGCCGCGATGTTCACGCCGAGCTCGAGCGCCGCGAGTGCCCGCGGCTGGCCGAGTCCCGGGTCCGGATCGGTGAGCTCCGCGGTGGTGCGGAAGGGGAACTCCTCGGGACGGCAGCGCCGGTTCAGCCGCTCAGCGGGCAGCTCCCCGGGAGCGCGCGGCTCGCCGCTCACGGCGCGGCCCCTCCCGGGCGCCGCGCAGGCGCGTTCGGGCGCTCGGCCCGTCGGGTGGCAATGGGCTTGCCCGGGCGCGGCAGGCGGCGGTGGCAGCCGGCCGGCAGGGCGAGGGCGAGCAGCAGGACGGACAGGCCGCAGAGGCGTTGCGCGGGGCTCATCGGGGCGCTCCATGGGCACTTTGCGGCCGCTGCCGCACCGCCCCCTTACTATGCGATCCGGCCGGCCCCCGACATCCGCACAAGCCGCGCCCGGCTGCGCTTGAGCGCAGCGTCTGCCGTAGCGCGGGCGCAATTTGCTATCCTTCGCGGTTTAATTGCCAGCGCCCGCCCGAAAGGCCGGTCCGTACTGCCCATGCTGCAAAAACTCACCGACAGCCTCGCGACCCACAAGTGGTTCTGGTACACGATTCTCGGCGCGCTCGCGCTGGTGTTCGCCGCCTGGGGCGCCTATGGCATCGTGAACCTGAACTTCGGCACCAGCAGCTACGCGGCCACGGTGAACGGCACGCACATCAGCCTGCAGCAGGCGCAGAGCGCCTGGCTGCGCGAGCAGGGGCAGATCGAGCAGGCCTACGGCGGCAATGTGCCGAGCAGCCTGCGCAAGCACCTGCAGAACGAGGTGCTCGAGGAGCTGATCCGCGAGGCGCTCATGTCGCAGCGCACCGAGCAGCTCGGTTACCGGGTCTCGCGCGCCGACCTCATCGCGGCGATCCGCGCCGTGCCGTCCTTCCAGGTCGCCGGCCACTACTCGGCGCAGGCGGCCGAGGACGTGCTCACCGAGGCCGGGGTGTCCCTGCCGCAGTTCGAGAGCGAGCTCAAGAGCGAGCTGCGCCGCGATCAGCTGGTCTCGGGCATCCGCTCCTCGGACTTCCTGACGCCGGTGGAGATACAGCGGGCCAATGCGCTTGAGGATGAGCAGCGCGACGTGCAGTACCTGCAGTTCCCCGCCAGCCGCTACGCGAGCACAGCGCCGGTGAGCGCAGCCCAGATCCAGGCCTACTACCAGGCGCACCGGGCCGACTATCTCATCCCCGAGTCGGTCGACCTGCGCTATGCGCAGCTCACCCTCGCGCAGGTGCGCCAGAGCGAGAAGCCCTCCGATGCGGCGCTCCAGGCGCTCTACCAGAAGGAGATCCATCAGTTCGTGGTGCCCGAGCGGCGCGAGGCGAGCCACATCCTGATCCTCTTCGGCAAGGATCCCAAGGCCGCGCTCAAGAAGGCCGAGCACATTCTGCAGCTCGCCCGCTCGGGGGCGAACTTCGCGGCGCTCGCGAAGAAGTATTCCCAGGATCCGGGCTCGGCCCGCAACGGCGGCAACCTCGGGTGGATCGGCCGGCACGGGTTCGTCAAGGCATTCACCCAGGCGCTGTTTGCGATCCCGAAGGTCGGGGACATCGTCGGGCCGGTCAAGAGCCCCTACGGCTATCACATCATCCGTCTCGATGCGATCCAGCCGGGGCACACCCGCTCCTTCGCCGAGGTCAAATCGCAGCTGGCCGCTCAGCTGGCGCGCAGCGGCGCGACCAGCCGCTTCGGCCGGATCGAGGACCGGCTGCAGAACGCGATCAACGTGCCCGGCGCGAGTCTCGATGCGATCGCCAAGCGCTATGGGCTCACCACCGGGGAGATTCCGCTGTTCCTGCGCGGCAAGGGCGCCGCGCCGCTCGGGGCCGCCCCCTCGGTGCAGAGCCTGGTGTTCGGCAGCGCGGCGATTGCCACCGGCGCGATCGGCGGCCCGGTCATCCTCGACAACAACCGCATGGTGCTCGTGAAGGTGATCGCGCGCCACGGTCCGCAGGTCAAGCCGCTCGCCGAGGTCCGCTCGAGCATCGTCGCGGCGATCCGCGCCCGGCGCGCCGAGCAGGCCGCGCTCGCGGCGGCCGAGGCGGCCCGGCAGAAGCTCGCCGCGGGCGAGCCGTTCGCGCGCGTGGCGGGCGCGCTGCACCTGAAAGTCGCGCCGGCGAAGTTCATCGGCCGTGATGATCCGTCCGTGCCGGCCGAGGTCATCAAGCTCGCGTTCGCCGCGCCGAAGCCGCACGGCGGGCCGGTCTACGAGGCGAAGCCGCTCGCGGGGGAGAAGGGGGCGGTGCTGCTCGCGCTGACCGGGGTGCGGATCGCGCCCGAGCAGAACCCGCTCACGACTCGCACGCGGCTCGTGCAGCAGCTGCGCACCGATGCCGACGGAGACGTCGTGGGTTACATCACCCAGATGCGGGCCACGGCCAAGGTGCGCAAGAACCCGAACGCCTTCCAGTAGCCCGCGGGTCGGTGAGTCCCGGGGGAGGGCCGCGGGTGCGCGGTCCGGCGGGACCGGCGCTCAGGCCGGCTCGCCGTCCGGGAAGCTCATGCCGACGGTGCTGAAGCCCCCATCCACGTAGAGGATCTCGCCGGTGATCCCGGCTGCGAGGTCCGAGCACAGGAAGGCCGCGGCGTTGCCCACGTCCTCCTGCGTCACGTTGCGGCGCAGCGGGGCCACTTCGGCCACCCGGTTCAGCATCTTGCGAAAGCCCGCGATGCCCGCCGCGGCGAGCGTCTTGATGGGGCCAGCGGAGATGCCGTTGACCCGGATGCCGCGCGGGCCGAGGTCCGCGGCGAGGAAGCGCACATTGGCCTCCAGACTCGCCTTGGCGAGCCCCATGACGTTGTAACTCGGGATCGAGCGGACCGCACCGAGGTAGGACAGGGTCAGCAGCGCCCCGGCGCGCCCGGCCATCAGCGGCGCCGCGCCGCGCGCGAGCGCCGTGAAACTGTAGCTCGACACGTCGTGGGCGATCCGGAAGACCTCGCGGCTGGTGTTCTCGAGGAAGCTTCCGGACACCCCCTCCCGGGGCGCAAACGCCACGGCGTGCACCACGATGTCGAGGTGGCCCCACTCGCGCCTCAAGAGCGCGAAGGCCGCGTCGATCTGCGCGTCGTCGGTGACATCGAGCGGCATCGTCAGATGCGAGCCGATCGAGGCGGCCAGCGTCTCGACACGCTCCTTCATCTTCTCGTTCACGTATGAGAAGGCGAGCTCCGCGCCCTCGCGCTGCAGCGCCTGCGCGATGCCCCAGGCGATGGACCGGTCCGATGCGACCCCGACGATGAAGGCGCGCTTACCCGAGAGAAATCCCATATCGACAGCCCCTGCACAGAAAAACGGCCCGGACGCCCCGTGGGGCGCCCGGGCCGGCAGTGTAGACCAATCAGCCGCCCGAATCGGCGAGGATCATGAGCTTCTGGCCGGCCAGGATGGGCTGGCGCAGGTTCATCTCGTTCCAGCTGAGGATCTGGGCGACGCGCACCTGGAAGCGCCGCGCGATCTGCCAGAGGGTATCGCCCGAGCGCACGGTGTAGATCACCCGGTGCACGGTGCGGGCGACGCCGGCGACCAGGCGGCGCGCCGGGCCGTAGCGCACGTCGGCCATGGTCGGCACGATGCGCAGCCGCTCGCCGGGCCGCAGGATCTGTCCCGGCCGCAGCCCGTTGACCCGTGCGAGCGCATGGACGCTCACGTGGTTACGCACGGCGATCGACCAGAGGCTGTCCCCGGGGCGTACCTGCACGACGCGGAACGTCGGGCGCGCGAAGCGGCCCACGCGCCCATCGGCGTACAGGCGCAGCCGCTCACCGGGCTGCAGGATCGTGTGGTGCAGGGACAGGCCGTTCATCTGCGCCAGACGGCGCACGCTGATGCCGTTGCGCTGAGCGATCGCCCACAGCGAGTCCCCGGGGCGCACCCGCACGACGCGGAAGCGGAAGTGGTAGCGCCATGCGCCGTGATCGGCCTGCTCGGCGGCGAGCATGACGTTCTCGGGCAGGTGATAGACGGTGGAGGGCACGTTGATCACCTGTCCGACCACGAGCCGTCCATGGGTCAGCGTGTTCAGCCGGCGCAGCAGATCGGTGGAGGTCCTGAAGCGCCGCGCGACCGAGTAGACCGTGTCGCCCGCGCGCACCACGTAGCGCTCCACGCCCATGCGCTCATCGGCAGTCAGCGCCGCGACGTTCTGCTTGAACACCGGAGCGGCATCGACGGGCAGCAGCAGGTAGAACGGGCCCGTGGGATCGGTGGCCCAGCGGTGGAAGGCGGGGTTGAGCTGGTAGATCTCATCGGAGGAGATCCCCGCGAGCCGCGCGGCGACCTCGAGGTTGATCTGTCCGTCGGTGGCGACCTTCGTAAAGTAGGGCCGGTCCGGAATGGGGCTGAAGGACAGCCCGTAGCGGGCCGGGTCCTGCACCAGGCGCGCCATGGCGAGCAGCTGGGGCACGTAGAGCTCGGTCTGGCGCGGCAGGATCAGATGCCAGAAGTCCGTCGGCCGGTGTCGCTCCTCGTTGTAGCGGATGGCCCGCTGCACGTTGAGCAGGCCGCAGTTGTACGCGGCGATCGCGAGCAGCCAGTGTCCGCCGACCTGATCGTGCAGTTGCTGCAGGTAATCGAGCGCCGCCTTGGTGGAGGCGACCACGTCGCGCCGCCCGTCATACCACCAGTCCTGCTTCAGGCCGAACAGCCGCCCGGTGCCGGAGGTGAACTGCCAGATGCCGGCGGCGCGCGCATAGGAGTAGGCGAAGGGCTGAAAGGCGCTCTCGATCACCGGCAGCAGCGCGAGCTCGAGCGGCATGTGCCGCTTCTGCAGCTGGCTGACGATGTAGTAGAGGTACATATCCGCCCGGCCGAAGGCGCGCTGCAGGAATTCGGGGTGATCGGCGTACCAGCGGGCCTCCTCGGCGATGATCGGCTTATTCGGATCGGGCAGCGCAAAGCCGGCACGGATGCGGGCGAAGAGGTTCGCATAATGCGGCGCGGGCGGGGCCGAGGGCGGCGGCGGGGTCACCGGGGCCGGGGCGGCGGTGACCGGCGGCGGGGTGGGCTCAGGTTTCGGGGTCACCGCCGCCGGCGCGACCACGCGCGCGGCCACGACCGGACGCACCGGTGCGCGCGTGGCGCAGGCCGTCAGTGCCAGAACACCGAGGACACCCAGGGCAGCGCGTGCCCAGCTCGCTGAAATCGCCAATTTCCCGACCCTCTCTGCGCCGTGTTAAGTTCTGCCCGCACCGGCGCTTTCGGGGAGAGGCCGGAGCGACATTACAATAATCGCATCAACCGCGAAATGTACCTTCTCATATCACAGGATGGCTAGCCCCTGATGGGACAAACTCACACTTCGACGCAATCCGATGCGACGCACGCGCTCGCGCGCTGGTGGGCGAGTCCCGCCGGCCGCGCGCTGATCGCCGCCGAAACGCTGGTGGTGCGCGAGGCGCTCGAGGATGTCTTCGGTTGGGAGTGCCTGCAAATCGGGGCGTGGGGCGAGGGGCGGCAGCTGTTGGAGGCCTGCCGCACGCGCCACCGGGCCATTCTCGCGCGGCCCGGACTGTCGCCAGATGCCGACATTTTCGGCCGCCCGAGCCATCTGCCCGTGCTCGGCGATTCGATCGACGCGGTGTTGATGCCGCACACGTTGGAATTCGCGGGCGACCCGTACGCCATCGTGCGCGAGGCCGACCGGGTGCTGGTCGGGGAGGGCCACCTGGTCGTGCTCGGCTTTCAGCCCTGGAGCCTCTGGGGGCAGCGCGCGCGCCTCTCGCGCAGCGGCTTTCCGCCGGGGCTGCGCCGGGTGCTCTCCGAGCGGCGCGTGCGCGAGTGGCTGGCGCTGCTCGGCTACGAGGTGTTCGACGCGCGGCGCTATCTTTACCGCAGTCCCTGGGCCGGGGGGCTCGCCGAGGGCGAGCGGGCGGACCGGCTGCTCAGGCGGGGGCTCACCTTCGCTCTGCCCGCCGGGGCCTACGTGCTCAAGGCGCGCAAGCAGGTCTACACCCTCACCCCGATGCGCCCGCGGGTGCGCAGGGCGGTGCTCGGCGGTCTCGTCAAGCCCGCCCCGCCGCCCGTGCGCCACGGCGTGCGGCGTTGCCCATGAGCGCTCCGGTGCCCGCGGGCGGGGTGAGCGGGAGGGTCGAGATCTATACCGACGGGGCCTGCCGCGGCAACCCCGGCCCCGGGGGCTGGGGGGCGCTGCTCATCTTCGGTGAGCGCGAGAAGACCCTCTCGGGCGCCGAGCCGCTCACCACCAACAACCGCATGGAGCTGATGGCGGTGATTGCGGCCCTCGAGGCGCTCAAGCGCCCCGTGAGCGCGCGGCTGTACACGGACTCGCAGTACGTGCGTCGCGGCATCACCGAGTGGCTCGCGAACTGGAAGGCGAAGGGCTGGCGCACCGCGGACCGCAAGCCGGTGAAGAACCAGGACCTCTGGCAGCGGCTCGATGCGCTCGCGAGCGGCCACCGCATCGAGTGGCACTGGGTGCCGGGCCACGCCGGTGTGCCCGGCAACGAGCGGGTCGATCGCCTCGCGAACGAGGCGATCGATGCGCTCGGCCACGCGCGGGCCGAGCGGGCGCGCTAGCGGGTACACTCTCGCCCATGCGACAGATCGTTCTGGATACCGAGACCACCGGACTTGAGCCCTCGCTCGGGCACCGGATCATCGAAATCGGCTGCGTCGAGCTCGTGAACCGCCGGGTCACCGGCCGCACCTTCCACCGCTACCTCAATCCCGAGCGCGACATCGATGCTGCGGCGCTCGCCGTGCACGGCATTTCCCGCGAATCCCTCGCCGGTCAGCCCCGCTTCGCCGAGATCGCCGAGGCGCTGCTGGAGTTTCTCGAGGACGCGGAGATCGTGGCGCACAATGCCTCCTTCGACGTCGGCTTTCTCGAGTCGGAGCTGGAGCGCTGCGGGCGGCCGCTGAAGCTCACCGAGCGCTGCCACGTGCTCGATACGCTCGCGCTCGCTCGGGAGATGCACCCTGGGCAGCGCAACAACCTCGATGCGCTCTGCAAGCGCTACAACGTGGACAACGCCGCCCGCGAGCTGCACGGCGCGCTGCTCGATGCGCGCATCCTCGCCGATGTGTACCTGGCGATGACCGGCGGCCAGGCCGCGCTCGAGCTTGCCACGCTCGAGCGCGAGGCCGGCGTGAGCGCCGCACAGCCGGTGCGGCCCGCGGGCCCGTTGAAGGTGCTGCCCGCGAGCGAGGCGGAACTGCGCGCCCACGAGCAAATGCTGACCGTGATCAGCAAAGCGAGCGGCGGCAAGTGCCTTTGGCCGGCCTCCTCACCGCCCGAGCGCGCCTCCTGAACAGCCTGGCGCGCCCGGCCGCCCGGGCGGGCGGGCGGCGGTTAAAATAGCCGTTTCCACGAGGGAACCGTCCGTGACCGAAAAGTCCCACTCGAGCGCCATGCGCGTGCCGCTTCTCGATCTGAAGCCCCAGTACCAGGCCATCGCCCCGCGCGTGCGCGCGGTGATCGAGGCGGTCTGTGAGAGCCAGCAGTTCATCCTCGGCCCCGAGGTCACGACCCTCGAGGCGCGCATCGCCGCCTACAGCCACACCCGCCACGGCATCGGCGTGTCCTCCGGGACCGATGCGCTGCTGCTTGCGCTGATGGCCCTCGACATCGGCCCGGGCGATGCGGTCATCACGACCCCGTACACGTTCTTTGCCACCGCGGGCACCGTTGCCCGCACGGGCGCGCGGCCGCTGTTCTGCGATATCGAGCCCGAGACGTTCAATATTTCCGCCGCGGCCGTGCGCACGTTCATCGAGCGGCACTGCGAGCGGCGCGGCGAGGCGCTCGTGCACCGCGCGAGCGGCACGCGGGTCAAGGCGCTGATGCCGGTGCACCTGTACGGCCAGCTCTGCCCGATGGAGCCGCTGCTCGCCCTCGCGCGCGAGTCGGGCCTGCGGGTCATCGAGGATGCCGCCCAGGCGATCGGCGCGCGCGATGCCGGGGCGCATCAGGCCGGCAGCTTCGGGGATGTCGGCTGCTTCTCGTTCTTTCCGACCAAGAACCTCGGCGCCTTCGGCGATGCGGGCCTGTGCGTGACGCAGGACGAGGCGCTCGCCGAGCACATGCGGGTGCTGCGCGTGCACGGCGGTAAACCGAAATACCATCATGCCTTCATCGGGGGCAACTTCCGCATCGATGAGCTGCAGGCGGCGGTGCTCAACGTGAAGCTCGACTACCTCGATGACTGGTCGCGCCGGCGCGCCGAGAACGCGCGCATCTACGATGAGGCCTTCGCGCGCGCCGGACTCGGGGCCAACGTGGCCACGCCGACGGCGCTGCCGGGCTTTCACCACATCTACAACCAGTACGTGATCCGCGTGCGCCGGCGCGATCAGCTCCGCGAGCACCTCGCGGCCGCCGGCGTCGGCACCGAGATCTACTACCCGATCCCGCTGCACCTGCAGAAGTGCTTCGCCTACCTCGGCCACGCCGAGGGGGACTTCCCCGAGTCCGAGCGCGCGGCAAAGGAGACGCTCGCGCTGCCGATCTACCCGGAGCTCACCCCCGAGCAGCTGCACTACGTGGTCGAGTCCATCGGCGCGTTCTACGCCGGCAGCGCCCCGCCGGCGCGCGGCTGAGGCCCACCGCCGAGGCGTCCCATGCGCATCGCCCCCGGTCCCCGCAGCGCATCCTGGACGGAGCTGCACGCTCACGCCCGGCGCCTGGGGGCGGTGCCGACGCGCGAGCTGTTCGAGCGCGACCCGGGCCGCTTCGAGCGCTTCTCGCGCCGCGGCGCCGGGCTGCTGATGGATTTCTCGCGCCAGCACCTCGATGAGATGGTGCTCGGGCGGCTGCTCGAGCTGCCCGAGGCGGCCGGTCTAGCCGCCTACCGCGATGCGATGTGGCGCGGGGAGAGGATCAACGCCACCGAGGCGCGCGCGGCGCTGCACGTGGCGCTCAGGCAGCGGCCGGGGGAGCGCTTGGGCGGCGAGGCCATCGAGCGGGAGGTGCTCGAGGAGCGCGAGCGCATGCTGGCGTTCGCCGCGGGCGTGCGCAGCGGGCGCATCGCCGGCAGCGCCGGCAAGCCCTTCACCCTCGTGGTCAACATCGGCATCGGCGGCTCGGATCTCGGGCCGGCGATGGCCGCACAGGCGCTCGCCCATTACTCGCGCGGCGCGCCGCGCGGGGAGTTCATCTCCAACGTCGAGGGCTGCCGCCTCGCGGACGTGCTCGAGGGCGCCGATCCGCGCACGACGCTGTTCATCGTCTGCTCGAAGACCTTCACCACGCTCGAGACCCTCACTCACGCGCAAAGCGCGCGTGAGTGGCTGCGTGAAGCGCTCGGGGAGGCGGCCGTGCCGAGCCATTTCGCGGCCGTCTCGGTCAATCACCGCGCCATGGACACCTTCGGCGTGCATCCCGACCATCGCTTCAGGATGTGGGACTGGGTCGGGGGACGCTATTCGCTGTGGTCCTCGATCGGCCTGTCTCTCGCGATCGCGATCGGGCGGGAGGCCTTCGTCGCCTTCCTCGAGGGCGCCCGCGAGATGGATGCGCATTTCAGGCGCGCGCCGTGGGAGGAAAACCTGCCCGTGCTGCTCGCGCTCATCGGGATCTGGAACATCAATTTCCTCGAGCTGCCGACGCTCGCCGTGCTGCCCTACGAGGAGCGGCTCGCTCGCCTGCCGGCCTACCTGCAGCAGCTCGAGATGGGCAGCAACGGCAAGTCGGTCACGCTCGAGGGCCGGCGCGCCGAGTGGCAGACCGCCGCGGTGATCTGGGGCGGGCCGGGCAGCAACGCTGAGCACTCGTTCTATCAGCTGCTGCACCAGGGCACCCCCCGCGCGGCGCTCGATCTGCTGCTGCCGGCGGACTCCTCCTGCGGCAACCGCGCGCAGCATGAGCTTGCGATCGCGAGCTGCCTGGCGCAGGCCGAGGCGTTCATGAGCGGCTACCCCGCCGAGGCGGTGCGCGAGGAATTCGATCGCGAGGGACTGCCGGCGGAGCGCCGCGAGACGCTCGAGCCGCACAAGGTGCACCCCGGCTCGCGCCCGAGTACGCTCATCGCCTTCCCGCGGCTCGATCCTGCGACGCTCGGCCGCCTGATCGCGCTCTACGAGCACAAGGTATTCACCCAGGGGGTGATCTGGGGGATCAACTCCTTCGACCAGTGGGGTGTGGAGCTCGGCAAGCGCCTCGCCGGGGCGCTGATTGCGAGCGTGCGCGACCCGGCGGGCCAGCCCGCCGTCGCCCCCGGTGTGCAGCAGCTGCTCGAGCAGCTCGCCGAATGGCGCAACACGCCGTAATCTGGAAGAATTTCGGGAGAGGGGCCGCTTGATTCGGAATCAGAATCTCTTTCAGAGCAACTTGCGCGAGCATCTGGCGCTTTTCGAGATGCTTCCCCGGCTCGAGAGCGACGTCGAACGGGCGGGCGCGCTCATCGGTGAGGCGCTCGCAGCGGGACGCAAGCTGATGTTGTGCGGCAACGGCGGCTCGGCCGCCGACAGCCAGCACATTGCCGCCGAGCTCACCGGCCGGTTCATTCACGATCGCCGGCCGCTCGCGGCGCTCGCACTCACCACCGACACCTCGGCGCTGACGTGCATCGCGAACGACTATAGCTTCGAGGACGTGTTTGCGCGCCAGGTCGGCGCGCTCGGCGCGCGCGGCGACTGCCTGATCGGCATTTCGACGTCCGGCAACTCGCGCAACGTCATCAAGGCGGTCGAGGTTGCCCGGAGTATCGGTATGCACATCATCGGCCTGCTCGGCCGCGACGGAGGGGCGCTGCGCGCGCTTTGCGATGTCGCCATCGTCGTGCCGAGTTCGACCACGGCGCGGATTCAAGAGGCGCACATCATGATCGGCCATACGCTGTGCGGGATGGTCGAGTCGGCTTTGGGGCTCGTGGGGGCGGATCAAGCGTGAAGCCATTGCAGGCCGATTTGCAGCGCGCCCGCGTCCTCGTGGTGGGCGATGCGATGCTCGACCGGTACCTGTTCGGCGAGGTCGAGCGCATCTCCCCGGAAGCGCCCGTGCCCGTGGTGCGGGTGACGCGTGAGGAAGACCGCTTGGGCGGCGCCGCCAACGTGGCCCTCAATGTCAGGGCATTGGGCCCGGCGGTGACGCTGATCACCGTCGTGGGCGATGACGAGCCGGCGCGGCGGCTCGAGGCGCTGCTCGGGGAGCGCGCCATCGAGAGCCTGCTCGGCCGCGACCCGAACCTCTACACCAGCGTCAAGCTGCGCGTCATCGGCCGCGCGCAGCAGCTCGTGCGGGTCGACTTCGAGAACAAGCCCGACCACGAGATCCTCTCCGGCATGCTCTCGGATTTCGAGCGCGCGCTGCCGGAGTGCGGCGCGGTGATCTTCTCCGACTATGGCAAGGGCGGGCTGACCCACATCTCGGACATGATCGGACGGGCCCGTGCCGCCGGCAAACCCGTGCTGGTCGACCCCAAGGGGGATGATTACACCCGCTACGCGGGCGCCACGGTGGTGACGCCGAACCGCGCGGAGCTCGCGCACGTGATCGGCCGTTGGTCGAGCGAGCAGGAGCTCGAGGAGCGCGTGGCGCACCTTCGCCGGGCGCATCGGCTCGATGCGCTCCTGCTGACGCGCAGCGAGGAGGGCATGTCGCTGTTCGATGCCGACGGCCACGTGCGCATCGGCGCGCAGGCCCGCGAGGTGTTCGATGTCACCGGCGCGGGAGACACCGTGATCGCCGCCCTGGCCTCGATGCTGGCCGCGGGGATGAGCCTGCGCGAGGCCATGCCCATCGCCAATCGCGCCGGCGGCATCGTGGTGGGCAAGTTCGGCACCGCCACCGCCACGTACGAGGAGTTGTTCGCATGAGAGTCGTGGTGACGGGAGCCGCCGGCATGATCGGCAGCAACCTGGTGCAGGGCTTGAATGCCCTGGGGGTCGATGAGGTCATCGCGGTCGACGATCTCACCGAGGGCATGAAGTACCGCAACCTGCTCGGGGCGAAGGTGAGCGATTATTTCGACCGGGACGAGTTCTACGGGCGCTTCGAGCGCGGGGAGCTCGGGCGGATCGAGGCGGTCTTTCACGAAGGGGCCTGCTCGGACACGATGGAGCACAACGGCAAGTACATGCTGGAGAACAACTACCGCTGCTCCAAGCGGCTGCTCGATGCCGCTCAGGCCCAGGGCACACGGCTCCTCTATGCCTCCTCGGCGGCCACCTATGGGGACAGCACGGTGTTTCGCGAGTCGCCCGAGTGCGAGCGGCCGCTGAACGTGTACGGCTACTCCAAGCTCCTCTTCGACAACGTCGTGCGGCGCATGCTGCCGGTTGCGCGCCACCAGGTGGCGGGCTTTCGCTACTTCAACGTCTACGGGCCGCGCGAGCAGCACAAGGGCCGCATGGCCTCGGTGGCGTTCCATCACTTCGGCCAGCTGCGCGAGTGCGGCAAGGTCAAGCTCTTCGGGCAGTACGGCGGCTACGGTCCGGGCGAGCAGACGCGGGATTTCGTGTACGTCGAGGACGTGGTGGCGGTGAACCTGTGGTTCCTGCGCCATCCTGAGCGCAGCGGCATCTTCAATGTGGGCTCGGGACGCTCGCAGCCCTTCAACGATGTCGCCCAGGCCACGATCAACGCGATGCGCGCTGGGCGTGGCGAGCCGCCGCTGTCGCTTGCCGAGCAGATCCAGGCGGGTTTGATCGAGTACACGGCCTTCCCGCAAGCGCTCGTGGGCAAGTACCAGTGCCGTACCGAGGCGGATCTCACCGCCCTGCGCTCGACGGGGTGCGACGTTGAGTTCGCAGACGTCGAGAGCGGCGTGCGCCGCTATGCCGAGTGGCTGGCGGGGCGGGGCTGACGGAGTGCTCGGACCCTGACCCGGGGGTGGGGTCGATGAGGATGTCCAGGCTACGGCCCCTGACATCCGACCCCCTGTCCGGCGGCGCCAAAAACGCGCGCATTTTCGGGGTGAAGTACGAAAGGATCACGCAGCCGAGGATGGAGAGATGTCTCTGCGGACCTTGATGTCAATACAATTGTATTGACATACTCTTCGATCCACTTTATGTTCGGGCCATGAACCGGCCCGCAAAGCTCTCGCAGCTGCAGGTGCGCGTGTCCGAGGCGGAAAAGTCGGCGATCCGCCGCGCTGCCCAGCAGGCCGGAATGGACATGTCGGCCTACGTGTTGAGCCGCGTGCTGCCGGCGCCTGCGGCAGCGTTTCAGGAGGCCATGACTGCGCTCAGCGGGGCCACAGAGCCGTCCTTCGCGCTGGCCGAGCTCAATTCGCTGCTCTCGGGCTTGACTGCCTCGGAATTGCGCCAGGCCATCGCAGCCGAACCGCAGCCCGCGCTCTCGCCGTTTCTGGCCAATTATGTCGCCGCCATGTGCGAGACGGCCTGCAACATGCGTGGCGTGCCGGTGCCCGCGTGGACCCGAAGGACCGAGCCGCTGCCGGAGCCGGTATTCGGCTCCGCGCTGCCGTCGCTGCGCCTGTACCTGCTGACGTGCTCGCCGGCACCCTTCCGCCGGCGCAACATCTTCATCGATTCGAGCGTTGGGGCGCAGGTGTAGGCGTCAGATGACGGCGCTGAGCAAGGCGGATATCCGCCGTCTCTTGGAGCTGCTGAACGAGGAGCTGCGTCAGGCCGGTACCGTGGGCGAGGTGCTCCTCGTGGGCGGTGCAGTCATGTGCCTCGCGTACGGCGCGCGTGCGTCGACGCGGGACGTCGATGCCTTCTTCCGGCCGCCCGAAACGGTGCGCGAGGCCGCTGCTCGAGCCGCCATCAAGGCCGGAATCGACGCGCACTGGCTGAACGACGCGGTGAAGGGCTTCATGAGCGCCCAAGGAGAGTTCGCCCCTTATCTCGAGCTCGACCATCTGCGCGTGATGACGGCGCAGCCGGAGTATCTGCTCGCGATGAAAAGCTTGGCCATGCGCATCGGCGCGGAGTTCCATGATGAGGAGGATGTCCGCTTCCTCCTTCGTCTTCTCGATGTGCGCTCGTACGAGCACGCGCTGCGCATCATCACGAAGTACTATCCGCTGGAGTGGCTGCCGCAAAAGACGCTGTATGCGCTGGAAGATCTGCTCCCGCACACTCCGGCATAGCCGCGTCAGGGTTTGAGCGCCCAGACCCAACCCTGCGCTGAGCTGTTTCGGACCGCACGCGCAGGGCCTTGGATGCGCTGCGCACGGATCTCTTGGCCGAAGCCCAATTCCTGGCGTGTCACGACGAAGTGGTACGCAAGGTCAACGAGCAGCTCGATGTGCCCGGCAGCACGCTCTCGAAGCTGATCGTGATGGCGTACCAGAATGGGGGAAGACTTTCGCAAAAGCGCCGCAGGCAGTTTGAGGAGCGCGTGGGGCGAGAGGCGCTGGATTACATCGAAGCGCAGGTGCTCGAGGCAATGCAGCGCGCCTCCATCGCCTTGCCGGCCCGTTCCTGAGCCCGCCAGCCATGCCGCTGCCGTGATCCCCGGCCCGCGCTCTGTGCCCGGCCGCGGCTGTCGGAATCGCGGCGCTGCCGGGGCTGAATCGCACTGACACATCCCAAGTCAGCGGCCTGCTGGAGCCAGCAAGCGCTGGGGTGCTCATGCCGTGTGGCAAGCGGGGCAGAGGCAGCGTGCGGGCTCCCTGGCCCGTTCGTGCACCGCCACCCATCACCCTTGCCGTTCATACCGCCGCACGCTGATAATGGTCCTGAACAGATTCCGCTGCGTGGACACTCGGGCGTGGTTCGAGGGGCGCTTTCCGCAGCCGTTTCGTGCCATCGAAGAAAGTCGCGATCCGCAAATTTGCAGCAGGTGTACGCAGCCGCCGATCTGTCGAGTCTTCGCGTGCCGCCGGGCAATCGGCTCGGAACGCTGCGCAAGGACCGCCCTCGTCAATGGAGCATCCGGAGCAACGATTCATCGCGCATCTCCGTCCGGTGAGCCCGCTTGGCGCCGTGACCGGGAGAGCCGCCGCGTAACGCGATCATGACCGACCTCCCTCGCTCCCTCTCTAGCAAGATCATCTCGAGCACCGGGGCCGCCACATACCCGTGGCCCCGCCCGCTCGTGTTCACCAACGGCGTGTTCGACGTGCTGCACCGGGGTCACGTCACCTACCTGGCCGCCGCGCGCGAGCTCGGCGCGGCGCTGCTGGTTGCGCTCAACAGCGATGCGTCGGCCCGCGTTCAGGGCAAGGGACCGGACCGCCCGCTCAATGCCGAGCTCGACCGGCTCATCGTCATCGCCGCCCTCCAGAGCGTGTCGTTCGTGACCCTGTTCGATGAGAAGACCCCCTGCGAGCTGCTCGCGCGCTGCCGGCCGGATCTCTACGTCAAGGGCGGGGACTACGACATCGAGACCCTCGAGGAGACCCGGCTGATGCGCTCCTGGGGCGGCCGCTCGCTCGCCATTCCGTTCGTCGACGGGTATTCCACCTCCGCTCTCGTGCGGCGGATCCGGGGCGCATGACACCATCCTCTGGAGCGATCCGGGACGGCGGCAGCCGGCCCGAAGGGCGAGTCGGGGGGATGGGGCCTCGCAAGTACCGGGCGGCCTTCATCGACCGCGACGGCGTGCTCAACGAGGAGCGCCTCTACGTGCACCGGATCGAGGATTTCGTGCTGCTGCCCGGGGCGGTCGAGGCGCTGCGCACGCTTCAGACCGCCGGCTACCGCCGGGTGGTGGTGACCAACCAGGCGGGCATTGCCCGGGGCCTCTACACCGAGGCGGACTACGAACGGCTGACGGCGCACTTGCGCGAATACCTGCGGTCCGAGGGGGTCACCCTCGATGCCATCGAGTACTGTCCGCACCTCCCGGATGCCCCGGTGCCCGAGTACCGCCGGGCGTGCGAGTGCCGCAAGCCCGAGCCCGGGATGCTGCTGAAGGCCATCCGGGCCCTCGAGATCGATCCGGCGTCCTCCTTCCTGGTCGGGGACAAGCTCTCGGACGTGCAGGCCGGACGCGCCGCCGGGATCGGCCGGTGCTTCCTGGTGCGCAGCGGCCATGCGTTGAGCGCAGAGGCCATTGACGCGGCGGACGGCGTGTACGCCGATCTGCTGTCCTGCGTGACGGACGTGCTGGGATAAGAAAACGCGGCGCGTGCGGGCTGAGGACTGGCGCATGACGCGAGGGACCACGCCGTGGCAAGCTTCGCGCACAAAACTCGGGCATAGGAGCTGCGGACTTTGAAAGGCATCGTTCTCGCCGGGGGCGCCGGCACACGGCTGCATCCGGTCACCCTGAGCATCAGCAAGCAGCTGCTGCCCGTGTACGACAAGCCCATGGTGTACTACCCGCTCTCGACGCTGATGCTGGCCGGGATCCGGGACATTCTGCTGATCTCGACGCCCGAGGACCTGCCGCTGTTCCGGCGCCTGCTCGGCAGTGGTGCGCAGTGGGGCATTTCACTGAGCTACGCCGAGCAGCCCCGTCCCGAAGGCCTGGCGCAAGCGTTTCTCATCGGCAGGCACTTCATCGGCCGGGACCCCGTGGCGCTGGTGCTCGGGGACAACATTTTCTATGGCCATGGCCTGCCCGAGCAGCTGAAGGCCGCCGCCGCGCGCAGCACTGGCGCGACGGTGTTCGCCTACCGGGTGCGCGACCCGGAGCGCTACGGGGTGGTGAGCTTCGATGCCGACGGCCGGGCCATCACGCTGGAAGAGAAGCCCGCGCGGCCCAAATCCAACTACGCGGTCACGGGGCTCTATTTCTACGACGGCGAGGTCGTGGAGCTCGCCGCCGAGCTCAAGCCCTCAGCGCGCGGTGAGCTCGAGATCACGGACCTCAACCGCCTCTACCTCGAGCGCGGCGCGCTCACGGTGGAGCAGCTCGGCCGCGGCGTGGCCTGGCTCGACACCGGCACCCACGAGTCGCTCATCCAGGCTTCGATGTTCATCGAAGCCCTCGAGGCCCGTCAGGGCCTGAAGGTGGGCTGTCCGGAGGAGATCGCGTTCCGCTCCGGCTACATCGATGCGGCGCAGCTCGAGCGGCTGGCTCAGCCGCTCGCCAAGAGCGGCTACGGCACCTACCTGCTCGATGTGCTGAAAGGACCGCTGTAATGGACTTCGAGCCGACCGCCATCCCCGAGGTGGTGCTCATCCGTCCGCAGGTGTTCGGCGATGCGCGCGGGTTTTTCATGGAGTCCTGGGAGCGGCGCAAGTTCGCGAGCGCGGGACTGGATCTTGACTTCGTGCAGGACAACCACAGCCACTCGGCCCGGCACATCCTGCGCGGCCTGCACTACCAGATCAAGCAGCCGCAGGGAAAGCTGGTGCGTGTAACCAGCGGGAGGGTGTTCGACGTCGCGGTCGACATCCGCCGCGCCTCCCCGACCTTCGGCCGGTGGGTGGGGGTGGAGTTGTCGGCCGAAAACCATCATATGCTGTGGGTGCCGCCGGGCTTTGCGCACGGATACCTCGTGCTCAGCGACTCGGCGGACTTCCTCTACAAGGTGACCGATTTCTGGGCCCCCGAGCACGAGCGGGCCATCCGCTGGGACGATCCGACTCTGGGCGTGCGCTGGCCGCTCCCGGCCGGTGTGCAGCCGGTGCTTTCCGGTAAAGATGCCGCCGCGCCCTCTCTCGAGGCCGCGGAGGTCTATTCGTGAAGGTGCTGGTGACGGGGGCCGGCGGCCAGGTCGGGCGCATGCTGCGCGCGACCTGTCCGGCCGCCGTCGATCTCATGGCCTGCACCCATGCGGAGCTGGATATCGGCGATGCTGCAGCGGTGCGCGAGACGCTCAAACGCGAGCGTCCCGCGGCGATCATCAACGCGGCCGCGTACACCGCCGTAGACAAGGCAGAGTCCGAGCCCGAGCGGGCTCGTCGCATCAACACTGCGGCACCGGGGTACCTGGCCGCCGGCGCGCTCGAGTGCGGCGCGCGGCTGATCCACCTCTCCACCGACTTCGTGTTCGACGGCCAGGCCTCCTCGCCCTATCGGCCAGAAGCGCCCACTCGCCCCTTGAGCGTGTATGGCACGACCAAGCGCGATGGGGAGCGGGCCGTGCTCGAGGCGCTGACGGATCGCGCGGTGATCGTGCGGACCGCCTGGGTCTATGCCGCCGAAGGGTCGAACTTCATGCGCACCATGGTGCGCCTCATGGGCGAGCGGGGCGCGGTGCGTGTCGTTGCCGACCAGGTGGGCACGCCCACTGCCGCGCGCCCGCTGGCCGAGGCGCTGTGGCAGATCGTGGCGCGGCCGGAGATCCGGGGGATCCACCACTGGACCGATGCGGGCGTGGCCAGCTGGTACGACTTCGCCGTCGCCATCGCCGAGGAGGGCGGCGCGCTCGGCCTGCTGCCGCCCACCGTCACCGTCACGCCCATTGCCACTGAAGAGTATCCGACGCCGGCGCGCCGCCCGCCCTACAGCGTGCTCGACAAGCGCTCGCTCGCCGCGCTCGGCTTCACCCAGGTCCACTGGCGGCAGCGGCTGCGCGAAACCCTGAAAGCCCTCTCCCATGGCTAGACTCCTCGTCACCGGCGGCGCCGGGTTCATCGGCGCGAACTTCGTTCACCACTGGCTGAGCGCCCACACCGGCGAGCCCGTGGTCGTGCTCGATGCGCTGACCTATGCCGGGAATCTCGCCAATCTGGAGCCGGTGAAGAGCCGCCCCGAGCTGCGCTTCGTGCGCGGTGACATCCGTGATACCGCGCTCGTCGAGCGCCTGCTGCGCGAGGAGCGTCTCGATACCATCGTGCACTTCGCGGCCGAGTCGCACGTCGACCGGTCGATCCACGGACCGGATGCCTTCATCGAGACCAACGTGCAGGGCACGCACTCGATGCTCAAGGCTGCGCGCACCGTGTGGCTCGAGGAGCGCGCGGTGCCCGCGCATCGCTTCCATCACGTCTCGACTGACGAGGTGTACGGCTCACTGGGCCCGGACGATCCGGCGTTCAGCGAGCGCACGCCCTATGCGCCGAATTCGCCCTATTCGGCGAGCAAGGCCGCATCCGACCACCTGGTGCGCGCCTATCACCACACCTACGGGCTTGCGACCACGATCAGCAACTGCTCGAACAATTACGGGCCGTTTCATTTTCCCGAGAAGCTCATTCCGCTCATGATCGTGAACCTGTTGCACGGGCGGGATCTGCCGATCTACGGCGATGGACGCAACGTGCGCGACTGGCTGCACGTCTCAGATCACTGCCGGGGCATCGAGCGTATCCTCGAGAGAGGAAGGCCGGGGGAGGTCTACAACATCGGCGGCGGCGTCGAGAGCGAGAATCTCGCCCTCGTCGAGACGCTCTGCGCCGTGGCCGATGCGGCGTTTCGGGAGCGAGAGGACCTGGTGAGGCGGTTCCCGGATGCGCCCGCTGCGCGGGGAGCGAAAAGCGTGAGCCTCATCCGCTTCGTCAAGGACCGTCCCGGTCATGACCGCCGCTATGCCATCGACTGTGCCAAGGCCGAGCGCGAGCTCGGCTATCGCGCCGAAGTGACCCTGGAGCGGGGTCTGCGCGAGACCTTCGCCTGGTACCTCGAGAATGAGTGGTGGTGGCGCGCCGTCATGGACGGCAGCTATCAGCGCTGGATCGACACGCATTACCGGTAAAGCGGGCGCACGGGGCAGGAGGCCAGGACGGGTCTCCTCGTGAAGCCGTCTCTCTTTGGCGCCACGCCGTTGTGGCGATCGTTACCGAACGGCGGCGTGTGCGGCCGACGACGCAGGCGTACCGCCTTCCTGCTGAACTGCGCCCCATCAGATCGTGAGGCGTTCGCCCTGGGGGCCGCAGGCGCGAAGGACGCGCCGAGGAACGCCGGCTGTTCCTGCGAGACTGAGCCGCCCACACCTGCCGCGGGCGTACAGCCCGCTCGCACCATCGCGGACAAGGCGCCAGGGAGCGAGCTGAAAGGGCAGAGCGCCAGGGGTGGCCGTGTGTTCGCGGCGATTCGGTTCCCCGATCGCACCGTACCCCGCTACAATCTGCTCTCTGGCATGGGCGGGCCGGGGCGTCTTGATTCCCGGGCATCCGGCGGACAACCGGGGGCCGGCCGTGCGTTGCTCGGCATTAGCGAAAAAAAGGGCATTTGATGCGCTTGCTGCGACGTCTTGGGCTGCTCGCCGGCCCGCTGCTGGTGATTCTGGGGTTTGGGTTTTCCGCTGTTTCCGTCGCACAGTCGGCGCTGAACTCGGCGACGGGGCTGGCCTTGCTGCACAGCCTGTCCTCCTCGCAGCAGCAGGCGATCATGGGCCGTCTCGGCGGCGCATCGACCTTCAATAACCCTCTTCTTCAGCCCTCGGGCCTCATGACCCAGTCCGAGCTGCAGCAGCTCGAGCAGCAGCAGGCCGTCCAGGCCAAGCGCCAGGCGCTCACGCAGAAGCCCGTGATCCCGCAGCTGCAGGGCGGGGACTGGGTGATCATCCAGATCGGTGTGGAGCTCCCGCCGCCCTCGCCTGAGCTGCAACCGGTCTCCACCCAGGGGGGCGGTGGCGCCGCCCCGAGTCTTTCGTTGAGCGCCCTGCCGGGCGGGGCTGCGGGCGGTGCGCAGAAGATTGTGCCGATTGCCGACATCCCGATGAACACGTACGGCTTGCCGGCAGATGAGGTGCAGGAGATACCCGCCTCGCTGAATGCGCTCAGCCCACGTGAGAAGGCGCAGCTCAACGCCATGATGCGCTCGATCCGCGATCATGATCCCTACCAGCTCACGCGTAACGGCATGCTGGATTTGCCGGGGTTCGCGCCGATCTCGCTCCTCGGGTTGACGCCAGCCGATGCGACGCTGCGCCTGTCCGTGGTGCCTGCCTTCCAGAATCTGCAGATCCGCGTGACCTTCCTGCCGCTGAAGAAGACCGGCGAGGAAGCGTTGAAGCCATTCGGTTACGACATCTTCCAGCAGGAGGCATCGACCTACCTGACGCTCAATCCGCTGAGCAACGTGCCGGTGCCGTCGAACTACCAGGTCGGGCCGGGCGATGTCCTTGATATCCAGCTCTACGGCAATCAGAACCAGAGCTATCAGCTCACCGTCGCGCGCAACGGCCAGATCAATTTCCCGCAGCTCGGTCCAATCACCGTCGGCGGCCAGTACTTCAGCGCCGTACAGGCCGAGATCCAGTCCCGCGTCGCTCATCAGATGATCGGAGTGCACGCGAGCGTCACCATGGCTCAGACGCGATCCATCCAAATCTTCGTGATGGGTGATGCGTTCCGGCCCGGCGTCTACACGGTAAGCGGCCTCGGTACCATCACCTCCGCGCTCTATGCGGCGGGCGGCATCAGCAAAACGGGCTCGCTGCGCAGGGTGCAGCTCATCCGCAACGGCCAGGTGGTCGATACGCTCGATCTCTACAACCTGCTGATCCACGGCAGCACCCGGCACGATGCCAAGCTCCTGCAGGGCGATGTGGTGTTCGTGCCTCCGGTGGGCCGTACGGTCGCGATCGACGGCGAGGTCCAGCGGCCGGCCATTTACGAGATCAGGAATGAGACCACGCCCGCGCAAGTTGTGGCGCTCGCTGGGGGACTGAAACCCAATGCCGACGTCGCCAATGCCACGGTGACGCGGATCCTGCCGAACGGCGATCGGGTCGTGCTCCCGCTGAAGCTTGGGCCGGGCGGCGTTGCGGAGGGCCTGCGCAACGGCGATTACATCCACATTCCGCGGCTGAAGCCGGCGCTGGATGAGGCCGTGACGCTGCAGGGCAACGTGTATAACCCCGGCGTATATGCCTATGAGCCTGGCATGCGCCTCAGCGACGTCCTGCGCTCCATCTCGGAACTGAAACCGAATACGGATCTGCATTACGTGCTCATCCGCCGCGAGCTGCCTCCAGACCGGCATGTGGTCGCGCTCTCGGCCAACCTCGCTGAAGCCCTCGCGCACCCGCACTCGGCGGCGAACATCCTGCTGATGCCGCGGGATCAGATCACGGTCTTCAACCTCACTTCCAGCCGCGCCCGGATCATCGAGCCGATCCTGCACGCGCTGCAGGCGGAGTCGACCGCCGAACACCCGGAGCAAGCCGTGGCCATCGATGGCCAGGTCAATGTCCCAGGGCAGTACCCGCTCGAGCCCGGGATGCGGGTGGCTGATCTGATCCGCGCCGGCGGAGGGCTCTCGAATGCCGCGTATACGGGAGGCGCTGAACTCGCGCGCTATGTCGTCGGCCCCAATGGGGTGCGCCATACCCGCATCTACCAGATCAACCTGGCTCAGGCCCTGGCCGGCAATCCGCGGGACAACCTGCTGCTCCAGCCGTTCGATGTGCTCACGGTGGAAGAGGTCTCCCAGTGGGGCCACCAGGCGACCGTTACGCTGCACGGCCAAGTGCGCTTCCCGGGCACGTATACCATCCGACCGGGTGAGACGCTGAAGTCCGTCATCGAGCGCGCCGGGGGGCTCACCCGCTGGGCGTTCCCGCAGGGCGCCGTGTTCACGCGAACGGAATTGCAGAGACGCGAGCAGCACGAAATGAACCGGCTGGCGCAGCGCATGCGCATCGAGCTCGGTGTGCTCGCGCTGCGCGCGAGCGTGACGGCCACCGGCGGAGCCGCCGGCGCGGCAGCCAATACGATGATTGTGGCCAAATCATTGCTGCAGGAACTGCAGACCGAGCACGCCGTCGGCCGCCTGGTCATCAATCTGCGCAAGATCATGAAGGATCCCGTGAACTCGCCGTACGACGTCGTTCTGCGCAATGGGGATGCGCTCTACGTGCCGAAGTTCGAGCAGGAGGTGACCGTCATTGGTGAGGTCCAGGACCCGACCTCGCACCTGTATAACCCCAATTTGTCGCGCAGCGACTACATCAAGCTCAGCGGAGGTCTGACTTCGGAAGCTGACGCCAATCACATCTACATCGTGCGCGCCGACGGCAGTGTCGTGACCGGTGGGCACAGCAGCTTCTGGTTCAGCCACAGTGGCACGCAGATCAAGCCCGGTGACACCATCGTGGTGCCGATCAATGCCGAGAAGATGCTGCCGCTGCCGTTCTGGCAGGCGGTGACGGGCATTCTGTATAACGTTGCGATCGCGGCGGCGGCGGTGCATGCGTTGTAGGAATAATTCTCGCCGTTTCTACATTGATCTCGGAGACGACGCGGCGCGGCAGTCTCGCTCGCACAGGTTAGGCGCAGAAATGCTTGATGAATTCCGCCAGAAATCGTTGATCGGCTGCAGACGCTGCGTTCAATCCCAAATCCGTGAAACGTCGCGTCTCGCTTCCGCAACATGCTAAGTGCCAAGCAATATGCTGTCGCAGCATTTGATTGCGGCCGCTGCGCTGGAATTCACCTCAATGGCGAGGGAACGGTGCATTGCATTTATCGCCTTTCGGGTCCTCCGTAGGGCCGGTCGTCATAGTTCGTATGACGCGTTCCTGCATGGACAAGGCCATCTTCGGGCTCCATGGGCGTCGCGAGTCAATGAAACCCTTTGGGTGCAAAGGACCAATATCTGACACTGCAGCGCCTCGGTCGTGCGATTGTCGGCAGCCAAGGATTCAAGATGCACGTGTTCGCGAGGACTTTTCCCATGAAACACGAGCAACGCCATGCGCACGTTGGGCGATTGTGTCGTATGGCGTGCCGGAAAGCCACCTGACGGCAATGTGTCGCCGATCTCCTTACGGTAGTTCTGCTGAAGCTGGGCACGCCAAAGCGGCTTGTGCAAAACGAGTAGAACAGCTTCAATGACCCTTGCACTTCTGCGCCCGATTTCAAAAGACACGGCTTCGAAAAAGCACAACTGCCGGGCGGCTCAGGCGCGCCTTCTCTTGCGAAATAGGTCTGCTGACGGGCGTATCAGGAATGCGAGAGCGCACAGTTCATGGCGATTGACGAGAACAGTGTCAGGGTTCGGCACACAAATTCTAGAGTGAGGCATTGAATGACTAAGATTCTTATAACTGGGGGTGCGGGATTCCTGGGGTCCCACTTGTGCGAGAGATATGTCCATGCAGGAGCCGAAGTTCTCTGCGTCGACAATTTTTATACTGGCTCGAAGCAAAACATCCGACACCTGATGGATCGGGCGAATTTTGAATTGCTCCGCCATGATGTGACATTTCCACTATATGTGGAAGTCAACCGCATTTTTAACCTTGCCTGCCCAGCGTCACCAATACATTATCAATTCGACCCAGTTCAAACTACAAAGACAAGCGTTCATGGCGCCATCAACATGCTCGGTCTCGCCAAACGCGTTAAGGCACGGATCCTTCAGGCCTCTACGTCCGAAGTATACGGCGATCCAACCGAGCATCCACAAAAAGAGGAATACTGGGGAAACGTTAATCCAATTGGTATACGCAGCTGTTACGACGAAGGAAAGCGGTGCGCCGAAACGCTTTTCTTTGATTACAGGCGACAATATGACATGCCGATAAAAGTGGCCAGGATCTTTAATACGTATGGACCGAGGATGGCTCTTAATGACGGTCGAGTCGTGAGCAATTTCATCGTCCAGGCACTCTCTGGCCAAGACATTACTGTCTACGGGCGAGGTCAGCAGACGCGGAGTTTCTCGTACGTCGACGATACGGTCGATGCTCTCATCCGGCTGATGGATACTGGTGATGATGTAACGGGACCGATTAATATCGGAAACCCGGTCGAGTTCACTATCCTGGAACTGGCCGAAACGGTAATTCGACTGACGAACTCTCGCAGTAAAATCCAATTTTCACCGCTTCCGGCGGACGATCCGCGACAGCGACAGCCTGATATTGCTAAAGCGCGCGAAATTCTCAAATGGGCGCCCAGAGTCTCTCTCGAGGACGGCTTGAGGGAGACAATCGCGTATTTCAAGGACACGATAAACTCCGCGCCAAGGTAAACAACATGCCAGGCGTACGTGTGGCCGCGCAGCATGCTGGTTCATTAACTTCTGCGACGGGCGGTAAGAATGACGGTCGAGAATGGGAATGAATAAAACAGAAGACGGGCTGCCTGCCGTGCTGTTTTATTGGCACGATATGTGGTTGCCACACAGCAAATTTCTGGTTGATGAACTGCGGGCGTGGTGTGATGCAAAATCCGTCGTTATTTGTGGGCCATCCGATCGCCGCGGTGTGGCTAGCGTATTTAACGTCAACGAAGTGAACCCCCATGGCGTCTCAAAGGTATCGAGCGGCACAAGCAAGGAAATCAAGACTCACTCCTATAGCTGGCGCGAAACTATATGCACTTTCGCCGAATGGCGCCGCCTGATTGTTGAGCATAAACCGGACATCCTCGTGGTTTGCGACGAAGCACTATCTCTGAACGTGCTGCTGGCAGGTGTCGCGAACCGAATTTACGGCAACGGAATAGTTTTGTTCTATGCATTTGAGAATATTGTCCAAAAGCCGACCTGGAGTGATCTCTGGATGCGTCGTGACGCAACGGCGCTTTTGAGAATATTGCGGAAGTTTGTCAGAACTACAATCATCGACCGCTGGTTCATGCCTCTCAGAAGGCGTGTCGTGCACGGCGGGCTCGCATCCTATGGCGAGTGTGTCGATGTCGTGCGCGCGTATGATTGGGCGCCACCAATGCTCCAGCATTGGTGGCCGGTAAACGTTCGCTCCTTTACGAACGCTGGGCCAAGAGCGGAGTTCGGGCTCGGCGGAAGATTCACTGTTGGGTTCGTCGGTCGGTTCGTCCCAGAGAAGGGGGTTTCCGACTTGATCTCTGCCATTTCGATGCTGGAAGATGAGTTCGGGCTTGTCTTGATCGGAGATGGTCCCGAAAGGCGCGCATTGGAAGATCAGATCCAGAGCCTCGGTCTGCGGCATCGTTGCCGGATACTTCCCCCCCAGGACGCGCAGTCGCTCGCTGCGAGCTACCGTGCAATGGATTTGCTTGTGTTGCCATCAAAGCCGACAAGCGCGTGGAGGGAGCAGTATGGTCGAGTCTTGGTTGAGGCAAGGTTATGTGGAACAAAGATCGGAGGGTCGGATGTTGGGGCAATTCCGGTGGTGGTCGGTGATCCAGAAATGATTTTTCCAGCGGGGGATTCTGTTGCACTAGCGCGAACAATTCGTCGTGCAGCTTCTTTGCCGCAGACCGTGTCGCGGGCGCCGCTGGACGCATCGCCGTCATCCTTTCTCACGGCCTGGCTGCGGCTTGCGGATGTCTGCCGTAGTGGAAAGAGTGCATGATCATGCGCCAACTCGGGTCGCACTATTATCTGGAGCTGCGCAGCGTGGTCCGACCTGAGGGACTGACAGCGTTTATTCGAGGCACAGGTGGAAGAGCGGAGTCTGGACGTGAATCAACTACTCGACAAGTTTCGAGAAATTGCGTCATGTACTCGGCATTAGGGTGGCGGGAGGGCGAAGACCGGTACGCATTTTGCTATGTGAAGGCACCTCCGAAACTGATCGTCGTCCGTGCGTACCCCTGGGCTCGGAGCCATTGACGACGAACATGCGAGCAGAAGCGTCACGTCGCGTTGCTATGGTCGTAACCCGATCATTGGAAGTTGATGCGGTCATCAGTCGTGTGCGCATCATGCGGCAGATACGAGATGCTCTGGGTAGACGATGTGGCGTACACGTGTATCAGCTTCGGCCGTTGCCAGAGATTGCGCGAATCAGAAGTTGGATCAGAACGGGAGCGCAGTTTCTTTACGGACTTCTCAGAGGGCGAGCGATGCCTCTGCAATGTCTCCTTTACTCAGATAATTCAGCGATAACGCGGCTGACGGAGGAGCTTGCGGCGGGAGAATTTGATGCAATTTACCTGGATTCAGTGCGATCCATCGCACTCCTTAGGGCGCTTCGAGCGAGACTTCCTCATGCAAGGATCACAGTTGATTTCGACGACCTCATGTCGCGCCGCATGGAGCTGCTTGCTGCCAATGCCTGGCCGATTCAGCTGGGGCACATTCAGAAGTTGTTCCCGCCATTCGTGCGACGCAAAGTGCAGGGGTCGTGGTCGCGCAGAATAGCGCGTTATGAGGCAACTGCCCTCAGGAGTGCGGAAGAGGAGGTCTGCACACTTGCTGATGCAGTGGTACTGGTCTCTCCCATCGAGGCAGAATTACTCAGGCAGCGTCTCCCGGCGGGTGCCTGTGAAATTCATGCTGTGATCCCTGCTCAGATGAATGAGCGAAAAATTATTCACATAACACAGCCCATCAGGTTTGTGTTTGTCGGAAGTGATGGCGATGGTCAAAATCGGCAATCCATTGATTTTCTGTTGGCACTCTGGCGCGGCAAGCGGTCCAATTGTGAGCTTCACTTCTATGGTCGGCAGCACCGCGCGTACGAGCCGGTGAGAAATGTCTTTTGGCACGGATTTGTCGAAAATATTGCGCAGGTCTACACGGACGATAGTGTCTTGATTCTGCCGGTATTCAGAGCAGGTGGGATTAAGACTAAATTGCTGGAGGCTTGGGGTTACGCACGCCCAGCGCTCATTAATCCGTTAGCTTTGGAGGGCCTGTCGCTGGATGAATATCCGCTCGCTATCAAGGAAAGCGAGTGGGGCGAAATCCTAGCCGATCCGACAGCTTACCAGTCGTCGTGCATACGCGCGGCGGAGATTGGTCTGCGCTTTGTGGTGCAGAATCTCAGCTACGATTCATATGCGGATAAGTGGATCCAAATTGTTCTGGGTAAATGCGGTAGAACACATCAGGATTCGGGACGGGGCGGCAGTAACAACTTCAGCAATCTGGCTGTCGAGTGAAATTTTGGCGCGCCGATAATGACTATGCAGAGCACAGTGACGCATAAGTCGAGTTCCGGGCAGCGCAGCGTCGCACGGTGGTCATGGATTTTCATGGAGACGACCGCGTGAGGACGAGATTACGCCGGTCCTTTGGAGCCACGGAAGAATCGACGGTCGCGAGAATTTGGCGTCATCTGTCCCACCGCGGCATGACAAATTCCGCCGCAGTTGCGGTCGCAAAGGGAACAGTGATGGTGGTCCGCACGGCGTTCTTGTTGTGGGTTGCACACGTCGCCGGTCCAGACACTTTCGGACGTCTTGCTCTCTGTGTCTCGACGACCGAGGTGCTTCGAATGGCATGCGACTTTGGGACACAGACGCTATTCGTCCGGCGTTTGGCGCAGGCGGCCAATAAGGCAGAGTCGCGAATCCAATTTTTAGCCATGGGCCGGTTTCGGCTCGTATCAACGACAGTCGGAATAGCGATATATTTTCTGATTGTAGGCGCAGTATTCTCCTGGAGGCTCCACGTCCTGGATGTATTGCCGGTCGGACTACTTGTGACGTCACTTGCTACAAGCTTCCCAATGACGTTCTACCAAGCGAAGCTGGAAATGCAGAAGGCCATCGCGCCGATCATAGTGTGCGCGATGCTTTACGCAGGCATTTCTGTTTTCTTCGCGGGAAGCTCGATCGTCGGTGAAACAGCAGGATTGATCGCATACGAAATGGTCGCTGCATTGCTTCTGATGGGTGCGGTGCTGAGGCAGCTTCGAGTTGCCGGAAGACCATTGCGAACTGAAGGTCCTCAAGAATCTATGCGGTCGATCGTCTTGGAGTGCCTTCCGATTGCGAGCGGACTCTTGATTGGCACGGTGTACACGCGGTTAGATGTGTTTGCAGTCAAGGCTATAGCGGGTGGGCTGGCGTTGGGACTGTATAGTTATGCCTTTAGGTTGACAGAGCCGTTCAGATATATGGCACTGGCAATCGAATCGAGCCTGTACAGCCATCTCGCAGGTAAGTTCGCAATCTCAGCGACCGGGGTTCCGAGATTTGCGCTAATCTCAAAACTGGTCTTCGTGTACGCATCCGCATTTTCCGTAGCAGGTTACCTGGTGGGGATCCTTGTCACGCGCTTCATGTATCCTGCATTCATAACTGCCAAAACGACAATCCTTGTGCTCAGCGTTGCGCTGTTCTTTCGCTGTCTTAATGGATATCAGAGCGCAGTTCAGAACGCGCTAGGGCGATATGGACTTACCGCAAAGTTCGCGGTCGTTGGGCTGGTTATAACCGTGGCGTTGATATACCCCCTCACTAGCGCGTATGGCTTTCTCGGTGCGGCGTTGACCCTGTTGCTTATGGAATTCGTGAATTTCCTTGTACAGGGGTACTTCTATCGAAATGCCGTTCGCGTATTGCAGCAAGGAAACCTCTGATGCGCGTCGGATTGGGAATCACGGCGCTGCGCATCAATCTGAAAGCGGGGAGGCGCGATGGGATAGGGACTTATTGTCTTGCGCTGACGCGCTCGCTCCAGAAGCAATTCCCGGAGCGTGAATTCTGCGAAGTCGCCTTCAATATTTCGCGTGGTTGGTTACTTCATCCAGTGCAAAAGTATGAAATCTGTGCCGCGACTTCAGCGCTTCTTGGAGTCAGGTATCAAGCAGGGCGATTATTCGGCACTGATTTTGATGTGTTCCATGCCTTGGACCATCACATTCCCAATTTGACCACACCGGTGATCGCGACGTTGCACGATGCAGGACCGCTATCGAATCCGGAACTGTGGCCCGGGGGATTCCGTTACCTTAAGAACCTCATGTATGCTGCAAAGTGCAGATTTCCAAGACGCGTCATTGCAGTATCTAAGTACACAGCCGACGAGGTTGTGCGTTACGCGGGCGTTGAGTCCGGGAACGTAGATGTGATTTACGAGGGTGTGGGAGATCATATTCTCGCTGAGTCCCGGGCGCCGTTAGATTGGGGGCAAATGAAGGAGATGTACGGTCTCCGGCCCGGGTTCATAGCGTACTGCGGTAGCATCTCAAAAAAGAAGAACATTGCTAATCTGCTGGCCGCTCACGAAGCGCTTCCGGGAAAATTGCAGGCAGAGCACCCCTTGGTATTGATCGGGGGAATCCCTGCCAAGGAACAAATGCATGATGTGGTGGCGGCAATTCGTGTCGGGGAGCGAAGAGGAACAGTGAAGTGGCTGGGTTCACTCCCTGACTCCGAGATGGCCCGGATTCTGCACCATAGCGAAGTATTCGCATTCCCGTCGTTGCATGAGGGATTCGGCCTACCGGTCGTGGAAGCATTCCAGCTGGGGATCCCGGTGTTAACCTCAAATGTTGCGTCTCTGCCGGAAATCGCCGGAGATTCTGCGGTGCTGGTTGACCCGCGCGACTGCAGAGTGCTCTCGCGAGAACTGGAGCGGTTACTGGGGGACAGGGTGTTGCGCGGCGAACTCTCGGAACGGGGCAAAGCCAGGGCGGCAATGTTTAGTTGGCAGAAGTGTGCAAAGCTTACAGTAGAGGCTTATGAACGTGTCTTGGCGTGAACACGGGGCGGTCAAAGACATCTGCCTGGATAGCATCGCGTGGTTTTTGGTATTTGTCTCGGGTATCGTTTTTTTGGAGTTGGCGAACACCATCTTCGGAGTCGGAGAGCGGCCCTTTGCCGCAGTGTGTCTTGGGTTGATGGTCTTGATTGCGTATCGCACGTGGAAGGAGTCGGAGCAGGGTAATCATCCAATATTTCTGTTTATGGTATTTCTTATCCTCTTCCAGTATGCGAGATTGGTGCAGTGGGTTGTGTTTGGGGCATGGTCCATAGCCGACTTCGATCTCACCGTCCGCACCCCGTTTACAATCGATCCGACTGAGCTTAAGCGTACGCTCGTTCTTATCCCCGTGTCCGCGGCGTTTGTGTACCTCGGGTTCTTTTACAGGACTTCGAATCGGGTGATGAACTTTACAAGCAACCCGGAAATGCGTCGCTTCTTTGGTTGGCTTTTCACTCTGACCATCCCATTCGTCGTGTACAAAGACGCTCACTACCTCAGCTATGCGCTCCATCACGGCGGATATGCGGCGCTCTATTTCAGTAATGGCGCGCAGGAAAAGTCAGTTGGCATGCTTGTCAGAGGAATCGGGCTAGTAAACAAGACGGCGTTCTTTACGTACGTAATTCTGGAGGATAGGCGAGCGTACCTGAGACTTGCGCTATTGGCGTTTCTTGGTGTGCTTGTTCTTGATCTTCTAACCGGATTCCGTGGGGAATTTTTCGAAAACACAATATTTTTGTGGATGGTTTATAACACTAAGGTGGGTAAATCATTTCGCCCTTTGACGGGCCTCTTGATCGCTGTGGGATTCATCTTTGCAGCGGTCGGCGCGGAGATATATAGAAAGACAGCGGCGGGACCCATCCATGGGAATATCGTCGAGTATCTGCTGAGAGATCAGGGGGTTTCGTTTTACGTCACCGCTTCGGCGGTGATGTTTTATCACCATTTTCATCCCCATATCTGGCACTATTTGTTCAATCAGATTTACCTGCCATATACAATCCTGAGTCGCCTGCCACCAGGGGCGCTCTTCACACTCGATTTGACGGCATTCCTGAACCCGCATATCGCATACTTCGCGTTGGGGACGGGCGAAGCATACCTCGCGCATCTATATTTGATCGATGGGCTGTGGACGGTGTGTCTAGGTTCGTTGATCATCGGGCTTCTCTGTCGAGGATTGACACAGGTGCGTTCCGTCTATTCGAGAACCATTGCGTTCTCGATCCTGCTTTGGATTCCTTATATGCCGAGGGCGGGGTATCTTGAGGCCGTAGCTACATCCAGCAAATTTGTTCTCGGGGCGACGAGTGGCTTCGCTTTGTACGCGGTTTACGCATGGATTGCGCACTATCTGAAGCGAGTTCGGGCGACGGATGTTTAGTGGCTATATGCTCCGGATCCTCATTGATGCGAGAATGATTGAGAAGCCGCGTGGACTCGGGCGTTATGTGCGGGAAATGCTGTATGCGATCGGGCTGCAGCAATCGAAAGACGTCGAGATCTTCGTTCTGACGCCCTGGGGGAGCGAGGAGCGGGTGTCGAAGCTCGGTGCATTCCGGATCGTTTCGGTACGGGCGGTTCCGATCCCATTGTGGGAGCAGTTGCTCGTGCCTCTGTTGGCCTGGAAGTTGCGCGCTGACTTGGTTCATTCTCCCTGCAACACGACCTCTCTTTGGTTTTTGAGAGGAGGTCGTCGCTGTCTGGTCACCATTCATGACCTCATGTTCTTTGAAGTGCGTGGCGCCACGTTGTATCAACGGCTTGGTAATGCATATAGGCGCTTCGTCGTATCGAGGCTGAGAGCGTCAAACATTTGTCTATTGGCGGTGAGTGACGCGACGCGGAATGCCATCCGCTCGGAATTGGGGCAGACGGCAACAGTGATTGCGGAGCCTGTGAATAGCTTCGTTTCTTCCGGTAGGCGGGCGGTGGGTTCATCGGAGAAAATTCAAAGTAAGCCATATTTCGTTCATATCGGTGGTGTCGCGGCGCATAAGAATACGCAGTTGGTCGTGGACGCGTTTAACTCGGCAGGCCTGACGGATTTCGCTCTGATTGTCCTCGGTGTACCGCGTAACGCACGCGTGGCGGTTAGGTGGCGCTCGGACAGGGTGATAATTCCGGGGTGGATTTCAGACGAAGAAGTGGCGAACTATGTTGCAGGCGCCGTTGCGATGCTATTTCCGAGTCTGATGGAGGGGTACGGCTTGCCAATCTTGGAGGCCTTCGCGCTGGGCTGCCCAGTTATTACTTCCGAGCACGCGCCAATGAGCGAACTCGCGGGCGAGGCGGCTATACTAGTCAATCCACGTTCGGCGGCGATGATAGGAGATGCTTGTCGCCGAATTGCCTCGGACGATTTACTTCGTAGGGGACTAATAGAAAAGGGTTTGCGTCGTGTGGCAGAGTTTTCGGCGGAGCGGATTGGGTCCGAACTGATGGCCGAATACCGCCGGGTTGCGAATGGGGGCCGAGCGGGTTGAGGTTGCCGTCGATGGACTGCGGACGGGTTCAGCAGGAAGGCCTCGGGGGTTCTTTGTGGGGGGGCGTATCATGGGCGGCTACTGGCTGGATTCTCTTCGGGGAATTGTTAGTCACCGTGCAAATTGGAAATCGTCGCCAACTGCCGTCGAAGGGGCAACATTGCGCCGCAGTGATGTCGGTGTAGTGACAGTGAACTGCGGTGCAGGGTGCGCGTTGATTGTTCGACTTTGGTGAGAAATCCTTATGGAACATCCGATTGATTTTGTAGATCTTATCGAATTGTTTTGGGCGGGACGGCTCAAGATTGCGATTGCGGTGATAATCATGTGCGCATTGGCAGTCACCGCGGATTTAGTACTGGCGCCCCGGTATAAGGCAAGTGAGCTTCTTGAGGTGAGGGTGTCACACCAAAGGCTATCTGGCTTTTCTGGTTTGGCGAGAAGTCTTGGGGGGTTGGCCGGGCTTGCGGCAGGATCGCTAGGCGGGTCGGGTGATGAGCGACAGGTCGCGCTGGCAACGTTGAAATCACGTTACATCATTGAGCATTTCATTTCGGGGCACAATCTGCTGCCGGTGCTGTTTGCAAGCAAATGGGACGAGAGGAAGAACCGATGGGCGACTTCAAACGCTGACGACATCCCTACTGATCAGGACGGATATCGGCTTTTTCGGAAGAAAGTGTTTTCGGTGGCGGACGATGGAACCACGGGGCTGGTTCGCGTTGTTGTGCAATGGCGCAACCCACAGGAAGCCGCAGCTTGGTTGCGTGATATAGTGAACGAGACAAATGTGCGTCTCCAGAAGCGTGAGGTGGCGCGGTTTGAGGCGGACATTAGGTATCTGTCCACCACAGCGCAGAGCGTTATGGTAGTGCCGGTAAAGGAGTCGCTTTATTCTTTGATGGCGTTGGAGTACAGGAAGTTGATGGTTGCAGAAAATCCGGAGGATGCGCCACTTCAGGTTGTGGATCCTGTTGTCGTTCCCCGTCGCCCGGAGTCAAGATTGCTTATGTTACTTGTGCTAGGGGTTGGGGGAGGCATTGTCCTTGGTCTTTTGTATGTGGTCGTCGAGGGCGCAATCAAAGAAAGACGCAAAGGGGTCGGCCGCGCGAAAGTGACGGAACCGGTGACAGTGAAAGAACCGCGGGGGTAGACGCGAGAGCCTGGGAGGCTTGGCGGAGATGCGCATCAGTTGAGTATTGAGAAAGCGTGGTGAGGGATGTAGTCGTTGTTTGTTGTGCTGTAAAAAAAATAGTATTGCGGAGAGCTGACGGAAGCGCGACATGGGTAAGCGGGCAATTATCTTTGGTGGCACCGGGTACATTGGGAGGCGGTTGGCTAATTGGTTGGTCGAGCGTGGTTGGTCCCGTGTTGTTCTCGCGGATATCCGCAGCCCAGTCGACAGGCTTCCGGAAGGGGTGGGGTTTTCGTTATGCGATGTGCGGAGGGGGATCGCTGAGCAGCTTGGTTTATGCGATGCGGAGTGGATTTTTAATTTTGCTGCTGTCCACAGAGAGCCTGGGCACCAGTTCCGAGAGTATTTTGATACGAATTTGCCGGGTGCATGGAATGTATGTGCGTACGCGGAGTCAATCGGCTGCAGGAATATACTTTTTACGAGTAGCATTGCCGTCTACGGGGAGATTGTTGGCCCGACGGACGAATCTGCGTGCCCATACGCGGATACTGGCTACGGGATCTCGAAATTATGTGCCGAATTGATTCATGAGCGCTGGCAAGCGCAGGATGCAGCGCGCCGCTTGGTTGTTGTGCGGCCGGGAGTGGTGTATGGGCCGGGCGATCCGGGGAATATTCTCAGGATGATACGGGCAGTGCAGAAGGGGATTTTCGTGGTCCCCGGCGACGGTTCGGTCCGAAAGAGTTATGCTTATATTTACGGTCTTCTGGATAGCATTGGGTTCATGCTATCGAGACCGGAGCGTTTCCTGCGATACAATTACGTTGAGAAAGAAACTGAACCGCTGTCGGTGCTCGTTGACACGGTTGTCGGGCAGCTAGGTATCCGCCGTCCGACTTTGCGGGTTCCGAAGAGCTTTCTGGTTGCTGTTGCAAGTTTGGCGCAACTTGTGAGTGGTGGGCAAAGTCCGATTCATCCGGTGAGAGTCCGGAAGGCGGCTCGGTCCACCCATATCGTACCGGCAGAGCTTCTCCGTCTCGGGTTTGAGTTCCGATATGATTTTGCGCGATCTCTCGCCCATTGGATGACAATTGCGCCGGAGGACTTCGTGGGCCGCCTGCCTGTTCGTAGTTAAGCGCGGCCCGTGGACGAGGCTCGTGGGGTGTCCTCTAAGCCGGTGCCGGAGATCGACGAAAGTTCGGCAAATCAGCGGGGTGGTTAATATGCCCCATGCCCCCAAAGGACAACCTGCACTGTCTTCAAGAGGATCCGCAGGTCCATCAGCAAAGTCTGTTTGCGGACGTAATAGGTGTCCAGAACGACCCGCCGGCGGTAATCGGTATCATTGCGTCCCGTGACTTGCCAGAGACCGGTGACACCCGGTTTGGCTGCCAGGTACGCGGGCAGATATCGCCCGTAGCGCAGCATTTCTTCCTTCACGATGGGCCGCGGGCCTACCAGGCTCATCTCCCCGCGCAGTACGTTCCAGAGCTGCGGCAGCTCATCGAGGCTGGTCTTGCGCAGGAAGCGGCCGAGGCGGGTGACTCTGGGGTCGCTTCGGAGCTTGTGGTCGCGCAGCCATTCGGCCCGTGCCTCAGGGTCCTTCTCGAGCAGCTGGTGCAGGATCTGCTCGGCGTTCGGCACCATGGTGCGGAACTTCAGGCACTCGAAGGTCTTGCCGCCCTGGCCGATGCGGCGGTGGCGGAAAAGGACAGGACCCCCTTCTTGCGCCATGCGCACGGCGATGACGAGGATCAGCGGCGAGAACACGAGGCCGATCACCAGGGCCCCGGCGATGTCGAGGACTCGCTTGGCCTTGCTGTAGGTGGAACGGCGCGGCAGGTAGCGTGCCGGGGTACGGGCAGGGGTTCCCCATACCTGAGCGGGTGTGCGGGGCAGGACGGCTTCATCGAACGACACCGCATCGGCGGTGAGTTGCGGACTGGATCCCTCGAAAGTCATACGCTGTTCTTTCTGGATCAGATGCGGCCTGGCGCTCGCCTTGCGCGTTGCGGGCTCCACGGCCAGTGGCGTGGTGATGACTTCGTCCGCCTGTGTCGACAAGATCGTCTCCCTTGCTCTTGTTTACAGAACTGTCGCAAACAGGCGACAAAAGTCCCGTCCAGTGTGGCCTCGCGAAGCTGTCCCCGTCCGGGACGCGCTGCACATTTTCAGAGGAACGGTCAGGCCGAGCGGACGTTGACCCCGCAAAGCCTGATGGAAGTCAGCGGAAACAGCTGTGGGGAAATCCCGACGCGCAGCCTTTTGCGCGCAGCGGTATGCGGATTCAGGGCAGCGGATGCCGTTAGCCCCGGAGGGATTCCTCGGTGGGGGACCGAAAGCGCCGGCAATAGCGAGACCTTGCTTCAATTCGTCTTCATCCTTACGAGGAGACCGCATCCACGGTCCCGGGGGCCATCCCCCTGTGCCCATGCCTTTTCTCGGTACGAATTAAGTATAACGAGCCGCATCGGGCTTTGAAACCCGGAAAATCCCGTAAGCTCCTGTGCCGGTACCCTTAGATC
>JAJYUL010000067.1 GCA_021792555.1 Pseudomonadota bacterium
TGTGAAACACGCGATTCGGACCTCCCTCGCCCTGCTGGGCCGTAGGCGACCACTCGATAATGGTCTTGTCCGGTCCCGCACCGACGATGTCCATGCTGGAGGTGATTTTCAATGCGCCCGTGCCGCTGTCGGTCGACTCCGTGACCGTGTACCCATCGGCAGCACTGCCCGAGTAACTCGCATCGACCCCAGAAATCGTCAGAATGATCGGCTTGCTCGGGTCGTTCATCTGGCTCAGATCGATCACGTTCGACCCACCGATGGCGTTGGCCTCCATGATCGCCGCGCGCAGCGTGCACATCCCCGAGGCGTCTGCGCAGATTCCGCTGCCAAGATCCGCCTCCGGCGCATCGGCAGAGCTGTTTACTGTGAATGTCGCCGCAGCAGCCGGCAGAGCCGCCGTGAGTAACAGCGCGAGCACCCCCGCGGGCAGTGGAGTTCTCTTCATCCAACTATTCAGCGCGTTCATGGGGGCCGTTCCCTTAAGAAGCAGCGGATGCTGCAGTGCACGCACACTGTCATGAATCCGTCGCAAGCCGGAATGTGTACTAATGCCTAGCCGGCTTTGCGGACTGTGCTCGGAAGGATTTGTAGGGATTTCCACCGATCTCTCCGCACAATCCCTGATGCGGGATACCCAGGGGATTGCGCATCGTGTGAGTGGAACCCGCCTCTGCTCGCGCCCCGACGGCCTGGCCGGCGCCCCTGCGGCGGGCACGGAGATCCGCGGCGATGAACACCCAGATCAGTCCGGCGTCCCCTGCTCCCGCCCCCCCGGTGATGCGCATCCGCGCGCTGAGCAAGGTCTACCGCATGGGGGAGATCGAAGTGCACGCGCTGCGCTCGGTCGACCTTGATCTGTACGCCGGGGAGTTCGTGGTGATTCTCGGCGCTTCGGGCAGCGGCAAATCGACCCTGCTCAATATCCTCGGTGGTCTCGATACGCCTTCCGGCGGCACTCTGCGCTACCTCGATCACGACCTCAGCGCAGCCAATGAGCGCTCGCTGACGCGCTATCGACGCGAGCACGTGGGGTTCGTCTTCCAGTTCTATAACCTGCTGCCGAGCCTCACGGCACTCGAGAACGTCGAGCTGGTCACCGAAATCGCCCCGCGGGCGCGCAACGCCCGGGAGGTCCTCGAGCTGGTCGGACTCACGGACCGCCTGAATCACTTCCCCGCGCAACTCTCCGGCGGCGAGCAGCAGCGCGTGGCGATCGCGCGCGCACTCGCGAAGCGACCGGATGTGCTGCTGTGTGATGAGCCGACCGGCTCGCTCGACTTTCCGACCGGCAGGCGCGTCCTGCAGGTGCTCGAGCAGGCCAATCGGGAGCTCGGCACTCTGACGGTCGTCATCACCCACAATGCCGCGATTGCCGCCATGGCCTCGCGGGTCATTCGCTTAAGCAGCGGCCGCATCGGTCAGACCGAGGTCAATGCGACCCGGGCGGCCGCGGAGGAGATCTCCTGGTAAGCCGGCTGCATCGGGCGCTGCTGCGCGACCTGTGGCACCTGCGGGGCCAGGTGCTGGCCACCGCCCTGGTCGTCGGTTGCGGCATCGGCGTGTTCGTCACCATGCGCGGCACGTACGACTCTCTGGTGCGAGCGCGGCAGAACTACTATTCGACGACACGCTTTGCCGATGTGTTCGCGCATTTGCGGCGAGCACCGCTGTCCCTCTCTGCGCGCCTGCGGCGCATACCGGGCGTCGCGGCCCTGCAGACTCGCGTGGTCGAGGACGTCACGCTCTCCATTCCCGGGCTCACCGAGCCGGCCACAGGCCGGCTGATCTCGCTGCCCGGACAGCCGGAAGCGGCCGACGCCCTCGACCAGCTGTACCTGACTGCGGGCCGTCTGCCGGCGGCGGACAGCGACAGCGAGGCGCTGGTCAGCCAGACTTTTGCCGAGGCCAATGCGCTCGGGCTCGGCTCGCACATCGGCGCGGTGCTCAACGGACGCTGGAAGGAGCTTACCGTGGTGGGTTTCGTCCTATCGCCCGAGTACATCTATGAAATCGGCCCCGGCATGGTCTTTCCGGACAACAGGCGCTTTGGCGTCCTGTGGATGAATGCCGAGGCGCTCGCTACGGCGTTTCAGATGAAGGGAGCATTCAACGATCTGGCGATCGCCACCGTCCATCATGCCTCCGAGCCTGAGGTGATCGATGCGGTCGACCGATTACTCGCCCCGTATGGCGGCACGAGCGCCTACGGCCGCGCAGAGCAGCCCTCGAACCGCTTCCTGAACGACGAGCTCGGCGAGATCAGGATCAATGCGACCTACATTCCGGCGATCTTTCTGGCCGTGGCGGCGTTTCTGGTCTATACCTTGCTCGCCCGGCTCGTGAGCATCCAGCGCAGTCAGATCGGGCTGCTGAAATCCTTCGGCTTTAGGGCGTGGCGGATCGGGGTGCATTACCTCGAACTCGCCCTTCTCATCGTCGCCGGCGGCCTGCTCCTCGGTCTGGCTGCCGGGATACGCTTCGGCGTCGCCTTGATCGGCGTGTACCGGCAGTACTTTCACTTCCCCGCACTCGCTTACCGAATCTCCCTCGCCGTGATCGGTGCCGCCGGGGCTGTCGCACTCACCGCGGCGATCATCGGGGCACTGAGCGCGGTCGCCCGCTCCATGCGGCTCGCTCCCGCCGAGGCCATGCGGCCCGAGCCGCCGCGCAGCTTCCGCGCGGGGCCGCTCGAATCGCTACCCCTCACCCGACGGCTCGACCCGGTGAGCAAGAGCATCGCGCGCAATCTGGCGCGCCGGCCGTGGCGCGCCGCGCTGTCGATCATCGGCATCGCCATGGCGGTCGCGACGGTCATCGTCGGCCGCTTCGTGTTCGATGCCGTCAATCACCTGATGGCGATGCATTTCGACGCCGCCGAGCGCCAGGACGTCACGGTCATCTTCCAGGACATCCGCTCCCCGAGCGCTCTGGCGAGCCTGCGGGCGCTGCCGGGCGTGCTGCGCGTCGAGCCGTTTCGGATCATGCCGGTACGGCTGCGCGCCGGCGCGCGCAGCAAGACGGTCTCGCTCGTAGCCGTACCGCCCTCGGGAGCCCTGTTTCGGGTCGTCGATGCGCGCGGCAAGCCCATCGAGCTGCCGCCCGAGGGCCTCGTGCTGACGCGCAAGCTCGCCGCCATCCTCGGCGTGCGGCCCGGTGATCCTCTCGCCGTGGAACAGCTCGACGGTCGCCGGCGGCACTTCAGCGCCAGGATCGTCCGCCTCTCCGATGAGCCGCTCGGCATCAACGCCTACATGGACAACGCCGCGCTCGCCGCGGTCCTCGGCGAAGATGCGCCGATCTCCGGTGCGCGGCTGCAGATCGACGCGCATCGCGCGCCGCAACTGTATGCGCAACTGAAGCGCACGCCGGCGGTCGCAGGTGTCTCCATCCGCTCCGCCACGGTGACGACGATCCGTCAGATCATGAACCGCAGCTTCATCATCATGACGCTGGTCATGACCGGCTTCGGCATCATCCTCGTGATCGGAGTGGTGTACAACAGCGCGCGCATCGCGCTGTCGGAGCGCGGCACGGAGCTCGCCAGTCTGCGCGTCCTCGGATTCACCCGGACAGAAGTGGCTCAGCTGCTCCTTGGCGAGCAGAGCCTGCTCGTGCTCGCGGCCATACCGACCGGTTATGCGCTCGGCGCGTTGTTCTGCCGCCTGCTGGTGCCGGCCTTCGACCGAGAATTGTTCCGCCTGCCGTTCATTCTGACCCGCTCAACCTTTGCGTTCGCCGCGCTGATCACGCTTGGCGCTGCCGTGCTCGCCGCCTTGCTCGTGGGCGCGCGCATCGCCCGCCTCGACCTCATCGCGGTACTGAAATCCCGGGAGTAGATGGTGAAGCTGCCTCGCGCACCGATGATACTGACTGGCGCGCTCCTTGCCGCCGCTGCGCTCGCGCTGTTTGCCCTGCGCGCAAGACCCGTCCCTGTGCAAGCCGCGAGCGTTCAGTTCGGCCCCCTTGAGGTTGCGGTGCAGGATCTGGCCGAGACACGCTCGCACGATCGCTACGTGGTCGGGGCACCGGTGGCCGGGCGACTCTTGCGCGTCCTGCTGCGCGACGGGGATCCGGTCACGGTCGGGGAGCCCGTGGCAACCCTCGCGCCTTTGCCGCTGAGCCCTCGCGAACGCGAGGAGGCGGTGTCTGCGGTGCAGTCCGCCGCCGCCAATGAACGCAGCGCCCAGGCTCAGCTCAACCGAGCCGAGCAGGATCTGGCTCAGGCGCGGCGCGATCTGGCCCGTCTGCAATCCCTCGCGCCGCAGGGGCTCGCCCCCGTTCAGACACTCGAGCATGCCCGCACCAGCGTCTCGAGCCTGCAGATGGAAGTCGCCGCCGCGCGCCACCGAGCGCTCGCCGCCGCGGCGCAGCTGCGCGGAGCCCAGGCCGCACTCACGGCAGTCCGCGCGATCGGTCCCGGCAGCACCAGCACGCTCACCGTCCGAGCGCCGGCCTCAGGGCACGTGCTGCGGGTGCTGGAGCCGAGCGAGCGTGTCATCGGCTCCGGCACGCCCATCATGGTGATCGGCGATCTGGCGCACCTGGAGGTCGTCATGGAAATGCTCTCGACCCAGGCCGTGCGCGTCACCCCCGGCATGCCGGCGCAGATCATCGACTGGGGTGGAGAGCATCCGCTGCGCGCGCGCGTGCGCCGGGTCGAGCCCTACGCGTTCACCAAAATCTCCGCACTCGGCGTGGAAGAGAAGCGCACCAACGTGATCCTGGATTTTCTCGAACCGCCGGGAACGCTCGGGGATGGCTACCGCGTCGAGGCGCGCATTGTCCTCTGGAGCGCCCCGCGGGTCCTGCAGGCGCCGCTGTCGGCCATCTTCCGCTGCGGCTCCGGATGGTGTACCTATGTGATCGCGCGCCAACGCGCTCGACTGACGCACATCCGCATCGGACACTACAACGACGAAGCGGTGCAGATTCTCGGCGGCCTCACCACGGGAGAGCGCGTCATCACGCATCCGCCGAACGATCTTGCGCCCGACGGGCGGGTGAGCCTGCAGCCGTAGAAGCCCTGCGGGCTGCGGCCCGCAGGGCCTCGCCGACTACGGCAACGGCGCCGAATGGGCTCAGCCGGGCGGGAACTTCGCCAGGATCGAGTCCACCGCCTCACGGATCGAGGCGGCCGAGTGCACGATGTCCTCGTGCGAGAGCGGCTTTTTCGCCCAGCCGTGCCAGACCGGCCGGTGCGTCTTGGCATCGAACACGTCGATCGACAGCGTGCCTTCACGGTAGCTCGTGACGTCTACTCCCGTCCCCCAGTATGGATAGCCCCACCAGTACCGGCCATAGCCGTACCAGGGCCACGCATAAGGCCGAGGATAGGTGTGGATGTCGACCCGCTCGCGCGATCCCATCGTGAAATCCACGGCGAAATCGGCATCCGCCGCGTTCTCGACAAAGCGGTACCCTTTCTGTTCCAGGGCGCTCGTAATGGCCTCCTTCGCGCGCTCGACCACCAGCGGATTGCTGACCCCGTACTCCTGCCGCGGCAACCACGTGAAGCTGTGGTAGTTGGAAAAGCTCGCCGTCCGATCGTAGTCGCTGCCGACACGCAACGTCTCGCAACCGCTCAGCGCAAGCGCCAGCGGCAGCAGTACTGCCAGACCGAACAGCACCCGGCCGCGCCAGCGCGCAGCCCGCGATTCATTCGTCTTGAACACGTGACTCATGGCGCACCCGTACTCTGATTGACGGAAAACTCCTGCATGCGAACCGTGCGCCGGACCCTCCCCTGCGTCCATCCGTACGTGTACCGATCACAACGGAAACTGCGTATTTGCCTCGTGGGGTGCCGGGCAGCAGATTGCCTCACGGCGGCCCGCGCGGCGTATCGGCCGTTGTCGCATCCGCCGCACCACGTTGCCACGTGCCTCGCTCCTATGGGCGAGACCCCCTGGACACCTGCAGGACGGCTCCGTGCAAGCCATTCAACCGGAACAGACACCCGAGCGGCCGCTCCCGAATCACACCCTGGCCGGTGCACCAGCGCAGACCCCCTCCTGGCATCAGCACACGATTACCGAAACCGCCGCGGCGCTCGAGAGCACTCCCCAGGGGCTCACCGCGCAGCAGGCCGCCGAGCGCATCAGGCGCTACGGGCCGAACCTGCTGCGTGAACCGCAGCGCCGCTCACCCTTGCGCGTCCTCGGGGCCCAGTTCACGGACGTCACGATCCTGGTGCTGATCGGCGCGGCGCTCGTCTCCGGCTTGATCGGTGAGCTCTCCGATACGCTCGTCATTCTTGCCGTGGTCCTGCTCAATGCGGCGCTCGGCGCATTTCAGGAACTGCGCGCCGAGCGGGCGATGGCTGCACTGAGGAAGATGGCCGCACCGCTCAGCAGCGTCCTGCGCGATGGCGCCCCGCAACGTCTTCCCGCCGCCGAGCTCGTACCCGGGGATGCCGTGGTGCTCGAAGCCGGCGACATGATCCCGGCCGATATGCGCCTCACCGAAGCGGCGGGACTGCGAGTGAACGAATCGGCGCTCACGGGGGAATCCGTCCCGATCGACAAGACCGTGACGCCGCTCGCCGGCGAGGTCCCGCTCGCCGATCGCGCCAACATGGCCTTCAAGGGCACGACCGTCACGGCCGGGCGCGGCGCCGGCCTCATCACCGCAACCGGAATGCGCACCGAGCTCGGACGCATCGCCGAGCTGCTCGGTGAGCAGCAACGGGTGAAGACGCCGCTACAGCGGCGCCTGGAAGCGCTCGGCCGTCAGATCGGCTGGGTGGTGGTGGTGATTTGCGTGCTGGTGTTCGTGGCCGGCATCCTGCGCGGCGAGCCGGCGCTGCCGGTGTTCATGACCGCCCTCAGTCTGGCCGTCGCCGCGATCCCCGAGGCGCTGCCTGCCGTCGTCAGCATCGCGCTTGCCCTCGGAGCCCGCGGGATGGCCGCCGGGCAGGCCCTGGTGCGGCGGCTGCCGGCCGTCGAGACCCTCGGCGCCGTCACCTACATCTGTTCGGACAAGACCGGCACACTGACCACGAACCGGATGCGCGTCGAGGCCTATTACTGCGATGACGCCCTGGGCGGCGCGTTCGGATCGGGTGATACGTGGGGACAGCTGCGCCAGGCGATGGCGCTGAGTCACGACGCGTATCTTGATGCTGACGGCGTCGCACACGGCGATCCGACGGAAATCGCCCTGCTCATGGCCGCGCGCGACAATGGTCTTGAGCGCGGGCCAGCCGAGCAGAGCATGCCTCGGGTCGCTGAACTGCCGTTCGACGCCGAGCGCAAATGCATGACCACCGTGCACCGCCGCCCGGACGGTGCGTATGAGTCCATCACGAAGGGCGCCGCAGAAGTGATCATCGGTCTGTGCCGCAGCGCGCGCCGGCACGCGGGCGCCGCTCCAATCGATCGGGACGCGCTGCTCGCTGCCGCCGAGCGCATGGCTGGCAATGGACTGCGCGTGCTCGCCTTCGCAACCCGCCGCTGGGACGCGCTGCCGGAAATCACGACCCAGGCCGTGGAGCGGGACCTTGAGTTTCTCGCGCTCATCGGCCTGCTCGATCCGCCGCGGACAGAGGCCGCCGAGTCGGTTTCGACATGCCAGCAGGCGGGCATCGTCGCGGTCATGATCACCGGCGACCATCCCGCCACCGCCCGCGCCATCGCGCGGCGGATCGGTCTGCTGCGCGAAGATGAGGAACTGCTCACGGGCGCGCAGCTGGCTGCGCTCGGCGAGCATGAGCTTGCCCGGCGGGTGCGCGATGTGCGCGCGTACGCCCGCGTCGTTCCGGAGCAAAAGGTGCGGATCGTCACGGCGCTACAGAAGAACGGCGAGGTCGTCGCGATGACCGGGGACGGCGTCAATGATGCCCCGGCCCTGCAGCGGGCCGACATCGGAGTGGCCATGGGCATCACCGGCACGGACGTCGCCAAGGAAGCTAGCGACATGGTGCTGCTCGATGACAACTTCGCCACCATCGTGCAGGCCGTGCACGAGGGCCGGCGGATCTACGACAACCTGCGCAAGTTCGTGCGCTATATCCTCACGACCAATGCCGGAGAGGTATGGGCGATCTTTCTCGCCCCGTTTCTCGGTCTGCCGGTGCCGCTGCTGCCGATCCAGATCCTGTGGATCAATCTGGTCACCGACAGCCTGCCCGGCATCGCGCTCGTGTCCGAGCCGGCGGAGCCGGATCTGATGCGCCGCCCGCCACGTCCGCCGTCCGAGAGCCTTTTTGCGCTCGGCCTCGGCATGCACGTGTCGGTATTCGGCCTGCTCATGGCCGGACTGATCCTGGCTGCCCAGGCGTGGCAGCTGCACACGGGGTCCGCCGCCTGGCGCACCGTCGCGTTCACTGCACTGTGTTTCACTCAGATCGGACACGTGTTCGCGATCCGTTCCGAGCGGGTCAGCGCCCTGTCTCTGCCCATTCTCGGCAACGTGCCCCTGCTGATCGCCGGACTGATCGCCGTCACGCTGCAATTGCTCGTCGTGTATACGCCTGTGCTGCAGCCGCTCTTCGGCACCGTCGCGCTCTCTGCGCCGCAGCTGTCGCTTTGCATCGGCAGCGCCGGCGTCATTTTTGCGGCCGTTGAATTCGAGAAGTGGCTGCGCCGCAGCGGCGAGACGGGCACTGTGCCACCGGATCCAGCAGGGCCTGCCTGATGCGCGGCGCTGCGCTCGCCAGCCTCACCGCTCACGGCATCGTCCTGCCCATGGCGGTGTTCACCCTGGTCGCGGGTCTGGTCTTCCTCAGCGGCTCACGGCTGACGCGCCATGCCGATGCGATCGCCGAGGCAAGCGCCCTCGGTCGGCTGTGGATCGGCACCCTGCTGCTGGCCGCGAGCACATCCCTTCCGGAACTTACCACCGACGTCTATTCCGCGGCGCTGCGCGCGCCGAATATCGGCATCGGCGATCTCATGGGGTCCGCCCTCGCGAACATGCTGATTCTGGCATTGCTCGATCTGGTCTACTTCCGCCGCCGCGTGCTCGATGACATCTCGCGCAATCATCTGATGATCGGGGCGCTCGCGATCATCCTGACCGCGCTCGCAGGCGCGGACATCGCCGCCGGCGGCCGGGGCCGAATCGGCCCGATCGGCTTCGCTTCGGCACTGATCGTTGTGATTTATCTGGTCGGCATGCGCGCGGTGCGGACGGAGCTGCCCGAGGCGACACCGCCGGAGCAGCTTGCACTCGGAGCCACCCGCCGAACGGTGCTGCGCAGCGCAGTCCTGGGGTTCACTTTGGCGGCATTGACCCTCGCGCTGGTCACTCCGGCGCTGGTGTTGAGCGCCGAAGCGCTGGCGAGCGTCAGTGGGCTCGGCGAGTCGTTCGTCGGTACGCTTCTTGTCGGTCTGACCACCTCCATCCCGGAGGGCGTCACCGTCCTGGTCGCGGTCCGACTCGGCGCGCTCGATCTGGCTGCCGGCAATGCCTTCGGCAGCAACGCGTTCAACATGTGCATCCTGCCGGCCATGGACCTTGCGTCCCCCACCGGACCGGTCCTGCGACAAGCCGCCGCGGCCAACCTCATCGGTGCGCAGCTTGCCGTGCTCGCCATGGGCCTGGTGCTGTTGCGCATCCTCACCCCGCGCGGCCGCTCGCTCGGCCCGTGGCGGCCGGAGAGTCTGCTGGTCCTGCTCGCCTACGGCGCGGCAATCTGGCTTCTGGCCCCGGTCTGAGCCGCCCTGCTTCTCAAGGCGGAACGAACCGGAAGCGGACCGGACGAGCCAGCAGCACGTCGCGGCGTAGATTGGCCACTGCCCATTCCGCGATACTGCCAAGCAGTACGTGCGCGATGCCGGAGCGTCCGTGAGTGCCCAGGATCACCAGATCCGCCTGATACCGGCTGGCTTCGCGTGCGATCACGCTTTGGGGATCCCCACTGCGCACCAGCGCCTGCAGCTCGCAGGGGTGGGGACTCAGCTCGTCAAGCAGTTTCCCCACAGACTGCTCGGCCTCAAGACGCGACTGGCGCGCATAGAACGCGGCGCTGCCGTCGGCTGAGGCCCGGTGCGCGCTCGCGAACGGAACCCGGTAGGCGTGTACGACCCGTACCTGCGCCGCGCCTGCCTCAGGCCCGCTCGAAAAGCGGCAGGCCAGTTCAATCAGGCTGCGCGCGTAGGGGTCGATCTCCACCGCCACGAGCGGGTGGCGATACGGCGCGAGCGCGCGGCGGCTCACCACGAGCGTCGGCACATCGCTCAGGTGCACGACGCGCGTCAGCGTCGTGCCGAGCAGCCCAGGGGGCCGATTGCGACCCAAAACGATCAGCCCCGCACCGCTCTCCCGCGCCCGGCGAATGATCTCGATATAGGGCGTGCCGCTGCGCACCTGGGAGTCCACTCGGCACCGCTCTGCCGCCACCCCGCGTATCACCGAGCGCGCCCGAGACAGCGCATACTCGGCGCGATCCTGCGCCGCCGCGTCCGACTCCGGCGCGAGCACGTGCAGCAGATGCACCTCGCAACCCGGCGCCACCGCAATCTGCGCCGCTCGCCCGAGCGCGCGCTCGGCGCCTCGAGAGAAATCCAACGGGACGAGGATGCGCTCTGCCGTCGGACGTGCCGCCGCCGCGCGGCGCTTGGCTCCCATATCCTCCGCCCTCCTCTGCGAACCGCCGGCCGCATAGCGACTGCAGCCACGCAGAGCGCCGCTGCAGCCGGGGCCGGCCTGATCGATACAGTGCGGGCCCTACCAACAGGAAGGCCATCCGAAAGACTACCTACCCGGCGCCCGCCCGCGCGCGGCATATGCCTATATCCCGCCCGCCGCGTGCGCCTACCATGACGCCAACGACATCCTTGTGGCGTAAGGCCGGGGTGGCATCATGATCCGTGCTCGACACCTCATTCCCCGGAC
>JAJYUL010000068.1 GCA_021792555.1 Pseudomonadota bacterium
TTCTATTACTTCGATACGGGGGTATTCCGGGCTAATCGCCCGAGCGGGCCGCTCGACTCTGTAGCGGAAATCGACGGCGCTGCGTTGGAGGGCCTAGTAGCACAGCACTTGCGTGCATGGTGCGCCTATTCAAGCGACCAGCATGAGCTCTACTACTGGCAGACGCGCTCACAAGTGGAAATCGACTTCATCATCTATGGACCCAGCGGCATCCATGCGATTGAGGTCAAGAATTCGACGAGAGTGCGTCCCGACGATTTGCGCGCGCTCAGAAGCTTCGGCGAGGACTATCCTCAAAGCCAGCGCTACCTGCTCTATCGAGGCAAGGACCGAATCAAACGCGACGATGTGTTGTGTATTCCGTGCGAGGAATTTCTTCTCGCATTGACGCCGAACCACATTCCTCACTGAAACCTCTCGGCGCGCACGAAGTCGCGCTTCATCCCGATCTCGGGATTCTCTGCCAACCTCTTGATGCCACTGTCTAACTCATCGAGATATTTGTCAGCCTGGACTTCGCCCCACTCATCAAACGAGTATCGCCAGATGTCGATGAGATCGCTCTCGGCTAACCCATGGATATGGATGCTGCGCATCACGAGCGAGATTTTGCGACGCCCCGGGCCTTCGATTTAATCTTGCGCATATCCAATTCGCCGACGACACCGCTACGCTCGCCGTCGAGCAACGCCTTTCGAAGGCCCTCTATTTTGTGCTCGCGCTCTTCGAGAAGACGCAGACTGGCGCGGATTACTTCACTGGCGGACCCGTAGCGCCCGCTGGCGAGCTGCTGGTCGATGAAGCTCTCGAAGTGATCGCCGAGACTGATACTGGTGGTCTTGCTCATCTGGGGCCTCCAAGGGATTACTACTTTATAGCAATTATTGGTAGTCGTTCAAATGCCTTGCAGTGCAGGCCCGACGCCGCAGCCGCGGGGCAGGCGCCCACCGCGACACCCTACGCGTAGGGTGTAATCGCTGTCAGTTTTCAACCGGGATCTGAGTTTCCGCACGGCGGCCTCCAAGCGCGTGGAGTGCCAGGAGACCACGAGGAGCCCAACGATCTACGCGCCGCACGGCGGGAAGGACCCGACGAATTTGCGCTGATGATGATTCGCTACGGGGGCAAAACCGACTGCGGATATTGCGTAGGTTTTCGTACGGGCGACCTGGGAGCTCGTGGTGTTGTCGCCGTAAGTGCTTGATCTGGCGGAGAGAGAGGGATTCGAACCCTCGAAGGGCTTTTGACCCTTACACCCTTAGCAGGGGTGCGCCTTCGACCACTCGGCCATCTCTCCGTCTTTTAGAGGCGGTTTTCTCGTACGGTAGCCGTTCCGGGCATGCGCGCTGCCCCGTGCCCCGCCAAGAGGGGCGCATGATACTGGAAACGCCCGAAGATTGGGACGTCCGGGCGCCTCGGGCGCTCAGAGCACGACGTCCTGCTCGTTTTTCCTCGCCGTCTCGTCCCCGGGAGACTCCGCGGCATCCGCTTCGGGGGCCGGACGCGCGCCGGCGTGCTGCTCCTTTTCCCGCTGGATGCGCTTGTAGATCTCCTCCCGGTGGACCGCGACACTCTTCGGCGCCTGGATCCCGATCCGGACCTGATTTCCCTTGACGCCGAGGACAGTCACCGAGACTTCGTCTCCGATCATCAGCGTCTCGCCTACTCGTCGGGTCAATATGAGCATGGCTCGACCTCCTCGCGAGCCACTCTACACCCTTTGCTCCCCCCGCGAATCGGTGGAATCCGGCATTTTCAAGCCGTGAGGCGGCTGCTGACCCAGTCCGGAACCTCTGCAAGCGCCGCCTCGAGCGCAGCGGGATTGGTGCCGCCCGCCTGCGCAAAATCCGCTCGTCCGCCGCCACGGCCGCCGATCCGGCCCGCGACGGTGCCCACGAGCTCACCGGCCTTGATGCGCCCCGTCTGGTCGGCGGTCACGCCCGCCACCAGCACCACTTTGTCGGGCGCCTGGACCGATGCGAGCACGATCACGGCCGATTTCAGCTTCTCCTTGAGGCGGTCGACTGCGCTGCGCAGTGCGGCCGCATCGGCATCGGCCACCTGGGTGGCCAGAACCTTGACGCCGTGGACCTCGCGCGCTTCCGCGGCCAGATCGACGCCCTGGCCGGACGCGAGCCGGTCCTTCAGCGCGCGGATTTCCCGCTCCATCTGCCGCACTCGCTCGAGCGCCTCGCGGACCTTGTCCTTCACATCCTCGCGCGAGCCGCGCACGAGCTGCGCCAGGTCCCTCAGCAGCGCATCATTCTGTTCCACGAACTCGACTGCGCCCTCGCCCGTGACCGCCTCGATGCGCCGCACGCCTGAGGCGACGCCGCTCTCGCTGACGATCTTGAACAGGCCGATGTCGCCGGCGCGGTGCACGTGCGTGCCGCCGCACAGCTCCATCGAAAAGTCCCCGACCCGCAGAACCCGCACTTCCTTGTCGTATTTCTCGCCGAACAGGGCCATGGCGCCGGCGGCCACGGCGCTGTCGTAGTCCATCAGGCGCGTTTCAGCCGACGCGTTGGCGCGGATCTGCGCGTTGACCAGCCGCTCGATGGTGATGAGCTCATCGCCGCCGAGCGGCTGCGGATGCGAGAAATCGAAGCGCAGGCGGTCGGGAGCGACCAGGGATCCCTTCTGCTGCACATGCGTCCCGAGGGTCTGGCGCAGCGCGGCATGCAGCAGATGGGTCGCGGTATGGTTGCGTGCAGTGGCACGCCGGCGCGCACCGTCCACCGCGGCGTGCAAAGTATCTCCCGGGCGGATGCGGCCCTCCAGGACCCGCCCGATGTGCACGTGGGCGGCGCCTCGCTTGACGGTGTCTTCGACCTCGAAGCGCACGCCCGCGGCGGTGAGCGTGCCCGCATCACCCACCTGGCCGCCCGACTCGGCATAGAACGGCGTGCGATCGAGCACCACTTCGGCCCGCTCACCGGCGGCGACCTGCGCCGTCTCGGCACCGTCCTTCAGCAGCGCCACGACCTGCCCGTCCGCCGCGAGGTCTGTGTATCCCTCAAAGGCCGTACGCGCCTCTATCGCCGCGCCACCGCGCAGATCGACTCCGAACTTGCTCGCCTCCTGCGAACGGCGCCGCTGCGCCTCCATGGCTTCATCGAAGCCGGCGTGATCGATGCCGAGTCCGCGCTCGCGCGCGATATCCGCGGTGAGATCGGCAGGAAATCCATAGGTGTCATACAGCTTGAAGACGACGTCACCGGGGATGACGGCGCTGGCAGCGGGCGCGGGCCCTGAGACGGCGATCTTGCCGATGGCCTCCTCCAGAAGCGCCATGCCCTTGGCCAGCGTCTCGGCGAAGCGCTCCTCCTCCTGCCGCAGCACCCGCTCGGCCTGCGCCCGGCCCCGGGTCAGCTCCGGGTACGCGCCGCTCATCTCACGCTCGAGCACGGCGACGAGCTTGTAGAAGAACGGCTCCGCGATCCCGAGCTTGTAGCCGTGACGCACCGCGCGGCGGATGATGCGGCGCAGTACGTAGCCGCGCCCCTCATTGGACGGCAGCACGCCGTCGACCACCAGGAACGTGCACGCGCGGATGTGATCGGCGATCACCCGCAGCGAGCTGGAGGCAAGGTCGGTGGTGCCGGCGAGTTCGGCGGCGGCAGCGATCAGATTGCGGAACAGATCGATGTCGTAGTTCGAGTGCACCCCCTGCATCACCGCGGAGACGCGCTCCAGTCCCATGCCGGTGTCCACCGAGGGCTTCGGGAGCCGGGTGAGCGTGCCGTCGGCGGCGCGCTCGAATTGCATGAACACCAGGTTCCAGATCTCCACGAACCGGTCCCCGTCCTCATCGGGCGATCCGGGCGGGCCGCCCGGGACCTCAGGCCCATGGTCGTAGAAGATCTCGCTGCACGGGCCGCAGGGCCCGGTGTCCCCCATGGCCCAGAAGTTCGACTTCTCCCCGAGGCGCGAGAAACGTTCCGGCGGCACCCCGATCTCCTTCAGCCAGATGTCGGCGGCCTCCTCGTCATCGCGGAATACCGTGACCCACAGACGCGCCGGATCGAGCTTGAGCGTGCCGGTGAGGAACGCCCAGGCGAAGCCGATGGCCTCGCGCTTGAAGTAATCGCCGAAGGAGAAATTCCCCAGCATCTCGAAGAACGTGTGATGCCGCGCCGTGTAGCCGACGTTCTCCAGATCGTTGTGCTTGCCGCCGGCGCGCACGCAGCGCTGGCTGGTCGCGGCGCGCACGTAATCGCGCTTCTCCTTGCCGAGGAATACGTCCTTGAACTGCACCATGCCCGCATTGGTGAACAGCAGCGTCGGATCGTTGCCGGGCACGAGCGGGCTCGAGGACACGATGGTGTGGCCGCGTTCGCGGAAGAAATCGAGGAAGGCGCGGCGCACGTCGGCGGCGCCCAGGTAGGGGGGTCGGGTCAAGTTCGTCAGTCCAGTTCAGGCTCGGCGCCAATGGCCGCCCGGATATCATCCGATGAAAAGCCCCGGTACTGCAAAAAACGCGCTTGACGGGCCTTCTCGGCCCAGCTCACCGGCGCCGCAGCGCCGAATTTCCGGCGGCGCACCTCGCGCGCGAGCGAGCGCCAGTCCGCTCCGGCCTCGAGCGCCGGGGCGATCCGCTCGGCAGGCACCCCCTGGGCCTTCAGATCGGCGGCGATGCGCACCGGACCGTGCCCCCGCTCGGCGCGGTAGGCCACGAAACGCTCGAGGCAGCGCCCGTCGTCGAGCAGCCGCTCGGTGGTGAGCTCCTCGAGCACCTCGCGGGTCGCGTCCGGGTCGAAGCCGCGCTCGGCGAGCTTGCGGCCGAGCTCGGCGCTGAAGTGGTCGCGCCGCGCGAGCAGCGCGACCGCGGCGGCCCGGATGGCGCGCGAGTCGCCGGCCGCCTCAGGCCGAGGCCGCTTCGCCACCGCTGCTGCGCGGCGGACGGGCCGGCAGCAGCCGGGTGCGCACTTCCGCCTCGATCTCCCGGGCGATTTCCGGGTTGTTCTGCAGGAAGGTGCGGGCATTGTCCTTGCCCTGGCCGATCCGGTTGCCCTTGTACGAATACCAGGCGCCGGACTTCTCGATGATCTCCTGGGCACTCGCAAGATCGATGATCTCGCCCTCGCGCGAGATGCCCTGCCCGTACATGATCTCGAATTCCGCCTCGCGGAACGGGGGGGCGACCTTGTTCTTGACCACTTTGACCCGGGTCATGTTGCCAACCACTTCCTCGCCGTTCTTGATCGCGCCGATGCGGCGGATGTCGAGCCGCACCGAGGAGTAGAACTTCAGCGCGTTGCCGCCGGTGGTGGTCTCGGGGCTGCCGAACATCACGCCGATCTTCATGCGGATCTGGTTGATGAAGATGACGATGGTGTTGGAGCGCTTGATGTTGCCGGTCAGCTTGCGCAGCGCCTGCGACATCAGCCGCGCGTGCAGGCCCACCTGCATCTCGCCCATCTCGCCCTCGATCTCGGCCTTCGGGGTCAGCGCCGCCACCGAGTCGACCACCACGATGTCAACCGCGTTGGAGCGCACCAGCATGTCGGTGATCTCGAGCGCCTGCTCGCCGGTGTCGGGCTGCGAGACCAGCAGATCCGCGATGTTCACGCCGAGCTTCTCGGCGTAGGACGGGTCGAGCGCGTGCTCGGCGTCGACGAACGCCGCAGTGCCGCCGGAGCGCTGCACCTCGGCGATCACCTGCAGCGTGAGGGTGGTCTTGCCCGAGGATTCCGGTCCGTAGATCTCCACCACGCGCCCGCGCGGCAGCCCGCCCACGCCGAGGGCGATATCCAGCCCCAGCGAGCCGGTCGAGACGGCCTCGACGTCATACGCGGCGCTGGCATCGCCCAGGCGCATCACCGAGCCCTTGCCGAACTGTTTCTCGATCTGGCCCAATGCGGCGGCGAGCGCCTTCTTGCGGTTCTCTTCCATCTGGCTGTCCCGGATGTTTTCAATGACGGAGCGGTAGAGGAATTATCCCACAAAGACGCCACGGACATCACCTCCGTGTGCGTGCGTGAAGTGTTATTTTGTCGCGTGCGCCGCGCCGCACAGTGGGTACGTCTCGACAACACTGTATACGGGACCGGACTCGAGCGTGCGGCTCTCGATCAGGGCGAACGCCTCGAACCGCCAGCGGACCGCGGCCATGGCCGCAGGCTCACTTGGCCGCACCACTTTGCGTGCCACCGTGACATGTGGACGGAAGGGCTTGAGATCCGGAGCAAAACCGGCCGCGCCGAGCGCCTCGAGCAGCCGCTCCACCAGCTCACCGAGCACGGAAGGGGCGCGCGCCGGCAACGCGCACAGCACCCGTGGTCCCGGCCAGTGCGCCAGGCGCTCGAACGACAGCTCGAGACATCCACCCGGCGCGCCCGCGGCCGCAAGGGCGGCGGCGGACAGTAGCGCCACGCGCGCTGCCGGCACGGCGCCCAGGAATGCAAGCGTCATATGCAGCTGGGCGCTCGGAACGGCCCGTCCGCGGCTCGCGCGCACGGCCGGATGCGCAGCTTCGGCCAGCCGCTCGCGCATGGCCTCATCGGGCCAGAGCGCGAAGAACAGCCGGCGTGTCTTGGCGGCCGGCTGCGGCGCGCCCGCCGGCTCCTGCGGACTCATCCGGCGCGCCCCCGCCGGGTCACCGCGCCCCCGCGCCCGGCGCACCGAGCGCCGTGAGCGCCAGCTGCAGAGCGTGAGCCACGGTCTGGCGGCGCACCGCGTCGCGATCCCCGGTGAAACGCCGCACCACGCACCGCGGGGCCGGCCACGGCTGCGCCGCGACGGCGAGCCACACCGTGCCGACGGGCTTGTCCGGCGTTCCGCCGTCGGGGCCGGCAATGCCGCTCACCGCCACCGCCAGCTGCGCGCCAGAGATTCTGAGGGTCCCCTGCACCATCTCCCGGACGGCAGCCTCGCTCACCGCGCCGTGCGCGGCGAGGGTGCGCTCAGAGACACCGAGGTCACGTACCTTGGCCGCATTCGAGTAGGTCACGTAGCCGCACTCGAACCACTGAGAGCTGCCCGGTACATCGGTCAATGCCTTGGCGATCCAGCCGGCGGTGCAGGACTCGGCGGTAGCGATGCGCCAGCGCGCAGCCCGCAGCGCCCGGCCCGCCCGCTCGGCAAGCTCGTAGAGATCCGCATCCGCAACAGGTGGGGCGGCCATGGGGGCAGTGTAACCGCATCGACCGGCGGGCGTAGCGCGCCCCCTGGGCCGCAGGCCCGCCGTTCAGGTCGAGCGCAGCACCAGCGCCGTGGGCAGCATCTGCGACTCAACCGCCTCGCCGCGCAGCATGCCGAGCACCTTGCGCGCGAGCAGCACGCCGCCCTCCTGCCAGTTCTGCCGCACGGTCGAGAGCGGCGGGAGGAAGGTCGCGCCCTGCGGCGTGTCGTCGTAGCCGATGACGGACACATCCTCCGGGACCCGCAGGCCAAGCTCGATCAGGGCCCGGATCGCCCCCATCGCCACCAGGTCCGAGCAGGCGAAGATCGCGTCGAACTGCACCCGGCGGTTGTGCAGCGAACGCACGGCCTGCACGCCGGCCTCGAGCGTGAAGTCCGCACGGCGCATCAGCAGCGGCTTGATGCCGTGGCGGCCGAGTTCATCGACGAAGCCGGCCTGGCGCTGGGCCATCTCGGGATGGTCCGGGTTGCCGATGAACACCGGATGGCGCCGGCCGATCGACACGAACCGCTCCGCGACGCTCATGCCACCGTGGCGGTTGTCGCTGCCGACGACGACGTGCTGATCGCCGCCGACCCCCGCCGCGCCCCACACCACCATGGGCAGGCCCAGCTTCTCGTAGATGTGCACCGCGTCCTGATGAGGGCCCTGGCCGAGCAGGATCAGGCCGTCCGCCGCCTGCATCGCCACGTCGCCGGCGGCCTGGCGGGTGGTGAGCAGGACGTTGTAGCCGGCCGAGGTCAGCTCCTGTGAAATCCCGCCGAGCAGCGCCAGCGGATAGGGATCCCACATGGTGCGCTCGGGCGTCGGGGTCATCTCGACGATGACCGCCACCGCGTGGCTGCGCCGCAGTCGCAAGTTGCGCGCGCTCACGTTGAGCTTGTAGCCGTGCTTGCGCGCCAGCTGCTGCACCCGCTCGCGCGTGGCCGGGCTGACGAGCGCGCTGCCCGCGAGCGCCCGCGACACCGTGATGGTGGAGACGCCGGCGAGCCCCGCCAGGTCCGCCATGGTCAGGCTGGCCGGCGCAGCCGGGGATTTTTTCTTCCGATCAGGCACTGCAGGTTCGCGTCGCGGCAGATATCGATATCATCCACGGGCCCACCCTGCGCGTAAAGACTGTCCCGGCATGCCGCACTCCGTGAACCGCTATCGGCTGATCAGCGCACTCGCGCTGAGCTTCATGATCTTCGCGATCCTGCTCAACAGCGTCGGCACGGTGATCCTGCAGGCCATCCACAGCTTCAGAGTCGGCAAGCCCGAGGCGAGCCTGCTCGAGCTGTTCAAGGACCTGCCGATCGTGATCACCTCGTTCGCGGTGGCCTCGTTCCTGCCGGTGCTCGGCTACCGCCGCGCGATCCTGATCGGACTGGCGGTGGTGGCGCTCGCCTGCACGCTGATGCCGCTGTTTCCGGGATTCCATACCACCGAGCTGCTGTTCGTGTGCGTCGGCATCGCCTTTGCGCTCACCAAAGTCTCGGTGTACGGCTCGATCGGGCTGCTTACCGGCTCGCAGAGCGAGCACACCCGGCTCACCAATATCATCGAGGGCCTGTTCATGGTGGGCGTGGTGATCTCCGGGTGGCTGTTCAGCGCGTTCATCCGCTCCGGGCCGGGCACCCACGCCGCGTGGCTGCGCGTGTACTGGGTGATCGCGGGGGCCTGCATCGTGGCGATGACGCTGCTCGGCAGCTCGCACCTCGATGAGACGGCCGCGCGCGGCAAGACCCAGTCGGTGCGCGACTCGCTCGCGCAGATCGGCCGCTCCTCGCTGCGGCCGATGGTGTACGTGTTCCTCGCCTCGACGTTCTTCTACGTGCTCATCGAGCAGAGCTTCGGCACCTGGCTGCCGACATTCAATTACGAAGTGCTCAAGCTCCCCGACGCCGTCAGCGTGCAGATGGCGAGCATGCTCGCCGCCTCCATCGCGATCGGCCGCGTGGTGGCCGGCCAGCTGCTGCGCCGGGTCGCCTGGTATCCGCTGCTCAACGCGTGCGTGGTGGGCATGGGACTGCTCATCATCCTCACCCTGCCGCTCGCCCGCGGGGTGAGCGGCGGGCACTTCAGCTGGGCGCATGCGCCGCTTGCGGCCTACCTGATCCCGCTGATCGGCCTCTTGATGGCCCCGATCTACCCGGTGATCAACTCCGTGGCCTTGAGCGCGCTGCCCAAGCCCGCCCACGCGGCCATGACCGGTCTGATCCTGGTGTCCTCGGCCCTCGGCGGCACGCTCGGCTCGCGCATCACCGCCATCGTGTTCGCCCGCTTCGGGGGCATCCACGCGTTTTATTTCTCGCTGGTGCCGATGACGCTGCTGCTCGGCTCGCTGTTCTTCTTCAAACGCGAGACGAGCCGGGCCGCGGTCGGTCTGGCCACCCTCGGCGCCGCGTCCGAGTGACGGGCCGTCTGTCCCTGAGGAGGGCTTCGCACCCCGTTGAAATCACGCTCCAGGCGCCCCGATCAGGGCCCTCACCCCGACGGGGGCAGCTCGGGACCCTGGGGCTGCCGTCCTGATTGAATCGACGCCACCGTGCAGAGCGGGCGATGCAACGGACTGCTGCGGTGAGGCTCGGCGCAGCGGCCCGGACGGGCGGGGCGCCGCGCCCCCAGGTCTCCTGCCGGTTTGGATCAGAAGGGAGGCCCGGACCCGCCCGGAGTCCTCGGCACAGACATGACACGATTGCGCACCGACCGGCGGAACGTGGCCTCTTCCTGCAGCCGCCCCTTCATCTGTGCCGGGTCGAGACAGTGCGTGCGCGGAATGTACGAGAAGGACTCTTGCTGGGCGCAGAACAACGTCTCACCGCGGCGAGTCTTCGGGGAGTAGCCGGCGCTCTCGGCGCTGAGCAGCAACTGCCGCGAGACCCGATAGTGTGCGGCCTCGGCGGCGAGGGCCTTGGAATTCCCGAGCGGCGGTTGGGCGCAGCCTCCCAATACCAGCGCCAGGGCAACGACGACGGGCAGTTGAACCTTGATCATCACCAGACCCCCATGGACTCGTGAGTTAAGGAAACAGGCACATCCTGTGTGCTCTCACTGGCCTTCCGCCCCGGCAGATGCCGCGGCCCGCGCCAGAATGGACCGGTTGGCGCGCGCAAGAAGATAAGCTGGCCGACTGTTGACGCCTTCGCGCCAATCACGACGCGCGCCTGCTGCCTGAGCGGCCGTGCGCTCACAGCGCCCCCCTCGATCGTCGAACCCGCACGCGCTGCGGCAGGCTCTCATCCATCATCAGGAGTCCGACCTCGTCGGTGCCGGTGGCGAGGAGCGTCTCGAGCCGTTCGAGCTCACCCAGTACATTAAAGAATACGGGCCAGATGCTCGATCGAGCCGCTGGGCTCACCCTTTTCCAGGCGCCGTACCGTATTGAGTGCAACGCCGCTTCGGTCGGCCAGAGAGGCTTGCGAGAGGCGGCGCCGGCGACGGGCGGGCTTGGCGGTGGCACGAGTGACGGGCTCTGGTAGGGGATGTCGTCTCTTAATCACCCTTGTCAGGGTGATTACTAAGAATTAATCGCCCCTCACTAGTGTCCCAACGTTGCATGGTTGCGGCCGCGTAAGACATTGAGCATGAAGGAGTATTTCTTCATTTTATCTGGTCTCGATTTGGATGGCGAATGCGGCAAAGTGGCACGGATTTCCCATCCG
>JAJYUL010000021.1 GCA_021792555.1 Pseudomonadota bacterium
CGGCCACGACGCCCGCGGCCCGGGGGATGCGCCGCGCGAGCTCGCCCGCCGCGGCTGTGGCGGCGAGCAGCGCCACGCCGAGGAGCGCGGCCCAGCCGAATGCCACCCGGCCCGTGGGGTAATGCAGTAGCGTGAAGCCGATCAGCTCGGTGGCGAGCCAGAGCACCGTGACGAACAGCAGAGCCTGGCTGCGGCTCTGCCGCAGCGCGCAGATCGCCGCGAACGCGACCAGCGGGACGGCGCAGGTCAATCCCACGCTGAACAGCAGCGTGGCCAGAAGAAAAGCCCCGAGCCACGCCGCGCGCGTGAGCCAGGATGCGGATGAGCGATGATGATGATTCATGAGCGACCTCTTTTGGGGATTGTACCGTTTCAGCGCGGCTGCGGCAGCCCGACGCAGCGGGTCTGCCGGCCCGGGGGCCGAGCAGACCGCGCCCTTCAGCGCGCGAACGGCCGCCAAGTCAGTCCCGCGAACAGGCCGAAGGGCTCGGAATTGTAGCCGTACGCCGTCTCGTATCGCCTGTCGAGCAGGTTCTCGGCACGCACGTTCCAGCGCAAAGTGCGGCCGATCGGCCCGCCGAGCGTCAGTGCAACGGTGGTATAGCTGCCGAGCGTCACGGGAATCGTGGTGAACGTCGGGGAGTACGTGACATCGGGCCGCGGGCCGGTGTAGTGAATCGTCATGCCGGCCAGCACGTGACCGAAGTCATACTCCAGGCTCACGTTGGCGATGCTGCGCGCGAGACGCTGCAGGGTGGGGTGCCCGGGCTCGCTCAGAGCGAGCGGCTGCTGCAGGGTCAGGTTCGCCTCGTAGACCCATCCTCGCCAGGCGCCACGCGCGCTGAGCTCCACGCCCCGGGTGCGGGTGCGGGAAATGTTCTGAAACTGCGTGAGTCCCGCCGGCGTCGAGCCGTACCCCCACAAGTCGGTTCCGGTCGTCTGCAAGAGCGTGGCGCGTACGACCGTCGATGCGCGTGACCACTGCAGCGCCGCCTCGACGGTGTGCGCCGACTCCGGCTTCAGTTGCGGGTTGGCAGCCCAGTACGGACTGTTGTAATAGAGATAGCCGAGCGGCGGCGCATTGAACGCGCTGGCGTAACTGGCGATCGCCTCGAAACCGCCGCCGAGCTGCCGTCCGTAGCCGAGGAAGAAGGTGTTGCGGCTGCCCGCAGAGCCGCTGAACTGATCGTGGCGCAGATTCAGCTGCAGTTCGTTGCCGGCAAACACACCGTTCAGGCCGGCGAAGACCGCCGTCACGTTGCGCGAGACGCTCGGGATGCCGCCCTGTGCGGAGCTGCGCACCGACTGGTGCTGCCGGGTCGCGCCGCCGGTCAGAGTCCAGCCCCGCGAGAGCCTGATCACGTTGCGCCACAACAGATCGATGTTGGTGGATTGATAAACGGCTCCGTAGCTGCCTAGGTCGACGTTGCGGGTGCGTTGCCGGGAGAGGCTGAGCCGCGACGTCCAGATCCCCGCGATGCGATTGTCGCTGAAGAGCTGCAGCAGGCTCTGCTTGGTCCGTCCACCGGCGGTGTGATTGTCGTAGGTGTAGCGGCCGTCGCTGAGGAACGCGCGTGCGCCGAGCTGCTGGTGACGGCCGAGCTGCTGCACGAGCGAGCCGCTTGCGGCGAGGTTGTGATAGCCATCGGGCCGGTTCGAGGTGACGAGCGTGCTCTGCGCCGGGTTGATCGACGGGATGCCCGAGGTGGTATAGCGGCTGACGCCGGCCTGCAGCCGCGTCTTGCCGATCTGGCCGCTGGCGTTGGCCGAGACCGTGACCGTATTGCGGCTGCCCGCGCTCAGGGAAACATCGGCCTGCGGCCTGCGGCTGCCTTGCCGCGTGGTGATCAGGATGACCCCGCCGATGGCCCCCGAACCGTAGATCGCCGAGACGTTGCCGTGGATGACTTCGATGCGCTGGATCTGATCGGTGGTCAGGTTCTCCAGGTAGTTGCTGCCGCCGGAGGCGTCCTGCGGCGTGATCGGCACGCCGTTCAGCAGCACGAGCACCCCGGCATCCACGCCGCCGAATCCCTCGAGGTAGGTCGTCGCCGGCTGGCCCGGGCCGCCGTTTGAGGTGATCTGCGCGCCGGCGATCTGCTGCAGCAGCGTGGTGAGGTTCTTCACGCCGCTTTGCTCGATCTGCGTGCGGGTGATCACGCTCACGCTCGGCAGCGCCTGCGCCAGGGTCTGGGGAAAGGTCGCGGCGGAAATGACCACGGCGGGCTCGTTGCCGGAGAAGCCCGCCGCCACCGCCGGGGACGCGGCGAGACATGCGAGGATCACCGGCGCGAGGTGCAGCGCCGGGGCGCGGATCGCGGTTACGTGTCCGCTCTGTGCCGGCGGGGTGGAGGAACTCGACAGACCATTCAATCGCATCGTACACGGCTCCGTACAAGTGCCCGTCAGGGCATGGCAACGACAGCCGATGCGAATGCGCAACCGAGCGCACGCCGCGCAGGGCGGAACCAGGCGCCGCCTGCTCGTTTTGCGTCGGTATGCGGGGAACATCGATCCCACGGCATCCGCATCGGCCCCATGTCACCGCTGCGAATGACCGCTCCGTGTGGTACGCCCCGCCCACCGGTTGGGTGACCGCGCTGGCAGGTCTCCTGGCTCGCGGGTCATGATCTTGCGTCCGGCCTTCCCAGTGTTTCCAGTGGCCATGATGGACGCGGACTCGCCGCTCACAGTTACGGGGGTAGCCGCGGCATCGACTCACTCGGAGTGCACCGCGTTCCCTCTTGCCTCCCCGGCGCCAACCGGGGAACCAGCACGCGGGCGGCAGTCTCCGCAATTCGGCCGCGGGCGTCAAGCGGCGTGCGCCGCCGGGGTCTCAGGACAGCGAGGCGAGCCGGCGGAGGCGGGCGATCCAGCACTCATCGGCGAGGTTCATCGCCGAGACGGTGGCGAGGACCGCCATGAGGTCAGTGGTGGTGCGCGACAGCGAGCTGCGCAGCACGAACCACGCGGCGCCGAGATCGAAAACCAACAGCAGCACCGCGATCCAGCGGATCGACCGCGCTGTGCCCTGCGGGTAGTTGCGCGCCGGGAAGAAGATGCCGAAGTCACCGGGGTACCTGTGCAGGAGCAGCCGCAGCGCCACCGACACCGCGCCCACCCCGAGCAGCAGCGGCAGCACCGCATCCGTCAGGGCGGCCGTCCCGCTGCGCAGCCCGATGCACCACAGCGGCACCGGCCAGCTCGCGAGCGCCGCGGTGGCGAGCAAACCGGTCAGTCTGTCCGTGCGCATGCTCAGGAGCTGCGCTCCTGGGCCTCGGGCTGCAGCGGCCGCAGTACCTTGCCGGGGTTGAGAATGCCGTTGGGGTCCAACGCGCGCTTCACGGCGCGCATCAGCTCGAGCTCCACCGGCGGCGCATAGCGCTCGAGCTCGAGCACTTTCAGCTGGCCGATGCCGTGCTCGGCGCTGATGCTGCCGTCGAACTCGCGCACCAGGTCGTGGATGGCGCGCTTGACGGTCTCGCTGCGCGTGAGGAACGCCGCGCGGTCCGCGCCGGGTGCCTGGTTGATGTTGAAGTGAAGATTGCCGTCGCCGGCGTGGCCGTAGGCGATCAGCCGGCCGTCGGGCACGTTGTCGTGCACCCAGCGGCCGGCGCGCTCGATGAATTCAGGGATCGCGCCGACCGGCACCGAGATGTCGTGTTTGAGACTTGCGCCGTCGCGCCGCTGGGCCTCGGGGATGGTCTCGCGCAGCCTCCACAGGGCCGAACGCTCGCGTTCGCTGCGCGCGAGGACGGCGTCTTCGAGCAATCCGTCCTCGAGCGCCTGTTCGAAGCACTCGGCGAGCATCGCATCGAGCGTGTCCGCTGCGCGTGCCGAGGTCAGTTCGCAGAGCACGTACCAGGCGTGCACGCCGTCGAGCGGATCACGCACGCCGGGGATGTGGCGGGCGGTGAGCTCGACGGCCAGACGCGGAATGAGTTCGAAGGAGCTGACCCGGTCGCCGCTCGCCTCGCGCACGCGCGAGAGCAGCTCGACGGCCGCGCGCGGATCGCGCACCGCCGCGAATGCGGTCGCCGCGGCGCGGATGCTCGGAAAGAGCTTCAGGCTGGCGGCGGTGATGATGCCTAGGGTGCCCTCGGCGCCGAGGAACAGCGATTTGATGTCGTAGCCGGTGTTGTCCTTGCGCAGCCGCGTGAGCGAGGACAGCAGCCGGCCGTCGGCGAGCGCGACCTCGAGCCCGAGCACCAGATCACGCATCATGCCGTAGCGCAGCACGTGCACTCCGCCGGCATTCGTTGCGAGATTGCCGCCGATCTGGCAGCTGCCCTCCGAGCCGAGGCTGAGCGGGAAGAAGCGCTGCGCCTCGGCGGCGGCGCGCTGCACGTCGGCGAGGACGCAGCCGGCCTCGGCGATCAGGGAATAGTTGAGCGCATCGATCGCGCGGATGCGGTTCAGCCGCGCCAGGCTGATCAGCAGCTGCGCGCCGCTGTCATCCGGGGTGGCACCGCCGCAGTAGCCCGTGTTGCCGCCCTGCGGCACGACGCCGATGCGATGGGCGTTGCAGAGCGCGAGAAGCTGCGCGACCTGATCGGCCGTGCCGGGCTGCGCGACGGCGAAAGCACGGCCGTGGTAGAGCTCGCGATGGTCGGTGAGGAAGGGCTCGAGCTCGGCGCCCGCCGTGAGCAGGTGCTGCGGGCCGATGATGCCGGCGATCTGCTCGAGCAGGCGCGGTTGCGGCACGCTCACCGGCGCGCTCCGGGGCGGTGCGGGGTATTCATGGGTGAGGAACTATGCCTCACGCGGCGCGGCGGGGAAAACACTCCGCGCCTCAGTGCAGTGCTGCGCCGAGCGTGCGGCCGAGCAGATACGTCACGAGTCCGGCCGCCCCGCCGATCAGCACCATGCGCAGCGCGCCGCGCAGGGCGTGCCGGCCGGTGAACAGGCTGATGGCGAGCCCTACGAGGAACAGCGTTGCGGCGGTGAGCGCGGCGGCTGTAATGACCGCCGCGCCGCCGGTGCCGCCCGCCAGGAAAGGCAGCAGCGGCACGGCGGCTCCGAAGGCGAACGCGAGAAACGATGCGCCGGCGGCACCCCAGGGCGAGCCCAGCGTCTCGGGGCTCAGCCCGAGCTCCTCGCGCGCCAGCACGTCGAGCGCGTGCTCCGGACGGGCGAACAATGTCTGACTGACTTCCCGCGCCTGCGGCAGGGGCATGCCGCGCGCGGCGTAGATCAGCGCCAGCTCCTCGGCTTCCTCTTCGGGATACTCGGCGATTTCGGCGCGCTCGAGCGCAATCTGATACTCGTACATCTCGCGCTGCGAGCGCACCGAGACGTACTCACCGGCCGCCATGGACAGCGCGCCGGCCAGCAGTCCGGCCACTCCGGTGACCAACACCATGCCCGGGGCGCTGCTTGCGCCCGAGACGCCCAACACCAGACTGGCATTGGCGAGCAGACCGTCGTTGACGCCGAACACCGTCGCGCGGAGGTTCCCGCCGAGCCCGGCGCGATGGCGGGCGCCGACCTCCGAGAGCGTCGTCGGCATCTCGTGCCCGGCCAGCACCGGGCCGCTGTAGACCGACAGGCCCCGCAGCTTCATCGCGGCGAGCACCGAGCGCAGCGAGCGCGGGCCGAACCAGCCGACCAGGCGGGCCACCACGCGCGCGCGCGGCGAGGGACGGAAGAGGAGCGCAGCGCGCGCTGCGCCCGAGCGGCGCACGGCCTCCTCCCAGCGCTGCGCCTGCTCTTCGGCGGCGGCGGCCAGCTGTTCGAACAGCCGCCGGTGGCTCGGATCAGACTCCGCGGCAGCCACCCGGCGGTACAGCCAGGCGGACTCCTTTTCGTGCAGCCAGCTGGCGGTGAGGTCCTCGCTCATTGCGGGCTCATCACTGCCACGCGCGGACGGCGTGCGCGCGTCCCCCGCCGGGGCGGGCTTCAGCCCCGGATGGCGCCACTGACGGCCCGGACGGGACGCGCGGACACCGGGGTGATGTGCCGCGCGCGCTCAATACTCGTCGTGCTCGTCGTCATCGTCCCAGTCGTCGTCCTCGTCGTCATCCTCGTCCTCGTCATCCTCATCCTCATCCTCGTCCCAGTCATCCTCGTCCTCCTCCTCCTCTTCCTCCTCTTCGTCCTCGTCCTCGTCCTCGGACTCGGCCCAACCCTCGGGCTCCTCGGTCGGCTCGAGGTCCATCTCGTGCCAGGTCTCCAGGTCAATCTCCTCGATTTCTCCGTCGAGATGCTCGATCTCGACGAGTTCGGCGTCCTCGTCCACTTTGAGCACGCGGAATGACTCATCTTCTTCAAGGTTCTCGTACCACTGGCCGGGAACCGGTTCGTAATCTCTGCTCACCGATGGAATCCTCTGACTTGGCGGCCGCGCAAGTTTAGGGGTTGCGCTGGCCGGGAGCAACGCACCGCCGCGTTGCTCTCGCGCGAAGGGTGCGCGGCACGTATAGTTTTCTCATGCCCACCGGATCGCATGCTGACTCCCCCCTGGCCAAGGCGCGCCGTGTCGTCGTGAAGGTCGGGTCGGCCCTGCTGGTCGAGGCCGGCACCGGACGCGTCAACCGCGCCTGGCTCGAGACGCTGATCGAGGATCTGCTGCGGCTGCGCCAGCGCGGCCAGCAGGTGATCCTGGTCTCCTCGGGCGCCATTGCGCTCGGGCGGCGGCAGCTGTCCCTTGGCAAGGGGCCGCTGCGCCTCGAGGAAAGCCAGGCCGCCGCCGCCGTCGGGCAGATTCGTCTGGCGCATGCCTACAAGGAGATGCTCGAGAGCCGCCAGGTGACCGTCGCTCAGGTGCTGCTCACGCTCGAGGACAGCGAGCGCCGCCGGCGCTATCTGAACGCGCGCGCCACGCTTGAGACTTTGCTCGCGCTCGGCGCTCTGCCGGTGATCAACGAGAACGACACGGTGGCCACGGCCGAGATCCGTTACGGTGACAACGACCGCCTGGCCGCGCGGGTGGCGCAGATGGCCGGCGCCGACTGTCTCGTTCTGCTCTCGGATGTCGATGGACTTTACACTGCAGACCCCCATCGGGATCCGGCGGCGCAATTCATCGAGGTCGTGCCGAAGATCACGCCCGAGATCGAGGCCATGGGCGGCCGCTCGGCCTCCGAAGTCGGCTCCGGCGGCATGACGACAAAGCTCCTGGCCGCGCGGATTGCGGTGGCCGCGGGCTGTCACATGTGCATCGCGGCCGGCCACCCGCTGCATCCGGTCCGGCGTCTCGAGGAGGGTGCGCGCTGCACCTGGTTTCTGCCGGACGCGACCCCGGTCGCCGCCCGCAAGCAGTGGATTGCCGGGACGCTGCGTCCGGCGGGAGCCCTCACCATCGACCACGGCGCGCTGCGCGCGCTGTTTGCCGGCCGCAGCCTGTTGCCGGCCGGCGTGACGGGCGCCCGCGGCCAGTTCGAGCGCGGCGACACCGTCAGCGTGCTGACGCCCGAAGGGACCGAAGTCGCCCGCGGCATCATCGGCTACTCCGACGCCGACGCGGCAAAGATCATCGGGCGCCAATCGGCCGAGATTCCGGACATCCTCGGGTTTCGGGGCCGTGACGAGCTGATCCATCGCGACGATCTCGTGCTGCTGCACGCCTCTGCGACATGAACATGCACTCCGACAATCACATCGGCGAGATGATGGAGCGCCTCGGCCGCAACGCCGTCGCCGCCGCGGCGGTGCTAGCCCGGACGCCTTCAGCGGTCAAGGACGAGGCGCTCGCGGGCGCCGCAGAGGCGTTGCGCGCTCGCGCCGGCGAGATCCTCACCGCCAATGGCCACGATCTTGCGGCCGCGCGCGCCACCGGGCTCGGCGCGGCGCTGCTCGAGCGTCTGACGCTCAATGCCGAGCGGATCGAGTCGATGGCCGGCGGGATCGAGGCCATCGTGAAGCTTCCCGATCCCATCGGCACCATCGCCGCCGAATGGCAGCGCCCGAACGGCCTGAAGATCCAGCGCGTGCGCGTGCCCCTCGGCGTGATCGGGATCATCTACGAGAGCCGCCCGAACGTCACGGCGGACGCCGGTGCGCTGTGTCTGAAATCCGGCAACGCAGCGATCCTGCGCGGCGGCTCGGAGAGCGCCCGCTCGAACGCCGCCATTCACGCCTGCCTCGTCGAGGGCCTGCGCGGCGCCGCTCTGCCCGCCGAGTGCATCCAGCTGGTTCCGACCACCGACCGCGCGGCGGTCGGCTACATGCTCTCGGGCATGACCGAGTACCTCGATGTGATCGTGCCGCGCGGCGGCAAGAGTCTGGTCGCGCGGGTGCAGCAGGAGGCGCGGGTGCCGGTGATCGGTCATCTGCAGGGCAACTGCCACGTGTACATCGATCGGGACGCCGACGTGCGCATGGCCGAGACCATCGCGCTCAACGCCAAGATGCGCCGCACAGGTATCTGCGGCGCCGCCGAGACGCTGCTCCTCGATCGCGCAAGCGTCGCGACGCACATGGTTCCCGTCGTGCGCACGCTGCTCGATGCCGGGTGCGAGGTGCGCGGCGATGAGACGGTGCAGAGCGCTGATCCGCGGGTCAGGCCGGCAAGCGAGGAGGACTGGTATACGGAATACCTCGACGCCATCATCGCCGCGCGGGTCGTCGATGGCGTGGACGGGGCGATCGCCCATATCGCCCGCTACGGCTCGGCGCACACCGAATCGATCGTGACCGAGAACGAGGCCACGGCCGAACGCTTTCTGCAGCAGGTCGACAGCGCCATCGTGCTGCACAACGCGTCCACACAATTCGCCGACGGCGGGGAGTTCGGCATGGGGGCGGAGATCGGTATCTCGACGGACCGCTTCCACGCGCGCGGGCCGGTGGGCGTCGAGCAGCTGACCAGCTACAAGTACATCGTGCGCGGCGCCGGCCAGGTCAGGCCGTAGTGGCGCGCGCGAGCGCGGCGAGCCCGCCGCGCAGAGAGAACACGTGCGCATGCCCGCGCGCGCGCAGCTCGTGTGCCGCCGCCAGGCTGCGCACGCCGGCGGCGCACACCAGCAGGCATCGCTGCGCGGGCGGCGGCTGCGCGCCGTAGAGCAGCTGCGCCATGGGGATCGCGCTGACGGCTCGGCCGGGGGCCGGGTCGCGCGAGCACTCCGCCGGCTCGCGGATGTCGATGACGACGAAGCCCGCCTCGAGCGCCGCCTCGAGGGAATCGAATTCCACTTCCACGCTCGCCCCGCTCACGCCCTCGCTGTGCGGTGCGCCGCGCCGGGTATGCTCCGGGCAGTCGGGCGCGCGCCGGGCGCGCAGGCGCGTCACGTTCAGGGTCAGCAGGTCCACCATCAGCAGCGCGTCGGTCAGCTGTCCGGGCAGGTCGAGCAGCACCTTCAGCGCCTCGAGCGCCTGCAGGGTGCCGAGTACGCCGGGAACCGGTCCGAGCACGCCGGCCTCGGCGCATGCGCCGACCAGTCCATCGCGGGCCGTCTCCGGCCAGACGCAGCGCAGGCAGGGACCGTGTCCCGGCCGGACGACCTGCAGCTGGCCTTCGTACTGATAGACGCTGGCGAAGATCGCCGGCTGGCCCGAGGCGACGCATGCGTCGTTCAGCGCCAGCTTGCTGGCGATGGTATCGGTGCAGTCGAGAATCACGTCGTAGCCGGCAATGAGGCTGGGCGCGTTGCGCGCATCGAGCCGTGTCGGGTGGATCTGCACATCGAGCGTCGGGTTGAGCGCGCGCAGCCGCTCGGCGGCGAGCTCGACCTTGGGCCGTCCGGTTTCCGAGAGCGCATAGAGGGGCTGACGGTGCAGGTTGGAGGCCTCGAGCACATCGGCATCCACCAGACCCAGCCGGCCGATGCCGGCGGCGGCCAGATAGCTCATCGCCGGCACCCCGAGCCCACCGCAGCCCACAATCAGCACCGCGGCGCGCGCAAGGCGGGCCTGCCCGGCTGCGCCGACTTCCGGGAGCACGATCTGCCGTGAATAATCCGGATCCGCTACGGCGCGCGCCGCCGGCTCCTGATGGGCGGCATGCCCGTGCTGGTGCCCGTGGTCGTGCCCGCGCGCCGATGCCTGAGTCTCGGCGGCCCTGAGCGCTTCGGGGGGCGCCGCGCAGCGTTCGCAGTTCACCCAGCCGGAGTCGCCCTCGAGATAGTGCTCTTTTTTCCAGATCGGGACGCGGTGCTTGACCGCGTCGATGATGTACCGGCAGGCGAGGAAGGCCTCGTGCCGGTGGCGTGCGGACACGCCCACCCACACCGCGGTTTCCCCGATCTCGAGCGCACCGAGGCGATGCACGCAGGCGGCCCGCTCGATCCCGAAGCGTTCGATCGCCTCACTGACGATCCGCTCGCCTTCCTTGACCGCGAGCGCTTCGAACGCCTCGTATTCCAGGCGCCGCACGCGCCGGCCTTCGTTGTGCTCGCGCACCCAGCCCTCGAAGCTGGCGTAGCCGCCGGCGGCCGGACTCTCCAGCGCGGCGCGCAGCGCCGCGGGCTCGAGAGGCTCTTTGCTGAAGCGGAAGGGTGTCATGTCGTTACATCAACTTCCCGGCATGTCTGCGCGGTGGCGCATGGGGCTGATGCGAACCTACCCGCCGGCCACCGGCGGGATGAACACCACGGTGTCGCCGTCGGCGAGCGGCGCGGACCACTCGGCGAACTCGGCATTCACCGCCACGCGCAGCAGCTCCGGCGGGAGGCTGAAGGGGTGGCGCTGGTTCAGTTCGTGATACAGCTCGCGCGCCGTGGCGGCGGTGGTCTGCAGCGACTCGTTGCTGCGTCCGGCCTGCTCGCGCAGCAGCGCGTAATACTGCACCGAGACCTGCTTGGCCGCCGCGCGGCGGGGCGTGTGCAGCGCGGCGGCGGCCTGCTGGAACTCCTCCGGCGTGTTGACGTTCTCGAGCGCGCCCGGCTCGGGCTGATCGAGCAGCTCGGTGTCGGCGCCGATCAGGAACTTGCGCGGGCAGAGCCGTCCGGCCGCCGCCGCGGCCGCGAGCGGGGCATGGCTCGCCGGCTCGTAGATGGCGCACAGCGGCTCGGGCAGTCCGTCCCGGCTCGAGCGGTAGGCGGTGGCCGCGCGCTGCGGGGCGCGCGAGGCGATCAGCTGATCGAGCGTGCGCCCGTCGAGAAACGGCAGATCGCAGGCGAGCACGAGCCAGGCGGCGTGCGGGTGGCTCGACTGTGCGGCGAGGATGCCGCCGGCGGGGCCGAGATCCTCTTGTGTATCGACGATCAGCGCATGACGGGCCCGCAACGGATCATCGCGCTGCTCGGCGCGCACCGAAACGAAGGCGCGCTCCACTCGGCCCTCGAGCAGCGCGAGCGTGCGCTCGATCTGGTTCATACCGTGGTAGTCGAGCGCGGCTTTGTCGCGTTGCATGCGGCGGCTGCGTCCGCCCGCGAGCACCAGGCCGTACAGCGGCGCAACGCCGCTCCTGATCGTCATGTGCGTGTCCCCTTGCGCCGCGCGGCGCGCCGGTAGGTGTGCTTGCCGCCGGATTTCGCCAGCAGCCGCACGCTCTCGATCTCGATCTCGTGCGAGAGCGCCTTGCACATATCGTAGATCGTCAGGGCCGCGACCGAAGCGCCGGTGAGCGCCTCCATCTCGACGCCCGTGCGATGGTGCACCGCCACGCGGCAGCGTATGCGGATCTGCCCGCCCGCCTGCTGTTCGATCTCGACCGAGCAGTGCTCGAGTCCGAGCGGGTGACAGAAGGGGATGAGCTCGTGCGTGCGCTTGGCCGCCATCACGCCGGCGATGATCGCCGTGTCGAATACCGGACCCTTGCGGGTGCGATGACCGCTGCGGCGCAGTTCGGCGGCGACCGGACGCGGCAGTTTCACGCGCGCTTCGGCGGTCGCCTCGCGCAGCGTTACCTCCTTGGCGCCCACATCCACCATAGCCGGGCGGTCGTTCCGATCGAGATGGGACAGTCTGCTCGGCGCCATCAGCCACCAATGTAGAACATTTCAACCTTGCGCGCGCCCTCGGCGGCGCGCGCCTCCTGGCGCTGCTCGCTGTAGTTGTCCGCGCGGGCGCGCCAGAGCGCGCGCAGCGCATCGAGCAGATCCTCGTCGCTCGCGCCGCTGCGCAGCCGGTCGCGCAGCGGCATGCCTTGCGTGGCGAACAGGCACGTGTACAGCACGCCGTCGGAGGACAGCCGCGCTCGGGTGCAGTCCCCGCAGAACGGCTGGGTGACCGACGAGATGAATCCCACCTCGCCTGCCCCGTCGGTGAAGCCATAGCGTTCGGCCACTTCGCCGCGGTAGGCCGGCTGCAGCGGCTCGAGCGGCCAGCGCGCCCCGATGCGTGCGAGCAGCTCGCGCGAGGGAACCACGGCGTCGCGTCGCCAGTGATTGCGGTTGCCGACGTCCATGTATTCGATGAACCGTACGATCACGCCGGTGCCCCGGAACCGCTCGAGGAGATCGAGCACCGTGTGGTCGTTCACCCCGCGCTGCACCACCGCATTGACCTTGATCGGGCCGAGGCCCGCGCGCGCGGCCTGCTCGATGCCGGCGAGCGCCTCCTCCAGGCCGCCGAACCCCCCGCTCATGCGCATGAACACCTGCGGGTCGAGACTGTCCAGGCTGACCGTGACGCGCTGCAGTCCGGCGGCGCGCAGCTCGAACGCATACTTGGCGAGCAGCGTGCCGTTGGTGGTCAGCGCCACGTCCTCGATGCCCTCGATCGCCGTGAGGTCGCCGATCAGATCGGTGAGGTTCGGTCGCAGCAGCGGCTCCCCGCCCGTCAGGCGCAGCTTGCGCACGCCGAGGCGCACCAGCAGCCGCGCCAGTCGTACGATCTCATCGAACGAGAGCCGCTCGCGCGAGCCGAGAAAGCGGTAGGTCTCGTGGAAGGTCTCCCGCGGCATGCAATACGGGCAGCGGAAGTTGCAGCGGTCCATGACCGAGATGCGCAGATCGTGCAGCATCCGGCCGCGCCGGTCGCGCAATCCGCCCGGCGCGCGCGCGGTGAGGGCGTCGCGTACACTCATTAGAAGATCTTTATCATTCGCGGGGACGGAATGCCATCCCCCGGCCGGGGCTACCAACGGTACAGCGGCGCCACGAATCCGGCCGGGTAGGTGTTCGGCCCGGGCGGCAGTTCCACGAACCCGTCGGTACCCACGAGCGCCGTGAAGTCCCCCGAGCCCTGCGTCGGCCTCGGCATGGCGCGGCAGCAGCCCTGCTCGTCGGTGACGAGCTGCACCGGCAGAAAGAACGTGAGCGCTGGCGTCACGGTGAAAGGCTCCCCGAGCGCAATCCGCTGCGGCGGCGCGCGGGTGTGGCCCTGAGCGGCCGCCAGTGCCGGCAGCACATAGCGCGAGACGCACACCGCCGTGGAGACGGGATTGCCGGGCAGGGCCAGCACGGCGGCACCCGTGGGCGCGACGCCGAACCATAACGGCTTGCCGGGGCGCTGCGCCACCTTGTGGAAGACGCAGCGCACCCCGAGCGCATCGAGCGCCTGGGGCACCAGATCGAGCCGGCCCATGGACACCCCGCCGCTCAGCACCAGCACGTCGTGGGTCTCCAAGTGGAATTTCAGCCGCGCGTGCAGCTCGGCGGCATCGTCGCGGATGTGCTCGGTGGCGATGCGCTGATAGCCGTGCAGCCGCAGCGCCGCGGCGATCGCATAGGCGTTCGAGCGGCGCACCTGGTGAGCAAGGATCGGCTCGCCGGGCTCGATCAGCTCGTTGCCGGTGGAGATGACCGCCAGCATCGGCTGGCTGGCAACCTGGACCCGCGCCTTGCCCGCCGCAGCGGCCACCGCGATCTGCGGCGGGCCCAAGCGCATTCCGGCGGTGAGCAGCAACGCGCCCTGGCGGGCATCCGTGCCGCGCCGGTGCACGTTCTGTCCGGGCCGCACTTCGAGGCCCTCGCGCAGACTCGCGATCCCATCGGCCAGCGTGATCTGCTCGATGGGGATCACGCAGTCGCAGCCTGCCGGCAGGGGCGTCCCGGTCATCACCTCGATGCATCCCTGCCCCGATGCGAGCGTCAGCGGCGCATCGCCGGCCGCCTGGCTCGCCTGAACCGCAAAGCGCCGCGTGCCGCGGCTCACCGCGGCGCTGTCGAGCGCGATCCCGTCCATGGTGACCCGGTCGAAGGGCGGCTGATCGCGCTCGGCCTGGATGTCCTCGCGCAGCACCGCTCCGGCGCACTGCAGCAGCGGCAGCGAGACCGTCGGCAGGCACGTCAGATGCCGTCCGATCAGCTCATCCGCCTGCCCCGGAGCGATCATGGTGCCTCCGTCCCGCGCGTCCTAGTTGCTCTTGGTGGCGTGCTTCTTCTTGTAGATACGCACCTGGGCGTTGAACTCGCTGGCGATGCTCTTGAGCTGATCGATGGCCGCGTTGTGGCGCTTGATCTCCATCGTCTCGAGCGCGGCGATCTGCTTCTTGCTGAGTTTCATCGCATCCTTGGCGATGGCCGCATCGCTCTGCTTCTTGATGCAGGCGAGGTAGGACATCATCTGGTTATTGTAGGTCTTGACGCTCTTCTGTGCGCTCAGCATCTGCGCGAGCGTCGCGACGTTGCCGTCCGGAAGATGCGTCGGCGCGGGCGGGTACATGCAGGCGGCATAAGCGGGGGCGAGAGCGAGCGAGGCGAGAGCCGCCGCGGCGAACAATGATTTCATGAGAGACCCTCTGGATGGACAGCCCCCAATCTTAAAGGTGGGGCTTGATCCGGGCCACTGGCGTTTGCGCTTCTTGAGGTGACCCGCCCGTCCCGGTGCGCAGGTGGGATGCAGCCCGGGCGGCGGGGGGGCAAACCGGGGGGTAAGCAGGGCGGGGAGCTCCGCCAGAGTGCGTATTCCCCGGTCCGGCTGTCCGGGCAGCCGTTCGCGCCGCTGGCCGTACCGGTTGCACCAGACCACGCGCATGCCGAACGCCGAGGCGGTCTGGGCGTCCCAGGCATTCGAGGACTGGAACGAGACCTGCTCGGCGCGCAAGCCGCGCTGGCGCAACGCGTACTCGTACACGCTCGGGTGAGTCTTGTACTGCCGCACGGCATCGGCCGAGAGGACCGCATCGAGCAGCCCGCCGATTCCCGCGGCGCGCACCGCCGCGTCCAGCATCGTGGGCGACCCCTTTTGACACGATGGCGGCGAGGAAGTCCCGGTCCCGCAGCTGCCCCAGCACCTGCGGCACCTCGGGAAACGCCGCGAGCGTCAGGCAGAGCTCCATCAGGCGGGCGCGCAGTGCGGGCGAGCCGATCCCGAGGCTCTCGAGCGTGAAGTCCAACGCGTCGCCGGTGACCTGCCAGAAGTCCGTGTACCGGCCCTACAGTGCACGCAGCCCGCTGTACTGCAGCTGCTTGTCGCGCCACAGGCGGGTCAGCGGGCCGCGCAGGTGTGCGGGTACCCGCGGGCACTGCGCAGCGGGTGAGGCGAAATCAAACAGTGTGCCGTAGGCGTCGAATACGCAGGCCTTGACGGCGTTAATCGGTTCCATGCGTGCAGACTTCGAGTCAATCATGCCGCGCCGGCCGCTGCGGCCGCCAACGGTGGGCAGCCACGTGCAATGCGGCCCAAGGTGCAGCAGCGGTCCCGGACGATACACCGGGATGCCATCACGCGGGGGCCGCCATGGCGCGGCGCGCGGTATCTGCGCAAGGTCGCCGCCTGATAGAATGCCGCTGCCGCGCGCCCGTAGCTCAGTTGGATAGAGTACCTGGCTTCGAACCAGGTGGTCGGGGGTTCGAATCCCTCCGGGCGCGCCATCGCGCGACGCTCGCCTTCTGGCCCACCGTGCGGGCCCATGAGCGGGGCGGCTCGTGTCCTTCTGATTTCGCCGGCCTATCGGCGGCCGCGGTGGCCTGGGACCCTGCGCCGCGCGAACAGTACGGCGATGGCGCAGGAGGCGAGGCGGCTGCGGGCGTCATCGGCGCGGCTGGTCAGCATGATCGGCACGCGCGCCCCGAGCACGATGCCGGCCAGTTGCGCGCCGGCCAGATACTCCAGCTGTTTGGCCAGCATGTTGCCGGCCTCGAGGTCGGGTACGACGAACACGTCGGCTCGCCCGGCCACGCCGGAAGTGATCGCTTTGGTGGCCGCCGCGGCCCGCGAGACGGCGTTGTCGAACGCGAGCGGACCGTCGAGGAGGCCGCCGGTGATCTGGCCGCGGTCGGCCATCTTGCACAGCGCGGCAGCGTCCAGCGTGGATTTGATCTTCGGCGTGACCAGCTCGACGGCCGAGAGAATCGCCACCCGCGGGGTGCGCACACCCAGCGCCTGAGCCAGATCGATCGCGTTCTGCACGATGTCGCGCTTGTCCTCGAGCGAGGGGTAGATGTTCACAGCGGCATCGGTGATGAACAGCAGGCGCGGATAGTGCGGTGCGTCGATTGCGAACACGTGGCTGATGCGCCGTTCGGTGCGCAGACCGTTGTCGGGATCGACCACGGAGTGCATCACCTCATCGGTATGCAGCGCGCCTTTCATGATGGCGTCCACCTCGCCGCGCCGCGCCATCTGCACTGCCCGGGCGGCGGCCGCGTGGCTGTGCTCGGTGGCCTCGATGGTGTGGTCCGCCAGCTCGATATGTGCGGCGCGCGCCGCCGCGCGGATGCGGTTCGCCGGGCCGACCAGCACCGGGGTGATCAGGCCGGCGCGTTCAGCCTCGATGGCCCCGAGCAGCGAGACGGTATCGACGGGATGCACCACCGCGGTGCGCAGCGGAGCGTGCCGGCGGGCGGCGGCCACGAGCTCATCGAGTCGGCGGGCTGTCCCGGCGGCGGAGTGGGAGCGGGTTCGGGGCGGGTGGTTCATCGTTTTGGCCGTGCAATGGCGCGCGCGCGGCCGACGGTGCCGGCAGCCGCGTCCCCGGGCGGCGCGAGCAGCGCGTAGCGCCGGCCCTGGGGGAGATGATACCGGTGCGCGATCAGCGCGGCACCGGTGGCCTGCAGTCGGCCGGCCTCGCCATCCCCCGGCGCGCGCCACAGTCGCAGCTCCCGCAGCAGCGGGGTGAACGGGCCGTCGGCATGGCCGGGCAGCAGCACGAGCACGCGGGCCCGCGGTCCGTGCGCGGCGAACCAGCCGCTGACGGCCGGACCTGCATCGCGCGCGGGCACATCGAGCCGCGTGAAGCGTGTCAGCAATCCGCGATCGAGCATCGCGACCGTGGTTTCGTCCGGGTTCAGCAGCGCCAGGGGCTGATGCAATGTCTGGGCGTGGATGCGTCGCGCCAGTGCGGACAGGTCCTGCCAGCGATCGATCATGGGGAAGACGGCGAGCGCGCTGAGGCAGAAGGCGGCCGCATAGGCCCAATAGGTCCACCCGAAGCTCTCGATGATCCGACCGCTGCGCTGCAGTTGCGCGCTGTGCCTCAGCGCCAGCGCCGTCACGGTCAGCACTGCGGCGGCGAGCCCGAGAGCGGCGAGCGCGCGCGGGGGGGCGCACCAGTAAATGGCCGCTACGGCGATGGCGGTGGCTGCGAACACAGTGCTGATGAGGGCGACTGTCCAGCGGGTCCAGCGCAGCGCCGCGAGTGGCGTCCCGGCAAACCGCTGCGCTTCGCTCGCCCAGAGCGCGATCAGCAGGCTGAAGCCCAGGAGCGCCGGCGCCGCATAGACGTCCCGCGCCGTGGCTGCCAGGGACAGCAGCACGAGCCACGGGAGTGATGCGCACACCGCGAAGCGCCAGCGCGTGCCGGGCGCCGCCGGCAGCCGGGCACGGTTCCACGCCCGCCGCGCGGCCGCCGCTGCGAGCGCGGTCCACGGCAGCAGGTATACCGGCAGCTGCAGGAAATATTTGCCGAAGCTGTTGCGGTGCGCGTTGGCGTACTGATAGGCGGGCGGCGCGGTGATCTTCATGAACCGGCCGGCAAGGTTGTACCAGAACATGACACGCAACGCGTGCGCGCCGTGCGCGCTGTGCGCCACCGCGATCAGCCACGGTCCGATCACGGCCGCCTGCAGCAGAAAGCCGGCATACAGTTCGCCGCGCCTCAGTTCCTGCCAGCGGCGCTCCCAGGCGATGAGCGTCAGCAGCGTCAGTCCCGGCACCAGCCAGCCGACCGCGCTCTTGGCCATGAAGCCCGCCGCTGCGCCCGCGTGCATGAGCAGATACCCGTACAGCTTGCGGCGGCCGCGCGGCGCGGTGTAGCCGAGGTACGTTCCGAGGAGCGCCACGGCGCACGCGGCGAGCAGGCAGGCATCCGGCGCGAGCCACATCGACACGCGGAACGCGGTGACGGCGCTGCCGGCGACCAGCGCCGCGACGAACGCCCCCGGGGCACCCTCGAGCGCGAAACCGAGTGCTCCCATGGCGAGCGCCAGGATGAGGGCATACAGGAGGTTCGGCGCGCGCAGCGCGTCGGGGCTGTCGCCGAATGCCCGCACGGCGAGTGCCGCCGCCCAATAGGACAGCGGGGGCTTCTCGAGGAACGGCCGTCCGGCCAGCTGGGGCAGCACCCAGTGGTGTTGCCACGACATGCGCCAGGCGATGTCCGCGACGCGCGGCTCGTCCGGGGTCCACAGGCCGCGCAAGAGCGCACCGACCGCCCACAGCGGCGCGAGGGCGAGCAGCACCGGTGCGATCCAGCGACCCGGCCCGGTTTTGGACGACAGCGCGCGCATGCGGAGGGGGAGCATTATGCACCGCTGCGCCCGACCGGCGCCGTCCGCGGCGCGGCCGCAGTGTGCCAGAATGATTTTTTCAGCCATTGACTCATCGGATCCGCATGACGAGCACACCGGATGCCCGTTTCATCGAGGCGCGCCTGCAGGATCTGCGCCTCGCGCGTGGGGGGCGAACCATCCTCGAGAATGTGAGCTGGACGATCCGTCCGGGCGAGCGGTGGGTGCTTGCCGGTGCCAACGGCGCCGGCAAGACCCAGCTGCTGAAGGTGATCGGCGGCTCGGTGTGGCCGACACCCGAGACGCCGCGCGCGCGTGAGTACCGCTGGCGCGGGCAGCTGTGGCGCACGCCGCAGGAGGTCCAGGGCGAGATCGCCTACCTCGGCCCGGAACGTCAGGACAAGTACGAGCGCTATGGCTGGAATCACACGGTCGAGCAGGTCGTCGGGACCGGTGTGCACCGTACCGATATCCCGCTGCACCGGCTCGATGCGGCCGAACGCAAGCGCGTCACGGCGGTGCTGGGGCGCTTGCGCATCGGGCCGCTCGCGGCTCGCCCATTTCTGACTCTCTCCTACGGAGAGCGGCGCCTCGCGCTGCTCGCGCGCGCGCTGGCGTCGCGGCCGCGCCTGCTGCTGCTCGACGAGCTGTTGGATGGCCTCGACACGCTCAATCGGGCTCGTGCGCTGCGCTGGCTCGAGAGCACGGCGCGCTCGGCATTGCCCTGGGTCCTCTCGGTCCACCGTGGGGAGGATGTGCCGGTGGCGGCGACGCATGCGCTGATTCTGGATCACGGCCGCGTCGTGTTCCGCGGCGCGCGCTCGCGGGCGCCGCTTGCGCGCTGGCTCGGGGAAAGCCCGCCGCGCGGCGCGGCCGTACGCGCGAGCCCCGCAACACGGCCTGCGGCCGCGCGCCGGCCTCGACAGGCTCCGGGGGCGGTCCTGGTGAGCCTGACCGACGCGCACGTCCATCTGGACGAGCACGATGTCTTGCGCGGCCTGACGCTGACGGTGCGGGCGGGGGAATGCTGGGTGGTGCACGGCCGCAACGGCTCCGGGAAGACCACTCTGCTGCGCACGCTCTACGGCGATCATGGCGTCGCCGCCGGCGGGCGGATCGTGCGCGCCGGCATCGAGCCGGGCGTGCCGCTCGAGACATTCCAGCGGCGCGTGGCGCTGGTCGCGCCCCACCTGCAGGCCGATCATCCCCAGCATCTGACCGTCAGCGAGGTGGTGCAATCGGGCCGCTACGCCAGCATCGGCTTGAACGATGCGCCGAGCACCGCGGATCGCGCCGCTGCGCGCCGCGCGATGCGGGCATTCGACGTGCACTCGCTAGCCGGGCGGACGCTGCGGGAGCTGTCTTACGGGCAGCTGCGGCGCGTGCTGTTCGCCCGCGCGTGGGTCAACCGGCCGGCGCTGCTGCTGCTCGATGAGCCGTTCGCCGGGCTGGATGGGCGCACCCAACAGGATCTGCAGGCGCGGATCGAGCGCCGCGCGGCAGAGGGGGCCGCCGTCGTGATCGTGGTGCACCGGCGCGCCGAGTGGCCCCGGTGCGCGACCCATGAGTTGCAGCTCGCCGGCGGCGCGGTCCGCTACGCCGGCCCGGTGCGTCTCAGTCGAGGGTCATCTCGGTCTGGAACACGGTGACGGCCTGGCCGATGATCCACACCGCCGAGGGCACCCCGCCAGTCATTTCCAGCTCGATTTCCACCCGCCCGGGGCGGTGTAGCCAGCGGCCCTGCACGCCGTTGAAGGCCGCCTTGCGCCGGTCGTGTTCGAGCAATCCGTGGTGCACGAGGTAGGCGCCGAGCAGCCCGTGCGCGTTGCCGCTGACGGGATCCTCGCCGATGCCGAGGGCCGGACAGAACATGCGCGACTCGCTCAGATGATCCCCTGCCTGCGGCGTCAGGGCGAAGACGAAGTAGCCCGCAGCGCCGACCTGCGCCGAGAGCGTGGTGAGGCGCGTCATGTCGGGCTTGAGGTGATTGAGCGAGTCGGTGCTGCGCACGCCGATCAGCAATCGGGTGCTGCTCGTGCCGGCGATGCGCAACGGGCAGCGCGGATCTAAGTCGTCGGTGGCGAGCGCCAGCGCATCGAGCACCGCGAGGCGTTCGCGGTCGTTCAGCTCGCGGCCGAGCGGCGGCGGGTTCTGGCGGATCGCGATGCGCCGTTCACGGCCGGTGCCGCGCACTTCGATATCCACGATGCCGGCCTTGGATTTCTGGCGGATCCGCGCGGGGGCGCCGCTCTTGCCGGAGAGCACGTGATGCGCCGCCACGGTGGCGTGGCCGACGAATCCCGCCTCGGTGCGCGGCGTGAAGAAGCGTGCCCGGACGTCGTGGTCCGGGCCGTCGGGGGCGAACAGAAACGCCGTATCGGCGTTGTTCAGCTCGCGGGCGATGGCGAGCATCTGCGCGTCGCTCAGCCCGTCGGCATCGAGCACCACACCGGCGGGGTTGCCCGTGAAGCGTTCGAGGGTGAACGCATCCACCTGGTGGATCTGGATCTTGCGGCTCATTTCGGTCTCTGTCGCCTCGCGCTTCTGCGCATGGGCTGCGCTGAAGGGCGGCCATTCTAGCCCATCGGGCGCGGACCGGTAGAATGCCCGCCATGGACGTCGGAGTGGAAATCAGCCTGTACCCCCTCGCCGAGCGCTTCGCGCCCCTGATCCACCAGTTCATCGAGCGGCTCGCCTCCCGGCCCGATCTGAAGGTGCTGCCGGGAAGCCTGAGCACGCAGGTCTACGGCGAGTACGGGCAGGTGTTCGCGGCGGTGCACGAGGCGATGCGCGCGGCGCTCGAGGCCCAGGGGGCCCAGGGCGGCCGGGCCGCCTTCGTGCTGAAGGTGCTCGGGCCACTGTAGCGGCGGCCGAGCGCTGGCGGGGCAGTGGCGCAAGGGGCGCCGACCCGGCACACTAGCGCATTCCACCCTTTGATTTTCCCTGAGACGAATCCGCGTAAGAGGTAGGTGAATGGCGCTGCTGCGAGTGATCGACCGCGACGGTACGGAGCACGAGGTCGAGGGCAAAACCGGCATGAAGGTCATGGAGACGCTGCGAGACCTTGACTACGGCGTCGCCGCAATCTGCGGCGGCATGTGCTCGTGCGCCACCTGTCACGTCTACGTCGATGCCGCGTGGCTGGATCGGCTGCCGGAGATGATGTCCGATGAGCGGGAGCTGCTCACCGAGCTCACCCATTACGCGGACAACTCGCGCCTGTCCTGCCAGATCGAGTTCACCCCCGAGCTCGACGGGCTGCGTGTCACGATCGCGCCGGATGAGTGAGGGGATGATGGGTGTGAATCACGCGGGGGTGCGCCGTGCTTGAGTCGATCATCGGGCTGGCGGTCGGCGCCGTGCTCATCCTGGGGCTGCTCTATGTGCGCCTGCGCCGCAGCCTGCGCGGGCAGAGCCATGCCCACCGCAACAGCTGGGACGAGATGATGGTCAACCGGCTGCGGGGCGAGGGCTATCATCCCTTCAACGAGTATCGTGTCGATTTCTTCCTCGGGCTGCCCGATGAGGCGGCCTGCGAGGCGGTGCGCGGACAGCTCGAGGGGGAGGGCTTCCAGATCGACGTCAAGGCGATCGAGGACGACAGCCACCTGCCGTACAGCCTGAACGCCTCGAAGATGATGCGGCTGATCGTGCCGGACATGCAGGCCGTGAGCGCGCACATGAGCGCGCTGGCCGAGCAGTACCACGGACGCTACGACCACTGGGCCGCCTAGCACGGCCCGGGCGGCCGATTATTTCTTCTTTTCCGCCTGGCGCTTGACCGCTTCGGCCGCCGCGGCGACCGCCTCCGGATCCCCGAGATAGCGGCTGCTCACCGGCTTGAGCTGCGCGTCGAGCTCGTAGAGCAGCGGCACGCCGGTGGGGATGTTCAGCTCCACGATGTCCCTCTCGGACATCTCATCGAGCATCTTGACCATCGCGCGCAGGCTGTTGCCATGGGCGGCGACGAGCACGTTGCGCCCGGCCCGCAGCTCCGGGGCGATGCGGGCGTTCCACAGCGGCAGCACGCGCTCGAGAGTGTCCTTCAGCGACTCGGCCGAGGGGATCTCGGCGGCCGGCACCCCGGCATAGCGCGCGTCGAAGCGCGGATGGCGCGGATCGTCGGCGGGCAGCGGCGGCGGCGGGACGTCGTAACTGCGGCGCCAGATCTTGACCTGCGCCTCGCCGTGGCGCTCGACTGTCTGGGTCTTGTTCAAGCCCTGCAGCGCCCCGTAGTGGCGCTCGTTGAGGCGCCAGGAGCGCTCGACCGGGATCCACATGCGGTCCATTTCATCGAGCATGATCCACAGGGTGCGAATCGCACGCTTCAGCACCGAGGTGAACGCCACGTCCACCGAAATCTGCTCCTCGATGAGCTGTCGCCCAGCCCGTACGGCCTCCTCGCGGCCGGCCGGAGCCAAGTCGATGTCCGTCCAGCCGGTGAACAGGTTTTCCAGGTTCCAGAGGCTCTGTCCGTGACGGACGAGAATCAGCTTTCCAGGCATGCAGACACCTCTCGTGCAGGGGCGGGCGACCGCAGCCGGAGCGCGCGTGCGCGGCTCCGGCCACCGGCCGGCGTGCGGGTTGGCGTGGACCTGCGAGTATAGCCGAGCGTGCGCCCCTGCCTGCTACTCGGCGAGCTTGCGCAGCGACTCCACTCCCACGGTGAGCGTGGCGAAATCCGCTGTGCCCGCCGCGCGCATCTCCGCCAGCGTGCGCTGCCAATGCGCGAGCTTGCGGTTCTCGGCCTGCTGCCAGGCGCTGACGCGCTCGGCGGCCGTGCCGCGTGCGGCGCGGTCGAGTACGCGCTCGGCGAGCGCCCGGTGGATGCGCATCGCCGCATCGCGCACTCCCGTGCGCGCCGTGGCCTGCCAGGGCCCATCGACCGAGAGCTGATTGATCTGCCCGCGCAGCCAGTCGAGGCCCGTGCGGCCGCCGACCTCGAAGTACACGCGCGCCGCCTCGGCGACCGCCGTGCGATGCGCTGCGGCGATTTCCGTGATGTCGAGCGATGCGTTGTGCGCCTCGAGGCTCGCCACGCGGCCCGCCAATGCGTCCGGCAGCCCTGCCTCGACCAGCCGCGCATGCGCGGCATCGAAATGCTCGCGCCAGGCGCCGCACAGCACCTGCGGAATCCTCGCGCCGATCTCGTGCACGCCGGCGCGGAACTCCCGCACCGCGGCATCCACCTTCAGCGCCGGCCGCCGTGAGAGCAGCCAGTAGGTCGCGTGGCGCAGCAGACGGCTGATCTCGAAGGCCGCTTCGTACTGGATCTTGGCCGGAGCGCGGTTGTCGAGCGCCTCGACGTCCTCCCACAGGTCGCGCATCTGGAAGATCTCGCGCGCCGCAGTGAAGGCGCGCGCGATCTGCGCCGGCTCGGCGCCGGTATCCTCCTGGGCGCGCAGCACGAACGTCGGACCCATGCGGTTGATGAGGCTGTTCGTGGTCGCCGTGGCGATGATTTCCCGGCGCAGCCGGTGCCGCTCGATGGCGTGGGCGAAGCGCGTGCGGACCGGTCCGGGGAAGTACCGCTCGAGTTCGTTCGACAGGTACGGGTCCTCGGGCACGTCCGAATCGAGGAGGTGATTGTTCAGCCAGATCTTGCTGTAGGAGAGCAGGATCGACAGCTCCGGACGGGTCAGCCCCGCGCCGCTCTTGCGCCGCTCGAGGATTTCCTCGTCGCTCGGCAGGAACTCGAGCGCGCGGTTCAGTCCGCCGGAGCGCTCGAGCAGGCGGATCAGGTGCTGATACTCGCTGAGGCGCGCCTTGGCCTGCTGCTCGAGCGTGCTGATCGCCTCGCTCTGCAGGTAGTTGTTGCGCAGCACGAGCGCGCAGACCTCCTCGGACATGCGCGCGAGCAGGCGGTTGCGCTCGGGCAGCGAGAGCTTGCCGGCGTGCACCAGGGGATTGAGCAGGATCTTGAGGTTGACTTCCACGTCCGAGGTGTTGACCCCGGCGGAGTTGTCGATGAAGTCGGTGTTGAGCCGGCCGCCGGCGCGCGCATATTCGATGCGCCCGCGCTGCGTGAAGCCGAGATTGCCGCCTTCGCCGATGACCTTGGCGCGCAGCTCGTTGCCGTTGATGCGCAGCGCGTCGTTGGTCCGGTCGCCGACCTCCGCGTTCGACTCGCGGCTCGACTTCACGTACGTGCCGATGCCGCCGTTCCAGAGCAGATCGACGGGCATCTTCAGAATGGCGCGGATGACCTCGAGCGGCGTCGCGGCGGCGCTTTCCAGCCCCAGCATGGCGCGCGCCTGCGGGGACAGCGCGATCGACTTGGCGCTGCGCGGGAAGATTCCGCCGCCGGCCGAGAGGCGCCTGCGGTCGTAGTCGTCCCAGCTCGAGCGCGGCAGAGCGAACATCCGCTGCCGCTCGGCAAAGCTCGCCGCGGCATCCGGTTTCGGATCGAGGAAGATGTGCCGATGATCGAATGCCGCCTGCAGCAGGATGTGCCGCGAGAGCAGCATGCCGTTGCCGAACACATCGCCGGACATGTCACCGATGCCGGCGACCGTGAAGTCCTCCTTCTGGATGTCGACGCCGAGCTCGCGGAAATGACGCTTGACGCACTCCCAGGCGCCGCGCGCGGTGATCGCGAGGCCCTTGTGGTCGTAGCCGGCCGACCCGCCTGAGGCGAACGCATCGCCCAGCCAGAAGCCGTACTCGGCGGCGATGCCGTTGGCGGTGTCGGAGAACGTCGCGGTGCCCTTGTCGGCGGCGACCACCAGATAGGGGTCGTCGCCGTCGCGGCGCACCACCTGCGGCGGCGGCACGATCTTGCCGGCGACGATGTTGTCGGTCAGGTCGAGCAGCCCCTGGATGAAGGTGCGGTAGCAGGCCGTTACCTCGGCCTGCACTTCCTCGCGGCCGCCCTGCGGCAGGCACTTCGGCACGAAGCCGCCCTTGGCGCCCACCGGCACGATCAGCGTGTTCTTGACGTTCTGCGCCTTCATCAGGCCCAGGATCTCGGTGCGGAAGTCCTCACGCCGGTCCGACCAGCGGATGCCGCCGCGCGCCACATCGCCCATGCGCAGGTGTACGCCCTCGACGCGCGGGCTGTAGACGAAGATTTCGTACTTCGGCCGCGGCAGCGGCAGATCGGGGATCGCGGCCGGATTGAACTTGAACGACAGGTACGCAAGGGGTGCGCCCGCGGCGTCGCGCCGGTAGAAGTTCGTGCGCAGCGTGGCCTGCACGAGCGTCAGATAGGCGCGCAGGATGCGGTCCTCGTCGAGACTGCTGACCTGGTCGAGGCCCGCGCGGATGCGTGCGCCGATCTGCTCGGCGGCGCGTTCGGCGGCCCTCGTGCCCTGCGGCTTGGCCGGATCGAAGCGTGCCTCGAACAGGCGCACGAGAGCCCCCGCGATGGCCGGGTTGGCCGTGAGCGTGCGTTCCATGTACGCCTGGCTGAACGGCACGCCGGTCTGCAACAGATACCGGCAGTAGGCGCGCAGCACCAGAATCTCGCGTGCCGAGAGGTCCGCGCTGAACAGCAGGCGGTTGAATCCGTCGTTCTCCGCGGCGCCGTCCCAGCCGGCCGTGAGCGCCTCCTTGAAGCGCTCGCTGATGCGCGCCAGATCGATTGCGCAGCCGTCGCGGTGCTCGAGCTCGAAGTCCTGGATCCAGGCGAGGCCGCCCTCGGGCCAGGCGAGCTCGTAGGGCCGCTCGGCGATGACCCGCAGGCCGAAGTTCTCCAGCATCGGCAGCAGATCCGAAATCGACACCGGCTCGCCGAGCTTGGCGATCTTCAGGTGCAGCGCGCTTGCGGCCTGCTCCGGCGAGCGGTGCAGGCTGACGCGCCGTCCGCTCGGGGCGGCACGCAGCTGCTCCAGGTCCGCGATGTCCGCGAGCGCGTCGCCCGGCGTCACATCCTCCTCATACGCCATGGGGAAGACGTGCCGGTAGCGGTTGGCGAGCGCGAGTCCGTCGGCCTCGCCCCGGCGCGCGACCAGCACCTCGTGCAGATGATCGCTCCAGGTGAGGGTCGCTTCTGAGATCTGCTGCTCGATCGCCGCGACGTCGATCTTCTGGTGCTCGGCCGGAACGGTGCGCACCACGACGTGCAGCCGGGCATGGCTGGCGGTGGAGATCTGCACCTGGCTCTCGACGGATTTGCCGCCGAAGCCCTTCAGCACGATCTGCTCGATGCGCTGCCGGACGTCCGTGTTGTACCGATCTCGCGGCACGTACACCAGACACGAGAAGAACCGATGGTACGGATCGCGCCGCGTGAGCAGGCGCACCGTGCGGCGCTCGTAGAGATTGACCACGCCGCGGCAGATGCGGACCAGATCGCGGGTATTGGCCTGGAACAGCTCATCGCGCGGGTAGGTCTCGAGCACGTTCAGCACCGACTTGCCGTCGTGGCTCTGCGGGTCGAGGCCGAAGTACTGGATGACGCGCGCGACCTTCAGCCGCAGTACGGGGATGTCGCGGGGGCTGCGGTGATAGGCCGTGGAAGTCCACAGGCCGAGGAATCGGTGCTCACCATTGACTTCGCCGCGCGCATCGAAGGTCTTCACCCCGACGTAGTCGAGATACTCGGAGCGGTGAATGGTGGAGACGGAGTTCGCTTTCGTCAGCACCAGCAGTTCCCGCTCGCGGGCGCGCTCGCGCAGCTCACCCTTCAGTGCGGTCACCGAGGGCCGCTCCCCCGGGGTGCGCGCGCGCAAGATGCCGAGTCCGCTGCGCGGCTGTGACTTGAGCGCATCCTGGCGCGCGCCGCGCTCGAGACGGTACTGCCGGTAGCCGAGGAACACGAAATTGCGCTCTTCCATCCACTGCAGCAGCTGGCGCGCTTCGGCGATCTCTTCGCTCGAGAGCGGCGGCGGGTTGCTCTCGAGGTCCGCGACGATGGTGCGCACGCGCTCGCGCATCGGATCCCAATCCTCGACCGCGACCCGCACCTCGTGCAGCGTGCGCTCGATGTCCTGGCGCAGCCGCTCGAGCGTCTCGGCATCGGTGCGGCGGTCGATCTCGTACATTTCCCAGGATTCGGCGCGTTGCGCCCGGGCGCCCTCGTCGCTGATCCCGACGATCCGCCCGCGCGCATCCCGCCGCACCTCCAGAACCGGATGCACGATCATGTGCACGGCGAGACCGGCGCGGGCGAACGCCAGCCCCAGCGAGTCGATGAGGAACGGCCGATCGTCGGTGACGACCTGCACGATCGTGTGCGGCGACTCGAAGCCGTCGCGCTCGGGATCGGGATTGAAGACCCGGACCAGCGACTCCCCCGCAGCTCGACGGCGGCCGAGCTCAAGGTGGCAGAGAGCCGCATGCGCAAGCGCCGCGGGCGCGCGCGCAGCCAGATCCTCTTCTCCTACTCCGCGGTAGTAGGTTCGCAGGAACTGGCCGGACACGCTGGCCGCCGCGGCGTGCGGGCCGCGGGCGAGGCGGATGCGGGCGATTCGGTCGATCAGCGCGAGACGCGCGGGGGGGATGCTGCGCAGGTGCCGGCCATCGCCGGCGGGAGATGTGGCATGCATGGTGGGCGGCGATTATATACGTCTGTGCACTCGGGAGCTGCCAGAGTATAATAGTTGCGTTCGCAACGAAACGGCCGTCGCCCGCCGAGCGACGGTGACGGAGCTACCGATGAGCCAGAACCGTGACAATCCCATGGGTACCGACGGCTTCGAGTTCGTCGAGTACACCGCGCCGGATCCTGAGCTGCTGCGCGACCTGTTCGAGCGCATGGGCTTTCCGGTCAGAGCCCGGCATCGCTCCAAGAACGTCACCCTGCACGGGCAGGGTGGAATCAATTTCATCATCAATGCCGAGCCGAATTCCTTCGCGCAGCAGTTCGCCCGCGAGCACGGCCCGTCCGCCTGCGCGATGGCGTTTCGCGTCAAGGACGCCGCGTACGCCTACCGGCGCGCGCTCGAGCTCGGCGCCAAGCCCGGCCCGCAGCTCGCCGGGCCGATGGAGCTCAACATTCCGTGCATCGAGGGCATCGGCGGCTCGCTCATCTATCTGGTGGATCGTTACGGCGGGCAATCGATCTACGACGTGGATTTCCGCCCGGTGGCCCCGGCGCCGGGCACGCGCGAGGCGGGCCTCACGATCATCGATCATCTGACGCACAACGTGCGCCGCGGCAACATGGATCGCTGGGCGGGTTTTTACGAGAAGCTGTTCAACTTCCGCGAGATCCGCTACTTCGACATCGAAGGCAAGCATACCGGGCTGTTCTCGCGCGCCATGACGAGCCCCTGCGGCAAGATCCGCATCCCCATCAACGAGTCGCAGGACGACAAGAGCCAGATCGAGGAGTACCTGCGGCAGTACCACGGCGAGGGCATCCAGCACATCGCGCTCGCCACCGAGGACATCTACCGCACCGTCGATACGCTGCGCGGCCACGGGATCACCTTCCAGGACACCCCGGACACCTATTACGAGGGCATCGAGGCGCGCGTGCCGGGGCACGGCGAGCCGCTCGAGGAGCTGCGCCGCCGCCGGATCCTGATCGACGGCAATCCCCAGCGCGGCGAGGGCCTGCTGCTGCAGATCTTCACGGCCAACGTGATCGGCCCGATCTTCTTCGAGATCATCCAGCGCAAGGGCAATGAGGGCTTCGGCGAAGGCAATTTCCGTGCCCTGTTCGAGTCGATCGAGCTCGACCAGATCCGCCGCGGCGTGATCTAGCGCGGCGAGCCCGCGCTGCGTCCGGCGCTGCATTACACTGCAGCGGATGCAAACCGTTCACCGCGGCGCGCCGGGCGGCGCGAATGCGCCGCCGTTGCGGCTCGAGTCCGATCGGGCACTGCCGATCAGCGCCCACCGCGAGCAGATCATCGAAGCGCTCGCACGCCACCCGGCGATCGTGGTGTGCGGCGCGACCGGCTCGGGCAAGTCCACTCAGCTGCCGAAATTCTGCCTTCAGGCCGGGCGGGGCACCGCCGGGCTGATCGGACATACCCAGCCGCGGCGCATCGCCGCGCGTGCGCTCTCGGCCCGTCTCGCCGAGGAGCTCGGCACCACCGTGGGCGCGGCGGTCGGCTACCAGGTGCGCTTCACCGACCGGACGGGACCGGACTGCCGCGTCAAGCTGATGACCGACGGCATCCTGCTGAAGGAGCTCGAAAGCGACCGGCAGCTGCGCCGCTACGACACCCTGATCATCGACGAGGCGCACGAGCGCACCCTGAACATCGATCTGCTGCTCGGCGTGCTGCGCCAGCTGCTGCCGCGCCGGCCGGATCTACGGCTCATCGTCACCTCGGCGACGATCGAGCCGGGCCGCATCGCGGCGTTCTTCGGCGATGCGCCGGTGATCGAGGTGTCGGGTCGGAGCTACCCGGTCGAGGTGCGCTACCGGCCGCTCGCCGCCGAAGATGAGGACGCCGCGGAACTGTCGCTGCCCGAGGGCGTCGTGGCCGCCGTCGCGGAGCTGGAGCGCACCGGCGGAGCCGCCGATACGCTCGTGTTCCTGCCCGGGGAGAAGCACATACGCGAGGCGGCCGACGCGCTCGCGCGCGCCGGGCTGCGCCATACCGAGGTGCTGCCGCTCTACGCGCGTCTCTCGAGCGCCGAGCAGACCCGCATCTTCCAGCGGCACTCGGGCCGGCGCGTCATCCTGGCCACGAACGTGGCCGAGACCTCCCTCACGGTGCCCGGCGTCCGTCACGTGATCGACTCGGGCCTTGCGCGCATCAGCCGCTACAGCCCGCGCGCCAAGGTGCAGCGTCTGCACGTCGAGCCGATCTCGCAGGCGAGCGCCGAGCAGCGCAAGGGGCGCTGCGGGCGCGAAGCGCCGGGGATCTGCATCCGCCTGTATGCTGAGGAGGACTTCAACGCGCGCGAACCGTACACGGCGCCGGAGGTGCTGCGCACCAATCTCGCGAGCGTGATTCTGCGCATGGCGAGTCTCGAGCTCGGTGAGCCGCAGGATTTTCCGTTCCTCGATCCACCCGATGCACGGCTGATCAACGACGGCGTGCGGCTGCTCGAGGAGCTGCAGGCCATGGACGGGCAGCGGCGGGTGACCTCCCTCGGACGCCAGATCGCGGCCATTCCGCTCGATCCACGCCTCGGGCGCATGCTGCTCGCTGCGGCACGGCTCGGCTGCCTCGCCGAGATGCTGGTGATTGCGGCATTCCTCGAGGCCCAGGATCCGCGCGAGCGCCCGGCGGATCTGCAGCAGCAGGCCGAGCAGAAGCATGCGCTGTTTGCCGATGCGCGTTCGGATTTCGTCACGGTGCTCAAGCTCTGGCGCGCCTTCGGCGACGAGAGCGCGCAGCGCTCGGGCAACCAACTGCGCAAGTGGTGCCGCGAGCACTTCCTGTCCTTCCTGCGCATGCGCGAGTGGCAGGACCTGCACGCGCAGCTGACCCGCAGCGCACGCGAACTCGGTTTGCGGCAGAACCAGATTGCGGCCGGCTACGCCGAGCTGCATCAGGCCATACTCACCGGCTTTCTCGGCTCCATCGGCACGTTGAACGAGCGCCGGGAGTATGACGGACCGCGCGGCATGCGCTTTGTCATCGCGCCGGGCACGCCGCTCGCGGCGAAGCCGCCCAAATGGGTCGTGGCCGCCAGCCTGCTCGAGACCACGAGGCTGTACGCCCGCATGGTGGCCGCCGTGGAGCCGGCCTGGATCGAGCGGGCGGCCGAGCACCTCCTTAAGCGCAGCTACAGCGAGCCGCACTGGGTGCAGCGCCGGGGCATGGTGGGCGCATTCGAGACCGTCACGCTCTACGGCCTGCCGCTCGCGACGCGCCGGCGGGTCGATTACGGCCGGATCGCGCCGGAGGAGGCGCGCGACATATTCGTTCACGAGGTGCTGACCGACCCGGAGAACGGGCCGCCGCGCACGCTCGCGGGCGCCGCGTTTGTGCAGGCGAACCGCGAGCTTTGCGCAGGCCTGCAGGCGCTCGAGGCGAAGATACGCCGCCGCGACATCGTGGCAGGGGAAGACGAGCAGTTCGAGTTCTACCGCGCCCGCATTCCGCCCACGGTCAATTCCATGGCGAGCTTCACGCGCTGGTGGACCCAGGTGCAGCGAGACAATCCGCGGCTGCTGCACATGGAGCGCGCGCATCTTCAGCTGCGCGATCCGCAGGAGATCGATCCCGCACGATTTCCCGATGCGCTGCTCGTCGGCGGCAACTCTCTGCCCCTCACGTACCGCTTCGAGCCGGGCGAGCCGGACGATGGCCTGACGCTGCTCGTGCCGGACCTGCTGCTCGAGGCCCTCGATGCGGACCGCCTGGCGTGGCTCGTGCCGGGCTGGCGCCTGGAGAAGATCACCGCAGTGCTGCGTGAGCTGCCGAAGAGTCAGCGCAAGCAACTGGTACCGGTTCCCGAGCACGCGCGCCAGGCGCTCGAGGAGCTCGGCGCGCAGACGGCCGGCATCGACACGTTGCCCGGCTTCTACACCGCCCTGGCGCAGTGGATTGCGCGGCGCACTGCGAGCGCCGTGAGCGCCGCGGATCTGGCGCAATTGCCGCTGCCGCCGCACCTGCGCCTGAACGTACGCGTCGTGGACGCCCACGATGCCGTGCTCGCCGAGGGCCGGGACATTGCAGCGCTGAAACGCAAGCTGCGGGCGAGCGCGCCGGCGAGCGCGCCCGCCGTCCCGGATGCGCAGACGCCATCCCGCAGCTGGGAGTTCGAGGAGCTGCCGGAGAGGCGCACCGTGCGCCGAAATGGACTTCAGCTGGTGGTGTATCCGGCACTGCAGGACCTCGGCCACGCAGTGACGCCCGCCGAGGCTCGCGATCCGGCGGGTGCTGCTGCGATGCTGCGCGGTGCGGTGACTCGCCTCGCGCTGCTCGCTCTGCCGCAGCAAGCCCGTTACTGGACGAAGCGTGTGGCGGAGGATCGCGAACTCGTGCTCGCCAGCGGCGCGCTCGCTCTTGCGCGTCCCGTTGCCGATCTGATCGTCGAGCGCATTTTCACCGAATGCTTCGCGCCCGCTGCGCAGCCTCTGCCGCGCACGCGGCAGGCGTTCCAAGAGCGGCTGGAGCAGGGGCGCCGACAGCTCGAGGTCCAGGGGGAGCGTGTCATCGCAACCGTGCGTTCTATATGCACCGAATTGCGCGTGCTGCGCAGCGCGCTCGCCTCGGTGCGCGGCACGGCTGGCGCTGCTGCCGCCGACATCGACGCGCAGCTTGCGGAGCTTCTCCCGCCGCAGTTCATTGTCACGACCCCCGATCCCTGGTTCGGCCATCTGCCGCGCTATCTGAAGGCCGCGGTGCGCCGAGCCGCCCGATTGCCGGCCGACGCCCGACGGGACGCGCAGCTGACCGCGCGTGTCGCGCCGTTCACTGCAGCATGGCGCGACCTGATGGTTTCCCGCACGCACGATGAGCCACGGCCGCAGCTCGAGCAGCTGCGCTGGATGATCGAGGAGCTGCGCGTTTCGTTTCACGCGCAGGAATTACGTACCGCGATGACGGTTTCCGAACGGCGTCTGGCCGAGCAGGTCGAGCGGGCTAGAGCCGAGGCGCGGGCGCACCCAAGTTAGTCCTTCCCGGCGTTTCCGCTGCGGCGATATACGTACAGCTGGCATTGTATTTTGCACGCCGGCGAACATCCTATGGCGTAGGAATCGAGGATCGTTGACCGGCGGATGCGCCTCCTGTGGCGGGCCGCCGTGGCACTCACTACGGAAGATCACGCCATGTTACAGGCGGAAGCGACACTGGCTGCGCGAAACCGCTCTCCGGCGGCCGCCAGCGCAGAGCCGAGCGGGTTGTGGACGTACTGTGTCTATGGGCTGATCCTTGCGGGTCTGCTGCTCATCGCCCGTTACCAGTTCCACATCATCGTGCCGCATATCCTGGCTGCAGCCACGGCCCGCAGCGGCGTCAGATCGCTCGCCTATGTCGGGGTATTGTGGATCGTGCTCGGATTCGTGCTCGTGATCGTGCGCACCGCGCTGTGGGTCGCCTACCGGCCAGCGCCGCCCGCCACCGCCGACACGGCGCCTGCGCTGACGGTGATCATTCCCGCCTACAACGAGGGCGCGATGGTCCTGCAGTCGATCGAGTCCGCGGTGCACGCGGACTACCCGCGCGAGCGGCTGGAAATCCTGGTGATCGACGACGGCAGCAAGGACGACACCTGGAGCTACATCCGGCAGGCCTCGGAGCGCCACCCTGGATTGGTCACCGCGCTGCGCCAGAGCGAGAACCGCGGCAAGCGCGAGGCGCTCGCCCTCGGGTTCGCGCGGGCCCGCGGGGAGATCCTGGTCACTATCGATTCCGACAGCGTCATCGAGCGCGGCGCGCTGCTTGCCATCGCCGGTCCGTTCCGCGATGCGCGGGTGGGCGCGGTGGCCGGCAAAGTGGTGGTGTACAACCGGGCGCGCGGCGTGATTCCGCGTATGCTGCACGTCCGATTCATCATTTCGTTCGACATGCGGCGGGCAGCGGAGTCGGTCTACCGCAACGTGTACTGCTGTCCGGGCGCGCTCACGGCGCTGCGGGCCGATGCAGTGCGCCGGGTGCTCGAGCGCTGGCGCAACCAGCGCTTCCTCGGCTCGCGCTGCACCTTCGGCGAGGACCGCGCGATGACCAACTACCTGCTCGATAGCGGCTACGATGCGCTCTATCAGCGCACCGCCGTCGTGCACACCGTGGTGCCGCAGGCCTACGACAAGCTGTGCAAGATGCTTCTGCGCTGGGACCGCTCGTACGTGCGCGAGGAGCTGCGTTTCGCCCGGATCGTCTGGAAGCGTCCCTGGCCGACGCGCCTGCTCGCCTCATACGACCGATTCATCACCAACGCCGGATTGCCGATTTCATACGCGGGCCTTGCGGTGTTGCCGGTCGTCATCGCACAGGACCCGGGGGTTACCGCGTCGATGATCGCCGTGATGGGCGCGGTGTCCCTTTTCAATGTGCTGTACTACCTGCGCAGCGAGCGCTCGCTCGATTTCGTCTACGGCGTGTTGTACGCCTATTTCTATTCGGTCGCGCTGTTTTGGATCTTTCCCTATGCGCTTGCCACCGTCCGCGCGCGCGGCTGGCTGACTCGCTGAGGCGTGGCAGCTCACAGGCGCGCGTCGACGTGGCTGGCGGGAAAGACGTGCTTGATATCGTACAGGACGTGATTCCTGCGGCATAGCCTGTGGACGGCCTCCGCCCCGAGCGCGCGGAACTGCTCATGTGCGACGGCCATCACCGCTGCGTCATAGCGCTGGCGCGGCAGCGTCCGCAGCAGATGAACGCCGTATTCGCTCAGGCACTCGCGACGGTCCGCCCACGGATCGTAGATCTCGACCCGGGCGCCGTATTTGACGAGCTCGCGCGCCACGTCGACGGCTTTGGAGTTACGCACGTCGGGGCAGTTTTCCTTGAAGGTCACGCCGAGCATGAGTACTCGTGCGCCATTGGCTTGGATGCGCTTGCGGTTCATCAGCTTGACGATCTCCGCCGCGATGTAGATCGGCATGTTGTCGTTCAGGCGGCGCCCGGCGAGGATCATCTCGGGGTGATAACCGAGCTGCTGCGCCTTGTGAGTCAGGTAGTACGGATCGACCCCGATGCAGTGGCCGCTGACGAGCCCAGGCCGAAACGGCAGGAAGTTCCACTTCGAGCCGGCCGCCTGCAGAACCTCCTCGGTGTCTATGGCGAGGCGCGAGAAAATGAGGGCGAGCTCGTTGATCAGTGCGATGTTGACGTCACGCTGGGTGTTCTCTATGACCTTGGCTGCCTCGGCGACCTTGATGCTTGAGGCTCTGTGGGTGCCGGCGGCGATGATCGACCGATAGAGCGAGTCGATGAACTCGGCGGCGGCGGGCGTCGAGCCTGAGGTGATCTTGCGGATGGTTGCGAGGCGATGCTCCCTGTCGCCGGGGTTGATGCGCTCCGGACTGTAGCCTACGAAGAAATCGCGGTTGAAGGTGAGCCCCGAGGCCTGCGTAAGGATCGGCACGCACACCTCCTCGGTGCACCCGGGGTAGACGGTGGATTCGTATATGACGGTGTCGCCCCGCTTTAGAATCCCTCCGACGCTCGTGGTGGCGGCCCTCAGCGCGGAGAGATCGGGCCGCTTGTAGATGTCGATCGGTGTCGGCACGGTGATGATGTAGACGCGGCAGCGGCGCAGATCTGCCACCTGGGTCGTGAAGGAGCGACCGGTGGCATCGAGCAGATCCGCTCTGCAGACCTCGAGCGTGCTGTCACGCCCGGCGCTGAGCTCGGCGATGCGCGAGGCCTTGACGTCGAAGCCGACTGTTGCGAAGTGCTTGCCGAATTCCACGGCAAGCGGCAGGCCGACATAACCCAGGCCGATTGTCCCAATTCGGCAATTGCGCAGGTTGAACACGACTGCTTCTCCAGGCGCGGACGGGCGGAAGAACGCGTCTGTCGGGGCGCGTGGCTGGCGGCTTATCGCGCGAACGGCATCGGATCGAGTCTGTCACCGCGCAGGGTCGGCGCCATACATAACACCCGCAGGGCATGTCCTGAGGCCCCGTCCCGAGTGCGTATGCACAGGCTGTGCTGATGCGGGCGGCCGGCGGCGCCCACGAGTCAGGGCAGGTGTTCGCGCGCCAGATATGCGGCGCTCTGCATCTCGATGAGACGGCTTGCTGTGCGCTGGAACTCAAACTGCAGCCGCTGGCCGCGGTACAGATTTTCCGGACGATCGGCTGCCGAGACCACGAGCTTGACGTTTCGGTCGTACAGCTCGTCAATCAGGGCGATGAATCGCCGGGTCTCATCGTGGCGCGTCTCGTCGAGGCACGGCACTTCCGAGAGCACCAGCGCCGAATACAGCCGGGCGAGCTCGATGTAGTCCTCCTGGCTGCGCGGTCCGGCGCACAGCGCCTGGAAATCGAACCACACGGCGCTGTCGCTCTGGCGCACGACCGGAATGACGCGCTCGTTGATGTGCAGCTCGCCGTTGCTCGCTGCGGCGTGTTGCGACAGTTCGGCGAACAGAGCGCACAGCTGCGGCGCGACGTCCGCCTCGCCTGCGAGCAGATAGGTGCCGGCCTGGGTGAGCTGGCGCAGGCGGTAATCGCTGCCGCCGTCCACGGGGATCACTTCGGTATGCCGTTCGATGAGTGCGATGGCCGGCAGGAACCGCTGGCGCTGCAGGCCGTCGCGGTACAGCGCGGCGGGCGGGCTGTTTGAGGTCGCGACCAGGCTGACGCCACGGCGGAACAGGCCGTCGAACAGCCCGCCGAGTATCATCGCATCGGCGATGTCAGTCACGTACAGCTCGTCGAAGCACAGCACCCGGGTATCCGCAGCAATGTGCGCGGCGACTACCTCGAGCGGTGAGTCCTGCTCGCCCAGCGTCTTCAGCTCGGCATGCACATCGTGCATGAAGCGGTGAAAGTGGCGCCGGCGGCGTTCGGGAAACGGCAGGCTATGGAAGAACAGATCCATCAGCCAGGTCTTGCCGCGCCCGACGGGTCCCCACAGGTAGACGCCGCGTTCGGGCTGCCCGGCACGCTGCGAGACGCGGCGCAACAGGCGCCGCGCGAGCGAGGTCTCGCCGGCGCGCGCCGCGATCAGCCGCCTGCGCAGATCCTCCATCCGCGCGAGCACGCGCAGCTGCGCCGGATCGGGACTGTAGCCCCGCTCGCGCAGTTCCCGCGTGTAGATCTCGCGCAGCGTCGGCGCGGCCGGTGCATCCATGGTAGCGGTTCCGAGTCAGCCCGTCAGTTCGGGCAGGTCGCGAAAATGATCGAGTGCCTGCGGATTGGCGAGCGCCTCGATGTTGCGCACGGGCCGGCCGTGAATCACTTCGCGCACGGCGAGCTCGGTCAGCTTGCCGGAGCGGGTGCGTGGGATGTCGGGCACCGCGATGATCTTCGCCGGCACATGCCGCGGCGTGGTCTGGGTGCGGATCGCCGAGCGGATCCGGTCCTTCAGCGGCTTATCGAGCGCGGTGCCGTCCTGCAGACGCACGAAAAGGATCACCCGCACGTCCCCCTGCCAGTCCTGGCCGACGGCGATGGACTCGGCGATCTCCGGCAGGCTCTCGACCGCGGAGTAGATTTCCGCGGTGCCGATGCGCACCCCGCCGGGGTTGAGCACCGCGTCCGAACGCCCGTAGATGATGATTCCGTCGTGCACGGTGAGTTCGGCGTAGTCGCCGTGGTGCCATACGCCGGGGAAGCGTTCGAAATAGGCCGCGTGGTATTTGCTGCCGTCCGGATCGTTCCAGAACGCCACCGGCATCGACGGAAACGGCGCGGTGCAGACGAGTTCGCCGCGCTCGCCGCGGACGGGCTTGCCCGCATCGTCGTAAATTTCCACGCGCATGCCGAGGCCGCGGCACTGCAGCTCGCCGCGGTACACCGGCAGAGTCGGGCAGCCGAGCGCGAAACACGACACGATGTCGGTGCCGCCGGAGATGGAGGCGAGGTGCACGTCCGACTTGATCGCGCGGTACACGAAGTCGAAGCCCTCCGGCAGCAACGGCGAGCCGGTGGAGAGGATGCACTTCAGCGCTCCGAGGTCGACCTCGCGCACCGGCGTATACCCGTTCTTTTCCAGGGCGGAGAGGTATTTGGCGCTCGTGCCGAAGACCGTGACGCGCTCGCGAGCGGCCATGCGCCAGAGCACGCCGGGGTCGGGATGGAAGGGATTGCCGTCGTACAGGACGAGCGTTGCGCCGGTGGCGAGTGCACTCGCCAGCCAGTTCCACATCATCCAGCCGCAGGTCGTGTAGTAGAAAATCTGATCGGCGCGCTGCAGGTCGACGTGCAGCAGGTGCTCTTTCCGGTGCTGCAGGAGCGTGCCGCCGGCACCGTGGACGATGCATTTCGGCACGCCCGTGGTGCCTGAGGAAAACAGGATATACAGCGGATGGTTGAACGGCAGGGCAGTGAAGCGCAGCGGCGCGCCGCGCACGCCGAACTCCTCCCAATGCGTGGCGCGCTCTGCGGCCGCGCCCAGCCGCCCGAGCGTCGGCCGCTCGCTGACGTAGGGGATGACTACGATCCGCCGCACGCTCGGCAGCTGCGCGGCGGCCTCGCCGATCGGCGTGAGCGAGTCGAGCGTCTTGCCGGTGTAGAAATAGCCATCGGCCGTGAACAGGACCTTCGGGGCAATCTGCCCAAACCGGTCGAGCACGCCGTGGACGCCGAAATCCGGCGAGCACGACGACCAGATGGCCCCCAGGCTCGCGGTGGCGAGCATCGCAATCAGCGTCTGTGGCAGGTTTGGCAGGTAGCCGGCCACGCGCTCGCCGGGTTCGATGCCGGCGTCCCGCAGCCCTGCGGCAACCCGCGCCACCTCGTCATAGAGTTGCCGGTAGGTCAGGCGCTGATCGGCGCCGCGCTCGTTGGTGAAGGTGATGGCCACATGATCGTCCCGGAAGCGCAGCAGGTTCTCTGCATAGTTCAGCGTGGCGCTGGGGAAGAATGTCGCTCCAGGCATGCGCTCGGGATCTTCGATTGCAGGTCCCTTGCCCCAGTCGGCGCGCACGTCGGCAAAGTGCGCCAGCTCGCTCCAGAACTGCGCCGGCTCGGCGATGGACCACGCGTAGAGATCTGCAAAGTCGCTCAGGGTCAGACCCAGCCTGGCATTGACGCACGCGATGAATCGCGTCAGGTTGGACGCGGCGATGCGCTGCTGCGACGGTTGCCAGATCAGGCCCATCGGCGCTAGAGCGACTGATAGTTGGGCCCGGAGCCGCCCTCCGGCGGCGTCCAGTCGATGATGGCGTACGGATCCTTGATGTCGCAGGCCTTGCAGTGCACGCAGTTGGCCGCGTTGATCTGCAGCCGCCAGCCGCCCTGGTCCTGCACCATCTCGTAGACGCCCGCCGGGCAGAAGCGCTGGCACGGATTGCCGAATTCGCGCATGCACCGGTCCGTGCAGATGCTCGGGTCGTGCACCTTCAGGTGCGCGGGCTGCTGCTCATCGTGGCTGGTCGAGGCGAAGAACACCGAGGCCAGACGGTCGCGCGGCGGCAGCGACCGCTCGACCCAGTGCCGCTCAGGCGGCGTATACGAATCGATGCGGCGCAGACGCTCGTGGTCGGGCGTCTTGTGCGTGAGCGTCCAGGGCGTGCGGCCGCCGGTGAGGGCTTCCAGGCCGGCGTTGGCGAGCCCGAACCACAGGCCGCGCTTGAATCCCGGCTTGAAATTGCGTACCGCGCGCAGCTCCTGCCCGCCGGGCGAGGCGCGCCACAGCGCATCAAAGCCCGCCGGCGAGCCGCTTGCGGCGAGGTGCTCGGCGGCCAGCATGCCCGAGCGGATCGCCTGGTGCACGCCCTTGATCTTCGGCACGTTGACCCCGCCTGCGGCGTCTCCGATCAGCAGGGCGCCGGGCATCTCCAGCCGCGGAATGCTCTGCCAGCCGCCCGCGGCGATGGTGCGCGCGCCGGCGGCGAGGATCTCCCCGCCCTCGAGCAGCGGTTTGACACTCGGGTGGTGCTTGAACTGCTGGAACGCCTCGAACGGGGAGAATCCCGGGTCCTCGTAGTCCAGCCCGGCCACGAATCCCACGTAGACCCGATTCTCGCTCAGGTGGTAGATGAAACTGCCGCCGTAGGTGCGGCCATCGAGAGGCCAGCCGACGGTGTGCTGGATCAGCCCGGGGCGCACACGCCCTTCGGGCAGCTGCCAGAGCTCCTTCAGCCCGAGGCCGTAGGTCTGCGGGGCGCAGCCCGCGTCGAGCCCGAAGCGTCGGATCAGCTGCTTGGCGAGACTCCCGCGCGACCCTTCGGCCACGATCGTCGTGCCGGCGTGAATCTCCGCGCCGGGAGTGTAGTTCGAGCCGGGCTTGCCGGTCTTGTCGAGACCCACATCGCCCAGGCGCACCCCGTGCACCGCGCCGTGCGGACCGAGCACCGGCTCGGCGGCGGCGAAGCCCGGGAAGATGTCGACTCCGAGGGACTCGGCCTTCTGCGCGAGCCAGGCGGCCAGCAGCCCGAGCGAGACGATGAAGTTGCCCCGGTTATGCAGTTGCGGCGGCAGCGGCAGGCGGAATCTGCCGGCACGCGTCAGCAGATGCATCTCATCTTGCGCGGCGGGCACGCAGATCGAAGGCGGCGATTGCCGCCATTCCGGCGCCAGCGCATCGAGCGGGCCCGGCTCGATCACCGCACCGGAAAGCGCGTGCGCGCCGACCGTCGCCGCCTTCTCGAGCACGCACACGTTGAGCTCGGGTTTGAGCTGCTTCAACCGGATCGCACAGGCCAGCCCGGCCGGTCCGGCGCCGACAATCGCGACGTCATATTCCATGACGTCGCGTTCGACCTCGCCCGCCGCTGCGCTGTTCATTGCGGCTGCATCCGCACGGCGCCATCGAGGCGGACGGTCTCGCCGTTGAGCATCGGGATGGTGAATGCCGCGGCCACCAGCTGTGCGAACTCTTCCGGCTTGCCCAACCGGTGCGGAAACGGAATCTGGGATGCGAGCGAGGCTTGCAGCTCGGCGCTCATGGTCTCGACCATCGGAGTGAGAAAGATGCCCGGCGCGATGGCGATGCAGCGGATGCCGAAGCGGGCGAGCTCACGCGCCATCGGCAAGGTCATCCCGGCCAGCGCCGCCTTGGTCGCCGAGTAGGCCGCCTGGCCGATCTGCCCCTCGAAGGCCGCGACCGACGAGGTGTGCACCAGCAGGCCGCGTTCGCCGTCTTCTGCGGGGGCGTTGTGCTGCATCAGCGCTGCGGCCGCCTTGTCGCATAGGAACGTGCCGATGAGATTGACCTGCACGACCTTGCTGAAGAACTCCCCGCTCATCGGGCCGTGTTTGCCGAGCACGCGGCCGGCGCCGATGATTCCGGCGCAATTGACCAGCAGGTTCAATCCGCCGAGACGCTGCTGGGCCTCGGCCATGGCCGCATTCACCGCCGCTTCCGAAGTCACGTCGCAGCGCACGAAGTGCGCGTTCGGTCCGAGTGCCTCGGCTGCCGCCCGCCCGGCCTCCTCCTGTACGTCGAGGAGCGCCACGTGCGCGCCCTGCGCGATCAGGTGGCGTGCGGTGGCATGTCCCAGCCCGGAGGCGCCGCCGGTGATGGCGGCACGGGCGTCTTGAATCTTCATGGCTCCCCCTGGGTGTTGGTTCGTCAGCTTACCCGACCGTCTCGACCGCCACCGCCACGGCTTCTCCGCCGCCGATGCACAGTGCGGCGATGCCCCGCTTGCCGCCGCGGGCGCGCAGCGCATGCACCAGCGTGGTGAGGATGCGTGCGCCGGTGGCGCCGAGCGGATGGCCGAGCGCGCAGGCGCCTCCGTTGACGTTGACGCGCGATCGATCGAGCTTCAAATCGTGCATGGCGGCCATGGTGACGGCCGCGAACGCTTCATTGATCTCGTAGAGGTCGACCTCGTCCGCCCGCCACCCCAGTGCGGCGAGCACTTTGCGCACGGCAGCCACCGGCGCGGTGGTGAACCACTCCGGCTCTTGCGCATGGCTCGCATACGCGACGATGCGCGCGAGGGGCTTGACGTTGCGGGCCTGGGCAGCCTGCGCGCTCATCACCACCAATGCGGCCGCGCCGTCGGCAATCGACGAAGCGCTCGCTGCCGTGACGGTGCCGTCCTTGGCGAACGCGGGCCTCAGGGTGGGGATCTTCTTCAGGTCGCAGGTGCCCGGAGTCTCGTCGCGCTCGATGAGCGTCTCGCCCTTGCGGGACTTGACGGTCACAGCGGCGATTTCCGCAGCGAACGCCCCGTCCTGCGCGGCAAGCGCGCGGCGCACCGATTCGGCCGCGAACGTGTCCTGCTGTTCGCGGGTGAAGCCGTAGCGGGCGGCGGTGGCGTCGGCGAAGCAGCCCATGAGCTTGCCGTCGAAGGGGCTCTGCAGACCGTCGAGGAACATGTGGTCGAGCACTTCGCCGTGGCCCATGCGGTAGCCGCTGCGCGCCTTGGGCAGCAGATACGGCGCCTGCGTCATCGACTCGATGCCGCCGGCGAGCACGATCTTGGCGTTGCCGGCGCGGATCTGGTCGGCGGCCATCATCACGGCCTTCAGTCCCGAGCCGCACATCTTGTTGATCGTGGTTGCGGGGACGGCGATCGGCACTCCGGCCGCAATGGCGGCCTGGCGGGCCGGCGCCTGGCCGAGACCGGCCGGCAGCACGCAGCCGAGGATCACCTCGTCCGCCTCGCCCGGATCGATCCCCGCGGCCTCGATGGCGCCCTTCAGCGCGCAGGCGCCGAGTTGCGGGGCAGTCATGGGGGCGAGCACGCCCTGGAAGGCCCCGAGCGGGGTGCGTTTGGCGGCGGCGATGACGATTTCGGTATTCGACATGGACGGTCCTCTGTGCACAGTCGGGCGATTAGCGCGCGACCCGGCCGGCGAGCCGGCCCTCGGGCCGGCGGCCGGTCTCGGCGCTCTCGCGCGGAATCAGCCCGTTCTCGAAGACGGTGATGAACGCGGCGGCGATCTGCGCGCCGGTCATGGATTGGTTTTCCCGATACCAGTGCGCGATCCAGTTGAGCGCCCCGGCGAGTGCGAAGGCGGTCATTTTCGGGTCGCACGGATGAATCGAGCCGTCCTGCACGCCCTCGCGCAGCAGGCGGCGAATGCCCTGATCGATTTCCGATTTCAGCGACTTGATGTGCGTGCTCATCGCGGGGGACAGGTCCTGATCCTCCGCGCGCACCATGCACCAGCCGAACTCGGAGGCGACGGCTTGTCCATAATGACCGAGCACCGCCTGCAGCCGCTCGCGAGCGCTCGCCTTCAGTCGGCGCGCCTTGCGGAAAGCGGTGCGGATCGGCTCGATGCCGGCGACGAAGCACTCGAACAGCAGCTGCTCCTTGTTCGAGACGTAGTAGTACACGGTCGGCTTGCTGACCTTGAGCGCCGCGGCGATGTCGTCGAGCGAGGTGTTGTGATAGCCCTTGCGGTTGAAGGCGTGCGCGGCGGCCCGGATCACCGCCTCGCGCTTGACCTGACGGTCGCGGGCCCGCTCGCGGCTGGCGCGCCACGGCGAGCCGCGCACCGCGGGAGCGGCGGATGTGCCGGACGGAGTTGCCCCGAGGGGTGCGCGTCCGGGCGCTGTTGTGCGTCGGCTGGTTGGCATGCCGGTTCAGGAGGGCCCGTTGCGTGCGGGGCCCGAGGCACTGCAGTATAGCCGCACGCCGCCCGTTCTGCGCGCCCCCGCGCCGCGCGTGGATCGACAATCCAGCCCCGCGCGAGGCGTGCAGGTGCCGTGCGCACGTCGGTCCCGTGCCGACGCGTTGACCGGCCGGGCGGCCATGCATCATACTCACCGGTAGCTATCCTACCGGCGCGTAAAGATTTTTGTCCCGCCGAGCGCCCAGCGAGCGAGCCATGCTGCCGAAGCACACCAGTGCCGTCCCCTCCGCCCGTGCCGAGGACCCCGTCCCGGCGCGCCTCGACCCGCCGCTGCGGTTCGTCTCAGCCGCCTCGCTGTTCGACGGCCATGATGCCGCGATCAATATGATCCGCCGCCTGCTGCAGGCGCATGGGGCCGAAGTGGTGCACCTCGGGCACAACCGCAGCGTAGCGGAGATCGTTCGCGCGGCGATCCAGGAGGACGCGGACGCCATCGCCGCGAGCTCGTACCAGGGCGGCCACAACGAATACTTCGCCTACATGGTCGACATGCTGCGCGAGCGGGGCTGTCCGCACATCCGCGTGATCGTCGGCGGCGGCGGCACGATTGCACCTCAGGAGATCGAGGCGCTCGAGCGCTACGGCGTCGAGCGCATCTACACCCCGGAGGACGGGCGTCGCCTCGGCCTCGACGGCATGATCGAGGATGTCTTCACGCGGGTGCGCGCTGCGCGCAGGACGCCGTACGAACACCGCCCGCTCACGGCGCGCGATCCGGCCCAGATCGCTCGCGCGATCACGGTGCTGGAGAATGCCGAGACCGGCCAGCCGGAGCTCGAGCAGGTCCGCCGCGCCATCCAGCGCTCGCCGAACCGGGTGCCGGTCATCGGGCTCACCGGCAGCGGGGGCGCGGGCAAGTCGAGCCTCACCGACGAGTTGCTGGCGCGGTTCCTGCGCGAGTTCCCCGACCGCCAGATCGCCGTGGTGGCGATGGATCCGACCCGCCGGCGTAGCGGCGGGGCGCTCCTAGGTGACCGCATTCGCATGAACAGCCTCGATTCGGACGCGATCTTCATGCGTTCGCTCGCCACGCGCCGCCAACACATGGCCACAGCGGTAGTGCTGAAGGACGTCATCCAGCTCTACCAGGCGGCGGGCTTCGATCTGATTCTCGTCGAAACGGCCGGCACGGGTCAGGCCGACAGCGAGATCGTCGACCTGGTCGACCTGTCGCTGTACGTCATGACCAGCGAATACGGCGCGGCCAGTCAGCTCGAGAAGATCGACATGCTCGACTACGCCGACCTCGTCGTGCTCAACAAGAGCGACAAACGAGGCTCAGACGACAGCCTGCGCGACGTCCGCAAGCAATGGCGGCGCAACCATCCGCAGCACAAGCAGCTCGCCGACGCCGATGTGCCGGTGTTTCCGACCATCGCCAGCCGATTCAATGATCCGGGCGTGAACCGGCTGTTTGCGGCGCTGTGTCGCACCCTGGACGAGAAGCACATCGGAGCGGCCCGCTGGCAGAGCGCCGCGGCGCCCGTGGCGGTCGAAGTCAGTCCGCGTGAGGCGGCGATCCCGGGCTCCCGCGTGCGCTACCTGGCGGAGATCGCGCGCCACGGCCGCGCGGCGCGGGAGGACATCGAGCGTCAGGCGCAGGCGGCGCGGCGTGCTCACGGCCTGTACCAGGCGCTCGAGGCGCTCGCGGACGGTCCGTTGCCCACGCCGCTCGAGCCGTATCCGCAGGCGGCGCTGCGCGGGGAAGCCGACCTCACGCGGCGTGAACTTCGCGCCGCCTACAATCAGGCCCTCGCCGAGATCGGCGCCGAGGGCATTGCCGAACTGAAGGCCTGGCCGGCGCGTGCGCGCGCCGCGAGCGACGACACGTACTCCTACACCGTGCGCGGCCGGGAGGTGACCGGGGAGAACTACACCGAAACCCTCTCGCACCAGCGCGTGCCGAAAATCGCGGTGCCGCGGCTGCGCGACTGGGGCGAACTGCTGCGCTTCATCGGCACGGAGAATCTGCCGGGGGCGTTTCCCTACACCGGCGGGGTCTACCCCTACCGGCGTGAGCAGGAGGATCCGACCCGCATGTTTGCCGGCGAGGGCGCTCCGGAGCGGACCAACCGGCGCTTCCATTACCTGGCGCAGGGCCACGGCGCCGCCCGCCTCTCGACCGCGTTCGACTCGACGACGCTCTACGGCGAGGATCCGGACACCCGCCCGGACATCTACGGGCGCACGGGCAACTCCGGCGTGTCGGTCGCTACGCTCGATGACATGAAGAAGCTCTACTCGGGCTTCGATCTGGCCCGGCCGACCACCTCGGTGTCCATGACCATCAATGGGCCGGCGCCGATGATTCTGGCCATGTTCCTCAATACCGCGATCGACCAGCGCGTGGAGCAGTATCTGCGCGCCGAGGGTCGCTGGGGCGAGGCCGCGCGGCGCATCGAGGCGCTGCACCGCGCGGCGGCCGAGCGAGGCGTCGAGCCGCCGGCCTACCGCGGCGAGCTGCCCGCCGGCCACGACGGCTCGGGACTTGCGTTGCTCGGGCTCACGGGCGATCAGCTCCTTGCGCCGGAGGTCTACGAGCGGATCAAGGCCGAGACGCTGAGCGCAGTGCGCGGCACGGTGCAGGCGGACATCCTGAAAGAGGATCAGGCGCAGAACACCTGCATCTTCTCCACGGAGTTCGCGCTGCGCATGATGGGCGACGTGCAGCAGTACTTCATCGATCGGCGCGTGCGCAATTTCTACTCGGTGTCGATCTCCGGCTACCACATCGCCGAGGCCGGAGCCAATCCGATCTCGCAGCTCGCCTTCACGCTCGCCAACGGCTTCACGATCGTCGAGTACTACCTCTCGCGCGGCATGAAGATCGATGACTTCGCGCCCAACCTGTCGTTCTTCTTCTCCAACGGCATGGATCCGGAGTATGCGGTCATCGGCCGCGTGGCGCGGCGCATCTGGGCGCGCGCCATGCGCGATCTGTATCACGCCGGTCCGCGCAGCCAGATGCTCAAGTACCACGTGCAGACCTCGGGGCGAAGCCTGCACGCGCGGGAGATCTCCTTCAACGACATCCGCACTACGCTGCAGGCCATGTATGCGCTGTTCGACAACTGCAACAGCCTGCACACCAACGCCTACGACGAGGCGCTGACCACTCCGACCGAGGAGAGCGTGCGGCGGGCGGTCGCCATTCAGCTCGTCATCAACCGCGAGCTCGGATTGAACAAGACGCAGAATCCCTGGCAGGGATCGTTCGCCATCGAGTATCTGACGGATCTGGTGGAGGAGGCGGTCTACCGGGAGTTCGACGCGCTCACCGAGCGTGGCGGCGTGCTCGGCGCGATGGAGACCATGTACCAGCGCGGCAAGATCCAGGAAGAATCGCTCTACTACGAGACCCGCAAGCACGACGGCAGCCTGCCGATCATCGGCGTCAACACCTTCCTGTCGAAATCTGACGCAGAGGCCGAACACGCCCACGCCGAGCTCATCCGCTCGACCGAGGAGGAGAAGCAGGCGCAGGTGGCTTCGGTGCGGGCCTTTCAGGCGCGCAATGCCGAGCGCGTGCCGCAGGCGCTCGCCCGGCTGAAGGAGACCGCGCGTGCCGGCGGCAACGTGTTCGAGGAGCTGATGCAGACCGTCAAGTTCTGCTCACTCGGACAGATCTCCCATGCCCTGTACGAGGTTGGCGGCCGCTACCGGCGCAACATGTGAGCCGAGGTCCGGCTCGCCGAGCACGCTGAGTATGGCCGCGCGCGCCTGCTCGCGCAGGAGGGCGGCGCGCTCGGCCGGTGCGCCCTCGGGCGGCTCGATCGGCGGCAGCAATTGCACTTCGATACGCGCCGGCCGGGGCAGCTCGCCGCGAGGGGAGAGCGCTGCGCGCGTGCCGCGCACCACCGCCGGCACCACCGGGCAGCCCGCTCGCACCGCCGTGGTGAAGGCACCGCTGTGGAATTTCAGCAGCCCGGGGGTCGGCGTGAAGGTGCCCTCGGGGAAGAACACCAGTGAGTGCCCGTTGGTGGCGGTGCGCAGCACGCGCAGGGCGTCGGCGGCGCCGCGCTGTCGGTCGAAGCGTTCGACGAACTGCGACCCGATGCGCCGCAGGAACGCCCCCGCGAGCGGCACACTCGCCATTTCGCGTTTGATGACGAAGCCGAAGCGCGCGGGCAGCGCCGCCGTGAACACCGGACCGTCAAGGTAGCTGGCGTGATTGGACACGATCACGCATTGGCCGGGCGGCAGATGCTCCAGACCCCGCACGGTCAGGCGCATGCCCACGCTGGTAAGCAGCAGCCGGGCCATGCGCCGCGCAGCGGCCCGCCGGCGGGCGAGGCCTGGCAAGGCCGTCGCAGCGAGCAGCGCGCCGAGGCCCATGACCAGGAAGACCCCGGCCGCATAGACCGTGAAGGCCAGCCTGAACGGCAGCAGGGCAAGGGTGCGCAGCGGGCGCGGAGGAGTCGATGGATCCTGTGGCATCGTGCGGTCGGCGCACGGCGCGCCGGCTAGTGTGATGGGAGTCTCTATTACGTTAACAAGGGCACCCGAATGTGAACATCATCACACCGCCGGGCGGTGGATGCTCACCATACTGCGATCGCCACCGTGACGCCGGGGATTTTGACCGGCGGGGCCGAAGCCTATCGGGCGGTGTGCACGGATTTGCAGCGAGACAGAAATTGTCGAACGATTCTGCCGTAATTGCCAAGCCTGCTCATCCCGACATGGATCCAGCGGTCAACCGCTTCCTCGATGCCGTGTGGATGGAGCGTGGCCTGTCGGCCAATACGCTCGCCGCCTACCGCGCCGATCTGACCGCGCTGGCGCGTTGGCTGACCGAGCGGCGTGTGCCGATTGTGCGCACGTCCCGGCAGGATCTGCAGGATTTCATTGCCTGGCGCGTCGATGCGGGCGCCCGCCCGCGCTCCACCGCCCGGCAGCTCTCGAGCTTTCGGCGTTTCTTCCGTTATCTGGTGCGCGAGCGGCTGATTCAGGAAGACCCGACCGCCCAGATCGCGATGCCCAAGATCGGCCGTTCTCTGCCGAAGTCCCTGACCGAGGAGGAGGTCGAGGCCCTGCTCGCCGCGCCCGTGGTGCGCGACCCGCTCGGCAACCGCGACCGCACCATGCTCGAGGTGCTCTACGCCACGGGCCTGCGCGTCTCGGAGCTGGTGAATCTGCGCTACGAGCAGATCAACCTCAACCAGGGGGTGATCCGCATCCTCGGCAAGGGCAATCGCGAGCGGCTGATCCCGCTCGGCGATGAGGCGGTGCGCTGGCTGACCGAATTCGTGCACGGGGCGCGCGACGAGATCCTGCTCGAGCGCCAGACCGACTATCTGTTCCCGACCCGGCGCGGTGACCGCATGACGCGTCAGGCGTTCTGGCACATCATCAAACGCTATGCGCGCAAGGCGGGCATCGGCAAGGGGCTCTCACCCCATACGCTGCGGCACGCCTTCGCCACTCATCTGCTCAACCATGGGGCGGACCTGCGCGTCGTGCAGATCCTGCTCGGGCACAGCGACCTCTCGACGACGCAGATCTATACCCACGTCGCGAGCGAGCGGATGAAGGATCTGCACTCGCGCCACCATCCGCGCTCCTGAGCCCCGGCCGCCCGTGGCGGATGGGGCCGGCTGCGCTAACGCTCCAGCTGCTTGAGCTTGTCCGGTTTGCCGTCCCATTCCTTGGCGTCGGCGGGCGGCTCCTTCTTTTCCGTGATCACCGGCCACTGCTTGGCGAGCTCGGCATTGAGAGGCTTGAACGACTCCTGACCGGCCGGGAGTTCCTCTTCGGAGAAGATCGCTTCCGCCGGGCATTCCGGCTCGCACAGGGTGCAATCGATGCACTCGTCCGGATCGATGACGAGAAAATTCGGACCCTCGTGAAAGCAATCCACCGGACAGACTTCCACGCAGTCCATGTACTTGCACTTGATGCAGTTTTCAGTCACCACGAAAGTCATCGGAATTCCTTCTGGATCAACGGACTAGACCGTCCACGCCCTTCGCCGGAAACGGCGCGGCGCACGGCGCGAGCAGCAGCTTGAGCCGGCGGGATGGGGGATGGGATGTCCGCAACACCGAACATTGTGCCACGCGGCCCCGGCGGCCCGCAAAGCCGGGCCGGCCGCGCTGATCGACTCAGCCGAGCCGCCGAGCCAGGGCCGTGAAGTGGTGTCCGTCGCGCCCCGCAGCGCGATCCTCGAGGAAGCGGCGCAGCGTGAACTCGGTGCTGGGGAACGCCAGCTCCGGCCAGGGGATGTTCTCCGGCGACACCAGGGCCGTCTCCAGGCTTTCCGGGCCCGCGCCATGCGCGCTCTTGGGCATCGTGGCGCGGAAGAATACATGGACCTGGTGCGCATGCAGCACGTGCACGATCGACAGCAGCGAGCCGATCTCGACCTCGATCAGGGCCTCCTCGCGCGATTCGCGCGCTGCGGCCTGCTGCAGCGTCTCGCCGTTCTCCATGAACCCCGCCGGTACGGTCCAGAAGCCGCGCCGCGGCTCGATCGCTCGCCGGCATAGCAGGATCCGGCCCTCGTGCTCGGGCACGCAGCCGACGACGAGCCGGGGATTCTGGTAATGGATGGTTCCGCAGGACTCGCACACGTAACGCGGCAGATGATCGCCCGGCGGGACACGCATCGTCAGCCGCGCGCCGCACTGGCTGCAGAAGGTCATGGTGTGAGACGGGGGAGACAACTCGGGGGCGGCTTGATCGCAAGGGAACCGCCGGCAGGATACGGTGGCGGGGGGCGCTTGTCGACTGCGCCTGGGTACGCGCTGCGAGAGCGGCCGGTGCGGTCAGGCCCGTCGCGGCGCGGGCGCGCTCTGCGCGCAGGCACGACTGACCCGCACCACGTCGCGGCCCGCGTCCTTGGCTTCGTAGAGGGCCGCGTCGGCGCGCGCGACGATCTCATCGAGCGTGCGTGCCCCGTCGGCGGTGGTCGCCAGGCCGGCGCTGAAGGTCACGCGCGGCAGATCGAGCTTGTCCTGCGGGCAGGGAATCTGGATCCCGAGCGCGAGCAGGCGCAGCCGCTCCACGGTGGCGAGGGCGGAATCAAGCGTCGCATCCGGCAGGACGAGCAGGAACTCTTCCCCGCCCCAGCGGCCGAGAATGTCGCTCGTGCGCAGCGCACCGCGCGAGAGACGCGCGAATTCCTGCAGGACGTGATCGCCTGCTGCGTGTCCGCAGCGGTCGTTGATGGTCTTGAAATAGTCGAAATCGATCAGCACCACCGTCAGCGGCCGGCTGTGCTCGATCGCCGCGGCGAGTGCCGCGCTCGCCAGCTGCGCGGTGTGGCCCCTATTCGGCACCCGGGTGAGCGGGTCCTCGTTGGCAAGCAGCACGAGCTGCCGGCGATGCCGCCGGTCGGTGATCAGGATGTAGGAAAGCAGAGCGATCGCGAGCGCGCCGGCGATGCCGGCCGCATCCATCCAGCGCATCAGCTCCTTCTGCTTGCTCGCCTTGTCAGCCGCAGCCCGTAGCTTGCGCCGCAGCACCGCGTTGCGCTCGAATTCCTGTCTGGCCTGGAAGCGTATCTCGAGCGCCTGCCGCAGCCGGGTCTGATTGGCGCGGTTGTGCGCTTGGTACAGCCGCAGGTACGTACGGACGTCGCGGTAGGCCGCAGCGTAGCGGTGCAGCGCGGCGTTCGCCTCGGCGCGCGCGAGATAGGCGGGCGCCACCGTGAAGGCGACCATGTCGGCGCCGTGGTGGTCGAGCACCCGATCGAGCAGTTTCACTGCACGCACGGGGTGTCCCTCGGCCAGATCGATCTTGGCGAGCTGTACGTGCGTTTCCTTGATCATGGCGGCCACCCGCCCGGCGATGAGCACCGGGGCGGCTCGATCGCACGCACTGCGCGCGGCGGGGAAATCCTTCAGCGCGATGTCCGCCTCGCAGATGCGCAGGTTCGAGTACGCCGTCCCCTGGCGGTCGCCGATCGCGGAACTGATCGCACTCGACTGCTTGAAGGCCGCGATCGCCTGGTGGTAGCGCCCCATGGATCTGAGGATCTCGCCTTTGAAATAGATGCCCCCCGACAGATCATCGCTGGCGTGGTGGGCCTTGTCCCAGCGGATCTGCCGGCCGATCAGGGCGAGAGCCTCGTGGCCGTCGCCCATGCTGCGCAGCGCCACGGCGAGACCCTCGCTCGCATCGACGCGGGCTTCGGGCAGCTCGTGGGCGGTGCTCTGCATGTAGGCCTGGGTCAGCTCACGGATCGCCGCGGTCGGGCGATTGCGCAGCATGTTCATGAAGCCCTGGCCGATTTCCAGGCAGATATCGCTGCGCGAGCCCGGCCGCAGCAGCGCGCGCGCCTGTTTGACCTGGAGCAGCGCATGAGTGATCGGCGCCGGTGACGTGAAGCTGCCGGCGTAATCGGCGAGCAGCTCCAGGCGCAGCGGACTGGTGGGATTGTGCAGCAGGGCAAGGCCAGCGAGGGCGGCAGCGCGCTGCGGGTGCGTCAGGGTCATCTGTGCGTAGGCCCGCGCCTGCACGGCGTACAGGGCTGCCAGCGTATGAGGCTCGTGCCGGGCCGCCCCGGGCGGCAGCGCTGCGATGCGGGCATTGGCCTCAGCCAGCGCCCGGTTCGGATTCCGCTGAACCAGGGGACGCAGTTCGCGGAACGCGGTCTCTCGCACATCGAAGCAGCTGGCGTGCGCAGCGTCACCGAGCGCCCAGACGGCAAGCAGCAGTGCGGCGGCGCAGTTTCGCGCCAGCGTACCGTGATTTGAGCCATGACCTCCCATGAGGAGCGTCAAATTACGGGTGCTGCGTGCGGCGGGAAGGACTCGATTTCACGTTTTCGCGCTCTGCCGGCTGCGGCGGGGTTCCAGGCAAGCGGACCCGTGCGGCCGGTCACACTCATCGGCCTAGGCGGGGTCCAAAGGTGCTCGATGACCGCGCTGTCGTCCCAGGAACATCAGGATCCTGGCAACGCCGGACGGCACCGGTCAAGCACGGGCTGGCGCGGCCGATGAGCGGCGTGTGCGCTAAGCTAGCGCCACTCTAGATGACGCGTGGCGCCATGCAGAAAGCTTCCGTTCAGCCTGCTGAGGCAAAGAACAGGCTCTCCGAGCTGATGGATCGGGTCAGTCGGTGTGCGGAAATCGTCATCAGCCGACACAATGCCGACGTTGCCCCGCCCGTTCCGGTCGGGCGTGCGCCCCGGCGCGATATCAGCGAGGGAAATCGCCAAGATGGGCGCGACCCGCGAGCGCAGAAGCGCCCGTGGCGGGCAGCTCCTTCACAGGCGCAGCGAAGGGTGCCGTTGAACATGGGATTCGTTCTGCAGTCCTCGCTCACCGTGTCGGGGCTCTTCGGTGACGAAGCTAACTGCTGCGGATGAATTGCGTGATCAGCTCAACAGCAACGGGCAGGCCGTGGTTGCGGTGCATCGGGCGTGGGAGGTCGGCGGCCGGCTGCTCATGGCTGAGCAGCGCAAGTGCACGACCGCTGCCGATTCGAGCCACTTCCTGGCCATCGCTGATGCGCTGCCGGTCGCAACGGATCGGAACACCAATTCCCGAGCGGGCACTGCAGGCGCGGCACAGGCCTCGGCTGAATGACTCACACGCTATGACAGCGCCGATCCCGAGCTCACGATGCGCCGTAGTTTGCCTCGGGCTCCACTCGGCAAACAGCCGCGCGCCCACGCCAAGCAAAGCCGGACTGTGCGGCCCGCCCCATTGCCTCTCGCCATCACAGCCGCTTGCGCGAGGATTCAGCGGATGATTGACCATTTCTCTGATCACGCAGCCAATGAGCGAACCTTTCTTGCATGGGTGCGCACCGCGATTGCGGTGATGGCGTTCGGTTTCTTAGTTGCGAAGTTCAATCTATTCCTAGAAATAGCGGCGCAATCCCTGGCAGGCGCCAGCGGACGGCGCGTCGCGGTACCTGGGGGTGGATTCGGCGATGTGGCCGGTCTGGTATTGATCATCGCCGGTACTGCAATGGTGGCGATGGCGGCAGTGCGGTTCGTCCGCACCACCCAGGCGATCAACTCCCCAGAGCGACGCTCCGGCGGCGCACGCATGGACCTTGCGCTGTCTGCCCTCATGGTAGTTCTAGGCATTGCGCTTGCCGTATATGTCTCCCATGCGCTGCTTGCACAGCTGTGATCATCCCACGGCTGTCGAACTCATCAATGGCCACATCGGATTGGCCCGATTGACTTTCCGGGCGCAACACAACCTGTCTCTGTCCGAGCAGCTGCCGGCATTGCGCCCGTGATGCAACCTATGGTGCGGCGGAAGCCCGAATGCGCGAGTGGTCTGTGCGCGCAGAGAGAGTCCTGCACTGCCTGAGCACAAGGGACGGGATTGCGGCGGAGCCAAGGTATTCATCGGCCTTTTGAAGCGTCTGATGCACGGGCAGCGCCGCCCAGTGTACTTGATCGTGGACGGCCATCCCTCGCATCGGGCCAAGCTGGTCAAGGAATACGTGGACAGCCTCGAAGGTCGATTGAAGTTGTTCTATCTCCCGCCGTACTCCCCGGAGCTCAACCCCGACGAACTGATCTGGAACGCTGTGAAGAACAACGCTGTCGGGCGCGCGAAGCTCGAAGGCCCCAAGGATTTGCACCGCGCAGTCCTCGGCCGGCTACGCATCCTGCCGAAGCGGCCGGATCGCGTCCGCAGCCTCTTCCGCGCTCCGGAGACCTGTTGCGCAGCCGCGTAGCTGAAGATACTTACGTACTGGTTAGTAACGTCGAGACCGGCAGATCATGGCGCTCGCAGAATCGCCGCTGGCTCAGGCCACCGCGGACATACCGTTTAAGGTCTTGAATGTGACTTGGGCATGCCCACTTTGCGCAGTAGATGAATGATGTGCCCAGGGCGGTGTGCGCTGCCTACGGGAGGAAGCGCAAGCGGCGCTTGGGTCGCCACCCAAAGCATTGAGCATGGAACTCATGCGGCAAGTCAGCAGGAGCCGCCTGGTGAATTCCCGGCATGGCTCCTACTCGCCGCGCCGGCGGCCCACCACCGCCTGGTGTGGATTCACCCATTTTTCGGCAGCAACTGCCGCGTCGCGCGGCTGATGTCACATGCAACGTTGCTGGAGGCGCTCGACACCGGCGCGGTCTGGTCTGCCGCGCGTGGCTTGGCACGGAACGTTGCCGCGTACAAGAGCCGCCTGGCGGCTCGCGACATGACTCGTCGAAATGATCTCGACGGTCGCGGTAACCTGAGCGAGGAAGTGCTGGCGGAATTTACACAGTTCTTCCTGGGCACGTGCCTCGATCAGCTGACGTTCATGGAAAAGAGTAGTTCGCTGGCATAAGGTCGCTCAGTGATTTTCCCTGTGTCTGCTCGTTGAGGGGAATCGGTCTATGACTTTCCCGCTGGCGTCGAGAAACGAGATGCTGGCGGATCCTCCTGGCGTCACGTCGAGCACAAGGCGTTTGCGTCCCTTCGCGTCCATTAGCGCCACCGATGCGTCTCCCTTGCGGCCTCGCCCGACCCAAATTCGCTGGGCGCGAGTCCGTCCCGTGTAACCTGAAACGCTGAGCCCCGCAAACTTGTTGCTTTTGTCGTCAACGCCCGCAAGCTGTACGATTTCGCTTGCGCCGTACTTGTCGAATGACAGGCTTCCGCCAGAATCAACGACCTCCCCTTTAGAATTTTTGTGGCCCGCAAAGATCAAACCGCCGACTTCAGAGCCTTCATCGTTGTAGAAAAGCATGCCCGCTTGTGGTCTGGTCGGAGGAGTCTCTTCCTTGCCCTTCACGATGACGCCTGGCAACTCTGCGTGGTCGGAAATCACCATGCGCAGCGTCCCATTGGGCTCGACGACGTTGATGCGATGTACCGTGATCTGGTTGAAGGCTCGGTCCGTTTCTGTGAAACCGTACAAGACTGTCAGAATGAAGGCTAGAGTCAGTATCCCGGAATAGATCATGAGAAATCGCTGCGCCGCAGGCATTGCTCTTCTCCGCTGGCCAAAAGCACGGTAGGCGACTTATATCATCAAGCGGGCGGCGATCGTCGGGGGAAAAATGGACTGATGCGATGAATCCGCGTTGGTGGAGGTGTAACGCGTTGATGCCGACTCCGGTCGCCTGAGATGGGCATCGAAGTGTCCGCTCTGAAGCACAGATCAGTCCGTTAAGTTGACGTCGCTGCAGGCGCGCGAGCCTCGGCTATTCTGCGAGAAGCGGTTGGTACGTTCCGGCGTCGCAATGCCGGCGGGTCGGCTTCCTGCCGGCGCTTGAAGAGGAAGTCTGTCCGAGGTCGGAGTCGAAGTCTCCGCGGAAGTGCTTGAAACTAAAGCAAGTCCAATAAGGACATAGGAGAAGTACCCCCAACCATACCCCCACGGCCGTGGGGGGTACAGTGCGCTTCTCGCTTCGCAGCCTGAGCAGGGCGGGTGCGGTGAATGCGGGCCTTCATCGCCGTCCGGCGTTGACAGTTTGCGGCGATTGTCAGCTCACGACCTATTTGCACCGCTGCGCAGGAGGCAGCGATGCGCTCTCTTTGGTGGCCGTCGCCGCTACCCGCGAGTCGTACCGGGAGCCGTGTGAGCTGAGCGGCCAGAGGGCTCGCGGGGGACATGGATGGTCGCCTGCCCCGTGCCAGGCAAGAGGTGCACGTCGGACTTTATGCTTGTGTGAATATTACATTAAATGTAATATTCAAACATGGACGGAAAGACCTTGAAGTCGGCGCGAGTTCAGGCCCGGATGACCCAGGCCAAGGCTGCCGCGCGGATGGGCGTTTCGCAGCCATATCTCTCAATGCTGGAAAAGGGTGAGCGAGCGTTCACCGACGACCTGGCGCGGGTCGCCGCAAAGCTTTTCGGCCTCTCGCCAGCGGTCTTACCGCTCCCGCCGGCCAGCAATCTTGCCGTCAAGGTCGATCCCGATTTCATGGCGCGGCAACTATCCGGGCTTGGGTATCCAGGCTACGCTCATCTGCGTCCAGTCAAAGCAAACCCGGCCGCAGTCGTGCTCCAGGCACTTCTGCAGGATGATCTAGGAGTTCGCCTCTCGGACGCACTGCCCTGGGTTCTTCTGGTCCACCACGACCTTGATTGGGAATGGCTCGTGAGCAGCGCCAAACAGTTCGACGCCCAAAATCGGCTCGGATTCCTTGTCGGGATGGCGCTGGAGCTTGCCGAGCAACGCAATTTCCATCCGGATGCAGCTTCCGAGTTGCGTCCGGTCTTGGCGGTTCTGGAGCGCTCGCGCCTGGCCAGGGAAGACACCTTGTGCGAGGAGTCCATGACCAAGTCCGAGCGTGCATGGCTGCGTGAAAGCCGCAGCAATCTCGCGCGTCACTGGAACTTGTTGTGCGCCATGATGCCGGAGGATCTGACGTATGTCAGCGAAAGACAGGCCGCCTGAGCCGTGGGCGTCGTTCCTCGCAGCGCTTGATGCGGTGGTCGGAACGCCGGTGGAGATCCACTGTCTTGGCGGCTTCATGGTAGAACACACCTACCGCATCCAGCGAGATACACCGACAGAAGACCTCGACTTCCTATCAGCCATCGATATTGCGCATTCTGTGCCAATCAACATTGAATCTTTGGCCGGAAAGGGCACTGCATTTCACAGGCAACACAAGATGTATGTCCAGTACGTTGGCATCTCCACGCCACCGTGCGACTACCAGCAGCGCCTAGTGGCCGTGTATCCACAAGTCCACTGGAAGAACCTGCGGCTATTTGGCCTCGAAG
>JAJYUL010000022.1 GCA_021792555.1 Pseudomonadota bacterium
CGAGTCCGGGAAACAGCAGGCCGTTGGGGTCGCCGCCCGTGATCGCGCGCAAATCTGTGAGCAGCTTCACAGTCTGTCGGGACAAGGGCACCAGATGCTCGCCGGGGTTCTTGCGGCGCATCTTCATTCGCTCACCAGGAACGCGCCAGAGCGGCCCGGCATCGGGACTGCCCTGCAAGTCAAACTCGCCCCACCGCGCGTTACGCAGCTCCCCGGGACGTGTGAACACCAACGGCAGAATCTTGAGCGCATACTCCGTGGACGGATCGCCGCTGTATCCATCGATGACCCGCATCAGCTCCCCGATCTCTTCGGGCTTGGTGAGCGTTGCGTACTGCTCGGCGTGCACCGGCGCGAGCAACCCGCGAAGGTCTGCCGCCACGTCCCGCTCGCAGACCCCGCGCACGACCCCGTAACGCAGCACGCGCCCGATCTGCGCTCGCACCCGATGCGCGGTGTCGCCCCGCCCGCTCGCCTCGATCTCGAGCAGCACGGGCCGAATCTCGGCGGGCAGAAGACTCGAGGCCGCAAGGCTCCCGAGCGCCGGCAGCCAGTGCGCCAAGATCTGCCGTTCACGGCGCGCCGTACGCGGCTCCCAGGGTTGCTTCTCGGCCCACTCCTCCGCCAGTGCACGCAGCGAGCTCGCCTGAGCGCCCCGGCCTCGGCGCCGATCGCCCATCGGGTCGCGCCCCGCCTTGAGCTGCGCGCGGGCCTCGGCGCCCCGCTCGCGGGCACGCTCGAGCCCCACCTCGTCCGCGAGGCTCCCGTAGCAGCCCAGGGCCAGCACCTGCTGGACCCGCTTCCCGTCACTCGAGCGCACCGCGCGGTATTGCAGCCGCCAGTGCTTGCTGCCGGAGGGCATGACCTCGAGGTACAGACCCCGTCCGTCGAAGCGCTTATAGGGCTTTGGGCCGGGTTTGAGCGCGCGGATCGCGCGATCGGTGAGCTTGTCGGCGGGCACTGGCGGGGGCTCCTGCGGGGCTGTTGCGGGGTTCCAATCGGCGCACCCCGCATACCGTCACAGAGGCGTGCCGTCACCGCCAATCATACCGTCAGAGCGAAGGATTCACCAATAGCGCAAGATGTCGCACAGCGTCGCAGGAGGTTCTGAAGTGCTTGTTTTTATTCAATTTCGCCTCAGCACGCGACACCCGGAAACACTGAACTGGCGGAGAGGGTGGGATTCGAACCCACGGTCCCCGTGAAGGGACGCCGGTTTTCAAGACCGGTGCAATCAACCGCTCTGCCACCTCTCCGCGCTGTGCTCCGGCTTGCGGCGCGCATGCTACCAGATGGCGCGACCGTGAGTCACAGGAGCCGGTCAGCCGAGCCGCCAAGCCCCCTCGCAGACGGTGGCGCTGAGCGGCCGGCGATCGCTCGGCGTCTCGCGCGCCTGCAGCGCCGCGGTCAGCACCTGCGTCGGCGCCGGGCGTCCGACCGCCGCCATCGCCTCGACGCGGTACTCCGGCGGGATACCGAGCTCGCGGCGGGCCCGCTCGTAATCGAACCCCTCCATGCCATGCACGACGTATCCCTTGAGATACCCCTGCAGCGCGAAATGCCCCCACGCCGCGCCGGTGTCGTACGAATGCGTCACCGACGGCCGGCCGCTTCGCTCGTGCAGCGTCCTCGAGACGAACACCACCAGAGCCGCCGCCCGCACGCACCAGATCTGATTGCCGCTCGCCAGCAGTCCGAAGAAGACCGGCCACTCGGGCGTATCGCGCCGCGCGAACAGCATCCGCCAGGGTTGCCCATTGCCCGAGGATGGCGCCCAGCGCGCCGCCTCGAACAGGCTCAACAGCTCCTCGTGCGAGAGCGGCTCCCCGCTCATCGCCCTAGGCGACCAGCGATCCAAAAATACGCTGTCGATCGCGTGCTCGGCCCGCCGGACCGTGCTGCCTTTGATCATGACCCCTCCTGCGGCCTATAGCCCCCGCGAACGCTCGAGACTGCGTGGGGCGTCGCTCAGAGATGGTAGGCCACACCCGCGTAGAACTGCCGCGCCAGCGCCGGCTCGAGCATACCGCCGAAGAGGAAAACCCGCGAGTAATAGCGCCGGTCGGTGAGGTTGGTGATGCCCCCGATGAGGCGCCAACGCCGCGAGAAGGCATACTCGGCGGTCAGGTCGGCTACCGTATAGGCCGGAATGCGCGGCGGATTGGACCCCACGCCCTGATCGCTGTCCTGATAGTACTGCGAGCCGACCGCATCGACGATCAGGCTCAATTTCAGTCCCGACAGTCCGCGCAGCGTCACCCCGCCCTTCAGCACGTAGCGCGGCGCGTACGCCGGGACCTTGCCGAGCTGGCCCGGGATGCGGCTCGCGGTGAAGTGCGCGCTGAGGAAGCTGGCATTGGCGAATACCGTCAGATGCGCCCCGCTCGGCGCCGCATGCCACAGCCTGAACAGATCGTAGGAGCCCTCCGCCTCGACGCCCCGGTTGCGCATGTCCCCGGTGTTGACGTTCACGGTTTCCGTGAGCGTCAGCTGCTCGGATTCGATCCGGTTGCGCACGTTGACCTGGAATGCGCTGAGGTCGTAGTAGAACCCGTGCAGTGGCCAGCCGTGCACCCCCGCCTCGTACGTCAGGTAGCGGGTCGGCTGCGGGTCATTGTTCGGCGCGAGATTGCTGAACGGGCTCGCCAGATCGAAATAGCGCACCGGCCGGTAGCCCTCGGAGACGTTGAGGTAGGTCTCGTTGCCCCGGCCGAAGTCGTTGCCGATCCCGATGCCGAACAGCGGAATCGTCTTGCGATACACCGCATCGGCGAGCTGCGGGTGCGGCGCAGCCGTCTCACGCGTGTCGAGCTGCTCGTGATCGAGGCGCGCGGAGGTCACCACGTGAAAGCGGCCGAAGCGGAACAGGTTCTCTGCGAACACCGCCACATAGCGTGAGCGGCGCTCGTCGTTGTAGAAGAGCGAGCCGCTCTGCCCGTAAGGAGCGATCAAAGGATCGGGACTGTTGATCTGCGTGTAGGGGCTCTGGGACGCATAGACGGTATAGCCGACCGTGAGCGCGCTGCCGTGCCCCCACCGGTGCAGGAAGCGCCCGTCGAGCCCCGTGTAGTGGAACTTCTGCGCGGCGAGCGTCGCACCGGTGGCCACCGGAGTGAGCGCCCCGGCATAGGAATCGGCGCGCGTGATCAGATCCTGATACCCCGTCCAGAGCTTCTGCACGAACCGGTTGTCTCGATCCATCTGATTGCGATAGGTGAGCACCGCGGTATAGCGGTGGGACCAGTCGCGGTCCTGAGGAGTGGTGGTCTGGTCCGGATTGCGCTCGAACGCCGCACGCGTCATCAGGCCGGCCATGCCGCTCTCGAGCGAGTACGCGTGCACAGCGAGAGTCAGCTGCTCACGCTGATCGATGCGGTAGCCGAGCTCGAGGTCCCCGGCGTCGACCGTGTAGTCGCCGTTCGCTCGCTGGCCGCTGCTCTGCCGATGGGAGAAGTCGGCCCGATACGCCCAGCGGCCGGCCGGCCCGGACACCGAACTGTAGGTCGAGTACAGGCCGTTGCTGCCGAAGACCTGCTCGGTGCGCGCCCCGGTGGTCTTGCCGGGCTCACGCGAGACGAAATTGATCACCGGCTCGGGCTCAGGGCCGTAGAGCAGCCCCGAGCCGCCGCGAATCATCTGCACCTCGGCAATCGACTGGAAGTTCGGCAGGTAGTACACAGTCGGAAAGCCGATCCAGTCCATCTGCATCGGGATCCCGTCCTGCAGGAGCAGGATGTATTCGCTCTCCTGCGGATTGCCGAGGCCGCGGTAGGACAGGTTGAGGTTGACCGGGTTCTGCTGCTCGGCGAGCACCAGACCGGGCATCCGGTCAAAGAGCTCGCGCGGCTGGTTGTTCACGATCGGCGGCAGCTCGTTGAGCTTGACCACCGTCGTTTTGCGCGTGACGGTGATCTCGGTGCCGGAGATCTCCGGCATGGAATGCCGCAGGCGCGTGCTCCAGTTCCACTGGTACGCCGGGTGGATGAGCACGCGCGAGAGCTTGGTGTGGCCGGCCGGTGCGGCGGGCGGTGCGCGCTGTGCCGCACACGCAAGCGCGCCCGATAGCAGCAAAACGCCGCCGATCGCCGCACATTTCGCCCGCATCACGCCAGTCCCCGGCAAAACTCCAAGCAGCCTGGAGTCTAGCAACTACACAGCGCCGCGCCTGTTGCGGATTGACGCAACCCGCACACCGACACGCCCGTCGTCGGGGATCTCTATTCGTTCAGTTTGCCGTCTCGCGCGAGCACAGCCTCGGGCACGGCCTCGGCGGCGCCCCGGACGGCCCGCCGGCGGCGCAGCACCAGATAGGCGCCCATCACCACCGCGAGTGACATCAGGCTCACATGCAGGTCCGCCCCGAGCCCCGGGGTGAACTGCATGGCGATCAGGATCGCGAGCATGGCGGCGATGGCGAGGTAGTTCGTCCAGGGGAACAGCCACATGGTCAGCGCCGGGGCGGGCTGCCCGGCACGCTCGCGCTGGCGGCGCATGCGCAGGTGGGCCAGTGCGATCAGACCGTAGACGAACACCATCAGCGCGCCGGAGGCGTCCACGAGGAACGCGAACACGCTCTGCGGCGCCTGGGTGGCCGCGAGGATGCCGATGACCCCGGCGCCACTGCACAGCAGCACCGAGCGCACCGGCACGCGGCGCGCGTTGAGTTTGATCAGCCCCTGGGGCGCATCGCCGCGCGCCGCCAGCACGAACAGCACGCGCGAGCACACGTAGAACGCGGAGTTCAGGCAGGAGAGCACCGCGGTGAGGATGATCGCGTCCATGGCGATGCCCGCCCACCAGAAGTGCATCCGCTCGAGCGCGAGCGTGAAGGGCGACTCGCCGATCCGGATGCTCGTCCACGGCACGACCGCCATGATGAAGAACACCGAGCCGACATAGAACATCAGGATGCGCAGGATGATCGAGCTCGTCAGGCGCGAGATCGCCCGGGACGGCTCGGCGGACTCGGCCGCGGCGACCGCGACGATCTCAGCCCCCGTGAGCGAGAAGAACACGGTCACCGCGCCGGCCAGCACCGAGACCGCCCCGTGCGGCACGAACCCGCCGTAGGCCGAGAGGTTGTGGAACGTGGCCCCGTGCGGGGCGGTCCAGCCGAAGGCGAACGCGCCGGCGAGCAGGATGAACACGATGATCGCCGCGACTTTGATCGAGGAGAACCAGAACTCGAACTCCCCGTAGGAGCGGGCGGACATCAGATTGACGCCGGTCATGAGCGCCATCAGTCCGCAGCCGAGCAGGCCGGTCGGCACCTGCGTGATCCACGTGTGCAGGATGTTCGCCCCGGCGATCGCCTCGGCCGGCACGACGATGATCCAGAAGTACCAGTACAGCCACCCGGCGATGAACCCCGCCCCCGGACCGAGGCCCGCGCGCGCGAACTCGGTGAACGAGGTGACGTTGGGCATGCTGAGGGACATCTCCCCCAGCATGCGCATCACGAGCAGCACCAGCGTGCCGGTGATGAGGTAACTCAGCACGATCGCCGGCCCGACCGCGGCGATCGATGCGCTGCTGCCGACGAACAGGCCCGCGCCGATGATCCCGCCGATGGAGATCATCTCCAGATGGCGCGGCTTGAGTGATTTGCTGAGTTGTGTCATCGGCTCCCCCCGGAGTCAGTCAATCCGCAGCGCGCGCCGGCGCACCGCGCACGGTCAGCCGGTTGCCCCGAGCCGCTCGAGCCCGCCGAGGTAGGGCTTGAGCGCCTTCGGCACGAGCACGGTGCCGTCGGGCTGCTGATAGTTCTCGAGCACTGCCACCAGGGTGCGTCCGACCGCCAGTCCCGAGCCGTTCAGCGTGTGCAGCGGCTCGGGCTTGCCCTGCGGGGCGCGCCAGCGCGCTTGCATGCGCCGCGCCTGGAAGGCCTCGTCGTTGCTGCACGAGGAGATCTCGCGGTAACGCCGCTGGGAGGGCAGCCACACCTCGATGTCGTAGGTCTTCGCGGCGCTCGCGCCGATGTCCCCTGCGCACAGCGCCACGGTGCGAAACGGCAGCTCGAGGCGTTTCAATACCTCCTCGGCGTGCCCGGTGAGCGCCTCGAGCGCGCGGTAGGACTCCTCTGGCCGCACGATGTGCACCAGCTCGACCTTGTCGAACTGGTGGCTGCGGATCATGCCGCGGGTGTCCTTGCCGGCCGCGCCCGCCTCGGAGCGGAAGCACGGGGTGTGGCACACGAAGCGCAGCGGCAGCGCCTCGGCGGGCACGATCTGCTCGCGCACCAGGTTGGTCACCGGCACCTCGGCGGTCGGGATCAGGTAAAAGCCCTGCTCGCCGCGCACCGCAAACAGATCCGCCTCGAACTTCGGCAGCTGCCCGGTGCCGATGAGCGCCTGGCTCTGCACGAGGTAGGGCACGTAGACCTCGGTGTAGCCGTGCTCGAGCGTGTGCAGATCGAGCATGAACTGCGCGAGCGCCCGGTGCAGCCGCGCGATCTGCCCGCGCATCACCACGAAGCGTGCCCCGGAGATGCGCGCGGCGGCCTCGAAATCGAGCCCGCCCAGCCGCTCCCCGATGGCCACGTGATCGAGCGGGTCGTAATCGAACGCGCGCGGCTCGCCCCAGCGGCGCACCTCGCGGTTGTCCTCCTCGCTGCGCCCGTCCGGCACGGACTCGTGCAGCAGGTTCGGCAGCGTCATCAGCCACGCCTCGAGCTCGCCCTGCACGCTCGTCAGCGCCTGCTCGGCGAGCGAGAGCTCTCCGGTGAGCTGCTCGCCGCGCGCCAGCAGCGCACCGGCCTCCTCCCCGCGCCCCTTGGCCATGCCGACCGCCTTGGCATTGGCGTTGCGCTCGGCGCGCAGCCGGTCGGCCTCGACCTGCGCGCTCTTGCGCCGCTCCTCGAGCGCGCGCAGCCGCGCCACATCGAGCTCCACGCCCCGTCGAGCGAGGTTGCGGGCCACCGCTTCGGGATCGGCGCGCAGCAGCTTCGGATCGATCATGATTTGCTGTTCCTCAATTTCGCCAGCGCCTCGCCGATTTTGATCTCGAGCCCGCGCGGCACGGGGCGATAGTATCGCCTATCAGGCATCTCATCCGGCAGATAGCGCTCCCCGGCGGCGTAGCCGCCGGGCTCATCGTGCGCGTAGCGGTAGCCGTGCCCGTAGCCGATCTCCTTCATCAGCCGCGTCGGCGCGTTGCGCAGCCGCAGCGGCACCTCGAGCGTGCCGAAGCGCTCGACGTCGGCCTGCGCTTCGCCGAAGCCCGCGTACACCGCATTGCTCTTCGGCGCGCAGGCGAGATACACCACCGCGTTGGCGATCGCCAGCTCGCCCTCGGGACTGCCCAGGCGGTCGTACGCCTCCCACGCGTCCAACGTCAGCGCAAAGGCGCGCGGATCGGCGAGCCCGACGTCCTCGATCGCCATGCGCACCGCGCGGCGCGCGATGTAGAGCGGATCGCAGCCGCCGTCGAGCATGCGGCAGAGCCAGTAGAGCGCGCCGTCCGGATCGGTGCCGCGCACCGCCTTGTGCAGCGCGGAGATCTGGTCGTAGAACTGCTCCCCGCCCTTGTCGAAGCGCCGCCGCGAGCCGCTCGCCACCTCCTCGGCCCGCTCGAGCGTGATGCGCGCGTCCGCTCCGGCCGCCTCGGTCAGGCTCGCCGCGAGCTCGAGCATGTTGAGCGCGCGGCGGCCATCACCGTCCGCGGCGCGCGCAATCAGCTCAAGCGCCTGCGGCTCGGCATCGAGCGCGAGCGCGCCGAGCCCGCGCTCGCTGTCGGCAAGCGCCGTGCGCAGCAGGCGCACCAGCTCCGTCACATCGAGGGGCTTCAACACGTACACCCGTGCCCGTGACAACAGCGCGCTCACCACCTCGAAGGACGGGTTCTCAGTGGTGGCCCCGACGAAGGTGAGCGTGCCGTCCTCGAGGTACGGCAGGAAAGTGTCCTGCTGCGCCTTGTTGAACCGGTGCACCTCGTCGAGAAACAGCACCGTCGGCCGGCCGCTGCGCTCGCGCTCGGCGCGCGCCGCTTCGACCGCCGCACGGATGTCCTTCACGCCGGCCATCACGGCCGAGAGCGCGATGAACTGCGCCTGGCTGCGCTGCGCGATGAGGCGCGCAAGGGTGGTCTTGCCGGTGCCGGGCGGTCCCCACAGGATCAGCGAGTGCAACCGGCCGGACTCGATCGCCTGGCGCAGCGGCTTGCCGGGGGCGAGCAGGTGCCTCTGGCCGGCCACCTCCTCGAGCGTGCGCGGGCGCATCCGGTCGGCGAGCGGCCGCTGCGCCGCGGGCTGTGTTGGATCGGCTCGGCTCACCGCGCGGGCGTTCCGATCACATCGACGCCCTTCGGGGGCGTGAAGCTGAACGCCGCGGCGGCCACGGGCCCGTTGACCGCCACGTGCTCGAACACGATGGTGGCCTCCTGCCCGAGTGAGTCCTCGAGGATCATCCGCTTGAGCGTGCCGTGATCGAATCCGAACAGCGCGCTGCGGAAGTCCGCGCCCGAGGCGTGCAGCGGCTCGACGAACACCCACTCGAGGCCCTCGCGCCGGCCGGCCAGACGCTCGGTGAAGTGCTTGCGCACGTCCACCGTGCCCGACAGCAGCATCGCCGGGGTGGCCGAGAGCGCCGCGCTCACCGGCTGGACCGTCACCTGCTCGAGGTCGCGGTCGTAGAACCAGAGGTTGCGTCCGTCGGCCACCATCAGCTGCCCGGCGCCGGGGGCCGCCTCGCCGGGCTGGGCCGGCAGCGGGTGGATGCTCCAGCGGAACTTGCCCGGCCGCTCGACGATGAGCGTGCCGGCCGAGCGCGACAGCAGCGCCCCGTGCGCATCGACGAGCGTCTGAGTGAAGCTCACCCGCAGCGTGCGCAGGTGGCTGAGGAAGCGGTCGAGCGGGGTCGGGGCGCGCGCCGCCTGCAGCGCGCGCGCGGCCTCAGCCGGCCGCACCGCCGGCAGTGCGCAGCACAGCGCGGCGGCCGCGAGCGCCGTCAGATGAATGGATTTCGCCATGGGGGTTCAGTCCTCCGGACGCGCCGGCACGAGCACCTCGCGCGATCCGTTCGATTGCAGGGGTCCGACAAGCCCCGCCGCCTCCATCGCCTCGAGCAGGCGCGCGGCCCGGTTGTAGCCGATCTTCAACCGCCGTTGCACGTACGAGATGGACGGCTTGCGCTCGCTCGTGACGATGCGCACCGCCTCGTCGTAGAGCGCATCCTGCTCGGGGTCGGCCGCCGCGGCGCCCTCGCCCTCCTCGCCCGGCAGGCCGGGGATCGGCGTCTGCGGGCCCGAGAGCACCTCTTCGATGTAATCGGGCGGGGCCGCCTTCTTCAGCGCATCGGCCACGCGGTGCACTTCCTGATCGGACACGAACGCCCCGTGCACGCGGGTCGGCACCGAAATGCCCGACGGCAGGTAGAGCATATCGCCGTGCCCGAGCAGCGTCTCGGCGCCCATCTGATCGAGGATGGTGCGCGAGTCGACCTTGGCGGAGACCTGAAAGGCGATGCGGCAGGGGATGTTGGCCTTGATCAGCCCGGTGATCACATCCACCGAGGGGCGCTGGGTGGCGAGCACCAGGTGGATGCCCGAGGCGCGCGCCTTCTGCGCCAGGCGCGCGATGAGCTCCTCGACCTTCTTGCCGACGATCATCATCATGTCGGCGAGCTCATCGATCACCACCACCAGGTACGGCAGCGGGGTGAGGTTCGGGATCTGACTCTGATCGACGCTCGGGTCGTTGGCCGCGCGCGCGAGCATCACCGGATCGAGAATCGGCTTGCCGGACTCGTTCGCCTCCTTCACCCGCCGGTTGAACCCGGCAATGTTGCGCACGCCGAGGGCGGCCATCAGCTGGTAGCGCCGCTCCATCTCGGCCACGCACCAGCGCAGCGCGTTCGCCGCCTGCTTCATGTCGGTGACCACCGGGGCGAGCAGATGCGGGATGCCCTCGTAGACGGACAGCTCGAGCATCTTCGGGTCGATCATGATCAGCCGCACGTGCTCGGCGCTCGACTTGTACAGCAGCGAGAGCACCATGGCGTTGATCGCCACCGACTTGCCCGAGCCGGTCGTGCCGGCGATGAGCAGGTGCGGCATGCGCGCGAGGTCCGCCACCACCGGCGCGCCGCCGATGTCCTTGCCGAGGGCGAGCGCGAGCGGGGAGTGCACCTCGTCGTAGGCCTTCGAGCGGATGATCTCCCCGAGGGTGACGATCTCGCGCTTCTCGTTGGCGATCTCCAGGCCCATCACGTTCTTGCCCGGGATCACCTCCACCACGCGCACGCTCAGCACCGAGAGCGCGCGGGCGAGATCCTTGGCGAGACTGGTGATCTGGCTCGCCTTGACCCCCGGGGCGGGCCGCAGCTCGAAGCAGGTGACCACCGGTCCGGGCTGCACCGAGACCACCTCGGCCTCGATGCCGAAGTCCTTCAGCTTCATCTCCACCAGGCGCGAGAGCCCCTCGAGCGCCTCGCTCGAGTACAGCGGCTCGCGCGCCGGCGGATCATCGAGCAGCGACAGCGGCGGCAGCTCGCCGGATTTCGGCGGCTCGAACAGCGGCACCTGCCGCTCCTTCTCCACCCGCTCGCTCTTCTCGATCCGCGCCGGCGGGGTGCTGATGCGCGGCGGTGGGCGCGCGGCGACGCGCTTCTGCTCGACCACCACGGCTTCCTTGCGGGCCTGGCGCCGCTCGCGCCCGGCGGCCAGGTCGCGCGCCGCCGCGCGCCGCGCGCGCAGCCAGCCGACCGCCGCCCAGGCCCACTGCCCGAGCCGGTCCATGATGGTGAACCAGGACACGCCGAGCCCGAGCGACAGACCGGCCATCCACGCCACCAGCATCACCAGCGTTGCGCCGAGGTAGCCGAGCGCATCGCTGAGGCCCCCGCCGGCGAGCGAGCCGAGCAGGCCCCCCGCGCCCTCGTGCAGCGCCGCGGCCCGCCAGTTGAGCGCGGCGAGCGCGCAGCTCGCAATGAGCAGCAGCGCGAGCCCGCCGGCGCGCACCAGCCGGGTCGCCCGGCCGGCCGGCTCATCGCGGCCGCGGTGCAGCCGCCAGGCCGCCAGCGCGAGCATCAGCGGCAGCCAGTACGCCGGCAAGCCGAGCAGGCCGAACAGCGCATCGGCGAGGTACGCGCCCGCCGGCCCGATGCGGTTGTGCACCGCGTGGCCGGCGCCGCTGTAGAAGAAACCCGGATCGTGGCGGTGGTACGTCGCGAGCGCGATCAGCACCACCAGCGCGGCGGCTCCGGTGGCGATGACGGCGCTCTCGCGCAGAGCGCGCGCAGCCGCGGCGCTGAAACGGGACGTATGGCGCGCAAGCGCCTGGGAGTCAGCCAATGGATACGGCTCCACAATCCGGGGCAGGACGATCCGCCAATTTTAGCGCAGTACCCGCCGGCCCACCCTTGGTACTATGAACGCCATACCCTACGCCCCGTCACGCCCGAGCGCCGCGGGGCCTCTCAGGCATTGCAGGAACCGACATTCATGAGCGAACCCCGGCACAGCCGACTCATCATCCTCGGCTCAGGACCGGCCGGCTACAGCGCCGCCGTCTATGCGGCCCGCGCCAATCGCGCGCCGCTGCTGATCACCGGGCTCGAGGCCGGCGGGCAGCTGATGAGCACCACCGACGTGGACAACTGGCCCGGGGACGTCGAGGGGCTGCAGGGCCCGGCGCTGATGGAGCGGCTGCGCCGCCACGCCGAGCGCTTCCACACCGAGATCGTCAGCGACCACATCAACGCCTGCGACCTCGGCGTGCGCCCGTTTCGCCTCAGCGGCGATGCCGGGGAGTACACCTGCGATGCGCTCATCATCGCCACCGGGGCCACCGCCAAGTACCTCGGCCTGCCCTCGGAGGAGAAGTTCCGCGGCCGGGGCGTGTCGGCCTGCGCGACCTGCGACGGATTTTTCTTCCGCGGCCAGCGCGTGGCGGTCATCGGCGGCGGCAACACCGCGGTCGAGGAGGCGCTGTACCTCTCGCACATCGCCGAGCACGTCACGCTCGTGCACCGGCGCGACCGGCTGCGCGCGGAGAAGATCCTGCAGGACCGGCTGATGCGCGAGGCCGAGGCCGGCAAGGTCGCGGTGGTCTGGGACCACACCGTCGCGCAGATCCTGGGGGATGCCCAGGGCGTGACCGGCGTGCGCCTGGCGCACGCTGCAACTGGAGCGGAGCGCGAGATCGCCGTCACCGGCGTGTTCATCGCCATCGGCCATGCGCCGAACACCCAGCTCTTTGCCGGCCAGCTCGCCATGCGCAACGGCTACCTGCAGGTGCGCAGCGGCAGCGAGGGCAACGCCACGGCCACAAGCCTGCCCGGGGTGTTCGCCTGCGGCGATGTGGCCGATCCGGTCTACCGCCAGGCGATCACCTCGGCCGGCTCCGGCTGCATGGCCGCGCTCGATGCGGACCGCTACCTCGAGACCCTCGAGGCCGACCACTCCCCGTAGCCGATGAAGCTCGCCGTCCACTCGAGCATCGATCAGATCGATCCGCACCAGTGGAACGCCCTGGCCGGCACCGCCCAGCCGTTCCTGCGCCACGAATTCCTCGCCGCGCTCGAGCACGGCGGGTGCCTCGGGCCGGCGCGCGGCTGGCTGCCCTGCCCGGTCACCCTCAGCGATGCCGCCGGGCTCGCCGGCGCCGCAGCGGCGTTCCTCAAGGACAACTCCTTCGGGGAGTTCGTGTTCGATTTCGCGTGGGCCGAGGCGTATGCGCGCCACGGGCTCGCCTACTACCCCAAGCTCACCGTGGCGGTGCCGTTCACCCCGGCCAGCGGGCCGCGCCTGCTGGTGCGCGCCGGTCTCGATGAGCCCGCGGTGCGCGCGCAGCTGCTCGAGGCGCTGCGCGAACTGGCGCGCGCGCGCGGCTGCTCCTCCGCGCATGCGCTCTTTCTGACGGAAGCCGACCGCGCCGCCTGCGCGCAGTCCGGCTGGCTGCTGCGGCGCGACTGCCAGTTCCACTGGAGCAACCGCGGCTACCGCGACTTCGAGGAGTACCTGGCCACCTTCACCGCCGAGAAGCGCAAGAAGGCGCGCCGCGAGCGCAGGCGCGTGCAGGAGGCGGGCATCCGCTTCCTCACCCGCTTCGGCGGCGAGCTCGATGCGCCGCTCCTCGATCGGATCTACGCGTTTCACCGCCAGACCTTCCTGCGCCACGGGCACGAGCCGTACCTCACGCGCGCGTTCTTCGGGGAGATCGCCCGCACCCTCGGCGATGCACTCATGGTGAAGATCGCGATGCACGGGGCGCACCCGGTGGCCGCGGCGGTGTTCTTCTGGTCCGAGGAGGCGCTGTGGGGCCGCTATTGGGGCGCCGCCGGGGACTACCACAGCCTGCATTTCGAGACCTGCTATCACCAGGGCATCGAGTTCTGCATCGAGCGGGGCATCCGGCGGTTCGAGCCCGGCACCCAGGGGGAGCACAAAGTCAGCCGCGGCTTCGAGCCGCAGCTGACCTGGTCGGCGCACGAGATCCTCGATGAGCGCTTCCGGCAGGCGATCGGCGAGTATCTCGAGCGCGAGGCCGACTGGGTGGAGGACTACGTCGGGGAGGTCCGCGAGCACGTCCCTTACCGCAAGGCGGACGCTTGAAGCGCATCACCTGGCTGTCCCCGCACCAGGCCCGGGAGTGGTTCCCGCCGCTCGAGCAGGCCCTCGATGAGCCTGCCGGGCTGCTCGCCGCGGGCGGCGATCTGTCGAGCGAGCGGCTGCTCGCGGCCTACCGGCGCGGCATTTTCCCCTGGTACTCGCCCGGCCAGCCGGTGCTGTGGTGGTCGCCCGATCCGCGCACGGTGCTCTTTCCGGGGGAGTTCCGGCTACACCGGAGCCTAGCCAAAACGATCAGAAACAAGGACTTGTCCGTCACCGTTAACGAGCGGTTCGAGGAGGTGATCGACGCCTGCGCCGCGCCCCGCGCGCGCAGCCCGGGCACCTGGATCACCGCCGAGATGCGCGCCGCCTACATCGGGCTGCATCAGCTGGGCTTTGCCCACAGCATCGAGGTCCGGCGCGCCGGCGTGCTCATCGGGGGGCTCTACGGGGTGCGGCTCGGGGGGGTGTTCTTCGGCGAGTCGATGTTCAGCCGCGCACGCGACGGCTCGAAAGTGGCGCTCGCGCACCTGGTGGCGATGTGTCCGCGCAACGCCATCGCGCTCATCGACTGCCAGATGCCCTCTGCGCATCTGGCCAGCCTCGGGGCGCGCGCCATCCCGCGCGGGCAGTTCCAGGCGCTGCTCGAGCGCTGGGTGAGGCCCGAGCCGCTCGCGCTGAGCGGCCCCGGGGGCGGCTGAGTGAAGGTAAATTGCACAGCCGCGGCCATTTGTGCTGCAATTCGCGCCCCCGCAACGCAAAGGGCCATATGTCCAAAGAAGACGCCATCCAGATGGAAGGTGAGGTGGTGGAAACACTGCCCAACACCACGTTCCGCGTGAAGCTGAAGAACGGCCACGTGGTCACCGCGCACATCTCCGGCAAGATGCGCAAAAACTACATCCGCATTCTCACCGGTGACCAGGTCACCGTGGAGATGACCCCCTACGACCTGACCAAGGGTCGCATCGTCTACCGCGGCCGCTGAGGGCGGCGCTGCGCGCCCCGCCGGCCCTCATTCCTGTGTGCAGCCGAGGAGCGAGTGATGGCTAGGCCGTCACTTCGGGCTGCTGTGCCGCGGTGCACTCGAGCTCCAGACGCGAACCGTCCGCGGCCACCGAGACCCGCACCTGGCCGCCGCCGACGAGCCGTCCGAACAGCAGCTCCTCGGCGAGCGGGCGCTTGATGAACTCCTGTATGGTCCGCGCCATGGGACGGGCGCCCATCTTCGGATCGTAGCCCCGCGCGGCGATCCAGGCGCGGGCCGCATCGTCGAGGGAGATCGTCACGCCCTTCTGCTCGAGCTGCATCTCCACCTCGAGGATCAGCTTGTCGACCACCCGCTCGATGGTCGGCGCGTCCAGGCTCGAGAACTGGATGATGGCATCGAGCCGGTTGCGGAACTCCGGGGTGAACAGCCGGCGGATCGCCTCCATGCCGTCGCTGGCGTTGTCCTGCTGGGTGAACCCGATCGATGGGCGGGCCATCTCCTGCGCCCCGGCATTGGTCGTCATGACGATGATGACGTGGCGGAAGTCGGCCTTGCGCCCGTTGTTGTCGGTGAGCGTGCCGTGATCCATCACCTGCAGCAGCAGGTTGAACACGTCCGGGTGCGCCTTCTCGATCTCATCGAGCAGCAGCACGCAGTGCGGGTGTTTGCTCACCGCCTCGGTGAGCAGCCCGCCCTGGTCGAAGCCGACATAGCCCGGCGGCGCGCCGATCAGGCGCGAGACGGTATGCCGCTCCATGTACTCGGACATGTCAAAGCGCAGGAACTCCACCCCGAGCGTGATGGCGAGCTGACGGGTCACTTCGGTCTTGCCGACGCCGGTGGGGCCGGCGAAGAGGAAGCTGCCGACGGGTTTTCTCTGGTCGCCGAGCCCGCTGCGGGCCATCTTGATGGCCGCCGCCAGCGCCTCGATCGCCCTGTCCTGACCGAAGATCACGAGCTTCAGGTTGCGCTCGAGGCTGCGCAGCACCTCCCGGTCCGAGCTCGAGACGCTCTTCGGCGGAATGCGCGCCATGCGGGCCACCACATCCTCGATGTGGCTCACCTCGATCGCCGCGGGCCGCTCGGTGAGCGGCTTTAAGCGCTGGCGCGCCCCGGCCTCATCGACCACGTCGATGGCCTTGTCAGGCAGATGGCGCTCGTTGATGTGCCGCGCGGCGAGCTCCGCGGCGGCCTTGAGCGCCTCGGGCGTATAGGCGATGCCGTGGTGCTCCTCGAAGCGGCCCTTCAGGCCGAGCAGGATCTCCACCGTCTCGGCCACCGAGGGCTCGGTCACGTCGATCTTCTGGAAGCGCCGCGCCAGGGCGTGATCCTTCTCGAAGATGCCCCGGTACTCCTGATAGGTGGTCGAGCCGATGCAACGGATCTCCCCGTTGGTGAGCACCGGCTTGATCAGGTTCGAGGCGTCCATGACGCCTCCCGAGGCCGCGCCGGCGCCGATCACGGTGTGAATCTCATCGATGAACAGGATCGCCCCGGGGAGCTTCTTCAGCTCGCCGATCACGCCCTTCAGGCGCTTCTCGAAATCCCCGCGGTACTTGGTGCCGGCGATCAGCGCGCCCATGTCGAGCGCGTAGATCGTGCAGTCGGTGAGCACCTCGGGCACCTGCCCCTCGACGATCAGGCGTGCGAGGCCCTCGGCGATGGCGGTCTTGCCGACGCCGGCCTCCCCGACGTAGAGCGGATTGTTCTTGCGGCGGCGGCAGAGGATCTCGATGGTGCGCTCGACCTCGAGCTTGCGCCCGATGAGCGGATCGATGCGCCCCTCCTGCGCCAGGCGATTGAGGTTCGTGGTGTACTTCTCGAGCGCGCTGCCGCCGTCCGGCTCGCGCTCCTCGCTCTGCGGCTCCTCGGCGGCCTTCTCCTCGGCGAGCTTCGAGAGCCCGTGGGAGATGTAATTGACGACATCGAGCCGCGTGACGTGCTGGCGGTTGAGCAGGAACACCGCGTGGCTCTGCTTCTCGCTGAAGATGGCCACCAGCACGTTGGCGACTCCGACTTCCTTGCGGCCGCTCGACTGCACGTGGAACACCGCGCGCTGCAGCACCCGTTGGAAGCCGAGCGTCGGCTGCACTTCCCGTTCGGCGTTATCGGCCACGCGGGGGGTCGCCTGTTCGATGTGCTCCTTCAGCTCCTGCCGCAGCCGCCCGAGATCCGCCCCGCAGGCGCGCAGCACCTCGCGCACGCGCGGGGTGTCGAGGATCGCCAGCAACAGATGCTCGACAGTCAGGTACTCATGGCGCGCCTCGCGCGCCTGATGGAACGCATCGTTCAGACAGTATTCAAGCTCGTTCGACAACACTTTAATCGAGCCTCTTGCCGCTCACGCCTCTTCCAGCGTGCACATCAACGGGTGCTGGTTGTCACGCGCGTAGGTGGTCACCTGCGCGACCTTGGTTTCGGCGATCTCGAAGGTGAACACGCCGCAGACGCCCTTACCCTGCGTGTGCACCTCGAGCATGATACGCGTCGCCGCCGGGCGGTCGAGACTGAAGAATTTCTCCAGCACGTCGACCACGAACTCCATGGGCGTGTAATCGTCGTTCAGCAGCACCACCCGGAACAGCGGCGGCGGCTTGACCTCCGGCAGCGCCTCCTCGACGAGTACCCCGGAATCGGGACGGGTCGGATGGGGGTCGGTCATAGGCTCTTTATAGGGGGCGGCACCGCGCAACACAAGAGCAGGCCCGGACACCCGGCCGATGCGGGCCGGCGCGCGGCTGGGCCGGCAAACAGAAACAAGCGCTTGTGAGCCGAACCGGCAGCCCCGTATGATTGATCGGATGGCGCCGCCGCTCGCTGTGGGCGTTTTACGGTCGACCCGCTACTGACCATGCTGAAGCACCGATGAGCACCGTGTCCTGGCTCGAAGCAATCCGACCCAGCGATCACTGGCGCGCCCTGATCGCCCAGCGCGGGCCCGGGGTCCTCGCCGGCCTGCTGGCGCTCGCGCTCGCCGCGCAGAGCGCGCTGCTCGTGACCGATCTGGCCGGCGGCGGCGGCGCGCCGCCCCCGGCGCCCCTCGCCTGGCGAGCGCACCCGCAGGCCACGGACGTGGCGGACATCATTGCGGGCCACCTGTTCGGCATGGCGCCGCAGGCGGATGAGTCACTGGGGCAAAACGCTCCGCAGACGAGCCTGCCGCTGGTGCTGACCGGTGTCATCGCCGCGCGCAATCCCTCCGACGGCCTCGCCATTCTCGGCCCGAGCGCGCAGACGGCCAAAGTGTACGCCGTGGGCGACAGCATTCCCGGCGGGGCGACACTGGATGCGGTGCTGCCGCAGAAGGTGCTGCTGCGGCACAATGGCGAGATCCGCTCCCTGCCGCTGCCGCGGCAGGCCGCCGCGAGCGCCGCGCCACCGAGCACCGCCGCGCTCGCGCCCGAGCAGACGAGCGCGCCGCAGTTCGCCGCCCGCATGCGCGCGCTCGTGGCGCACCGGCCGGGCATCCTCGCCGAGCTGCTGCGGCCCGAGCCGGTGTTCTCCGGCGGCCACGAGCTCGGCTACCGCGTCTATCCGGGCAGCGATCCGGCGGCGTTCCAACAGCTGGGGCTCAAACCCGGCGATCTGGTGCTCGCCATCAACGGCACGCCGCTCACCAATCCGACCCAGGACCAGCAGATCTTCAACACCCTCGGATCCTCGAGCGAGGCCACCGTGACCGTGCTGCGCAACGGACAGCAGCGCGTGCTCACGCTCGAGCTGGCGCAGGTCGAGCAGGCCGCGCAATCGCTCACGCACGCGCCGCCCGCCGCCGGCGCCCCGGCGGCCACACCGCCCGCCCTGCCGTTCGGCCCGCCGCCCCGCGCCCCCTCGCCGCCCCGATGAGGAAGCTCTTTGTGAAAGCTCTGCGTACCCTGCTCTTGTGCCTGCTCGCCGCAGCGCCGCTCAGCGCGCTCGCGGCCGGGAGCGGCGCGCCCAGCATCACGCCGAATTTCAAGGACGCCAACATCCGCCAGATCATCCAGGCGGTGAGCGCGGCCACCGGCAAGGACTTCATCCTCGACCCGCGGGTCAACGCCCAGGTCACGATGTACTCCTCCACGCCGCTCACCCCGCCGGCGTTCTACCAGGCGTTCCTCTCGATCCTGAGCGTCTACGGCTACATCGCCGTTCCGGCCGGGCACAACATCGTGAAGATCGTGCCGAACGCCGATGAGCGGCAGATGCCCTCGATCCTGCTGCCGAACAAGGTCAGCTCGACCTCCGATGAGCTCGTCACGCAGGTGATCCCGGTGAAGAATGTGAGCGCCGCGGAGCTCGTGCCGATCCTGCGCCCGCTGGTGCCCGAGTGGGGACACCTCGCGGCCTATCCGCCCTCGAACATCCTGATCATTTCCGACCGGGCGAGCAACGTCTACCGCATCATGCGCATCGTCAAGCGCATCGACCGCGTCGGCAATCAGGACGTGGACGTGATGCCGCTGCAGAACGCCTCGGCCACGCAGGTGGTGCAGGTGATCAACCAGCTCTACCAGGGGCAGTCGGCCGCGCAGATGGGCCGCACCTTCAAGGTGGTGGCCGACCCGCGCACCAACAGCGTGCTGATCAGCGGCGACCCGGCCGAGCGGCTGCGCATCCGCGCGCTCGTGGCCGAGCTCGACACCCCGTCGGCCGCCGGCGGCGACACCCGCGTGGTGTATCTGCACTACGCCAGCGCCAAGGAGCTCGCCCCGAAGCTCAAGCAGCAGATGCAGGAGCTCGCCGAGATCTCCACCGCGGGCAACATCAAGGGCACCGCCCAGGCGGCGGCCGAGAAGAACGCGCTCGTGTGGGCCGACACGCAGAACAACGCGCTCGTGATCACCGCCCCGCCGAAGGTGATGCGCACCATTCTCGGCATCGTCGCGCAGCTCGACATCCGCCGCCCGCAGGTGCTGGTCCAGGCGATCATCGCCGAGGTGGACGTCAACAAGACCGATGATCTCGGGGTGAACTGGGCCGCCTACTCGCAGACCAATAAGCTGCCGCTCGGCGGCTTCGTCGAGCCGGTCGGCGGCACCAGCATCGTCGATCTGATCGCGGCGGCGAAGAACCCGGCGAGCATCACGACCTCGCTGCTCGAGGGCACCACGATCGGCGTCGGCACGCTCTCGGCGGGCGGTGTGTCCTTCGCCGCGATGCTGCGCGCGCTGCGCGGCAACAATTCCACCAACATCGTGGCCACGCCGTCCGCGGTCACCATGGACAACCAGCAGGCGGTGCTGAAGTCGGTCGACGAGGTGCCGTTCGTCACCGGCCAGTACACCAATGCCTCGACCGTCACCAGCGGCACCGTCACCCCCTTCCAGACCGTGCAGCGCGAGGAGGTGGGCACCATCCTGAAGGTGACCCCGACGATCTCCGCGACCGGCGACTCGGTGATGCTCAAGATCTCGGTGGAAAGCTCAAGCGTGCTGCCGACCTCGGTCTCGACCGTCGATCCGACGACGCAAAAGCGCAGCATCACCACCAACGTGCTCATCCAGAACAAGGGCATCGTGGTGCTCGGCGGCCTGATCGAGAACTCCCAGGACCGCAGTCACAACGCCATGCCCTACTTCGGCGACATTCCGGTGCTCGGCTGGCTGTTCAAGTCGCGCAACGACTCCGCCACGCGCAGCAATCTGATGATCTTCATCAAGCCGACCATCCTGCGCGACCAGAGCGAGGCGGCCAGCCAGAGCGAGCTCAACTACCGCTACATGCTGCAGCAGGAAGGCGCCCTGCCGCCCTCTGAGTTCCCGCCGCTGCTCTACGGGGAGCCGCGCCCGCAGCTGCCGCCGCTGCCCTCCCCGGCAAGCGGCGCGAAGCGCTCGGCGCAGCCGGCCGCAGGCGCGGCGAGCGCGGGCGCGCCCGCCAAGAGTCCCCCCAAGCCGTGAGCGATCCGCGTCCCCTGGAGTTAAAGCCCCGCGCCTCCGTCGGCGAGCCGCGCCTGCCGTTCGCCTTCGCCAAGCGCCACGGCGTGCTGGTCAAGGCGCTGCGCGAAGATGCCGCCGAGTGCGTCTATCGCGAGCAGGCCTCGCCGCTCGGCCTCGCCGAGGCGCGGCGGGTGCTCGGGCGCCCCATACGGCTCGAGCGCGTCTCGGCGGAGGAATTCGACCGTCTGCTGCAGCAGGTCTACGAGGCCGGCTCCGATGCGATGCAGGCGGTCGAGGGGCTCAACGAGACCGAGGACCTGGCGCACCTCGCCCAGGAGCTGCCCGAGCAGGCCGACCTGCTCGACAGCGACGACGATGCGCCCATCATCCGCCTGATCAACGCCGTGCTGACCCAGGCGGTGAAGGAAAACGCCTCGGACATCCACATCGAGCCGTTCGAGAACCGCCTGGTGGTGCGCTTCCGGGTCGATGGCGTGCTGCGCGAAGTGCTGCAGTCCAAGCGCGCGGTGGCCCCGCTGGTGGTCTCGCGCATCAAGGTCATGTCCAAGCTCGACATCGCCGAGAAGCGCCTGCCGCAGGACGGACGGATCAGCCTGCGCGTGGCCGGTCGGGCGGTGGACGTGCGCGTCTCGACCATCCCGGCGGGCTACGGCGAGCGGGTGGTGCTGCGTATGCTCGACAAGCAGGCCGGCCGGCTCGAGCTCACCGCCCTCGGCATGGCCCCGGACACCGAGCGGCTGATCGATGAGCTGATCCACAAGCCGCACGGGATCCTGCTGGTGACGGGCCCGACCGGCTCGGGCAAAACCACGACGCTGTATGCGGCGCTCGAGCGGCTGAACGACAACACCCGCAACATCATGACGGTCGAGGATCCGATCGAGTACTACATCGACGGCATCGGCCAGACGCAGGTGAACACCAAGGTGGAGATGACCTTCGCGCGCGGCCTGCGCGCGATCCTGCGCCAGGATCCGGACGTGGTGATGATCGGCGAGATCCGCGACCTGGAGACCGCGCAGATCGCGGTGCAGGCGAGCCTCACCGGACACCTGGTGCTCTCCACCCTGCACACCAATACCGCCGCCGGGGCGGTCACCCGCCTGCGCGACATGGGCATCGAGCCGTTTCTGCTCTCCTCGAGCCTGATCGGGGTGCTGGCCCAGCGCCTGGTGCGGGTGCTGAACCCCCAGACCAAGCGGCCGTTCACCGCCGGGGAGGCCGAGCGGCGGCTGCTGCATCTGCCCGCGGGCGATGCCGCCCCGACGCTCTACCGCCCGGGCGAGGATGCCATGGGCGGCTACCGCGGCCGCTCGGGCATTTACGAGCTCATCGTGGTCGATGACACCCTGCGCACCATGATCCACGACGGGTCGAGCGAGCAGCAGATCGAGCGGCACGCCCGCCGCAGCACCCCCTCGATCCGGGATCACGGCCGCGCGCGCGTGCTGCGCGGGGAGACCACCATGGAAGAGGTGCTGCGCGTGACGCGCGAGGACTGACATGGGCGCGTTCGAGTACACCGCGCTCGATTCGAGCGGCAAGGAGCGCAAGGGAATCCTGGAAGGCGACACTCCGCGGCACATCCGCCAGCAGCTGCGCGAGCGCCAGCTGCTGCCGGTGACGGTGAGCGAGGTCGCCGAGCGCGAGGCCGGACGGCAGCGCGCCTTCGGCACGCTGCGGCGCGTCTCGGCCGCGGACGTGACGCTGCTGACGCGCCAGCTGGCGACCCTGGTGCGCGCGGGGCTGCCCCTGGAGGAGTCGCTGCTCGCCGTCTCGCAGCAGACGGAAAAGCCGCGCGTGCAGAGCATCCTGCTCGGGGTGCGCTCGCGCGTGATGGAAGGCCACACCCTCGCCGACGGCCTGGCGGAGTTCCCGCGCGTGTTCCCCGAGATCTACCGCGCCACGGTGGCCGCCGGCGAGCAGGCCGGGCACCTCGACACGGTGCTCGAGCGGCTCGCCGACTACACCGAGAGCCGCGAGGAGATCCGCCAGAAGATCCTCGCCGCGATGCTCTACCCGATCGTGCTCACGGTGATGTGCTTCCTCATCGTGACGGCCCTGATGGTCTACGTGGTGCCCAAGGTGGTCTCGGTGTTCGAGGCGAGCAAGGCGCAGCTGCCGCTCATCACCCGCATCCTGATCGGCACCAGCCATTTCCTGCGCGTGCACGGCATCTGGCTCGTGCTCGGGGCGGTGCTCGCCGTGGTGCTCGCGCGGCGCTGGCTGCGCAACCCCGCGGCGCGCCGGCGCTTCCACCACACAGTGCTGCGCCTGCCGCTCGCCGGCAAGCTGGTGCGCGGCTTCAACACCGCGCGCTTCACGCGCACCTTCAGCATCCTCACGGTGAGCGCCGTGCCGGTGCTCGATGCGCTGCGCATCGCCGGGGAGGTGGTCACCAGCCTGCCGATGCGCGATGCGGTGCTCGAGGCCGCCGAGCGGGTGCGCGAGGGCGCGCCCATCGGCCGCTCGCTCGCGGTCAGCAAGCTCTTCCCGCCCATGACCATCCACCTGATCTCCAGCGGCGAGGCGAGCGGGGAGCTCGACGCCATGCTCATTCAGGCCGCCGCCAGCCAGGAGCGCGAGCTCGACGCGATCATGGCGGCGATGGTCGGGCTGCTCGGTCCCCTGCTCATCGTGGTCATGGGACTGTTCGTCATGGGCATCGTTTTTGCAATGCTCCTGCCGATCTTCCGTCTGGACGATCTGATTCACTAACGGCACCGTTGCGCTCGGCCCGGCTTGTGATTTAATTCCGCGCACCCTCCCGAAGCGGGAGCGCAGCGTGTCACATGAGTGAGAAATCCGAATCGGAAGAGTTCGAGGACGAAGAGGAAGCGGAAGTCGAGGAAGGCGACGTCGATCTCGACCAGGTGATCAAGGATCTCGATCTGGCGAAACACCGCACCCACAAGGCCGGCGATCCGGCCTGGCGGCGGCTCGAGCGGCTGTTCGAGGAGAAGCACACCGCGGAGCTCACCAGCGATTTCGAAGACTACGAGATCGGCGAGGGGGGCGAGAACGGGCGGGCGCGGCGGCGCAGGAAGTAACGCCGGCGGCTGTGCGCCGCAGCGGCGCGCTCAGTGGAAATCCCGCGAGCGCGTCAGCAGTGCGCCGAGCAGCCCCGTGCGGTCGATGAGCCGCCGGGCGATGAGGTGAGTCACCCCCTCTGCGCGCTGCAGCCGCCCGTGCACCTCGAGCAGCCGCGCCGATACGAGCGCGTCGCGATGCTCGGCGGCAACGCGCTCCCAGACGATGATGTTCACCTGCCCGGTCTCATCCTCCAGCGTCACGAACGTGACCCCGGCGGCCGCTGCGGGACGCTGGCGCATCAACACGATGCCCGCCGTGCGCACCGCCCGGCCGTCGGCGAGCGCCGCGAGGTCATCCGCGGTGCACAAGCCCCCGCGCCGCAGCGCCGCGCGCAGCAGCGCCAGAGGGTGCCGGCCGAGCGTCAGCCCGAGGGAGGCGTAGTCGGCCACGATGTTCTCCCCTTCGGTCGGCGCGGCCAGCAGCGGGCGGGCCGCCTCAGCGGGCGCGCGCTCAGGGCGGCCGGGCGCCTGCCCCCCGGCATGGGCCGTGGCGCGCTCCCGCCCCTGCTCGAGCGGCAGCGGCCGCTCGACGCCGGCGACGTCCCAGAAGGCCACGTGGCGGTTGCCGCTCAGGGCAGCCAACGCCCCCGCGGCCGCCAGCGCCTCGAGGTCGCCGCGCGCGAGCCCGGAGCGCCGGGCGAGATCCTGCACCGTGCTGAACTCGCCCGCGGCGCGCGAGCGCACGAGCCGAGCGGCACCGGCGCCTGAGAGGCCCTTGACCAGGCGCAGTCCCAGGCGCAGCGCCGGCTGCGCGGCCTGCGTGCTCTCAAGGGTGCAGTCCCACTCGCTCGCGCGCACGTCCACGGGGCGCACCTCGACGCCGTGCGCGCGCGCATCGCGCACCAGCTGCGCCGGGGCGTAAAAGCCCATCGGCTGGCTGTTCAGCAGCGCGGCGGTGAAGGCCGCCGGCTCGTGACACTTCAGCCAGGCCGAGTCGTATACCAGCAGAGCGAAGCTCGCCGCGTGCGACTCCGGAAATCCGTAATCGCCAAAGCCCAACATCTGCCGGTAGATCCGCTCGGCGAACTCGCTCGAGTAGCCACGCGCGGCCATGCCGCCCAGGAGCTTCTCGCGGAAATGCCCGATGCCGCCGCTGCGCTTCCAGGCGCCCATGGCGCGGCGCAGCTGATCGGCCTGCCCGGGCGTGAAGCCGGCCGCGACCACGGCGAGCTGCATCACCTGCTCCTGGAAGATCGGCACCCCGAGCGTGCGCCGCAGCACCGACTCGACCTGCTCGCTCGGATACTGCACCGGCTCTCGCCCCTGGCGGCGCCTGAGGTACGGGTGCACCATGTCGCCCTGGATGGGCCCGGGGCGCACGATCGCCACCTCGATGACCAGATCGTAGTAGCTGCGCGGCTGCAGCCGCGGCAGCATCGCCATCTGCGCGCGCGACTCGATCTGAAACACCCCGACCGTATCGGCGCGCGAGATCATCGCGTAGACCTCGGGATCCTCGCCCGGCAGCGTGCCGAGCGCATGGCGCGTGCCGCGCACGCCGTTGACCAGATCGAACGCCCTGCGCAAGGCGGTGAGCATGCCGAGGGCGAGCACGTCGACCTTGAGCAGGCCGAGCGCGTTGAGATCGTCCTTGTCCCATTGCACCACGGTGCGCTCGGGCATCGCTGCGTTCTCGATCGGCACCAGCTCATCGAGCCGCCCGGCGCTGATCACCAGCCCGCCGACGTGCTGGGACAGGTGGCGCGGAAAGCCCGGAAAGGCGATCAGCTCGCGCACGAGCGGCAGCACGCGCGCAAGCTGCGGATCATGAGGATCGAATCCGGCCGCCGCGAGCCGCTCCGACAGCGTCTCGCTCGCGTCCCACCCCTGCATCACCCTGGCGAGCCGGGCGCACAGCGCCGGGTCGAGTCCGAAGGCCCGGCCGAGGTCGCGCAGAGCGCTGCGCGCGCGGTAGAGAATCACCGTGGCGGCGAGCGCGGCGCGTTCCCGGCCGTACTTGCCGTACACGTACTGGATCACCTCCTCGCGCCGCTCGTGCTCGAAGTCGATGTCGATGTCGGGCGGCTCGTTGCGCTCCTTGGAGATGAACCGCTCGAACAGCAGCGCCGCGCCGCGCCCGGGATCGACTGCGGTCACCCCCAGGCAATAGCACACCCGCGAGTTGGCGGCCGAGCCGCGGCCCTGGCAGAGAATGCCGCGGCGGCGCGCGAAGGCGACCAGATCGTGCACGGTGAGGAAGTACGGCTCGTAGCCGAGCTCGCCGATCAGCCGCAGCTCATGCTCGATCGCCGCGCGCTCGCTCGCCGGCACGCCGTGCGGCCAGCGGCGCTGCGCCCCCTCCTCGGTGAGCCGGCGCAGGTGGCTTGCCGGGGTCTGCCCCGGCGGCACCAGCTCATGCGGATACTCGTAGCGCAGCTCATCGAGCGAGAACACGCAGCGCTGCGCGATGCGCACCGTCTCGGCGAGCAGCTCGGGCGGATAGAGTTTGACGAGCCGCTCGGGCTCGCGCAGATAGCGCTCGCCGTTGGGATACAGGTTCCAGCCCGCCTCGGCGATGGGCACGTTCAGACGGATGGCCGTGAGCGCATCCTGCATCCTGCGGCGCGAGCGCACGTGCATGTGCACATCCCCGCTCGCAACGAGCGGCAATCCGCTCTCGCGGCCGATCCGCTGCAGGACGGCGAGCCGCTCGCGATCCGCCCCCTCGCGCAGCAGCTCCACGGCGATCCAGACCTGCCCGGGGAAGCCCGCCGCGAGCCAGCGCGCCTCCTGCGCCCGCGGCGCCTCGCCCGCCAGCCACAGGATGAGACAGTGCTCGAGCGTCGCGCCGAGATCCTCGCGCGTCAGGCGGTAGCCGCCCTTGGCTGCGGCGCGGCGGCCCAGGGTGATGAGCCGGCAGAGCCGGCCGTAGCCGTGCCGGTCGGTCGCGAGCGCCACGAGCCGCAGGCCGCACTCGAGAGTGAACTCCGCGCCGATGATCAGCTGCACGCCGTGCTCCTTGGCCGCCAGATGCGCACGCACCACGCCCGAGAGCGAGCACTCGTCGGTGAGCGCGAGCGCGCGGTAGCCGAGCGCGGCCGCCTGAGCGATGAGCTCCTGCGGATGAGAGGCGCCGCGCAGGAAGGTGAAGTTGCTCAGGCAATGCAGCTCCGCATACGGCGTGGCCGCGCGCCGCTCATCCATACACACCCTGCAGAAACCACCGATGGGGCGGCTCGCGCTCGCGGAACAGCCACAGCCGCCGCCCGTGCACGTCGCGGGCGTTGTAGTAATCGCGGGCGACGTCCCGCCCGTCCCACCAGCCAGTCTCGATCCGCTCCGGATCGCCTTCGAGGCGCAATGCGCCGCGGTAGCGTGGCAGGCCGCCGCGCTGGCGCAGCAGCCGCGGCGACGGCAACAGCCACAAGGGGCGAGCCGCAAAGCGGTGAGCGCCCACGGACGCGTGAGCGGGGTGCCCTGCCCCCAGGGACGGGCACTGCGGGGCGCCTGCGGGCGATGCCGGGCACGCCTCAGGCCCCGCGACCCGCCAGGCCGCCTCCGGCCGATGGTCGGCCACGAGCGCGAGCGTCTCGAGCGACTCCGGACCGAGACGGGCGCGCAGCCGCTCGATGAGATCGACGCCGCTCGCCGCGGCGAGGCCGCCCCGCTCGCCCGGCTGCCACAGTCCCGCCGAGTGCATCGGCCGCGACACGGGCAGACCGGCGCGCAGCTCGCAGGCGCGCACCGGTTCGGGCAATGCGAGCAGGCGCAGACGCTCATCCAGCAACTGCGCGAGCCGGGCCGCATCCGCCAGCGGCGCGCCGAGCCGCAGCACGCAGCGGGTGGGCTCGGCGTGCCGATGCCACAGACGGCACTCAAGCGCCAACACCCCGCACTGGCGCGCCGTGAGGAAGCGGCCGAGCTCATCGAGCAGCGGCCGCAGCGCGGCGCCGAGCAGCGCGTGGCTCGCCGACTCGCAGGGCAGCTCGCGGCGGCGGCGGAAGCGCACCGGCGCCTCGAACCGCTCGCGCGGGTCGCTCATGCGCCCGGTGAGCCGATCCAGATCGGCGAGCCGCGCCGGGCCGAAGCGCTGCGCAAACCCGGCGCGCGGCAAACGCAGCGCCTGGCCGATGGTGCGCACACCGAGGCAGGCCAGCCGTTCGATCAGCTCCGGCGGCCAACGCAACGCCGTGAGCGGCAGCGCACCGAGCGAGCCGGCAAGCCGTGCCGCATCCAACACCTCGAGCGCCCGGCCGGCGCGCGCACCGGCGAGCGCAGCGAGCGGTGTCGGCGCGAACGCCACAGTGGCCGGCAGCCTCAGGTCGGCGCACTCCCCGGCCATCGCATCGCGCAGCCCCTGCACGCCGCCGAACAGGTGCAGGCTGGAGCGGACCTCGAGCAGCAGCCCATCGGGCGGCGCGAGGCTGACACGGGGGGTGAAGCGCAGCGCGCGCGTGGCCAGGGTCTGCAGAATCCGTGACGCAGCCGGAGCCGCCGGCGCCGCGAGAGCAGGCACGTGTACACCGAGCCACAGCGGCTCGCCCGCCGGGCGCACGGGAAGCCCCCGCGGCGCCACCGGCTGCACGGGCGTCCGTGGAGCCTGCTGCGGCAGACTCGCCGGCGCAAACAGATCGATCGTCCTCGGCGCGCGCATCACGGCACCCCGCCAGGCTCGCCCCGGGCCGCCGTCCAGGTCAGATCGAGTGCGCCGCGCGCCCCGCCGCGGCTCTTGAGCAGCGTGACCCGCACGCCCGCCCCGCGCGGCTCGAGCGCCACCCGCAGCATCGCCGGGGAGGCCTCGCGGGCCGACTCGCGCGGCCGGAACAACACTCCGAGCGCATTGCCGCGCTGCGCCGCGAGCTGCAGACGGCGCACCTGCCGGGCGGAGGCCTGCTTCGCCCAGGCGAGCACGCTGTCGCATGCGCCAGAGCCGAGCGCCTGCTCGAAGGCCCACAGGGCGGCAGGCCACCGCTCACGCTGGGGGGCGCGCACGATGAGCAGACGGGTGAGCGCGATGCCCGCGGCCGAGAGCGCCGGGGCGAAGGGCTGCAGCGGCGGCGCCACCCACACGCACCAGCGCGCCTCGCTCCGGCGGGTGATGGCCGCAAGCGCCGGCAGGATCAGCCGCAGCTCGCCCTGCCCGAACCGCGCCGGGAGAATCTCGATCAGACCGCTGCGCGGCCAGCCGCCGCCCGGCAGCCGCTCATCGAGCGGCGCGAATCCGCTCGGCCAGACCGGCGCCCGCGATGCCGATCCGGCCCGCCAGAGGGCCGGATGCGCGAGCAGCCGCTCGAGGCGCGGGTCCACAGACGGCGGGGACGACGGCACGGCGCCCTGCCGGGGCAGATCGGCGGCCATGGACACCGGCGTGCGCCACTACATCAGGCCGTGGCTCTTCCCCCGGCGCAACACCCCGACCACGATGCCCTCGATCAGCAGCGACTGCTCCTTCAGATCGACCCGGATGGGCTCGAAGTCGCTGTTCTCCGGCAACAGCCAGACCACCGAGCCTTCCTGGCGGTAACGCTTCACCGTGACCTCGTTCTCCAGGCGCGCCACGACGATCTGCCGGCTGCGCACATCCGGGGTGCGATGCACCGCGACCAGATCCCCATCGAGGATGCCGGCGTCCTTCATGCTCATGCCGGTGACTTTGAGCAGGTAATGCGGCCGGGGCTGGAACACCCCCGGATCGATGTCGAGCCGCGCCTCGATGTTCTCCTCTGAAAAGATCGGCCGCCCGGCGGCGACCCGCCCGATCAGCGGCAAGCCGATCTGCTCGCGGATGGTGTCCTTCAGCTGGATGCCGCGCGAGGCGCCCGGCACCAGCGCGATGACCCCTTTGCGCGCCAGGGCGCGCAGATGATCTTCGGCCGCATTGGCCGAGCGGAAGCCCAGCTCGCGCGCGATTTCCGCCCGGGTGGGCGGCATGCCGGAGTGCGCGATGAAGCGCTGGATGAGCCGCAGAACCTCTGTTTGCCGGGGGGTGAGATCAGACATGGCGGTGCCTGTTCGTTTATACACTGCTGTCAGTATATCCACAATTCATCGTTTGGCAAGCCATCCGCTCGCCACGGTGCAGCCGACGTACTGCACCGCCCTCGCATCACCACGCCTGCCCTGCGTCCACATCCACACTGCGCTCATTCACGCGATCCATTTTGTCTCCACACTCGCAGACGCACTCCCATTCAGCCTCCATTCATTTGCGCATCCAACCCCGCCTGCACGAACTCAAAATCCAATAAAATCAGCATGAAGAGGGTTGCAATCCCCGCACAAATTTGTTGGACTTGCGAACTCGAGTCGTGGGGGATGCTCCACCTCGGTTCGTTTGCATTTTCAGGACTTCCTCAATCAACAACCCCAAGGGGACTATATGAAGTACGCGAGCGTAGTGAAGGTGGCCGCGGCCGCGGCACTCGTGGCCGGTCTCGCCGGCTGCCAGAACCTGACCCCCATCAAGTCGGATATCGCCAACCTGAAGTCGCAGGTTGCCCAGCTGCAAACCCAGGTCTCCGCGGCTCAGAGCACCGCCGACAAGGCCAACAGCACCGCCGAGGCTGCCATGAACGCAGCTGATCAGAAGTCCGCCGCTGCTCAGAGCACCGCCAATGAGGCGCTCTCGCTCGCGCAGTCGAACAAGGCGGCGATCGACGCCACCAACGAGAAGATCGACCGCATGTTCAAGCGTTCGATCTCCAAGTAAGAGCAACAACGCTCCTACGAAAAACGCCGCGCACCGCGCGGCGTTTTTTTTGCGCAGGGGTGCTACTACGCACATGCCCAAGGAAGCGAAGAACATGCGCCTTCCGAGACCGAGCCGGGGGCTTCCTTTAGGCTCGGGGTCAGCTAACCCGCGCAGTCTCCGCAGACTCACACGAAGACAATAGGTCCGTCGCAACGGCCTCAAATACAGAGAATGCCTGAGCATACTCAGGGTTAGATGAGCCGTAAACCAGCCGCACCCGTGTGTCGCCGTAGCGAGCCTGAAGCTCGGAATGCCTCCTGGCGGCTCGAGTATTTCTTTCAGGACCCTCACGGGATCGGAATCGAGCTCACGGTCTTGTCCTTCAAACTCCTCGCGCTCCTTTGACACCGGCGCCGCAAGGATAGCCCGGGCCGGCCCCAAAGTATTGGAAGCGCCCAGGGCTATCTGCGCCACATCGTACATATGGCGAACGAGCGCCCGGTCCAGATCGTGCCGAGCGTCGCAGGCGGCCATCTGCAACCCGCCGCCTGCGCGATTCGCTGCACGCTTGAATTCAACGCGAGTTCATTCAGATGCTGCGTGGCTCGCGCGGCCGCGAAATGCAATCACGCTCGAATGCGTCGAACGCGCCCGATCGGATCACGTTGTACCGCCGATCGGTCTCGCCGCTGCGCGGGCATTGCGCAATCTGATCTCTTGCGGATCGTGGCCCATGGCGGGAGCACATTCGTCGTGCCCAGCGAACGGTCCATCGCAATTTCCGTCGGCACGGAACGCTCGCGGTCCGCGCCGGTCGCATAGTGCTCGTCTTTGTCGCCACCCCGGGACACCGGCGGGCGAACACCCGTGGGGAAGGAGATCAATGTGAAGCTGAAGTCAATGTGCTCGGTATTGGCCGTCGCGGTCATTGCGCTCAACAGTACGGCAGGCGCCGCAGGCCTCATCCCGGAGCCGAATGCCAATGCGGTGCCGTACGCCACCAAGGCGGACCCCGAGACCCTGGTCTTGGATGCGCGCATGGCCGGACGCGGGATTGCGATCTCAACGCTGCACATTCCCGTGCGGCCGGGTCCGTTCACGTTTGTTTATCCGAAGTGGATTCCGGGCTATCACTCGCCCGCTGGCGTGCTGGCGGACATTTCACAATTGAAGGTGAGTGCCGACGGGCAGCCGCTCCCCTGGCGACGTGACAAGGTCGACATGTACGCCTTCCACGTGACGGTACCCGCCGGGGTGCGTTCGATCAAAGTGCAATTCACCATGCTGTTAAATGGCGGCACGAGCAGGCGGGCGACACCGGATCTTGCCACCATCTGCTGGACGCGGGCGTTCTTCTACCAAAACGACATCAACTACCATCATTACTATCTGCGGGCGAGCATCATCCTGCCGAAGGGCTGGGGATACGCTACGGCGCTCACCACGGTGAGTCGGGTGGGCCAGCGGGTCAACTTCGCCGAGGAGCCGTTGACCTATGTCGGGGACTCTCCTCTGTTCACGGGTCGCTATTACCGCAAGGTCCAGTTGTGGCATCAGGGCAGTGCCCATATGTGGCTCGACATGTTTGCCGATGCGCCGCAGGAGCTCGACGTCCCGGCCAAGCTGCTGGCCGCATACAAACGCTTGCCGGACGAGGCGTTCGCATTGTACGGCTCACGTCATTGGTACAACTACCACGCGCTGCTCGCGCTCTCGAACCACATCAGCCACGATGGGATCGAGCACCATCAGTCGAGCGACGATCGCGCATCGGCCGACTTCATGACGAATCCCGACCAGCAGCTGCTCGGCGGGGACCTCGTTCCGCATGAGTTTTCGCACTCCTGGAACGGCAAATACCGCCGGCCGTGGGATCTGAAGACGGACAACTACCAGATTCCGCAGCGCACGGATCTGCTGTGGGTGTACGAGGGCATGAATCAGTATCTGGGCGATCTGCTCTCGTTCCGCAGCGGCATTCGCAAGCCGAGCGAATACCCGCAATACCTGGCCATGATCTACAACCAAATGGCGAGCGAGCCGGGCCGCGACACCGAGCCATTGATCGATCTGACGACCGGTGCGCCGTATTTCTACATGACGGCCACTGGACAGTACCCGTCGCTGCGCCGTTCGGCCGGAGACTTCTACACCGAGGGCGAGCTGCTCTGGCTCGACGTCGACACGATTATCCGTGCACGCACGCACGGCAAGAAGTCGCTCGATGATTTCTGGCACCTGTACTCGGAACCGAAATTCACCGGTCCGATCACCAAGCCCTATACGCGGGCGGACATCGAACATCTGCTCAATGAGGTCTGCCCGTACGACTGGCACGCGTTCTTCCAGCGTCACGTGTACGAGGTGTCCAAGCTGCCGCCCACCGGAGAGCTCAAGCGCTCGGGATGGCGGCTGGTGTACAGCGCCAAGCCCAACCCGTTCATCACTGCGGCCCAACAGACGTACCACGTGGATTATCAGTGGCTCACCTACGGTTTCAACGTCGGCCGCTCCGGCGCGCTGTCCGATGTGCGTGAGGGCTCGCCGGCGTGGCAGGCCGGGATGTCCCCGGGGATGAAGCTCATCGCGGTCGACGGCCAGAAGTTCTCGCCGGATGTGCTCACGTACTATCTGCGCGAAGCGGCGCACGACCATGCGCCGACGCGATTCACTATCGCCCAGGATGGTTGGGTCCGCACCATCGCGGTCAGCTATTTCGGCGGTCCCCGGTATCCGCACCTGGTGCGCATCCCCGGCACGCAGAACATGCTGGCCAAGATCATGGCGCCGCACGCCGGGCGCTGAGAACGCCACGCACACGCCACGGCCCGGACCTGTCGGTCCGGGCCGTGGGTGACTGTGCGCCGCACCGCGGGCTGCACGGTGCTGACCTTGGAGCATCGGGTTCGGCGCGGCTCGGCCCGCGGCGCTGTGCGCGGCGGTGGTGCCGCGCACCGTCCGGCTCCGGGCGCTGACCGTGCAGTGCGCAGGCCGTGCCGGTCCTGCGCGGCGCTCTCAGTAGCGGATCAGCGCCGAGCCCCAGGTGAACCCGCCGCCGAAGGCCTCGAGCAGCATCAGCTGGCCGCGCTGGATCTTGCCCGAGCGCACCCCGTAATCGAGCGCGAGCGGCACGGAGGCCGCCGAGGTGTTGCCGTGGTCCTGCACGGTGGTGATCACCCGCTCCATCGGCAGATCGAGCCGGCGGGCCGTCGCCTGAATGATGCGCAGATTCGCCTGGTGCGGCACCAGCCAGTCGAGCGCCGAGCGCTCGAGATGGTTGGCCGTGAGCGCCTCGTCGATCGACTTGCTCAGCGTATTCACCGCGACCTTGAACACCTCGTTGCCGGTCATGGTGATCGCGCGGCGAGTCTTGGACAGATCCGTGCCGCCGCCGCTGTAGAGCAGATCCTTGTAGGCGCCGTCGGCGTGCAGATGGGTCGAGAGGATGCCCGGCTCGGCGGAGGGCTCGAGCAGCACCGCGCCGGCGCCGTCGGCAAACAGCACCGCCGTGGACCGGTCGCTCCAGTCGGTGATGCGCGAGAGCGTCTCGGCGCCGATGGCGAGCGCCCGGCGGGCCTCCCCGGCGCGCACGAACTTGTCGGCGATCGCCAGCGCGTACATGAAGCCGCTGCAGGCAGTCTCGACGCTGAACGCCGGCACTCCGCGGCAGCCGAGCCGCGCCTGCAGCAGCACCCCGCAGTTCGGGAACCACATGTCGGGCGTGGTCGTGCCGAAGGCGATGAAGTCGACCTCCTCGGGCTTGCAGCCGGCCGCATCGAGCGCCGCACGCACGGCCCGCTCGGCCAGATCGACCGTGGTCTGGCCATCGGCGGCGATGTGCCGCCGCTCGATGCCGGTGCGCTCGCGGATCCACTGGTCGGTGGTGTCCACCATCTTTTCGAGATCGAAATTGGTGAGGACTTTCTCGGGCAGATACGAGCCCGTTCCGGCGATGCGCGAATAAATCAAGGCGTCGAACTCCCGATGGACGGTGCGGCGGCGAGCGCCTGGGCGATGTGCTCGGTCAACCCATGGCGCGCGGCGAGCGCGGCGGTGAGGACCGCCCTGGAGAAGGCCATCCCGTCGGCTCTGCCATGGCTTTTTACCACGATCCCGGCCAGCCCCACCATGCATGCGCCGTTGTAGCGGCGCGGATCGAGGCTCGCGGCCACGCGCCGCAGCACCCCGCGGGCGGCGAGCCCTGCGAGCCGGGCCCGCCAGGACGCGCGGAACTCCCCGCGCATGCGCTCGGCGATCAGCGCCGCGACCCCCTCCATGGTCTTCAGCGCCACGTTGCCGGTGAACCCGTCGGTCACCACCACGTCGACGTCGCCGGAGAAGATGTCGTCGCCTTCAACGAAGCCCACGTAGTTCAGACCGCTCGCGAGCAGCAGCGCGTGGGCCGCCTGCACCACTTCGTGGCCCTTGATGTCCTCCTCGCCGATGTTGAGCAGCCCGATGCGCGGGACGGCGAGCCCGTAGACGTCCCGCGAGATGATCGCGCCCATGGTGGCGAACTGACAGAGCTGCTCGGGCGTTGCCTTGGTGTTGGCGCCGAGGTCGAGCATCTGGGTGTGGCCATGCACGGCCGGGATGGCCGAGATGATCGCCGCCCGCTCTACGCCGGGCAGCGTTTTCAGCACGAAGTGGGCAATGGCGGTGAGCGCCCCGGTATTGCCGGCGCTCACGCAGGCCGAGGCGCGGCCGCTCTTGACGAGCTCGACCGCCACGCGCATCGAGGAGTCCTTCTTGCGGCGCACCGCCTCGCGCGGATGCTCGCTCATGCCGACCACTTCGGAGGCCGGCACGATCTCGATCCGCTCGCGCAGCCGCGGCGGCTGCGCCGCGCACGCCGCCTCGATCAGCTGCCGATCGCCCACCAGCAGCGCGCGCAGATCCGCCTGCTCGGCAAGCGCCGCGAACGCGCCGGCGATGTACTCACGCGGCTGGCGATCGCCGCTCATCACATCGATGGCGACCGGCAACACGGGCACGCGCGCGCGTGTTATTCCTGATCGGTGTCGGCGGGCTTCTCGATCACGCGCCGGCCGCGATAGAAGCCATCCGGCGTGATGCGGTGACGCAGATGGGTCTCGCCCGACTGCGGATCGGTGGACAGCGCCGGGGCGGCGAGTCCGTCGTGGGAACGGTGCATGCCGCGCTTGGAAGGGGTCTTGCGGCTTTTCTGAACGGCCATAATGTCCTCATGCGCGCAACGCGCGGCTACTCACTTGTGACTCAACAACTCACCCAGCCCCGCGAACGGCCGCTGCGTCGCCGCCTCGGCCGGCTGCTGCTCGGCCGGGCCGGTCTGCTCGAGCGGCCGGCACTGCTCCTGCCCCGCGTGCATCGGCACGATGGGCAGACTCAGCAGCACCTCCTCCTCGACCAGCTCGGCGACGCTGATGCGGCCCTCGCTCGCGAGCACCGGCTCGAACGCACCGGCCAGCGTGTCCGCCTCCGCCGCGCTGCCGAGCAGTGCCACCGAAGTGTGCGCGCTCAGCGGCAGCGCCATCGGACGCATGCACCGCTGACAGCGCAGCTGCGCCTCGCCCTCGAACGACACCTCCGCCACCGCGCGGTGCGCGTCGCGCCCGAAACGCACATGGCCCTGCACGTGGCCGCCGAGCAGCTCGACGCGCGAGCTCAGCCGCGGCAACTGTGCCAGAGCGATATCGAAATCGAGCACGGCCGACCCACGGCTCAGCCGGTCTACCTCGAGCGGCTTGGACCAGGGTTGCGGCATGGGGCGCGTATAATAGGTATCAGGTACCGGCAAGTCAAAGTCCGGTGGATCCTGATAAGTCCTTGTTTCGGAGAGCCGAATTTCAGCGGCCTATCTGCCCATGCCTGAACTCATTCTTGCCTCGACCTCCCGCTACCGGCGCGCGCTGCTCGAGCGGCTGGAGCTGCCCTTCACCGCCGTCGCGCCCGAGGTGAGCGAGGCGTACCAGGAGGGCGAGCTGCCGGCCGACCGGGCCGCGCGGCTCGCGCTCGCCAAGGCCCAGGCGCTCGCCGCGCGCCACCCGCAGGCGCTCGTCATCGGCAGCGACCAGGTCGCCGCCCATGGCGAGCAGATCCTCGACAAGCCCGGCAATGCCGAGCGCTGCCGCGCGCAGCTGCACGCCGCCAGCGGGGCGCGCGTGCGCTTCCATACCGGCTGCGCGCTGCTCGGGGCCGGCGGGGCGGTGCGCCTGGTGCACCTGGACACCACCACCGTGGTGTTCCGCGAGCTGAGCGAGCCCGAAATCGCCCGCTACGTCGAGGCCGAACGCCCGTTCGACTGCGCCGGGGGATTCCGCGCCGAGGGGCTCGGGATCGCGCTGTTCGAGCGCATCGAGAGCACCGATCCGACCGCGCTGATCGGCCTGCCGCTCATCTGGCTCGCCGCTGCGCTGCGCCGGGCCGGCTGCGCTGTGCCCTGAGGCAGCGCTAGCGCTCCAGCCGCTCGAGCACCGCCGAGAGCTCCGGCGGCAGCGGCGCGCTCGCGCTGAAGGTCGCCCCGTCCGGCCACTCGAAGCTCATGCTGTGCGCGTGCAGAAACATCCGGCTGAGGCCGAGTGCGCGCAGCGCTGCGTTGCAGACCGCATCGCCGTACTTCGGATCCCCGGCCACCGGATGCCCGGCATAGGCGGCGTGCACCCGGATCTGGTGCGTGCGGCCGGTGTGCAGCGTCACCTCGAGGAGGCTCGCCTGGGTGCCCCGGCGCCGGCCGTAACTCTGCACCAGGCGGAACTCGCTCACCGAGGCCTTCCCGCCCGCGGCCACCCGCACCGTGCGCTCACCGCCCACCCGCGTATCGGTGCGCAGCGGCGCCTCGATGCGCTTGTGGCCGAGCTCCCAGCGGCCGCAGAGCAGCGCCAGATAGCGCTTCTCGCTGCGCCCCTCGCGCAGCAGGGCATGCGCGGCGCGCAGCGCCGCGGGCGTGCGCGCCACCAGCAGGCAACCGCTGGTGTCCCGATCGAGCCGGTGCACCAGCTCGAGCGGCTCGCCCGGCCGCAGCGCGCGCAGCGCCTCGATGAGGCCGAAGTCGATGCCGCTGCCGCCGTGGACCGCGATCCCCGCGGGCTTATCGAGCACCAGCAGCCGCGCATCCTCCTGAATGATCGCCCGCCGCACGGTGTCGATCAGCCCCGCCGGCGGGCCGCGCGCGGCCGGCGCCGCCCCGCCCGGCGGCTCCAGGCGCAGCGGGGGGACCCGCACCCGGTCCCCGGCCGCCAGGCGCGTCTCCGGCCCGCATCGCCCGCCGTTCACCCGCACCTCGCCCTTGCGGATGATGCGGAACAGCCGCGTGCGCGGCAGCCCGGGCAGCCGCTGGGTGAGAAATTTGTCCAGCCTGAGGCCTGCCTCGCCCTCGGCCACGTCCAGATGGCGCACCCCGGTGCGCCCTTCGGTCCCATTATCCGCTGACACCGCCCTATTCCGCGTAAGGTACTGTTTCTACAGCAATCCTTGCAGTATACTCCGCCCGCCGTCCGCTGAGCGGACGCGCCAATGGTTGGCGGCGCACCGCGCCGCATGTTAGTTGGACCTCCATAGAGAGGCCATCGTATTGGGCCGACAAGATCGCCACCGGCGTCGAACCCCTGAAATGGGTTCCGCGGGCGGCGCCTCCGGTTGAGACCATCGAAGGATTTCCGGCACCCGCCTATGCAGTGGTGTGCATCGTGACGATCAGGACTCGCGCTGGCGCGCAGAGTCGCAGGAATCTTCGCCGCTGCGGCGCGCCCGCGCCGCGGCCTCCCGTATGCTTGCCGGCCCCTCACCGTACAACAGTAGGGGCACATGAAAAGAATGCTCGTGAATGCGACTCAGGAAGAGGAACTGAGAGTCGCGCTGGTCGATGGACAGAAGCTCTTTGATCTGAGTATCGACATACCGTCCCGCGAACAGAAGAAGGCAAACGTCTACAAAGGCCGCATCTCCCGCATCGAACCGTCCCTGGAGGCCTGCTTCGTCGATTACGGCGCGGCGCGTCACGGCTTCTTGCCGCTGAAGGAAGTCAGCCGGGAATACTTCCGCCAGTCCCCGCAGGGCGGCCGGATGAACATCCGCGAGCTGCTCTTCGAGGGCCAGGAGCTGATCGTGCAGGTCGAGAAGGAGGAACGCGGCAACAAGGGCGCCGCGCTCACCACCTTCCTCAGCCTCGCCGGGCGCTTCCTCGTGCTGATGCCGAACAATCCGCGCGCCGGGGGCGTCTCGCGCCGCATCGAGGGCGAGGACCGCGACCAGATGCGCGAGGTGATGAACCAGCTGCGCATTCCGGAGGGCATGGGCGCGATCGTGCGCACCGCGGGAGTCGGCCGCAGCGCCGAGGAGCTGCAGTGGGACCTCGACAACCTCAAGGCGCAGTGGGATCAGATCGCCGTGGCCGCCGAGGGCCGGGCGGCGCCGTTCCTGGTGTACCGGGAGAGCGATGCGGTCACGCGCGCGCTGCGCGACTATCTGTCCGACGACATCGCCGAGGTGCTGGTCGATGACGCGGCGGCCTTCCAGAAGGCCCAGGAATACATGCAGCGCTTCATGCCCGCCGATGCGCAGCGCCGGCTGAAGCACTACACGGACGACATTGCGCTGTTCACCCGCTTTCAGATCGAAAGCCAGATCGAATCGGCCTACGCGCACAAGGTACAGCTGCCCTCCGGCGGCAGCATCGTCATCGACTACACCGAGGCGTTGGTGTCGATCGACATCAACTCCGCGCGCGCCACCAAGGGCAGCGACATCGAGACCACCGCCCTCAACACCAACCTCGAGGCGGCCGACGAGATTGCCCGTCAGCTGCGCATCCGCGACATCGGCGGTCTCATTGTCATCGACTTCATCGACATGGAGTCGGGCAAGAATCAGCGCGAGGTCGAGGACCGCCTGCGCGATGCGATGAAGATGGACCGCGCGCGCATCCAGATCGGCAAGCTCTCGCGCTTCGGCCTGCTCGAGATGTCGCGCCAGCGCCTGCGCCCCTCGCTCGGGGAATCGAGCCACATCGTCTGCCCGCGCTGCGTCGGAATCGGCAGCATCAGGAGCGTCGAGTCGATGGCGCTCGCGGTGCTGCGCCTGATCGGCGAGGAGCTGCGCAAGGACCGCACCGCCAAGGTCATCACGCAGCTGCCGGTCGACGTGGCGACGTTCCTGTTCAACGAAAAGCGCGAATGGCTGCGCACGCTCGAGGACAAGAGCGAGGCGGAGCTGATCATCGTGCCGAACCCGCACATTCAGACGCCCGAGTACTCGATCAAGCGCGTGCGCGACGATGAGGCGGAGCTGCCCGAGAACCGCCAGACCAGCTACCTGATCCCCGCCCCGCCCGAGGTGAGCGAGCCCGGCAGCGGGCGCGAGCAGCGCCCGCCGGCCGAAGTCCCGGCCGTGGCTGCGATCATGCCCTCGACGCCCTCGCCCGTGACGCTGAGCGCTGCGCATCCGGCGCCGGCCGCGCCGGCTGAAGCCCGCCCGGCCAAGGGTCTGTGGTCCCGGCTGAAGGGCCTGTTCGCCGCGGAAGCCGCGCCGGTCCCGAGCGAGCCCGAGCCGGAGCAGCCCAAGGCGCCCGCCGCGCGTACGCCGCACCGGCGCGGCGAGCGCACGCGCGAGGCACGGCGGGAGCCGGGCCGTCAGGGACGCCGCGGGGAAGGCACCCGCCGCCCGCAGGGCGAGCCGCGCGGCCCGGAGAGCCGCGGTCCGCGTCCCGAGCGCCGTCAACGCGACCGCGACCGCGAGCGCGAGCGCGAACCGACGCATCGCGCCCCGGAAGCGGCCGCGGCAAGCGGCGGCGCGACTCCGAGTCCGCCTCCGGCAGCAGTCGGCGGCGAACGTCCGCCGTCCGAGCGTGGAGAGCGCCGCGGCCGGCGGCGTGGCCGGCGCGGCGGACGCCGGGGCGGCGCGCGCGAGCAGACTCCAGGAGAGGCCCGCGCCAGTGGCGCAGGCCCGGCGCAAGGCGAGCCGCACACGCAGGCCACCGGCGAGCGGCGCGAGTATGCAGGCGAGAGCCCGGCGCCGCGCGAAACACCCGCACCGCGGGAGACCTTCGCCCCGCGGCCGCCGGCTCCGGCGCCCGAGTCTGAGGCTCACGCTGCGCGGCCGGCACCTGCCCCGGCACCGCTCGCCGCGCCGGCCTCACCGCCCGCCCCTGCGGTGCGTGAGGACAAGCCCGCCGGATCGTGGCACGAGGAACCCAAACCGGCCTCGGTGCACGTCGAGCCGCCCGTCCCGGCGAGCGGCTCGGACAGCAAGCCGCACGTGGTGTGGTCCTCCACGCCCGCGCAGTGGGACACGGGCCACCGCGGCACGGACGAGTAAGCCCCAGCGAACCCTGGGACGCCGCGCGTCCCAGGGGCGTGCCGCGGGCGGTCAGTCCGCCCGCGGCACGCTCGATCCCTCCCCGGTGCGCAGCGCCGCACACAGGCCGCGCGCGGCCGCTTCGATCAGATCGAGCACGCGCTCGAAGCCGTTCTCCCCACCGTAATACGGGTCGGGCACCTCGAGCACGCCGCTCTCGGGAGCAAACTCGAGAAACAGCCGCAGCCGCTCGCGAGCGTGTGCGGGCGCGCGCTGCTCGAGCGTGCGCAGGTTCTGCCGGTCCATCGCCAGGATCAGATCGAACGTCTCGAAGTCGCGTGCTTCCACGACGCGCGCGCGCAGAGCCGACAGGTCATAACCGCGGCGGGCGGCCGCCTCGCGGGTACGCCGATCGGGGGGCTCGCCGGCGTGATAGCCGGCGGTGCCGGCCGAATCGACGCTCAGCGCGAGCTGCGGCAACTCCTGGGCAGCCATGGCGCGCACGACCGCCTCCGCAGTGGGCGAGCGGCAGATGTTGCCGAGGCACACGAACAGGATGCGAAAGTGTCCGCCCTGCCCGAGGGCGCCGCGGTCCGCTTGCGCTGCGGTCATCGTCATGACATCTCCTCAGGCCCGAAGAGCCGATCGTTTCATTGCGCGGCATCTCGCCCGCCGGCCAGTCGCGCGCGGCCGGCAGTGTTGCCGCAATGGCTCGGGCGGCTCAACGGGCAACGGCTCATCGAGCATCACGATTTGAAGTCATCCGCGCAGTGCGCGCAAGCACTGCGCCGACCGTGGGCGCCCGGCCGTCTGCAGCAGAGTTCCTCCTCTGCGGCCTCGTGTCGGCAAGCGCATCGAGAAGCACCCGCGTGAGGGGCCGCCTGCGGCGGGATGGCCCGGCCCCCCGTTCGCATGCGCGCAGCAGTGCGCGCGCCGGGAGAATGCGCCGGCAGCGCCTACTTCACACTGTATCCGCGCGCCTGCAGGCACGCACTCAATGCGCGACGGTAGTCCATGGCCTTGCGATCGACCGCGCGCTGCTGCTCGCGGGCCGCCGCGCTCATCGCCTGATCGTTCGCCTGGGCATTGGCGGCATCGCCCGCGCTGCCGATCATCGCGCCGGTCAGTGCGCCGAACACCGCTCCGGAGCCCCGGTCCCACCGGTCGGAAATCGCAGCGCCGATCACCGCGCCGGCAATGGCGCCGATGGCGGTATCGGTTCCCGGCGGCGGTCCCTGCACGGCCACCCGGTCGTAGACCGGCACGCCGGGGGCGCTCGGATCGAATCCCGTCTGATGCACCGCCCACACACTGCACTCGTAGCGGTCGCGACTTTGCTGCCCAGCCGACTGATTGTGCATCGGATACGCGTACACGGTCGTGTTCGGCGGCGGCACGGTATACGCGACGGTCTGCTCGGGCTGCATCGTCGCGCACGCGCCGAGCGCCAGCAGCGCCGCAGCCGCCGCCGCCAGGCGTGCCGCGCGCCGGACAGTCCACGATGAGGAAATTCGCATGGTCATAGCTCTCATGGCCAAAGCCGCCCGAAGGGCCGCAACGCGCCCGCACCTCACGATGGACGCGGCGCGGGATCGCGAAGTTCCACCGCGGAGATGGTGTCTTGGCGAGCAATTCTCAAGATAGCACAAGGGCCCCGCTCAGCGGACGAGTCGCGCCACTCGGCGCAGATCCTCCGCGGTATTGACGTCGGGCCCGGGCCGCTCGAGCGCATCAGCCACCTGAATGATCAGCCCATGCTCGAGCGCGCGCAGCTGCTCGAGCTTCTCGCTCGCCTCGAGCGGCGAGCCCGGCAGGCCCGCGAGCGTGCGCAGCGCCGCCACCCGGTAGGCGTACAGGCCCACATGGCGCCGCGCCCCCTGGAAGCGGGACTGACTCGAGAGCCCCGCCGGCGCCCCCTCGCGGCTCCAGGGGATCGGCGCGCGCGAGAAATACAGCGCGCGGCCGCGGGAGTCGGTCACGACCTTCACGACGTTAGGATCGAGAAACTCCTCGAGCGACTCGATGGGCGTGGCGAGCGTGGCGATCGCCGCCTGTGGGGAGCCTGCGAGCACGGCTGCGACCTGCCCGATGACGGCCGGCGGAATCAGGGGCTCATCGCCCTGCACGTTCACGACGATGTCCTCGTCCGCCCAGCCCTCGAGCGCGGCCAGCTCGGCGATGCGGTCGGTGCCGGAAGCGTGTGCGGGGGACGTCAGGCGCGCGACGGCCCCGAAGGCGCGCGCGGCCGCCGCAATCGATTCGTCATCGGTCGCGATCAGCACCTCGCTCGCCCCCGCGGCGCAGGCCTTCTCGTGGACCCACTGCAGCATCGGCTTGCCGTTGAGCTCGGCGAGCGCCTTGCCGGGCAGGCGGCTCGAGCCCGCCCGGGCGGGAATGGCGATGCGGAACACGGCCTCCCCGGCCTCAGCGCTCGAGCAGCGGATCGTCGGCGCCGAGCTGGCGGGCCTCCTCCTCGAGCATCACCGGCACCCCGTCGCGAATCGGGTAGGCGAGCCGGTCGAGCCGGCACACCAGCACCGCCGCCTCGCGCCGGTAGACGAGCGTGCCCTTGCAGATCGGGCAGGCGAGGATTTCGAGCAGGCGGGCGTCCACGAACTAACCTCCAGGGGATCTTGCAGATGATTCGACCGTGCGCCGCAGCAGTTCGATCAGCCGGGCGGCATCGGCGTCGCTGAAGGCCGCCTCGACCGGCACGAACCACAGCCGCGGGTCGGCCGGATGGCCGCATTTTACGGCATCCTTTTCGGTCATGAGTACCGGCAGATCATCCCCGAAGGCCAAATCCGGCCCCCTCAGGGGGTGGTGATCGGGAAACGGATGCTCGAGCACCTCGAGCCCGCGCGCACGCAGATCCCGGAAGAAGCGCTGCGGATGCCCGATCCCGGCCACCGCATGCACCGGCCCGCCGCGGAAGGTCTCGAGCGCGCGCCGCTGCCCCGAGGCGAGCGCCACCGCCGGTGCGGGCAGCAGGTCCATCCGCAGCACGATGTGCGGGAAGTGCGCAGCGGCCGCGCGCAGCGAGGGGTGCTCGCACTCGCCGTTCACCACCAGCGCATCGGCGAGCGCGAGCCGCTCGAGCGGCTCGCGCAGGGGCCCTGCCGGCAGCAGCCGGCCATTGCCGAAGCCGCGTGCGCCGTCCACGACCACGATGCTGCAGTCGCGCACGAGCGGCAGATGCTGCAGCCCGTCGTCCGAGACGATGACGCGCGCGCCACGCGCAAGCAGCGCACGCGCCGCGGCCACCCGATCACGCCCTACGGCGGTCTCACAACCGCTGCGACGCAGAATGAGCGGCTCATCGCCCACCTCGCGCCAGCTCGAGTCCGGCTCGAGCACCCGCACGTCCGAGCCGCTGCGTCCGTAGCCGCGGGAAATCACCCCGACCGGCAGGCCGCGGCGGCTGAGCTCGCGGGCGATCCAGACGGTGAGCGGGGTCTTGCCGGTGCCCCCGACGGTGAGGTTGCCCACCACGATCACCGGCGCACCGAGCCGCTCGGGAGCCCTCGCACGCGCGCGCCGCCGCGTGAGGGCCGCGCCGTACATCCGCTCCAGCGGCCGCAGCGCCGCGCACGAGCCCTGTGAGCCGTACCAGCGCCGGTTGAGCCACGCCTGCATGGCGTCAGTCGCTGAACTGCAGCCGGTACAACTGCGCGTAGAGCCCCTCGCGCGCGAGCAGCTCGGCGTGCGTGCCGCTCTCGACCACCGCCCCCGCATCGAGCACGAGAATGCGGTCGGCCTGCTCCACGGTGGAGAGCCGGTGCGCGATGACGAACGTGGTGCGGTTGCGCATCAGATGGGCGAGCGCCGCCTGGATGTGGCGCTCCGATTCGCTGTCGAGCGCCGAGGTCGCCTCATCGAGGATCAGAATGGGCGCGTCCTTCAACAGCGCCCGCGCGATGGCGATGCGCTGGCGCTGCCCGCCCGAGAGCAGCACGCCGCGATCGCCCACCAGCGTATCGAGCCCCTGCGCCAGCCCGGCGGCGAACTCGAGCACGTGCGCCGCCTCGGCCGCGCGCAGAATGGCCTGCTCGGGCACATCGAGCCCGAAGGCGATGTTGTTGCGGACGGTGTCATCGAAGAGGGTCACCTCCTGGCTGACCACCGCGATCTGCTCGCGCAGCGCCTTCAGCTCGTACTCGCGCACATCGCGCCCGTCGATCAGAATCGACCCGGCGCCCACCTCGTAGAAGCGCGGCAGCAGGCTCACCAGAGTGGACTTGCCGCTGCCGGAGCGCCCGACGATCGCGAGCTGCGTGCCGGCCGGCACGTGGAAGGAGACCGAGCGCAGCGCGGCGTTGCGGGCCTGCGGGTAGCTGAAGGTGACCTCGCGGCACTCGACGTCCCCGCGCACGCGCTGCGGCCGGTAATCGCCGGTCTCGGGCTCGGGCGGGGCGTCAATGAGCTCGAACAGGCTCTGCGCCGCGGCGACCCCCTGCTGGATCGGCCCGGACTGGCTCACCACCTCGCGCAGCGGCTGACCCATCATCGACAACGCGGCGAAGAAGGCCACCAGATCGCCCGAACCCATGGTGCCGAGCACCGTGTCGCGAATGGCGATGCCGAGGACGAAGGCCCCGCCGATCGCGGTCACGAGCTGCACCGTCGGGTTGGCGAGCCCGTTGGTGAGGATGGCCTTCATGTTGGAGAGCCGGTTGTGCTCGTTGACCCGCTCGAACTTCGCCTTGAGGTGTTCCTGCGCCCCGTACACCTTCACGAGCCGCGGCGACTCGAAGCTCTCCTTGGCGAGGCGCGTGACATCCTCCATCGAGTGCTGGATGCGCCGGCCGTAGCGGCGGAAGTGCCGGTTGATCACCGATACCAGCCAGGCCACCAGCGGCCCCATGGTGAGTGAGATCAGCGTCAGGCGGGCATTGATCCAGACCATCCAGGCGATCAAAAAGACAATGATGAGGCTGGCGCGCACCAGGATGACGATCGAGCTGGTCGTGGCCTGTCCGACCTGCTCGCAGTTGTAGGTCAGGCGCGAGAGCAGCGAGCCGACGGCCTGGCGGTCGTAGAAGGCCACCGGCAGATCGAGCACCCGCTCGTACACCTCCCCGCGCAGGTGCTTGACCACGCGCCGCCCGACGTAGCCCATGAAGTAGGTCTGGATCAGGTTGCCGACCCCGCGCACCGCGAACAGCACCACGGTGGCGGCCGGCAGCCACACGATCATGCGCGGGTCGGGGTGATGCAGGAGACTGCCGACCCGCTTGGCCAGATACACCAGGCCGCTCGCGCTGGCCGCGTACACCGCCCCGCCGAGGATCCCGAGCGCGAAGGCGCCCTTGTGCGGGCGCAGGTAGCCGAGCAGCCGCCGGTACGTATGCGCCGCCTCGCGCTCCCCGTCGCCGCCGGCGCGGCTCACGAACCGCCCTCGGCGGGGGCCTTGATGGTGGCGATGTCGAGCTTGACGAAGCCGAGCTCCCCGAGCACATCCATCGCCGTCACCACCGACTGCTGCGTGGCGCGCGCATCGGCGCGGATCAGGACGCTGTCGTTGCGCGCGGCGGCCGGCTCGGCCGCCAGCGCCGCGCGCAGGGTGTCGGGGCTGTTGTTGAGCAGCTCACGGCCGTTGACCAGGTAGTCGCCGTTTTCGGTGACCGTGACCACCACCGGCTGCGGCCGCCCGCGGGCGGCGGGCACGGCCTGGGCGCGCGGCAGCACCACGTGCAGCCGGCCCTCCTGGGTGAAGTGGCTCGAGAGCATGAAGAACACCACCAGCAGCAGCACCACGTCGATCAGCGAGACGACGTTGATCTCCGGCTCCTCGTGGCGCCGCGGCTTGAGGTTCATGGGCGGATCAGTCGCCGCTGGCGGCGGCGCCGGCCGCTTCGAGCGCATCGGCCATGCGCAGCGCGTGCTTTTCCATCTCGACGACGATGCCCTCGACCTTGCCGCGCAGGTACCGATAGGAGATGAGCGAGGGGATGGCCACGCACAGCCCTGCCGCCGTGCATACCAACGCCTCGGCGATGCCGCCGGAGAGCGCGCGCGGATCGCCCATGCTGCTCGCCTGGATGGCGTCGAACGCGCGGATGATGCCCGTGACGGTGCCGAGAAGCCCGAGCAGCGGGGAGATGCCGGCGATGGTGCCGAGCGTGTTGAGGAAACGCTCAAGCTCGTGCACCACGTGCCGGCCGGCATCCTCGAGCCGCTCCATGAGCACATCGTGCGGCCGATGACGGTTGGCGAGCCCCGCGGCGAGCAGCCGCCCGAGCGGGGAGTGCTGCTCGAGCGCGGCGATCACCTTGTCAGTGACCTGCCCGGTCTCGATCAGCTGCCAGACCTTCTGCGGCAGCTCGCGCGGCAACACACGTCGGTCCTGCAGCGTCCAGAGCCGCTCGAGCACGATCGCCGCAGCGACGATCGAGCAAAAGATGATCGGCCACATCAGCGGACCGCCCGCCCGCACGATTTCCCACATCAAACGACCCCAGTCAATCGGTGAAGCGGCATCATACCGGAGAGCGCCCGGCACCGGAACGCGCGCCCCGACCGGCGCTGTCGCCGCCGTGGTACAGTGCCGCCGTTATGCCGCGCCGCATGCTGAAGAAGATTCTGCCGAAGCCCCACCACATCGAGGGGCACCGGCTGCTGCGCGTGTTCGGCGACCGGCTGATGGACCCGCGGCTGTGGGTCGTGCACCGGCGCGCGGTCACCGGCGCCTTCGGCGTGGGGCTGGCGATCTGCTTCATCCCGCTGCCGGTGCACTCGCTGGTCGCCGGCCTGCTGGCGCTCACCTGGCGGCTGAACGTGCCGGCGATCTACGGCACGATTTTCCTCATCAATAACCCGCTCACCATGGTGCCGATCTACTACCTCGCCTACCGGGTCGGCGCGCTGCTGCTCGGCACCCCGGCGCAGCACTTCGCGTTCCAGCTGAGCTGGAAGTGGCTGCAGTACGGACTCGGCCCGCTGTGGCGGCCGTTTCTCGTCGGCTGTCTGGTCTGCTCGCTGGTCGCGGGGCTCGCCGGCTGGTGCGCCCTGGAGTTCATCTGGCGTTGGGAAGTCAGGCGGCGCTACCGCGCGCGCCACTGGGCGCACCCGTAGGGGCCTGCTCGCCGAGCCGCCCGCCCTGCAGTTCATAGACACGGTCCATCCGGGCCGCCAGTCGCGGATCGTGCGTCACCACGATCAGGCTCGTCCCGCGCTCTCGGTTCAGCTCAAGCATCAGCTCGAAGACCGCCTCGGCATTGGCGCCGTCGAGATTGCCGGTCGGCTCATCGGCGAGCACGATCTTCGGCTGGGTCACGAGCGCCCGCGCCACGGCCGCGCGCTGGCGCTCGCCGCCGGAGAGCTGATGGGGCCTGTGCGTCAGCCGGCCGCCGAGCCCGACCCGCTCGAGCAGCTCGCGCGCGCTCGCGCGCGCCTCTGCAACCTTGGTGCGCCGCACGAGCAGCGGCATGGCCACGTTCTCGAGCGCAGAGAACTCCGGCAGCAGGTGGTGGAACTGGTAGACGAACCCGAGCGTGCGGTTGCGCAGCATGCCGCGCTCGCGCTCGGTGAGCGCATGGATGTCCCGCCCGTCGATCAGCACCTGACCACGGGTCGGCCGGTCGAGGCCGCCGAGGATCTGCAGCAGCGTGGTCTTGCCCGAGCCGGAGGCCCCGACGATGGCGAGGCGCTCCCCGGCGCCCACGCTGAGCGCCACGTCCTGCAGCACCTCGAGCGTGCTCGGGCCCTGCACGAAGCTGCGCCCGACGCCGCGCGCCTCGAGCACCGGGTCACTCATGGCGCAGCGCCTCGGCCGGAGCGGTGCGCGCGGCGCGCCACGCCGGATACACCGTCGCCAGCGCGCACAGCAGGAACGCCACGCCGCACACGCGCAGCACGTCGAATCCCTCGACGTAGGCGGGAAGCTCGCTCATGTAATACACCTTGGGGTTGAGAAACTGGGTATGCAGCAGCCGCTGGAGCATCCCGACCAGACTCTGCAGGTGATGGGAGATGACGATGCCGAGGGCGGCGCCGAGCAGCGTGCCCGCCAGCCCAATCAGCAGCCCCTGGATGGCGAACACCGCCAGGATGTTCCCCGGCGAGGCCCCGAGGGTGCGCAGGATCGCGATGTCGGATTGCTTCTCCTTCACGATCATCACCAGCGTGGCGACGATGTTGAAGGCCGCCACGGCGACGATCATCGAGAGGATCACGAACATCATGGTCTTGGTGATCTGGATGGAGCGGAAGAAGTTGGCGAGATGATCCGTCCAGTCGCTGACGTAGTACCCGGAGCCGCCGAGGGAGTAGGCGATGCGGCGCACCAGCTGCGGCGCCTGCCAGGGATCGGAGAATCTCATGCGCAGCCCGCTCACCCGTCCCGGGCCGAGGGCGAACAGCCGGCCCGCATCGGTGATGTTCACGAGCGCGAGCTCGCGGTCGTACTGGTACATGCCCGAATGAAACAGCCCGACGACCTTGAAGCGGCGCATGCGCGGCATCAGCCCGGCGGGCGTGGCGATGCCCTCCGGGGCGATCAGCACCACTGACTGCCCCGGCCGCACGTGCAGCGCGCGCGCCAGATCGACTCCCAGGATCACCTGGTAGCTGCCCGGGCGCAGCTCGGAGAGATCCCCGCGCTCGAGGTGACGCGCGAGCGCGGTCACGTGCACCTCCTGCGCCGGCAACACCCCGCGCACCGCCGCCCCGGCGATGTACTCCCCGTGGGTGAGCAGCGCCTGCTGCTGCACGTAGGGCGCCACGGCCACGACGTCCGGCTCGGCACGCACCCGCCGCTCGAGCGCGGGCCAGTCCCCGACGCTGCCCCTGAGGCCCATGAGCGTCGCATCCGCGGTCACATCGAGAATGCGGCTGCGCAGCTCGCGGCCAAAGCCGTTCATCACCGAGAGCACCACGATCAGGGTGGCGACCCCGAGGGCGAGCCCGCACACCGACATCACCGCGACGAAGGAGACGAACCCGCGCCGGTGCGTCGAGCGCAGATGCCGCGTGCCGATCAGCCACTCGTAGGAGTCGAACAGCATCGCTCTACTCGTAGCGCAGCGCTTCGGCCGGCGCGACCCGTGCGGCGCGCACCGCCGGGTACACCGTGGCCGCAGCCGTCAGCACCAGCGCCGCGATGCCGATCACCGCGACGTTGTCCCATTTGACCACCGAGGGGATGGTGGTGATGTAGTAGACGCTGGAGTTGAAGATCTGAAAACCGAAGGTGCGCTCGAGGAAGACCGCCACCGCATTGACATGGTAGGCGAGCGCAAGCCCGAGCCCCACCCCGAGGCCGACGCCGAGCCAGCCGATGGTCAGCCCCTGGGTGAGGAAGATCCCGAGCACCCGCGCCGGGGAGGCCCCGAAGGTGCGCAGGATCGCGATGTCGGTGCGCTTGTCGGTGACCACCATCACCAGCATGGCCACGATGTTGAAAGCGGCGACCGCCACGATCAGCAGCAGGATCAGCGACATCATGGTCTTCTCGATGCGGATCGCACGAAAGTACGCCGCGTTGTCCTGCGTCCAGTCGATCACCTCGAAGCCCTTCGGCACCCGCGCGCGCAGCGCGGCGGAGATCTGCGGCGCATCGAGCGCATGGCGGTAGCGCACCCTCAGGCCCTGATCGAGCCCGCCGCCGGGCAGCAGCGCGCGCACATCGGCGATGTTGCCGTACACCAGCGTCGCGTCGCTGTCGGCGAGCCCCACCGAGAACACTCCGGCGACGGTGAAGCGGTGCAGCTCGGGCGTCGGCAGCCCGCCCGGGCTCACCCCCGGGATGAGCAGCGTCATCTTGTCCCCGGGGGCAAGCCCCAGCTCCTCGGCGATCACCTCCCCGAGGATCACCCGGTCGCTGCCGGGCTTCAGCGCCGCGAGCGCCCCGGCGCTGCTCACCTGCGCCAGGCGCGTCACCGAGGGCTCGGCGGCCGGGTCGATCCCGCGCAGCAGCACCGGCAGCATCTGCGGGGTGCGCACCGCGAGCGCCTGGGACTGCACGAAGGGCGCAACCCCGATCACCCCGGGGCTCGCGCGCACCCGCTGCTCGATGCGCCGCCAGGTCGCCGGCGAGGGCGGGCCTGCGGTCTCGGCCGAGCGGCTCGCCACCACGCGCGCGTCCGCATCGAGGGCGAGCAGCCGCTGGCGCAGGTCGCCCTCGAAGCCGTTCATCACCGACAGAATGACAATCAGCGCCGCGACCCCGACGCACACGCCGGCGAGCGAGGTCCAGGTGATGAACGAGACGAAGAACTTGTGCGACCGGGCGCGTACGTAGCGCCAGCCGACGAACACCGACAGCGGGTAGAACATCCGCGGATTTAACCATAGTTCCCGCCCCCGGCGGCTGTTTGCGGCGCGTCACAGATTTGCCACGCGGAGCGGCCGGGCGGCTTTGACAGAATGCGCCCGGGTGTATAGTCACCGCGGGAGGTCCCGACATGCGCGCCCGAGTTCTTTTGGCACTGCTGGTCGCCTGCGCGGTGAGCGCCACCGCGGCGGCCGAGACGATCGTGGTGGACGGCCAGTTGCAGGTCGCCCCGACCACCGTGCCCCACCCCCACCGCAGTCAGACCATGCGCCAGGTGCAGCGGCGCTTCGGCGCGCCCGAGAAGCGCTACCCCGCGGTCGGCCGCCCGCCGATCACCCGCTGGGACTACCCCGACTTCAGCGTCTTCTTCGAGTACAACCGGGTCGTGCACGCCGTCGTGCACGCGCCGGCGGCGCACTAGCCCCGGACGGGGCGTTCAAGCCGCGGCCGCGCGGGCCGCTAACCCATTGCAGTACCCGGCGCATGCGCGCCCTGCACACCGCGGGAGTCGGCAGATGGCGACGCACGACGCACGGATTATGGTAGGCTCACGTTTCACAGAAGAATGATCGGATAACCCTCCCGTGGCCTTGGATAAATCGCTCAGCATCGAGGAGCTGATCCGCGCCGGCGCCGTGCGCCGCGACCTGGCGCAGGCACATCTGCAGGCCGAGGTGCGCCGCCGCGAGGAAGTGCTGCGCCGCGCCGTGCGCCGCTACGTCTCCCCGCAGCTCGCCGAGAAGATCCTCGAGGACGTGCAGCTGCGCGAAACGCTGCTCTCGGCCGATGACCTGCGCACCCACGCGGTGGTGCTGTTCGCCGATCTGCGCGGCTTCACCGGCCTGTCCGAGCGGCTCGAGCCGCGCCAGGTGGTCCCGCTCCTGAACGAATACTTCTCGCTGCTCACCGAGATCACGCTGCGCCACGACGGCACGGTGTTCCACATGGCCGGCGACTGCCTGATGCTCGGCTTCGGCGTGCCGCTCGAGCAGCCCGACAGCCCCGGCCGCGCCGTGCGCGCCGCCCAGGAGATGCTCTCGAGCTTCGCGGTGCTCGCCGGCTCGTGGATGAGCCGCTACGGCGTGGAAGCCGGCCTCGGCATCGGCATCAACGAGGGCGACGTGGTCGCCGGCAACATCGGCTCGAGCTCGTACATGAGCTACACGCTGATCGGCGACACGGTCAACGTCGCCGCCCGGCTCTGCCAGCGCGCACGCGCCGGCGAGATGCTCTTCTCGCACACCATCAAGCAATCCCTCGATGCGCTCGGGGTGGATGTGGGCGCCACGCCCCTGCCGCCGATGCAGCTGCGTGGCCGCAGCCGCACCATCGACATTTTCTGCGTGCCCGCCGCCGCACCGCGCATACACGCCACGGAAGTTCCGGTCGCAGTTTGAGAGTGCTAGATCCGCCCGTTCCGGGCCCCGCCAGGCGGCACCTGCGCTGGCAGAACCTGCGCGGCAGCGCCGCAGCGCTCGCGCTCGCCGAAGCGGCCCGCTCGGACCAGAAGCTCTACGTCGTCGTCACCGACGCGGCGCGGGAGCTTGCGCGCCTGACGGGCGAGCTCGCCTTCTTCGCCGGAGCGGACCTGCCGCTGCTGACGTTCCCGGACTGGGAAGTCCTGCCCTACGACCTGTTCTCCCCGCACCCCGACATCATCTCCGCGCGGCTGCGCACGCTCTATGAGCTGCCGAGCCTCACGCACGGCTGCCTGATCGTCACGGCCGACACGCTCATGCAGCGGCTGCCCCCGCGCCAGTACGTGCAGGCGCGCGCCTTCGAGCTCTCGCGCGGCGAGCGGCTCGATCTGGAGCCGTTCCGCGCCCGGCTCGTCGATGCCGGCTACGCGAGCGTCAGCCAAGTGCGCAGCCCCGGGGAGTTCGCCGTGCGCGGCTCGCTGTTTGACGTGTTCCCGATGGGCGCGGCCGAGCCGCTGCGCATCGATCTGTTCGACGATGAGATCGAGGCGATCCGCAGCTTCGACCCCGACACGCAGCGCTCGCTCGAGCCGATCGAGCACGTGCGGCTGCTGCCGGCGCGGGAGATGCCGCTCGATGCCGAGGCGGTGAAGGAATTCCGCCGCCGCTTCCGCATCCGCTTCGAGGGCGACCCCACCCGCTCGAGCGTCTACCGCAGCGTCAGCGAGGGAGTCGCGCCGGCGGGTGTGGAGTTCTACCTCCCGTTGTTCTTCGAAGCCACCGCGACGCTGTTCGATCATCTGCCGGCGAACGCGGTGATCGTGCGCGATGCGGCGCTGCCTGAGGCGCTCGCGCGCGCCTGGCGGGACATCGAGTCCCGCTACGAGGAGCGCCGGCACGACCTGGAACGCCCCGTGCTCGCCCCGGCGGAGCTGTTTCTCGAGCCGGCCGCGCTCGATGCGGCGCTCGAGCGGTTCGCCTCGGTGAGGCTCGGGGATGGGCCCGATCGGGCGGACACGGCGCCCGCGCACGACTTCGCGACCCTCGAGCCGCCCGAGCTGCGGCTCGATACGCGCGCCGAGCGGCCGCTCGCGCGGCTCGATGCCTTTCTCGAGTCGTTCTCCGGCCGGGTGCTGCTCGCGGCCGACTCCCCCGGCCGGCGCGAAGTGCTGCACGAGCTGCTGCGCAGCCAGGGGCATGGCGTTGAGCTGGTGGCCGACTGGGACCGCTTCCTCGCAGCCGAGGCGCCGCTCAGCCTGACCGTGGCGGCCGATCTGTCCGGGCTGTACCTCACGAGCCCTGCGCTTGCGATCATCGCCGAGTCGCAGCTGTTCGGCGCGCGCGCCCGCCAGGAGCGCCGCCGCGCCCGGGCCGCCGCCGACCCGGAGGCGATCCTGCGCGATCTGCAGGACCTCACACCCGGCTCCCCGGTCGTGCACGAGCAGTACGGCGTCGGCCGCTACGTGGGGCTGCAGCCGATGGAAGTCGCCGGCGAGGCCGGGGAGTTCCTGGTGCTCGAGTATCTCGGCGGCGACCGCATCTACGTGCCGGTGCAGTCGCTGCATCTGGTGACCCGCTACACCGGCGCGGCGAGCGAGAGCGCCCCGCTGCACAAGCTCGGCACCGACCAGTGGGCCAAGGCGCGCAAGCGCGCCGCCGAGCAGATCCGCGACGTGGCCGCCGAGCTGCTCGATCTGTATGCCCGGCGCAAAGCGCAGCGGGGCTTGAAGCTCGCCTTCAGCGAGGCGGACTACCGGACCTTCACGGCCGGCTTTCCGTTCGAGGAGACCGAGGATCAGGCCGAGGCCATCACGCAAGTGCTCGAGGACCTCAAGAGCGACCGGCCCATGGACCGCATCGTGTGCGGGGATGTCGGCTTCGGCAAGACCGAGGTGGCCATGCGCGCGGCGTTCGCGGCGGTGCAGTCCGGCAAGCAGGTTGCGGTGCTCGCCCCGACCACCCTGCTCGCGCAGCAGCACCTGACCAACTTCCGCGACCGCTTCGCCGATTGGCCGGTGCGCATCGAGGGGCTCTCGCGCTTCGGCAACGCCAAGGAGACCCGCGCAACCCTCGAGGGCATCGAGCGCGGCGCGGTCGACATCGTGGTGGCGACCCACCGGCTGCTGCATGCGCACGCGCGATTCAAGGACCTCGGACTGCTGATCGTGGATGAGGAGCAGCGCTTCGGCGTGCGCGACAAGGAACGCCTGCAGGCTCTGCGCGCCAACGTGCACGTGCTGACGCTCACCGCCACGCCCATCCCGCGCACGCTCAACATGGCGCTCGGCGGCCTGCGCGATCTGTCGCTCATCACCACGCCGCCCGCCGAGCGCCTGGCGATCAAGACCTTCGTGATCGAATGGCACGGACCGACGCTGCGCGAGGCGGTGCTGCGCGAACTGCGCCGCGGCGGGCAGATCTACTTCGTGCACAACGAGATCCGCACGATCGACAAGATCGCCGCCGAGGTGCAGCAGCTCGTGCCCGAGGCGAGCGTGCGCATCGGGCACGGGCAGATGCGCGAGCGCGAGCTCGAGCAGCTGATGGTGGACTTCTACCACCGGCGCTTCGACCTGCTGCTGTGCACGACCATCATCGAGAGCGGCATCGACGTGCCCACGGCCAACACCATCATCATCAACCGCGCCGACCACATGGGGCTCGCGCAGCTGCACCAGCTGCGCGGCCGGGTCGGCCGCTCGCACCATCGCGCCTACGCCTACCTCATCGCCCCGCCCCGGCGTGCGTTGAGCGGCGATGCCGCCAAGCGCCTCGAGGCGATCGAATCGATGGAGGAGCTCGGCGCGGGCTTCGCGCTCGCCACGCATGACCTGGAGATCCGCGGCGCGGGCGAGCTGCTCGGGGAGGCGCAGAGCGGGCAGATGTCGGAGATCGGGCTTGCGCTGTACCTGGAGCTGCTCGAGGAGGCGGTCGCGGCACTGAAGGCCGGGCGGGAGCCGGCGCTCGAGCAGCCGCTCGCGGCGGCCACCGAGGTGCAGCTGCGCCTGCCGGCGTTCCTGCCCGAGGCGTACATCGGCGATGTGCAGGTGCGGCTCGCACTGTACAAGCGCATCGCCGCGGCCGACAGCGCCGATGCCCTCGATGCGCTCACGGCCGAAATCTACGACCGCTTCGGTCCCCTGCCCGCCCCGGCCCAGCGCCTCATCCGCATCAGCAAGCTCAAGCTCACCGCCCGCGCCCTCGGCATCCGTCGCCTGGACTTCGGTCCGCAGGGCGGCCTGATCCTGTTCGAGGAGAGCACGGCCGTGCAGCCGCAGGCGCTGGTGAAGCTGATGCAGCAGTCCCCGCGCGAGTACCGGCTCGAAGGGGCGATGAAGCTGCGCATCTCGCGGCAGATGCCCGAGGAGGAGGCGCGTTTCGAGTTCGCCGGCGCGCTCCTGAAGCGCCTTGCGGGCAAGCCGAATTAGGCCGCTTCGATTACACTTCCGACATGATGCACCGTCTCGCAACGATCCTGTGTGCGCTCGCGGCGCTCGCGCTCGGCACCGCCCAGCCGGCCCTGGCTGCGCCCCCCCCGCCGCTGCAGGCGCACCCGGCCGGCGCACCCGCCGCGGCAAGCACGAGCGCCCCCAAAGCCGCCCCGGCCAACAAAAACGCCGCGGCGCCGGCCGCCGCGAGCGCCCCGGTGCACCGCGAGTACCAGATCGAGATCATCGTCTTTCGCGCGCTGAAGACGCTCGGCAGTCCTGAGGACTGGAAGGCGGAGCTGCACATGGCGCCGAATGTGAGCGGCGCGGAAAGCCCGACTGGCACCGGCGTCGGACACCTGGTGCGCATTCTGCCCCCCTCGGCCTACAAGCTCACTGCGATCTGGAACACCCTGCGCGCGAGCCCCGACTACGCGCCCGTGGCGCATGCCGCGTGGATCCAGACCGCCAGCGACTGGGGCACGCATGCCGGATTCGATCTGAGCGAGCTCGGCGTTGACGTGCCGGGACTCACCGGCCTGGTGTACTTCGAGCGCGGCACCTACCTGCATCTGGGCCTGACGCTCGATTACACGATGCAGCATCCGCCCGCCGGGCTCGACGCCCCGCCCGGCACCACGTTCGTGATGAACGAGACGCGCCGGGTGCGCTTCTATCAGCGCAACTACTACGACCACCCGGCCTTCGGCGTCATCGCGCTCGTGCTGCCGGTGCACGCCGGACAGACGCCGGGGCAGTAAGGCCGGC
>JAJYUL010000023.1 GCA_021792555.1 Pseudomonadota bacterium
CGGATGGGAAATCCGTGCCACTTTGCCGCATTCGCCATCCAAATCGAGACCAGATAAAATGAAGAAATACTCCTTCATGCTCAATGTCTTACGCGGCCGCAACCATGCAACGTTGGGACACTAGTGATATTTCTTCGATAATGATAACCACGTCTTCGAGCTGGATACGGAAGACATTGATCAGGAACTTGACGGCTAGAACACAGATGACGTGCGAGCGGCGGTTGCGTCGCGCGGAAGATGCAATCAAATCTGATGTGTTTTGGCGCCGATCAGCCGCTTGGCGCGTGATTGCGTCCCTGACCTGGCCACGGCGCCCCGGCCGGGCGATGCGCACATGCGCGTCGGAGCGCCGCAGGTTGAGTTCATCCTCCAGGCATTGCGCACGAGCGCCCCTCCTGGGCGCCTGCCCGGGCAGGCCGTTGATTGGCTCGCTCGGCGTTCGCGTTTCGATGTTAAGAAAAGTGACGCTGAGGCACCGGCACGCGATCGGTGTTTCTAGTCAGTTGATCTCGAAGACCGTACCGTCGCCACCCGCGCCGCCATATTCGGTCGTTCCATATAGATTTCCGGCACTGTCCATCACCAAACCCCCGTTCGGGCCCGCCCCGTCGGTCGTACCTCCCGCGAAGGAATAGAGGACGGTCTCGCCTGCGGAGCTGATCTCGAACACTGCGCCGGCCCCGTCCGGGTTCGAGCCTCCGCTGTAAGTGGTTCCGTAGAGATTTCCGTTGCTGGCGAGCAGCAATCCTCCGATCGGCTCTTCTCCATCGGTCGGTCCGCCCGCGAAGGAATGCGTCGCGTATTCCGAGAGGCCGCCGTCGATCGGGATCCCGAACACCGTGCCACAGCCGTTGCTGTTTACGCAGGACGCGCCAGCGTTCTGTGAGGTTAGAAAGCCGCCATTCGCAGTCGTTCCATAAATGGTGTTTCCGTCCACGACCACCCCCCCCTGCGGGTTCGCCCCATCGCTCGTGCCGCCCGCGAAGGAATGGAGAATGTAGTCCGTGCCATTGCCGTTGAGCGTGAACACCGTGCCTTGTCCGTACGCGCCACCGCTGGCCGTCGTGCCATAGAGATATCCGTTCAGGTCCATGCTCAGACCAGACTGCGGGTGCGCTCCGTCGCCCGGTCCACCCGCGAACGAATACAAAATGATTTCCGCACCGCTTCGGCCGATCTCGAACACCGTTCCCAGGCCTTTGGCGCCACCATTTACAGTCGTCCCGTAGAGGTTACCGGCGCTGTCCATGAGCAGACCGGCGACGGGGTTCGCACCGTCGGCCGTGCCGCCTGCGAAGGAATGCAGAATGGTTTCCGTGCCGTTCGGGCTGATTTCGAACACCGTTCCCTGGCCCTTCGCGCCGCCGCCATCAGTCGTACCATAGAGGTTACCGGCGCTGTCCATGACCAGGCCCGCGACGGGGTTCGCCCCGTCGGTCGGACCGCCTGCGAAGGAGTGCAGAATGGTTTCCGTGCCGTTCGGGCTGATCTCGAACACCGTGCCCAGATCCTTCGCACCGCCGCCGTCGGTCGTCCCGAAAAGGTTGCCGGCGCTGTCCACGATCAACCCCGCATTCGGGTCTGCACCATCGGACGGGCCGCCCGCAAAAGAATGGAGGATCCGTTCCGTGCCGGCGACGCAGGACACCGCGACATCTGTCACATTGGATGAGAGCGTGCCGCTCGCATTACTGACTGAGCACGCAACTGCAGGCGGGTGCGATGCCACCGTGACATCGTAGGTGCTGCCCGCAGCCTGAGGTGTGGGAAACGTAAAATAATCGTTGGCGTTGTATGCGACGGTCAGCTTCTCGCCGCCGTTGTTCTCGAGCTTGACGTTTTCGTTGCCGCTCAGCCCGGAAACGCTACCACTCACATAACAGGCTGCAGCGCAAGCGGCACTGGACGATTGGGAGGAGGTGGAGGATCCACCACAGCCGGACAAAGACAGCGCCGCCGCCACGATCAGCAGCGCCAAGGCGCCGCGCCCGCGATTCTTCTCCATCGCCCCTCCTGTCCCGCGGTCAAGATCAGCCACTCAAATACCTGAATAGACCGCAGCATGACTATGCGCGTGATCAATGTCATGCGTCAAGCTCGCACCGCCGCAGAGACGCCACCTGCGGGCGCTGGACTCCTCTCGCGGCGGAAAGGTCCGGTCACCCAATCCAGCTGGGTTTTACCGAGGCCGACGCGATAGGTCACCGGTGCATTGCAGCGAGGGATCTCATGACCTGCGCCCGATAGGAGCCGGTTGCAGGCAGACCGGCCTCCTTGAACAGTCCCTGTCCCGACAGCTCACAGCCGAACCCACTTCCGCTTCCGCCGGCGATGGAGCTTCCGTTGCGGTGTTGTGCTGCTCGTCAGGCGCGGCACAGCTCACAGGTGGCCGCAAGCGCAGGCTCTTGCTGTCCCGGCATTGCGCAGAGGTTTCCACGAACCGCCGGATCAATCCCGTGGCGGGGCGGCCTCTGCGCCTCCGGCCCGGCAGACCGGACATCACGGCGTTGACTCCGGTGTGCACCGGAGCGCCCCCGCGGCCTTGGCCGGGACCGGACAGCGATTCCGCCGGTGAAAGTCCGCCCCGCCTAGGATGTGGCCATCTGAGCGCCGGGTCGCGCGTCAGGTTCCGGCAGTTGCATTTGTACTCGCGTGATGGGCAGCGCGAGTTGCCCACCGTTTTGTCTGATGATGCGCGCAGCGTTGAGCAGGACGTCTTCCTGTACGGCGAGCGATTCTCCCCACAGCACCGTTCCGGCGAAACAGTAGACCAGTATGTCGAGCGAATGAGTGCTGTAACTGGTGAAGTTCACCATTTCACTCTGGGTGTGATCGATACCGGGATGACTGGCGATGTAAGCGCGGAGTTCCTTCAGGATCTTGGGCAGCCGGTCGACGTCCGCATAGCGCACCGGCAGCGTCTGCTGGATGCGTCTTGCCTGCATGCGGGGCGGCGTCTCGACCACATGTGAATTGAACACATAATTGGGAACGTAGTATGGACTCGTGTCGAACCCCCGCAGGAGCGTCGAGCGCCAGCCGATGTGCTCGACGGTGCCGGAGATGTTCAGTTCCGGCAGTACGATCCATTCGCCGATCTTGAACGGCTTATCCAGGTAGACGACCAGCGCCCCGAAGAGATTGGAGACAACACCCTGCGCAGCGAACCCGATCGCGATCCCGGCGACGCCGCCGACGGTCAGAAGGCTTGCAATCGGAAAATGCAGGGTGCGCAGAATGAGCAGTACGGCGACCGTGAACAGTCCCAGACGAGCGAACTTGCCCGCCAGGTCATAGATCATGGGATCCAGCTCATGACCGTGCGGACGGCGCAGGCGCGGATAGCTCTTCAGCAGCCTCCAGCCCGCCCAGGCGATGAGCGCAATGATTCCGACGTGCAGCGTCCGATCCAGCACATGCGCGAGCAGTCCGACGTGAGCCTGCTCACTGATGAGCGTGCCGATCAGATAGATCCCGCACAGGACGACCAGCGCCAGCACGGGAGCGCGCACCGAGTGATAGAGCGCCTGACGAAACGGCTCGGCGCGCTGCGTGGCGGCGTAGAGGAGTTTGCGGCTCGCGACCCGGATAATCACAGTCAGGATGGCGCACACCAGTACGATGATGCCCGTCTGGATCAGTACGCCTCGATACATCTCAAACCAGTTCGTCGGGAGCATGCGTGGACCTCTGCGAAATAGGTGGTGTGGCCGGCGGCCTGCGCGCCTTTACGCGCGGCGCGCTTGCGCCGCAAGAGATTCGGCGCGCCTACGGGGGCGGCCTTGCGCAAGGCTCGAGCGTGAATGGGGCGGGACGATGGCCGCCTGCGGATGAGGCAATGCGCCGCCGTCCTGGGGTATTCCCGGCCCGCGCGGCCTCGGTGGCGCCGCTGCCGCCGCAGCCGATGTTCGGGAACGTCCGCGCGGCGATGCGCAGCGGCTGATCGTGCGAGCGCTCTTGCGCGTGTTCACGCAGATCAGGCGTGCTGTCGGAAATCGGTTTGCACAGGTGAGCCGCCGTGGATTGTGACCGACTGTGCACTACCGAAACCGCCCACGTGAGCGAGATCGCCCGCACGCCCGGGGATGCGTGATCCGCCGGGCCGGGGCGCTCTCGAGAGATCCGTTGCGCGGCGCGCGCATGGATCGTGGCGCCCCCGTCGGCTTCGGCGCGCCCAGCCCCGACCCGCAGCTCCGGGGCTCCTTCCGCCGCATACCGGGCAGCGTGCATCGTGCCCCTGGAACGACGATCTGCCCCGCGGCGCCGATGGTCGTCTTCATGAGATCGATGATACCAGCCTGACGGGCTCGCGCCCCCGCGCCAGCGGTTCCGCGCTGCCGCGAGGCTTCGGATGCGGTCGACCGATTCGGGTGACGTGCGCCTTGAGCGCGAGCCGAATGGTTCGCGCGTAGCGCCGGAGCGGCTACGGGGGCGTTGGTTTCAGCGCCGATGTAGCGCAGCACAGCGTCCCGCGGAGCCCGGACCCGAGCGCGCACCGAGCAAATCTGCCGCGTCCGAGGCGGTGCGTTTGCTTCGCCGCGCCGAATGTGATGCGCAGCTGATGCCGGTCTGCGCGGCGGCACCAGGCGGGTCGCTGAGCCTATAATGCATATTTTTGCCGGACCGCTTCGGCACCAGGAGACCGCTCGTGAAGCACTTGATCGGCCTGACGGCCCTGCTGTTGACCGCAACCACGCCGGTCTGGGCGAACGGCGGCGCGGCAAATGCGGCCCCGCACTATACGATCGCGCAGATCTTCGCGCGCCCCGGACTGACCGGCTACGCGCCCGAGCAAGTGCAATGGAGTCCGAACGGGCAGTATCTGAGCTACCTGCTGCGCCACGGCCCGCGCGGCAGGGCCAATCTCTACCTCGTCGATGTCGCGCGCGGCACGCGCTCGCTCCTGCTCTCCAGCCGGCAGCTCGCCGGGGCCGCAGCTCCCGCCTGGACCATCAAGAACCAGATCAAGCGCGAGCGCATTACGCGCTACGGGGTAAAGAGCTACCGGTGGTCGCCGAAGGGAAACGCGATTTTTTTCCTCAGCCACAATCAGGTCTATCTCTATACCCTCGCCTCGCGGCGGATCACGCAGATCACCCACCAGCCGGGCGCCAAGCGCAATCCGCGGCTCTCGGCGAACGAGCGCTGGGTCAGCTACCTCACACACGGCATGCTGCATTACGTCGCCGTGAGCGGCGGACCCATTCACCGGGTCGCGGCGCGCCGCAAGAACGTGCTCAATGGGGAGCTCGACTGGGTGTACACGGAAGAGTTGAATCTGCGCTCAGCCTACGCGTGGTCTCCCGACAGCCGCTATGTCGCCTTCCTGCAGTTCGATGAGCGGCCGGTGCACACCTTTCCGATCGTGAATTACCTCGACGGACAGCCGCGCGTCTACGAGCAGAAATACCCCGCGGCGGGCATGCCGAATCCGATTGTGCGCCTGGGCGTGCGCGACGTCGCGACCGGCAAGACGGTCTGGATGAACATGGCCGGGACGCCGGACACGTATCTCGTACGCTTCGGCTGGCTGGCGAAAGGGGATCGCGTCTACGGCGAGGTGCTGAACCGGGCTCAGACACGGCTGCAACTGCTCACCGCCGACCCGAGGACTGGTGCGGCGCGCACGCTGCTCACCCAGAGCGACCCGGACTGGGTCGACGTGCACGGCGGCCCGTATTACCTCAACGACGGGCGGTTCATCTGGGGCAATGAGCAAGACGGCTGGTATCACTTGTATCTGTATGCCGCCGACGGTCGGCTGATCCGCAGACTCACCTCCGGCGCGTACAACGTGCTGGCGCTCGATGGCGTGCAGGAGAAGCGGGGGGAACTGTTCTTCAGCCGCTACACGCACGGCCCGCTCAACACGCAGCTCTACCGCGTGTCGCTGCACGGGGGGCAGGCTGTGCCGGTCACCCAGCGGCCCGGCACACATGCCATCGACATGGCCCCGAATGGGATGGCCTATGTGGACACTTATTCCAGCGCCGTGACGCCGCCATCCGTCACCCTCGTCAACCTGATGAATGCGCACCGTACCGTGATCCAGCGGGCAGCCCGGCTGCCGTATCGGTTCCAGAAGCCCCGCTTTCTGACCATTCCGGCCGCGGACGGACATACGCGGCTCTACGCGCGCCTGACTCTGCCCCCGCACTTCGATCCGCACCGAAAGTATCCGGTCATCATGTACCAGTACGGCGGCCCGGACGTGCCGCCGACCGCGCGCGACGCGTGGCGCGGGGCATTCTTCCTCTTCGATCAGCTGCTGGCCCGGCGGGGGTTCGTGCTGTTCGCCACGGACAACCGCGCCGCCACGTATTTCAGTCATCGCGCGCAGGCCCAGGTGAAATTCCATCTCGGAACGCTCGCGCTCGCCGACCAGCTCGCCGCGGTGAAGTGGCTCAAACAACAACCGTGGGTGAACCCGCGGCGCATCGGGATCTGGGGCTGGAGCTTCGGCGGCTACATGACCACGTACGCGCTCACTCACGCCCCCGGGGTGTGGCGGGCGGGCATCGCGGTCGCGCCGGTGACGCGGTGGCAAGACTACGATTCGATCTACACTGAGCGCTACATGGGTACGCCTGCTGAGAACCCGCAGGGCTACGCCGAGAGTTCCTCGGTCGCCGCGGCCGGGCATCTCGCCGACCCGCTGCTGCTCGTGGCCGGTACGGGCGATGACAACGTGCACTGGCAGAATACCCTGCAGTTCATCCAGGCGCTGATCAACGCCGACAAGCCATACAGGCTCCTGGTCTACCCCAACAAGACGCACGGCATCTCCGGACCCGCCGCCCGCACCCACCTGTTCAGCGCCATGGAGCGCTTCTGGCAGCAGGAACTGCAATGAGGAGGACCGCGAGAGACCTCCCGGCGCACCGGGCGCGGCGAATGGGGCGCTGGTGAGCGCAGCTGACACCGATTCCCACGCCGGAACGCAGCTCGAGGCGCGCGGAGCGAGCGCATTGTGCGAGGCGTTCTTGCGCGCGCTGTGCGATCCGAACGGCGGGGAAGCGCTGTACCGGCTGCACAGCCCTGACGCGCCGGTACGCCTGGGCGAGGGCATCGGCCCAGCCTGCGCAACGGACGAGGGGCATTTTGCAGCCGCGCACCGGGACATCAGCAGGCGCGGCAAGGGGGTGCTGCCGGAGTTCGTGGGACCTTCGCTGGTGCAGCTGACGCACAGCGAGGATCCGCAGGATGCGGTCGCGTGGTTCGAGATCACCGAGGCACGCGAGTCCCACCGCCTGTTCGCCGCGCTCGGCGTGCGTTGCACCGAAGACGGGCCGCGCGTCGTGTGGTGCAGCGCAGGCGAGAGCCTCCTGCCCTGGTCCTTCCGCGACGGCCTGCTGCAGTCACTGGCGGATTACCCGTGGATGCGCCAGGGGGGGCCGGCCAGCGCCCGCGCGCTGCTCGACGCCGGATACTTCCGGCGCTTCTGGCGCCCGCCGGTGACGTTCGCGGCGCTTGCGGATGCCCGCTTCAGCTGTCAGATGAGCGCGGCGTGCTGCCGGCACGACTATGAAATCACCCTGCCGGCCGAGGCGCAGATGCTGATCGACGCGCTACCGTGGCAGTCGCTCGCCCCGCAGCTCGAAGGCACTCGCCTGCCCGTGCGCACCGACGGCAGGCTGCAGCTGAAATCGCCCGAAGAGGTCTGCCGGTTCCTCACTCCGGGCAATCAGTGTTTGATTCACCGCGCCCTGGGCCGCCAGCCGTTCGGCGCATGCTGCGTGTTCCCGTTCTCCTTCGCACGCACGCCGGAGGGCATCGCGGTCGGTTTGAGTCCCATCTGCGGCAGCGCGCGGCTGGGCCTCGGCCTGCCTGCGCAGGAGCGCACCGAGGACCTGCGCGAGCGGCTGGTCCACGCCGAGCCGCGCTCGACCGACACCTATCGGCTCGCCCCCGGTGTCGCCATCGCGTGGGAGCCGTTCCGCGACATTGAGAAAGGGCTGTGCGACTGTCTGGCTGCCGAGGAGCTGCCCCTGCGGCGGCGGCTGTACGTCGGCGCGCGGCTGCTCGGGGCGCTCACGGACGGCAGCCCCGTCGACGTGCCGGCGTGGCGCAGCGAGCCGCTGCCGGCGCTGAAGCCCGAACTGCGCGCGGCCATCCACGGCATGCTGGCGCGCCTGCTTGGCTGGAACCGCGCCGTGCTGCGCGAGCTGCCACGGGAGGTCCCCGACAGGCTGCCGACGCTCGAGGCGGGCGACGCGCAGCTCGTGGCGAACATTCTGCGCAACACGCTCCACTGCAAGGTGTATTCGTTTCCGCTCGACCTGACCACCGCGCACAACTATCTGATCGTGCTGTATCTGCTCGCGCTGATCATGCAGTCGGCCGCGGACGGGCCGCTGCCGGAGCGGATGTGGCGTGAGCTGGGCTCCCTCGGGGTCCACGGCCTGCTCAAGAGCATGCTGCACGAAGGCATGCCGGAGAATTTCCGCGCCCTGCTCGGCCGCAGCGAGTTCGGTCTGTGGATGCTGGCCGCCTGAACGGCTGCGCTCAGTGCCGGCCGGAGTGGCCGAACCCGCCCGCGCCGCGCGCGCTCTCGTCGAAGGAATCGACCACCTCGAGCGCCACCTGCACCACCGGCACGACCACCAGCTGCGCGATGCGCTCGCCCGGCTGGATCACGAACGGCTCCTGGGCGCGGTTCCAACACGACACCATCAGCTGCCCCTGGTAGTCCGAGTCGATCAGCCCGACGAGATTGCCGAGCACGACGCCATGTTTGTGGCCGAGGCCGGAGCGCGGCAGGATCACGGCCGCAAGCGCCGGGTCCTGCAGATGAATGGCGAGGCCGGTCGGGACGAGCTCAGCGCGCCCCGGCGCCAGCGTGAGCGGCGCATCGATACAGGCGCGCAGATCGAGGCCCGCCGAGCCGGCCGTCGCATAGGCCGGCAGCGGGAATTCCCGGCCGAGGCGTGCATCGAGAATGCGGATCTTGAGCGGCCGCGCGGCCGCGCTCGCGCCACTCACGCCTGCACCGTCTCGCGAGGGCGCGCCTTGCCGGCCGCGGCGTAGGATTCGCCGATCAGCCGGATGAGCTCACGCGCCAGAGTCAGCTTGGGGCCCGCGCCGAGGTCCTGACGCGCATTGCGCCACAGCACGATCAGGTGATTGTCCGCGCAGTCGAAGCCCTTGCTGTGGCTGACCTCGTTCGCGGCGATCATGTCGAGGTTCTTCTTCAGCAGCTTCGCGCGCGCGTTCTGCTCGACCGACTCGGTCTCGGCGGCGAAGCCTACGACGAACGGCCGGTCCGCGCGCGCCGCGACGCTCGCCAGCACGTCGGTGGTTCGCTCCATCTCCAGCTGCAGCCGCTCGCTGGTCTTCTTGATCTTCTGTCCGGACGGATGCGCCGGACGGTAGTCGGCCACCGCGGCCGTGGAGATGAAGATGTCCGCTGCAGCAACCTCGTTCTGTACGGCCGTAAGCATCGCCTCTGCGCTCTCCACGTCGACACGCCGCACTCCAGGGGGTGTCGGCAGCGAGACCGGTCCGCTGACCAACACAACTTCCGCGCCGGCCTCGCGCGCGGCCTGGGCGACGGCGAACCCCATCTTGCCCGAGCTGCGGTTGCTGATGAAGCGCACCGGATCGATGCGCTCGCGCGTCGGGCCGGCGGTGATCAGCACGCGCCGGCCGTGCAGCGGACCGGCGGCCGGCAGCAGAGCAGCCAGCTGATCGGCGAGTTCGGCCGGTTCAAGCATCCGCCCCTCGCCCACCTCGCCGCACGCCTGCGCGCCCTCGGCGGGCCCGAACATGCGCACGCCGCGTTGGCGCAGCCGTTCGACGTTCGCCACGGTGGCCGCATTGGCCCACATCAGACGATTCATGGCGGGCGCGACGGCTATCGGCGCGGCCGTGGCCAGACACAGCGTCGTCAGCAGGTCGTCGGCGCGCCCTTCGGCCAGACGGGCGAGGAAGTCCGCGGTCGCCGGCGCCACCAACACGGCTTCGGCCCAGCGCGCGAGCTCGATGTGCCCCATCGCCGCCTCGGCGGCGCTGTCCCACAGATCGGTGCGCACCGGCCGCCCCGAGAGGGCCTGGAACGTCAGCGCACCGACGAACTCGCGTGCGGCGGCGGTCATGACCACCTGGACTTCTGCGCCGCGCTCGCGCAGCCGCCGCACGAGCTCCGCACTCTTGTACGCGGCGATGCCGCCGGTCACGCCAAGCAGGATGCGATTGCGTTGCATGGCGGGGATTATCCGGCCCGGCTCCCCGGGGACGCAAACCGGCTGCGCGAGCAGTGCGTATTTGTGCACGAACGGACGGGATATTCCCCCTCCCCAGGCCGCGTGCGGAGCGGGACGATGCGCCGCCCCGTACCGGAGCCCGTACATGCCGACCCCCGCCACCCCGACGCTTGCGATACGCGACTGGCCACGCACGGAACGTCCGCGCGAAAAACTGCTCGATCGCGGCCCCCGTGCGCTCTCGGACGCCGAGCTGCTTGCGCTGCTGATCGGATCCGGGACCCGCGGCTGCTCGGCGGTGGAGCTGGCCCGGGGCTTGCTCACCGACTTCGGCTCCCTGCGAGCGCTGCTTCTCGCCGAGCGCTCGCGCTGGACGCGCAAAGGACTCGGCCCGGCGCGCTATGCGGCCATCCAGGCGGCCGTGGAGCTCGCCCGCCGCCACCTGCAGGAGGAGCTGCACTCCGGTCAGCCGCTGACCACGCCTCAGGCTGCTTTCCGCTTCCTGCAGGCGCAGCTGCGCGACCGGCCGTACGAGGTGTTCTGCTGCCTGTACCTGGACAACCGCCACCGGCTCATCGCCTTCGAGGAACTGTTCCGCGGCACCGTGGACTGCGCGCAAGTCCATCCCCGCGAGGTGCTGCGTCAAGCCCTGCTGCACAACGCAACCGCCCTGATTCTGGCTCACAACCATCCCTCGGGGGGGCTCGAGCCGAGCCCGGCCGACGAGGCCATCACCCGGCGCCTGAAGGCAGGGCTGTCGCTGATGGACATGCGGGTGGTGGATCACGTCATCGTCGGCGGCAGCCGCTGCTACTCGATGGCCGAGCACGGACTGATCTGACGCGCGCCTCGGCAGCGGCCGAAAAATTGACTTTTGTCGCCTCTTCAGCGGCCTTTTGAACGCTTCATGGTGGAAGGCGCCATCGCGCCGTTATCTTTGCCGCCCTTGATGAGCGCAGCGAACCCGGCCGGGCCGTGTTCCTCGCGCCCCGGCGCAGGCGGCAGCCAGCGAGGCTGTGAATGCGCATCGTTGACCGTGTGTTCATTCACCGAGGTTTGACATGTCCCAAGACAATGACCGCCATGATCCCTCCCGCCGCACGTTCCTCGCGACTGCGGCCGTCGCGGCCTCCGTGGCCGTCATCGGTTTGCGCCCGCGCTCGGCGCATGCGGCCGGCGCTGCGCTGCCGCATCTGACGGAAAACGCCAATCCGCTTGCGAAATCCTTCGGCTACGAGCCCAGCGCCAAGGCGGTGAACCGGACAAAATTCCCGTCCTACAAGCCCGGGGAGCGCTGCGGGCTGTGCCAGTTCTTCAAGGGCACGCCGGGGGAGACTTCGGGCTACGCGGGCTGCGCGATCTACCCGGGATACTCCGTCGACGCCCAGGGCTGGTGCGCCTCCTTCAACGCCAGAAGCTGAGTCCGCGCCGCGCGCTTGCGGCGGAGGCCCTGCCTGCACTGGCCGGCGCCCGTCGCCGTGAGCGCGAACCGCGCGGCGTGGCCCTTGCCCCCGCCCGGCACTGCTGGTATAAAGGCCGGCTCCGGGGGGCGGGGTGTTCCCGCCTGCGCCAAGTATCTGATTTTTAAGGTCGTTGCATATGTCGCGCGTCTGCGAGATCACCGGCAAGGGGCCGGCCGTCGGAAATCGCGTCTCCCACGCGAACAACAAGAAGCGCCGCCGCTTCCTGCCGAACCTGCATACCCAGCGGTTCTGGCTGGAAACCGAGAAGCGCTGGGTGTCGCTGCGCGTGTCTGCGCACGGCCTGCGCACCATCGAAAAGAAGGGTATCGACAAGGTCGTGGCCGACCTGCGTGCCCAGGGCATGAAGATCTGAGGGTAGGAGCAGAGCCATGCGCGACAAGATCAAGCTGCTGTCCACCGCCGGCACCGGCCACTTCTACGTGACGACGAAGAACAAGCGCCTGCATCCGGACAAGATGGAAGTGCGCAAGTTCGACCCGGTGGCGCGCAAGCACGTCGCCTACAAAGAAGCGAAGATCAAATAAGCCCCGACCGCGGGGATCACGCCCGCGGCTCGATGTCACGCAGGTGGCGGTGGGCGGAGAGCCACGCGCCGAGCCATCCGAGCGCCATGCTGCCGCAGAACAGGGCGGCGAGTTCCCGTCCGGCGAGCCCCGTCAGCGCAAATCCGCTGCCGTAGAGGCTGGCCAGATGTGCCACGGGGGCCTGCAGCCCGAGCACCGCCCCCTCCAGCACCGCCCAGGCGAGCAGCGCGCCGCCGAATCCGTAAAGCATCCCGGTGTAGAGGAACGGGCGGCGCACGAAGGCGTTCGAGCCGCCCACCAGCTTGGTCACCTCGATCTCGTCGCGACGGTTGAGGATCTCCAGGCGAATCGTGTTGCCGATCACCGCGAGCACGCCGGCGCCGAACAGCACCGCCGCGATCGACACCAGGCGGCGAGCGAGCGCGAGAATGGCGTCGAAGCGCAGCACCCATTGCGCATCGAGCTGCACCATGCCCACCTCCGGCCAGCGGGCGAACGTGCGCCTCAGGCCCTCGAGCGCCGTGATGCCGCTCGACCGCGGCCGAGGCACGATGCGCAGCACGTTCGGCAGCGGGTTCGACGGCAACGCATCGAGGGCGGCGCCGAAGCCCGAGTACTGCCGGAACTGCTGCAGCCCCTCGGCCGCCGAGATGACCTTCACGGCGGCCACGCCCGGCACTGCGCGCGCGTTCACGGCGAGCTCATCCGCCCGCGCCAGCGACACGCCGCTCTTCAGATACACCGACATGTCGACGGCGCGGCCGAACCCGCCCGTGGCCGACTCGGCGTTGCGCACCAGCAGCCCGAGCGCCGCCGGCAGCGCGAGCGCCAGTCCGATCACCAGCAGCGTCAGCACCGTGGCAAGCGGCGCGCGCGCCAGGCGGCCGAGCGCCCCGAGGAGCGCCTGGGTGTGCCGGGTGGCGAGTGTCGAGAGCGTCATGGCCGGCCTCAGCGGCTCGCCACCAGAGACGGCAGCGGATCGGCCGCCCCGCCCGTGAGCTGGCCGCTGGCGAGCGTCAGCTCGCGGCTGCCGAACTCGCGCGCCAGATGCAGATCGTGCGTCGCCACCAGCACCGTCACGCCCACCTCACTGAAGCGCTTGAACAAACGCATCACCTCCAACGCCAGATCCGGGTCGAGATTGCCGGTGGGCTCGTCGGCCACGATCAGCGGCGGCTTGCCGACGATCGCCCGAGCGATGCCCACGCGCTGCTGCTCGCCCACCGACAGCTCCATCGGCGCCAGCCGCTCCTTGCCGAGCAGTCCCACCTGATCGAGCGCCGCACGCACCCGCTTGTCGATTTCCTTCAGCGGGGCGCCCGCCACCACCAGCGGCAGCGCAACGTTGTCGAATACCGGCCGGTCGGCGAGCAGCTTGTGATCCTGAAACACCACCCCGATGTGCCGGCGGAAGGCCGGGATGTGCCGCACCTTCAGCACGCCGGTGCTGCGGCCGTTGACGGTCACGGTGCCGCGCGTCGGGCGCTCGAGCATCGCGATCAGCTTCAGCAGCGTGCTCTTGCCGGCCCCGGAGCGGCCGGTGATGAACACCAGCTCGCCGCGGTCGACGAAGAAGCTGACGTTGGTCAGCGCCTCGCGCCCGTTGGGGTAACGTTTGCTGACCCGCTCGAACTGGATCATGCCGGCTCCTGCGCGCCGGATGCGCGCGACCCCTCGACCAGTGCCGTGGCGAAGGCATGCGCATCGAATTCGCCGAAGTCGCCGGGCTGCTCGCCGATGCCGATGAAACGGATCGGCAGCCCGAGCCGCCGCGCGATGGCGATCACGATCCCGCCCTTGGCGGTGCCGTCGAGCTTGGTGATGACGAGGCCCGTGACCCCGACCGCCTCGTGAAACTGCACCGCCTGCGCGAGCGCGTTCTGCCCCTGATTGGCATCGAGCACCAGCAGGACCTCGTGCGGCGCGAGCGGATCGACGCGCTGTAGGACGCGCTTGACCTTCTTCAGCTCCTCCATCAGATGCGACTGGCTGTGCAGCCGACCGGCGGTATCGGCGATCAACACGTCGGTGCGGCGCGCGCGCGCCGCCTGCAGCGCGTCAAACACCACCGCGGCCGGATCGGCGCCCGCGTGCTGCGCGATGCAGCTCGAGCCGGTGCGCTCGGCCCACACCGCCAGCTGCTCGATGGCGGCGGCGCGGAAGGTGTCGCCGGCGGCGAGCATGACGCTGCGCCCCTGCTCGGCGCAGCGGCGCGCCAGCTTGCCGATGGTCGTGGTCTTGCCTGAGCCGTTCACGCCGACGACGAGGATGGTGAAGGGCTTGCGGGCGGGATCGATGACGAGCGGCTGCGCGCACGGCGCGAGAATCTCCTCCACCGCCGCGCGCAGCGCGCCGATCAGCGCCTCGACGTCGGCGAGCTCCTTGCGGGCCAGGCGCTTATTGAGCCCGGCGAGGATGAACTCGGTGGCCTCGACACCCACGTCGGCCGTGAGCAGCCGCGTCTCGAGTTCCTCGAGCAGTTCGGCATCGATCTTGCGGCCGCGGAACAGATTGGGCAGATCGAAGGTGAGCCTGCCGCGCCCGAGCCGCGCCGCCAGGCGCTTCAGAAAGCCCTGACGCTCCGTGCCGGCGGCAGGCGCCTCTTTGGTTTCGCGTCCGAACATGACTGCGGGCTAGTGTATCGTAGCGGCCCGGTCCGCAGGTTCGAAAGACAGCGCGTGAGCAGTCCGTCCCAGACGCACCGGCGCGGCGGGACCGCGCGGGTGCTGCGCATCATCGGCGGCGCATGGCGCGGACGGCGGCTGCGCTTTCCAGCCGCCTCGGCCATCCGTCCCACGCCCGACCGCGTCCGCGAGACGCTGTTCAACTGGCTCGCGCCCGCGGTGCATGGCGCGCGCTGTCTGGATCTGTTCGCCGGCAGCGGCGCGCTCGGTCTCGAAGCGCTCTCGCGCGGCGCGGCACACGTGACCTTCGTCGAGCGTGACCGACGCTCGGCCCGGGCGATCGAGGAGTGCCTCGCGCAGTGGGATGCCGAGCGGCGGCACGACTGGCGCGTCGTCGGGGCCGATGCCGAGGCGTTTCTCGCCGGTCCGGCGCAGCCGTTCGACATCGTCTTTCTCGATCCGCCCTTCGCCTCCGGGGTGCTCCCGGCGGTGAGCGCGCGGCTGGAAGCCGGCGGCTGGCTCGCCGCCGCGGCCCGGATCTATCTCGAGTGCCCGGCCGAGCAGCAGCCGCAGGTGCCCGCGGCCTGGACGCACGAGCGCGACAAGCGCTCCGGGCAGGTCGGGTATCATCTGTATTCGCGACACAGGGGGATCGCCGCCGAATGAACCGCCACGCCGTCTACCCGGGGACCTTCGACCCCATCACCAACGGGCACCAGGACCTGGTGCGCCGCGCCGCCAGCATATTCGACCGGGTGATCGTCGCGATCGCGGCCAATCCCAACAAGGCGCCGATGTTCTCGCTGGAAACGCGCGTCGATCTGGCGCGCCGGGTGCTGCATGACCTGCCGAACGTCGAGGTGGTGGGCTACGCCGGGCTGACGGTCGAGTTCGCACGCAAACAGGGAGCGCGGGTGATCGTGCGGGGCCTGCGCGCGGTGTCGGACTTCGAGTTCGAATTCCAGCTCGCCAACATGAGCCGGCACCTCGAGCGGGACATCGAGACCGTCTTCCTGACCCCGCAGGAGCAGTTCACGTTCATCTCCTCGACCCTGGTGCGCGAGATCGCGGTCCTGGGCGGCGATGTGAGCGAGTTCGTGCACCCGATCGTCGAAGAGGAGCTGAAGAAGCGCCGCAGCACCTGAGCGCTCAGCGCTGGCAGCACGGGCAGTAGTAGCTCGAACGGCCCTGCTGAGTGCGGTGGCGGATCGCGGCGCCGCACCGCCGGCAAGGCTGCCCGCCGCGTTCGTAGACGTAGAGTTTCTGCCGAAAATATCCCGGCGAGCCGTCCGCGCCGACGTAATCCCGCAGCGTCGTCCCCCCTACCCGTATCGCCTGCGTCAGCACGGTGCGCACCGCTCTGACCAGGCGCACCGCCTCGGCGCGCGTGAGATGCCGGGCCTGGCGGCCCGGCCGGACGCGCGCCCGGAACAACGCTTCGTTGGCGTAGATGTTGCCCACGCCGACCACCAGGCGGCTGTTCATGAGCAGCTGCTTGACGGCGAGCCGCCGGGCGCGGGTGATCCGCCAGAGATACTCGGTATCGAACGCCGCATCGAAAGGCTCGGGGGCAAGGTTGCGCAGCAGGCGATGCTCGCCGGGATCAGCGTCCGTGTAGTGCAGGCTGCCGAAGCGGCGCGGATCGTTGAAGCGCAGGATCCGCCCCGAATCGAGGCGCAGATCGTACTGGTCGTGCCGCAGGCGCGGGGTGTCCGCCGCCAGGATGCGCAGCGAGCCGGACATCCCCAGATGCACGATCAACGCGCCGGCATCGAGACCGATGAGCAGGTACTTGGCGCGCCGGCCGACGGCCACGATGCGCCGTCCGGCCAGCCGCGCAGGCAAGGTGCGCGCAACCGGCCAACGCAGCCGCGGCTCGTAGACCTCGAGCGCCTCGATGGTTCGTCCGATGACGTGCGGCTCGATGCCGCGGCGGGTCGTCTCGACCTCGGGGAGTTCCGGCATGGTTCCCTCAGCGATCCGGGCGCGCGCCCGCGGCAGGACTCATCCTGCGAGCGTAGCCGCAGCGCGGGGAGCGCGGAAGGCCGGCGGCGCTACCCGGCGCGCCGGCGCGGCAGCATGCGCCGCAGCACCGAATCGCGCATGACGTAGTGGTGCATCAGCGCGGCGGCCGCGTGCGCTGCCGCGACGATCACCAGCAGGTCCGCCAGGTCGCTGTGCAGCTCGCTGATGGTGCGGATCACCGCACGGGTGGCAAAAGCCGGCCGCTGGAAGGTGAACCAGTTGAAGACGTGCAGGCCGTGCACCCAGGCCCGCGCCAGCCCGAACCCCACCGTCAGCACGAGCAGCAGGTACAGCCCGTAGTGGGCCGCCTTGGCCAGCAGGTTCAGCCAGCCCTCATCGGCCGAAGGCAGCCGCCGTCCGGCGGATGAGCGCCAGCCGATGCGCACCAGCACGACCACCCCGACGAGCATGCCGAGAACCATGTGCACCGAGAGCGCCGCCAGGCGCGGGGCGCCCTTGGGGAAGAAATCCAGGGTCTGGCCGAGCGCCCAGAGCGTGATCACCAGGGCGGCGGTCAGCCAGTGCAGCAGCATGCTGAAGCCGTCGTATTTCAGTTCGGTGGTCGCGGTCGTTGCCGTAGTCGCCAAGTCAGTCCCCTTCCGTTTACACAAGCAGCAGGTCTATCGGGCCAGAAGCGTGGTGCGCCCACAATAGCGGGTATTGCTGAAACGATGATGAAATGGGCACGCTTTGGGCCACGGTCGCCCGGATAAATTTCTCTTAAGCTTAACCTCAGCTGGAGAAAACGGCACCCCCGCAAAGGGAACCTGGGGGGTGATTAGCACTCAAAGTAGCCGAGTGCTAAAATTTGCGCACAGAACGATGGGAGCCTCCATGAGTACAGCGACTGCGTTGATTGCCCGGCCGTGCGAATTCGCGCTCGCCGGACCGATCGGCAGCGTCGATGCCTACGTCGACCGAGTAAGCCGCATTCCCGTCCTCGACCGCGAGGCCGAGCGCGAGCTGGCCGTGCGTTTCCGCGACGAGGGCGACCTGGAAGCGGCCCGCAGACTCGTGCTGGCTCACCTGCGCTTCGTAGTCCACATCGCGCGCGGCTACCGCGGCTACGGGCTGCCCTTCGGGGACCTGATCCAGGAAGGCAACGTGGGGCTGATGAAGGCCGTCAAGCGGTTCGACCCGGCGCTCAACGTGCGCCTGGTCTCCTTCGCCGTGCACTGGATCCGGGCCGAGATCCACGAATACGTGCTGCGCAACTGGCGGCTGGTCAAGATCGCCACCACCAAGGCGCAGCGCAAGCTCTTCTTCAATCTGCGGCGCATGAAGAAGAACCTCACCTGGCTGTCACTCGAGGAAACGGCCGCGGTCGCCCGCGACCTCGGCGTCACGCCGGGCGAGGTGACGGAGATGGAAAAGCGCCTGGCGGCGCACGACTTGGCGTTCGATCCGGCGCCGGATGCCGATGAAGAGGAAACCTACAGCCCGGCGGCCTACCTGCCCGCTCCCGATGCCGATCCGGCCGACCAGGTCGAGCAGGCCGAGTGGGACAGCGACTCGGCGATCCGGCTGCGCAGCGCGCTCGACCGGCTCGATGAGCGCAGCCGGGACATCCTGGAGCGCCGCTGGATGCGCGAGGACAAGGCGACGCTGCACGAGCTCGCCGGCCAGTACGGCGTGTCGGCCGAGCGGATCCGGCAGATCGAAGCCAGCGCCCTCGGCAAGCTGCGCGGGCTGATGGCGCCGGAGCCGGCCGAGGCCTGACCCCCCCCCCGGCGCGCCGCCGGCGGCGCTACCGATAAGCCGCCTGCACCGCCGCGGCCACCCGCTCGTGCACGGACTTGTCGAGCGGATCCGGTACCAGCGCATCCTCCTGCGCGAGCGAGGCGAGCTCCGCCAGGGTCTGAGCCGCGGCCATGAGCATCGCGTCCGTGAAATGCGTGGCCTTGGCGGCGAGTGCTCCCTTGAACAGCCCCGGGAAGGCCAGGATGTTGTTGATGCCCTTGCCGTCCGCGGCGAAGACGGCGCCGTGCTCACGCGCCACGTGCGGCTCGATTTCCGGGTCGGGATTCGAGAGCGCGAGGATCACCTGCCCGGGCCGGATCCACTCCGGCTGGATCAACCCCTTCACCCCGGTGGTCGCAACCACGATGTCCGCCCGGCGCATCACCTCCTCGAGGCTCGTCCCCTCGGCACCGAGGGTCTTGATGCGCGTGAGCGCCTCGGGATTGCGGTCCGCACCGAGCACCTGATTGACCCCGTAGGCGCGCAGCAGCCGCACGATGCCCGTACCCGCCGCCCCGAGCCCGATCTGCCCGACGGTGCTCTCCGGGAGGCTCCGGCGGGCGCGCCGCGCGGCGTTGATCAGCGCCGCAAGCGCCACGACCGCGGTGCCGTGCTGATCGTCGTGCAGCACCGGCTTGCGCAGGCGCTCGCGCAGCCGCGCCTCGATCTCGAAGCACTCCGGCGCGGCGAAGTCCTCCAGCTGGATGGCGCCAAAGGACAGGTGGATGCCGGCGATGATCTCGACGACCTTCTCCACGCGCGTCTCCTCGAGCAGGATGGGCACGCCGGACAGTCCAACCAGATCGGCGAACAGCGCAGCCTTGCCCTCCATCACGGGCAGGCCCGCCAGCGCGCCGATGTTCCCGAGCCCGAGAATCGCCGTGCCATTGGTGATGACTGCCACGGTGCTGTCGATGCTGGTGTACTCATGGGCGAGCTGCGGGTCCTGCTTGATCGCCAGGCACACCCGCGCAACCCCCGGGGTGTACACGTCGCGCAGGGTCTGCAGCGTGTTGATCGGCAGGCTCGCGACCATGCGGATCTTGCCGCCGCGGTGCCGGTTGAACACGCGGTCCGACTTGCCGATGAAGCGCGCGTTGGGCAGCTCGCCGATGCGTTCGTACAGGTCGTGATTGGCCTGCTCGTCCATCTCCAGGGTGATTTCCCAGAGCGTGCGCCCCTGTACGCGCCGTACGGCCGTCAGGTGCTGAATGGTCAGTCCGGCATCGGCAATCACCTGCAGGACTTTGGCCAGGCTGCCCGGCTGGTGAACCGTCTCGACGATCAGAATCTCGGGTATCTTCATGAGTCTGGCTGTGCGCTCCCCGTAACGCGGTGGCCGCACTATAAGCGCCCCGGCGGAAAGATGGCTTAAACAATCTGATGCGGCCCTGGCTGAAGCTTCTGCTGCTCGTCCTGGTCACCCTGGTGCTACCGTGGGACGGGGTGCGCTATGCGCGCCAGATGGAGGCGGCGCTGCGCCAGAGCGAGCGGCAGGACCTGCAGTCGCTGGCCCGCACGCTGGCCGCCTCGCTCCAGGGCCGCATGCGCCTCATTTACCGTTATCCCGCCCAGGGCACGCAGCCCGGGCCCTATGATCTGACCCCCGTCGTCCTGCCCGCGCCGCTGTACGTCGACGGATATGCCGATGGCTGGCCCGCCGAGAGCCGCCTCTGGCGACGCTACGGCCGCGGCGCACACCACTTCGACATCCTCACCGGCGTCAACGGCCGCATGCTGTACGTGCTGCTGCAGGTCACCGATCCGCACCTCGTCTTCGATGCGCCGTCCGCCAATCCGCTGCGCCGCCGCAGCACCGGCGATCGGATCTGGATCGGCTTCGCCGGCCCGCGCGGAGAGGATCACGCCGAGTTCCTGGCGCTCACCGGCACGGGCCCCGTGGTGGCGCACCGCATCGTGCGCGGCGAATACGGCCGGCGGCGCGCGCTCGCCGATCCGCGCATCGTCGGCGCCTTGCAGCCCCATCCCGGCGGCTACGATGTCGAGATGTCCATCCCGCTGTCGATGCTCGGCGGACCGTTCGGAGTGCTCATCGACGACCGTAGCGGTCGCGGCGGTCCGCCCATCCGCTACGGGATGCTGCACCGCAGGACGCTGCGCCCGCGAGGCGGTCTGATCCTCGCCTCGGCGGCGCTGGCGGACTATCTGGGCCGGCTGCTGCGGCCGGGACTGCGCCTGTCGGTCACCACGCCGGCCGGCGCCCTGCTGGCGCAGGCGGACAGACCCACCGTCCCGGGCATCCCGGCGCCGCAGCCCGGCCTCCTCGCCCGGCTGTTCCGCCGTCTGGTCGGCCCCGACGGCGACCGGCGCATTGCGGCGGCTGCACCCATCCACGGGTTGCGCCGGCGCGGCGTGATCGCTCGTCTCGAGATCACGCAGACTTCCAACCGTTGGGCGCAGCTGCGCGACCGAACGCTCGAGAGAATGTTGAACCTGACGCTCGCCACGAGCGCGCTGGCGTTCATCGTGGCGGTCATCCTCGCGGCCCAGATGGCCACGCGCGCCTGGCGCCGGCGCGGCGCGCGGCACGCAACGCAACCGGGGGCGGACGAGAAGCGCCCGTGAGACGGACCGAGGCGCCGGCCGCGGTGATTTCACTTGCATCGGAGGGACTTCTCGCGCACCATTCGCGCCGCGTCGCGGGGTGTGGTGCCGCCCGCGACGCCCAGCGATGGCGGTCCGGACCCTTGGAGGTGTGGCCAGCGAAATGAAGCAGCGAACTGCGTCGCGCGATCGCGATCCCCGTCCGGCTCTTTGCAGCGTCAATTCGTATCTGGAAAAGAATTTCCCCGACTTCTTCGCCGAAGCCCGCTTTCAGGTCGGCGACGACGACTACTTTCTCTATGCGCGCTTCGGCCAGTATCTGGCCCGCACCATCGAACAGAACCGCGCGCCCCGGCAAAAGATCAATCGCGGCTTCACGGTGCTCAACAAGATGGCCCGGGCCTCGGCACGCTATCCCGGCATCCGCCAGATGCTGGTCTCCGGTCCGCTCGAGTACATCGTCGATGCGCCCAAGGCGCGCGCGCTCGCGCGCAAGCGTCTCTCGCCAGTCGCCCAGGGATATCTCGAGAGCCTGTGCGAGTAAGCGCCCGTGAGCGCGCCGCGCAGTCAGGCCCAGGTGGACGAGGCGCTCGAAGTCAATCGCTTCTGGTTCGGCCCGGCGCCGCACGGCCTGCACACCATCCGCGACCGTGAGAAGCTCTGGTTCGGCGCATCCACAGCCGAGCAACACCAGGGTGCGATCGACGAGATGATCCGCGAGCGCTTCGGCGAGCTCATGCAGCGCGCCGCATCGGGGGAGCTCGCGGGCTGGGCGGACAGCCCGCGCCGGCGCCTCGCGCTGATCCTGCTGCTCGATCAGTTCCCGCGCAACGCCTTCCGCGGCACGGCGCGCGCGTTCGCCACCGACGCGGCGGCCCTGGCGCTCGCGCTCTCGGGCATCCAGGCGGCGGCCGACGCGCCGCTCTCGCCCATCGAGCGCATCTTCCTGTGCATGCCACTGCAGCATGCCGAGCGTCTCGATGTGCAGGAGGAGTCCGTCGCCGCGTATCGCCGGCTGCTCGATGAGGCGCCGGTGGAGCTGCGGCCGTTCTTCGCCGGCGTGCAGGCGTTCGCCGAGCGGCACCACTCCATCATCCGGCGCTTCGGACGGTTCCCGCACCGCAACAAGGCGCTCGGGCGCCCGAGCACGCCCGAGGAGCTGGTCTACCTGGCCCGCGCGGAGTCGTTCGGCCAGTAAGCCGCCCATCGGGGCAGCCTCGTGCGCGCGCGTGCCTCGAATTGGTGCAGCGGCGGTACGCGCGCGCCCAAATCGATGCAGCCGCCGGACCTCGCGGGCCGATTGAGCCCTACGAGGCAACTGAGGCGCCCCACCGCCGCGGCACGGTGATTGCATCGCTCTCGCCACACGATGTCCCGATCACCGCCATGATGCGCCTGTCCCGGCCACCGCCGACCCGCAGTCTGCGGGTGTTCTGCGTCGCCGCCCGCCATCGCAGCTTCAAGTTCGCGGCCGATGAGTTGTATCTGACTCCGTCCGCCGTCAGCCATCAGATGAAGGAGCTCGAGGCGACCCTCGGCGTCCGCCTGTTCGAGCGCAAGCCGCGCGCGCTGGAGTTGACTCACGCCGGGGCGGCACTGCTCGCGGAAGTCGAGCCGCTGCTCGAGGCGCTTGACCGCAGCGTCGCACAGATCGCGCGCGGCGGCGGACGGCGCAGCGTGCGCTTGCTGCTGCCGACGTTTTTCGCCAGCGAGCTCGTCATTCCGCGACTCGGCGCGTTCAGCGCGCAGCATCCCGGGATCGATATTCATATCGACTCGCTCGATCCGCGCCCGGTGGTCCACCCGCCGAGCGCCGATGTATCCGTTCTGCTGACCGACGCGGAACCGCAGGGTCTGCAGTGCGCGCGGCTGTTCTGCTCGTCGTTGACCGCGGTCTGCGCCCCGCAGCATCTGCGCACGGTCGCACAGTCCGGCAGCGAAGTCTTCAGGGAGCTGACACTCATCGTGCACAGGCCGGCCGCCGGAGCGTGGAGCGCATGGGCGCAGGAACTCGGCATTGCGCCTCCGGAGCCGCCGCGCCTGCTCGAGCTCGACACCCTGCACGCCGTGGTGCGCGCGGCCGAACACGGCTTGGGCGTGGCGCTCGTGCCGAGCGCGCACTGCGCCGAGCGCTTGCGCTCCGGAACACTGGCGCGGATATTCGCCGTCGAACTGACCACCGCCGATACCTACTATGTCGTGAGCCGAGCAAAGGACGCGGACAAGCCCGGCGTGCGCGCACTTGCGGACTGGTTGGTCCGGCAGTTCGGCCCCGACGGACCCACCGCATGTTGATTGAGACGCGCTCACGCATCCTGCAAATCTTTTCGTTTGTGACGGCGGCGCTCGCTGCCTATCCTGACCTCGCGCTCACGGAGCGCCCGCACCGGACACCAACCGACAGGAGAGCGAACATGACGCCACACAGCCGCAGATTTCGCGTGTTGCCTATGGCGCTGTATGCCGGACTTGCTCTGGCGACCTCGACAGATGCGTTCGCACGCCCGCAAACCCATCCCTTCGTCCTCGGCGCTCATGGCGCCGCGCCGGGCGGCCCGGATCTGTTCCCCGGCTGCCATCCCGCGGCGCTGCGGCAAATGCAGACCTGCGCGCGCGAGGCGCAAGCGCAAGACAGCTGACGGATCCGGGAGACGGGGCGGGCTCATCCCCCCCCTCAAGAGGTCGCCTCGTCTCCCGGAATCCACCCCCAGCCGGCATTTCGAACGGGTCCGGGAGACGGAACGATGGCTCAGCCCCCTCACGAGCGCGGGCCGTCTCCCGGAATCCACCGCCGGTGGAGGCGCGACATAACAGGGATCTGGGAGGTCAGGGAAGCACAGGGGCCCGGGAGACGAAGCCTGCCGCTCCCCCCTCAAGGCAGCGCTTCGTCTCCCGCCGCCCCGGGCATGAAGTCCGGGTCGGTGAGTCGCATTGGGACCACATCGCCGAATTCGGCCAGCTGGCCGGCGAGGCGCGCCGCATCGCCGATCACCACAAAAGTCATTTGATCGGGCGTCGGGAACGCCTCGCAGATGACCGCACGCGCGAGCTGCGGATCGACCTCGGCGAGGCGCGTCGGATAATCGTCGATATACCCTGTGCCGAGCCCGAAGAATTCGATCTCCGCGAGCGCGGCGGCCCAATCGGCGGCCGTCTCGAGTCCGAGCGCATACTGACCCAGCGTGTAGGCGCGCGCCGAGGAGAGCATCTCGGCGCTGACGCCCTCGCGGTGCAGCCGTTCGAGCGCCTGCAGCGCCAGGCGGATCGCGCGAGCGGTGCTCGCGGTCTCGACGAAGGAGCGGATGGCGAACTCCCCGGCGACGCTGCCGCGCACGAAACTCGAGCGAGCCCCGTACGAGAGCCCCGACTTGATGCGCAGCTCCGCGTTCAGCAGCGAGGTGAAGCGGCCGCCGAACAGCGTGTTGACCAGATCGAGCGCGGCGCGGCGCGGGTACTTGCGGTCGACGCCGGCCGCGCCGATCCAGAAATGCGTCTGCGCTGCGCCGGGGGCATCCACCAGCAGCACGCGCCGGCCGGCAAGCCCTGCTGGCGGGCCGAGCGGCGGGCGGGCCACCGAGCGCGGCCAGGATGCGAACGCGCCGCGCACTGCATCTTCGGCCTGATGCACATCCAGATCGCCGGCCAGCACCAGGATGAGCCGGTCCGCGCCGAAGTGGGCGCGATAGTAGTGGCGCACGTGTGCGTGCGTGACCTGCGCGAGCGAGGACTCGCTGCCATGCACGGGGCGCGCATAGGGGTGACCGGCGAACAGCATTGCGCGGCCGTAGGCGTCGATCAGGTCCGCAGGCTCGGAATCCTTCACCGCCTTGATGAACTCGATCTGCCGCTCGCGCAGGTGCTCGAACTCGCGCTCCTCGAGCCGCGGGGCGCGCAGTGTGTCGGCCAGCAGCTCGAGCATCAGATCCTGGTCGCGCGAGAGGAACTGGCTGCGCAGCGCGATCGCTTCGGGGCCCGCCACCGCCCCGAAGCTGCCGCCGGCGCCCTCGACGGCTTCCGCGAATGCGTAGGCGTCCCGCTCCGCGGCGCCTTTCTCGAGCAGTGCCGCCACCAGCGAGGCCGCCCCGGGCGGTGCCGGCGGATCGGCGACGCTGCCGCCGCGCAGCAGCACCTGACAGGCGAGCAGCGGCACTTCCCGGCGGGGCAGGAGAATCAACACCGCCCCGTTGTCGAGAACGAGGCGTTCGTGCTCGGGCACGCGCACCATCAGCGCCTGACCTGCGCGCGCCTGCCGCTCGGAGCGAGGATTCCGACGGTGCGCCGTGTGGCCGAGAGGATCTCGGCGGCCGCGGCCCGCACCTGTGCGCGCGTGACCGCCTCGAGGCGCTGCGGCACTTCGAACAACTCGGCCCAGCGATCGTGGAACACGGCGTACTCGCCGAGCAGATGCGCCTTGCCGTCGATGGTGGCGAGACGCTTCCAGAAGCCGACGATTGCGAGGTTGCGCGCCCGCTCGAGCTCCGCCTGCGAGACGCCCTCATCGATGAACTGCGCGAGCTCGGCATCGAGTGCGCTCAGGGCGTGCTCCGGGTCGGCATCCTGGGGCAGCGTGAGGGACAGCCACAGCAGCCCGGGATCGAATCCCTCCTGCCAGTGTCCGCCGACCTCGATCGCAACGCGCTGCTCCTCGACCAGCGCACGGTGCAACCGCGAGGCGTCCCCCTCCATCAGCACCGACATCAGCAGATGAATCGCGCTCGCGCTGCGGTCGCTGGCACAGGGCGCCTTGTAGGCGCATTGCACGAGCGGCGTCTGCACCTTGCGCCGGACCGTCACGCGCCGCTCCTGCAGCTGCGCCGGCTCACGCTCGCGCACCGGCGCCGGCGGCGCCTGCGCCGCGATCGGCTCGAAGTACTGGCGCACGAGCCGCACCGCCGCATTCGGCTCCAGATCGCCGGCGAGCGTCAGAGTCAGATTGTTCGGTGCGTAGTAGGTGGTGTAGAAGGCCTGCAGATCCTCCACACGCCAGGCGCGGATGTCCTCCGGCCACCCGATGGTCGGAAACCGATACGGATGCGCGCTGAACGCCGCGGCCTGCACCCGCTCGGCGAGCAGACCGTGATTGTTGTCCTCGACGCGCAGCCGCCGCTCGGAGGCCACGACGCCGCGCTCGCTCTCGATAAGTTCCGGCGCGAAGGCGAGGTTCGCCACCCGGTCCGCCTCCAGTTCCAACACCAGCTCGAGCGCGCTCGAGGGGAACCAGTCCTCGTACACCGTGACGTCGTCACTGGTGAAGGCGTTGTTGGCGCCGCCCTGCGCCTCCATCAGGCGGTCGAACTCCCCGGGCGCGCGCGTGCGCGTGCCGTTGAACATCATGTGCTCGAAGAAGTGCGCCAGGCCCGTGATCCCGGGGCGCTCATTGCGGCTGCCGGCTCGCACCCACAGGTTCAGCGCGACGTTGGGAATGTGGTGCACCGGCCAGACGATGACCTGCATGCCGTTGGCCAGCGTCTGCGCGTGCACGCCGTCGCGCCCGGCCGGCGCCGGAGCGCGGAACACAGGGGGCGTGGCGAGGGCGGTGCGTCTCATAGGGCCAGTGTACGCCGCGCCCCACCGGGCGCGCCCCCGCTCCTCGACCCTACACCCTCAGGGAGAGCGGGCGGTCTGCCGGTTGAGAGATCCTGCGGACCGTACGATCCGACACGCTACCGCTCAAGCTCCTCCGGCAGCGCGAGCGGGGCCGTTCTGGCGGGTGGCAACCGCGAGCGTGAGCTCGGTCATGATGCGCCGCTCGGCCCAGGTCGGACCGGTGAGGCGCTCGAGGAATCCGCAGTGACCGCCGCGGCGTGTCACCTCGATGCGCAGGTGCGCCGGCCGCGCGAGCCGCTGCAGGTCCGCGGCCGGAATGATCGGATCGTCGAGCGAGGTGATGATGAGTGCCGGCGCGTCGAGCGTTTCCAGCCGGCGCCCGGTGATCGCGTAGCCGTGCAGATAATCATCCAGACTCGCGAAATCGGTGTAGCGCCCGATGAGCTCCGCCGTCAGACGGCGCAGGTCGTTGGTGCCGCGCAGCTCGCCCAGGTCGTACTCCTCGGGCCAGAGCGCTTCCTTCTTGCGCAGCGACCGCCACCATTTGCGCGCGAAGTACAACGCATAGCCGGCGAATCCCTCCTCCAGCGCGCGCAGCGTCTCGTGCGGGTCGAGCACCGGGGAGACCGCGACCACGCAGGCGAGATCCAGGCCGGACGTGCGCGCCTGCGCCGCGGCGCGCAGCAGAAAGTTGCCCCCGAGGGAGAAGCCGACCAGCTGCAGCGGCTGGCCGGTGAGCCGCCGGATCTCGCGCAGCGCGCCGCAGACCTCCTCGAGTCGGCAGGAGTGAAACAGGCCCGGGTTCAGATGATGGGTCTCGCCGTGGTCGCGCAGGTTGAGCCGAAACACATCGAAGCCGCGCTCGTAGAGCTGCTGCGAGAGGGACAGGACGTAGAGCGATTCGCTGCTGCCCTCCCAGCCGTGCAGAACCACGACCGGCTGCCCGCCGGCCGAGCCGCTCGAGCGCCAGCACTGCAGGCGCACGCCCTCGCCGCACTCGAGGAGCAATTCCTCCTGCGCCTCGAGCAGTGCCCGCGCACGGCGCACGATCGGGCCGCGCCGTACTGCCACGCTTGCCAACATCGACTGCAGGTGGGGATTGCGCAGCCACCACGGCGGCTGAAAGTCCTCGTCCGGCGTCCGGGACTCCACCCGCGCCGGCACGACCCGGTCGAATTCCTCGGCGTCCCGCGCCCTCGTCTGTGCCACCTGCCGCCCCTGCCGGCCTCTGAATGATCGGAACGAGTGTAGCGCAAACGGCCGAAGCTCGGCTCGTGGCACGGATTCGGGGGCGGGAGCTGCCGCGCTCGGCGGGCCGCGGCCCGAGCCGGGTCTAGATCCTGCGGGCGGTGGCGAGGAAGATCGAGTAGCGGCGCGCGTGATGCTCGATCTCGCAGCAGTCCCCCACCGCGGCGTCGGCAAAGCCCGCCGTCTCGAGCCACGAACGCAGCGTTCCGCGCTCGAAGCCGTGATGCACCTGCACCTCAGGCCCGTGAAATGAGCCGTCCTCGGCGTCGAGGTCCGCAACGCTCAGCCAGCCGCCCGGATTGAGCATGGAGTGAAACGCGGCGAAGAGGCGCGGCACGTCGGTCACGTGATGCAGCGTCATCATGCTGAATATCAGATCGAAGCGCTCCGTCGGCACCGGATCGCGCATCAGATCGAGATCGATCACGCGCATCTCGCGCGCCGCCGCGGCGGCGGCAATCTTCTGCTCGGCGACGGCGCGCATGCCGGCGGAGCTGTCCGCCAACGTGATCGGGCCAAGCGCGGCGCGCAGACAGAACGACAGCAGACCGGTGCCGGCGCCGTACTCCAGCGCCCGCATCGAGCGAGTCAGCGGCACGGCGCGCCGGATCGCCGCCGCCACGCTCTCGGCGCGCTCGACCTTCTGGGCATCATCCCAGGTGGCGGCGCGGGCGTCGAAATCAGTCAAGTGCGGTTCACTCATCGTCGGGGGCTCCTGCAGTCTGCGAGCCGCTCGTGCGCGCAGGCGCGCGCCACTGCGCTCGGGAATGCGGCCAATTGTTTCAAATGCGCCGAGGAACGTCCACCGGCCGGCTGGGACACGCGGCGCGCTTCGGCGCGATGGACAGGCGAGTGCGCTATGCTTGCGGGCGGGCGCGGCGCCGGCGCTGTCTGTCGGAAATACGGCGCTGATCGATCGCCCCGCGGTGGCCGGGTGGGATATGAAGTCGCTGTTGCTGGTGCGTCATGCGAAATCGAGTTGGGATGAGCAGACGCTGTCCGATAAGGACCGCCCGCTCGCGCAGCGGGGCAAGCGCGATGCGCCTAGGATGGGCAAGCGATTGCGCGAGCGGGGCGTGCAGCCGGAGCTGATCGTGTCGAGTCCGGCGCGGCGCGCACTCGCGACGGCGCAGAGCCTCGCCAGGCAGCTCGGCTACGCTAAAGAGCGCATCGAGGTGGACGAGCGGCTGTATCCCGGCGATGCGGACAGAGTGCTGACGATGATACGCGCGCTGCAGGAGCGCCTGACGCGCGTGATGCTCGTCGGCCACAATCCCGGATTGAGCGAACTCGCCCACCGCTTCTCGCGCGAGATCACCCATCTGCCGACCTGTGCGGTCGCGGAGTTCGAATTCGACGCCGCGTCATGGTCCGACATCGGCCGCCGCAGCCTCACGGCCGTCGTGTTCGACTACCCGAAGAAGGCTTAGGGCGGCGCTGCGGCGTGTTTCTTGCGCGGCTGCCTCAGGCCGCGCGACACAGGCTGTGATAGAGCTCGCCCAGCCGCCCGGCCATGGTGAGCGAGGCCCAGCCTCGCGCGTACGTGCGCGCCTGATCGCGCAGGGTGCGGCGCAGCGCGCTGTCCGTCAGCACCCGCACCACTGCGGCGGCGAAGGGCTCTTCACGCTCCTGCACGACCAGCGCGCCGCAGGCAGGCGCGAGAATGGACTTCGTGCCGAGCTCGGCAGTCGAGACCACCGGGGCGCCCTGGGCGAACGCCTCGAGCAGCACCAGTCCCTGCGTCTCGGTGCGCGAGGCGAATACGAAGACCGCGGCCGCCGCATAGCAATCGAGCAGCGAGGTGTTGCGATCGAGGTAGCCGACGAAGCGCACGTCCTCGGCCAGACCCTGCGCCTGGACGAGTCTGCGCAGCGGCTCGCGCGCCGGACCTTCCCCGGCGATCACGAGCAGAGCGTCGGGAGCGGCCTGCCGGACCCGGGCAAAGGCGCGCACCAGGAAGTCGATGTTCTTCTCGTGCGCGACGCGCCCGACGTAGGTGACGAGTGGCCGACCCGGAGGGATCCCTGCGAGTGCGCGGAAGCGCTCTGCGTCGCCGGGCTGGAAGCGGTCTGCGGGCAGCCCGGTGGGAATCACGTGCACGGGCGTCTCGACGCCGTAGTCGCGCAGCACCTGCCTCAACGGCTCCGAGGGAGCCACCAGTGCGCGTACGTCTGCACACTGTGCACGGGTGAACGCACGCGCGAGTCCCCGGCCGATGCGCCGCGGCAGCACCGGGAGATAGTGGTGCAGATACTCCTCGAAGAACGTGTGATAGGTCGCCACGCACGGCAGACCACGCCGGCGCGCGTAGCGCACGCCGGCATAGTGCGCCACGAACGGCGTGTGGATGTGCACGAGGTCGAACCGCTCGCTCTCGAGCTTCTCGAGCGCCCGGGCGAGCGAGCCCCAGCGCATGCGACGGTCCTCCGGGTCGCCGGGCACCGGCCCGCCGGCCACGCGGACCACGCCGCGTTCGGCGGCCGGATCGCGGCCCGGATAGCTCGGCGCCACCAGGACCGTCTCTACGCCGAGGCGGCCGAGATCGGCGCGAAACGTCCCGATCGAGGTCGACACGCCGTTGACCCGCGGAAAGAAGACATCCGAAATGAACAGGACGCGCATCAGGCGAGCGACACACCGAGCAGGCCGAGCGCCAGTCCGATCAAGGCGCCCGCCAAAACGTCGGTCGGGTAATGCAGACCGAGCACCGTGCGCGATCCGGCAATGAGCAGCGTGAGCGGGATCAGCACCCAGCCGAGCGCCGGGTAGTGCGCGGTGACCTGCACCGTGAAGCACACCGCGTGCAGGGTATGACCGGACGGGAAGCTGTACCGATCGAGCGGGGCCATGGCCCGGTCGATGCTCGAGTGGGTCATGAACGGACGCTCGCGCACCAGGGTGCGCTTGAGCAGCTTGTAGAGGAGGAGCCCGGCCAGACCGGTGAGCGCCATCACCACCGCCGGCCGCAGCGCCGCACGGCCATAGAGCAGCGGCAACACCACGATGACCGCGCACCAGACGATCCCGTCGCCGAGCCGGCTGGCAATCTGGAAAATGCGCCGCGGAACGGCGAAGGCGGCGCCGCGGTTCAGCCGGCGGCACAGCGCATATTCCGCGGCGTCCGCACGTGCGATCCACTCGGAGAGTGCGGTCGCTTTCATTGGGGCTTCCGGGCGTGCAGTATGATAGGTGCGAGCATTCTCGCCGCGACAGGATCCGCGGCCAGGAAGTCTGCGAGATGACAGTTTGATGAAGTTTCCGTTACAGCCGGCGCGCTGGGCCCTGTGTCTGCTGCTCCTCGCCATCGCGGCCCCGGCGCATGCCATTGATCAGGTGACGCTCACGGTCCGGCGGGTGCGCGCGCCGGCGGCCCTGCTCGGCGGGGGGCAGGTGGTGCTGCGGCTGACGGCGGCGGGCCTGTCCCTTCAGGTCCGCGCCGCCTCGGCACGCGTGCAGCGCGCGGGCATCCCGCCGGTGCATCGGGTCGAGCTCGGCTGTGCGCAGCTGCTCATCGGACAGCGGCTCGCGTGCCGTGGCGGGCATTTCGCGGCGACGGCAGGCCGCTTAGGCCCGCTGCACGGGACCGTTTCCGGAAACTACGACCCGCGCACCGGCGCGCTGCAGATGCGCGCCGGCCACATCGCCGTGGCCGGGGGCAATGTCCGCTTCGCCGCGCTGCTGCGCGCAGGGCGCTGGCGGATCACGGCCGATGCCTCCCATGTCGAGCTCGCGCAGGCGGCTCGGCTCGCGCGTCCCTGGTTCAGTCTGCCTCCGGGCGATACGCTCGGAGGACCGATCACCCTGCACGTGAGCGCCACCAACCAGCCCGCGCTGCACATGCGCTTCGCGGCGAGCAGCGGCGATTTGAACTTCAGCAACGGGCCGGGAACGCTCGTCTCCCAGCACCTGAGGGCCTCCGTCCACGGCACGCTTGCGCAACGCAGCGGCGGCCTCGCCGGGATGCTGACGGTGGACGGCTCTGGCGGACAGGCGCTGGCCGGCCCGGTGTACCTCGATCTCGCGGCTCATCCGGTGCATCTGCGCCTTCAGGCCCGCCGGCACGGCACGGGCGTCCTCGAAGTCTCCCGAGCCGACCTGCGCGAGCGCGGCGTCATCGACGCGCACGGCTCCGCCCTGCTTACCTTGGGCGCCCGGCCGGCTGTGCAGAGCGCCCACGTGACGCTGACCCGGCTGACCTTCCCCGGGGCGTACACCAGTTTCCTGCAGATCCCGCTCGCCTCCTCGGCGCTCGGCTCGCTCAAGAGCAGCGGCTGGGCCAGCGGGTCGCTGACGCTGCGTGCCGGGCACATCGAGCGCATCAACGCGGCGCTGCACGGCCTGGACTTCGAAGATCCGGCCGCCGGCCTGTCCATCGCCGAGGCCAACGGCGCGTTCCACTGGACCCTGGCCTCTGGCGTGGCGGTGCCGCAGTCTCATCTCAGCTGGCGCGCGCTCGGCCTGTATGGACTCACCGGCGGCCCGGCGCACTTGACCTTCCTCGCCTGGAACCACAACTTCGCGCTCCTCGGCGGCAACGTGCGCCTGCCGGTGTTCAATGGCGCGATCATCGTGCACACGCTGGTCGGACGCGATCTCGGCACCCCGCACGCGAAGCTCGACTTCGATGCGGACCTGACACCGATCAGCATGCCGGTGCTCTGCAAGGCGTTCGGCTGGCCGATCATGAACGGGCAGCTGTACGGACACATCCCCTTGGTGCAGTACCGCCGGCACGTGCTGAAGTTCGACGGTGACCTGGTGGCGCATGTGTTCGACGGGGTCATCACGGGCAGCCACATCGAACTCGACGATCCGCTCGGCAAGTGGCCGCAGCTGTACGCGGACGTCAAGGCGCGCGCGCTCGATCTCGGCATGGTCACGCATACCTTCGCATTCGGCTCGATGACCGGTCGGATTGACGCGGACATCAGCGGACTGAAGCTGTTCGACTGGTCTGCGGTCGCCTTCGATGCGCGCCTGTACACCATGCCCGGCGACCGCTCGCCGCACCGCATCAGTCAGAAGGCGGTCACGCGCATCGCCGCGTTCGGCGGCGGTGGCGGCGAGGTGGCCGCGGCGCTCGAGTCCGGTGTGCTGCAGTTCTTCAAGACCTTCCATTACCGGCGGCTCGCCATCGGCTGCCGGCTGCGCAACGAGGTCTGTCACATGTCGGGAGTCAGGCCGAGCGACGACGGCGGCTATTACCTCGTCGAGGGCAGCTGGCTGCCGCGCCTGGACATCATCGGCAACGTCCGCCGGGTCAACTGGCCGCAGATGCTCTCGCAGATCAAGCAAGGCATCAGCAGCGGCGGCATGAAGGTGAACTGAGTCCGGCGCGCAGCGGATGGACCGTGCGCCACGAGCGTTCTGATCAGGCAACATTCAGCGTCAAGTGCCACAATACCGGCAAGGTCACAGTGGAGAACGTCAATGAGATTCGCGACCTGTCCCGCCTCGGCTGAGCGCGCGCCCGGCGGCGCATCCCCCCGCGCCTTGCGCATGGCCTGGATTCTCGCGGCCGTCGGTCTGCTGGCCGGCTGCGTCACGGTCAACGTGTACTTCCCGGCCGCCGCGGCCCAGAAGGCGGCCGACAAGATCATCAACGCCGTCACCGGCAGCAGCGGCAACGGCGCCGGACAGGCGGGCAGCGCCCAGAAGGCTCCGGCTTCGCAGCCGCCGATGGCCGCGAACGCGCCGCCGGGGCACTCCGGCTCGCTCCTTGCGCGGCTCGCCGGGCGGATCGTGACGGCTCTGGTGCCGGTGGCGCACGCCGCCGGGCAGGCCGATCTGGACATCTCGACGCCGCAGATCCGCGCCATCATCGCCGACATGCATCAGCGCTTCGCGCAGCTCAAGCCGTACTTCCAGTCCGGCGTCATCGGCATCACCAGCGAGGGCATCATCGCCGTGCGCGACCAGAGCACCGTGCCGCTGATGCAGCGCGCGCGGCTCGCGCAGCTCGTGGCGCAGCAGAACCGCGATCTGTCGGATCTGTACACGCAGATCGCCGATGCAAACGGCCACCCCGAGTGGGTCAACAACATCCGCACCACCTTCGCCGGCCGCTGGATCGCGCACGCCAAGCAGAACGGCTGGTACTACCGCAACGGCAGCGGCACCTGGGTGAAGGGCTGAGCGGGACCGGGGCGCCGAGCGGCCGCCGCCCTGCGCGGGCGGCGGCCGGCAGCGCTATTCACGGATGCCGGAGCTGCGATCGAGCAGCACGACCGCCGCGCTGAACAGTCCGATGATGGCGACGATCATGATGGCGAATGCGTAGAACACCGGAACGTCGGACACGCCGAGGAAGCCGAAACGGAAGGCGTTCACCATGTACAGGATCGGATCGATGAGCGAGAGATGGTGGGCCCAGCCCGGCAGATCGGCGATCGAGTAGAAGACCCCGCCGAGGTATGTCAGCGGCGCCAGCAGGAAGGTCGGAATGATGCTGATCTGATCGAAGTTCTTGGCGAACATCGCGTTGAGGAAGCCGCCGAGCGCGAATGTCACGGACGTCAGAATGGCCGCCCCGACGACGATCACGGGGTGTTCCACCGGCAGGTGCGTGAAGAACAGCGCTACGGCGCTCACCAGCACTCCCACGATGGCGCCGCGCACCACGCCGCCGCTCACGTAGCCGGTCACGATGATCCAGCTCGGCAGCGGCGAGACCAGCAGCTCCTCGATGTGCTTGCCGAATTTCGCACCGAAGAACGACGACACGACGTTCGTGTAGGAGTTGTTGATCACCGCCTGCATGATCAGCCCGGGGGCGATGTACATCATGTAGGCGAAGCCGTCCATCAGCCCGACCCGCCCGCCGATCACCTTGCCGAAGATGAGAAAATACAGGGTCGCCGTCACGACCGAGGGCAGGAGAGTCTGGCTCCAGATGCGGATGATCCGGTTGAATTCGCGGATGACGATGGTCTGAAAGCCGACCCGGCGAACCTGCGCCATCGACAGCGGCTGTGCCCGCGATGCGGACTGTTCCACCAGCGTACTCACGCCGCAGCTCCTTTCTCCACCAGCCGCATGAAGATTTCCTCCAGCCGATTGACCTTGTTGCGCAGCGACAGCACTTCGATGCCGAGGTCCGAAAGCAGCGCGAACAGTCTGTTGAGATTCTCCTCCTTCGAAACCTCGACCTCGAGGGTGATCTCGTCGACCAGCCTGACCGTGTACGGCGGCAGCGATGGCGAGTGCGTCAGCGGCTTGGCGAGGGTGAGCACGAACGTCTCGGTATGCAGCCGGCGCAGCAGATTGCTCATGCGGTCGCGCTCGATGATGCGCCCGCCGTCGATGATGGCGATGTTCCGGCAGAGGTTCTCGGCTTCCTCAAGATAGTGCGTCGTCAGGATGATGGTCGTGCCGCGCTGGTTGATCTCGCGCAGAAACTCCCACATCGAGCGTCGGATCTCGATATCCACCCCTGCAGTGGGCTCATCGAGAATCAGCAGGCGCGGCTCGTGCATCAGCGCCCGGGCGATCATCAGCCGGCGCTTCATGCCGCCGGACAAACCGCGGGAGGCGTGATTGCGCTTGTCCCACAGCTGCAGCTGCTTGAGGTATTTCTCGGCGCGCTGGCGGGCCACCGGGCGGGGGATGCCGTAAAAGCCCGCCTGATTGACCACGATGGTCAGCGGCGACTCGAACATGTTGAAGTTGATCTCCTGCGGCACCACGCCGATGCAGCTCTTGGCCACCTCGAGCTGACGGTCGATGTCGTAGCCGAAGATGCTGGCCTCCCCGCCGCTTTTGCGCACCAGCGAGGTGACTATGCCGATGAGCGTGGTCTTGCCCGCACCGTTCGGGCCGAGGAGCGCGAAGAAGTCGCCCTCCTCGACCGTGAGATCGATGCCCTTCAGGGCCTGCACGCCGTTGTGGTAAGTCTTGGTCAGTCCGCGGACGGAAAGCGCGTTCATAACCTATAAGAATCCCTTACCCCGCAGCGCTCCGCAATGGCTCGTGCGGGAGATTGACCGGCGCCGGCGGCCCGGCCCGCGCCACCCCGCGGCGGGCCGCTCAGGCGGCGAAATAATGGGCCAGATATTCCTCGAACGTGCCGCGATCGGCCGCCTCCAGAGCCTTCTGCCGCTCGAGCGATGCGCGCGCCTCCTCGGCAAATTCCGCGAGGCGAGCCTCATCCGGCGGGTACAGTTCGAGGAAATACGCCTTGTGCTGCCTCGACATGCGCAGCGCCAGCTCCGCGAACGACTCCCCGGTGGCGGCCAGCTCCGCAAGCAGGCGGGCGGACGGCGTGCGCGCCACGTCCGCGATCTTGGCCGTCTGCACAGCGAGCGCCTGCGAGTACGGCCGGGCCGGATCGCCCCGATCGAGGATCTCGCACAGGCCGGTCATGTCCTCGAGCAGCTCCTCGGCCCACCGGCGCATGGGCGCCTCGCGCTCCTCGCGCCAGAGCATCAGTCCCGGCTCCCGGCCGCGGTGCGCGACGGTGAGATGGTTGCGGTCGACCGCATGCTGCTCGCTGTCGGCGATCGGCGGGCTGTCCTTCAGCAGGCACAGCGCGAGAAACGCCTCGAGGAAGCGCAGCTTGTTCTGATTCACTCCGACCGGGTCGAACGCGCTGACGTCGAGTGCGCGGACCTCCACGTACTCCACGCCGGCGCGCTGCAGCGCCTGGGTTGGCCGCTCGCCCGAGCGCGCCACGCGCTTCGGACGAATGAAGCTGTAGTACTCGTTCTCGATCTGAAGAATGTTCGCGTTGAGCTGGCGATACTCCCCGCCGGCGCGCACCCCGAGCGCCGCATAGGGCGCATGCGGAGTGCTGATTGCGCGCGTCAGGTCACGGACGTACTCCGCGAGGCTGTTCACCGACACGGTCAAATCGGCCTGGTTGCGGTTGCGGTAGCCGATGTCGCTCATCCTGAGGCTGGTGGCGTACGGCTCGTAGGCCGTGTGCGCCGTGAGGTCGGCGAGGGAATGCGTGCGCCCGCGCAGGAACGACTTGCACACCACCGGCGAGACGCCGAACAGGTACAGCACCAGCCAGCCGTGCCGGCGGTAGTTGCGCAGCAGATCGAAATAGCGCGCCGAGATGAAATCCTGCCCGTCCTCGCGCGAGCCGAGCACCGCCGCGTACGCCGGCCAGAAGGCGCTCGGGAACGAGTAGTTGAAATGCACGCCCGAGATGGCCTGCATCATCCGGCCGTAGCGCACGCCGAGGCCTTCGCGGTACACGCTTTTCATGCGCCCGACGTGCGAATTGCCGTAATGGGCGATCGGAATCTCCGCGTCGCGCTCGATCCGGCAGGGCATGCTCGTGGCCCACAGCAGCTCCTCGCCAAGATGCCGGTAGACGAACTGATGCATGTCGAGCAGATACTGCAGCAGCTCCCAATTGGTGCCGAAGGTCGGCGTGACCAGTTCGATCAGCGCCTCGGAATAATCGGTCGTGATGTGCTCGCTGGTCAGCGCCGAGCCGAGCGCCCGCGGATGCGGTGTCTGTGCCAGCCGCCCGTCGGGAGTCACGCGCAGCGACTCCTTCTCCACGCCCCGGCGCCCGCCGCGCAGCAGCTCGCTCTGGCCGCTGTTGATCAGCGCAGCCAGGCGCCGTTCGAATACGATGTCGCGGGCCGTGCCGCTCATGGGGTCGAAATACCTCGTGTCATTGGGTCTGCATTCGGCTCAGGAACAGCCTGATCCGCGCCGCATTGGTGCCAAGGTCGCTCAGGCCGACGCGTGACTCGCTGCGCACGTCGACGCGCGAGCCGGTGCCGTGCGGGCGCACCCGCACCACGATGTCGTCCTTGAAATCGAAGAAGAACGTGTGCGCCGTCGCCTCCAGTCGGCCGTCAGCGGGCACGTACGCATCGATGCGCCAGCCGAGCGCCTCGGCCACGCGCCGCGCCCTGGCCAGAGCCTGTGCCGGCGGCAGGGCGAGAAACAGCGGCTTGACGTACGGGTAGTACTCGCGCTGCAGCTGCGGCACGTCGATCATTTTACCGCCCGGACCGGGCACCTCGCTGCGGTATTGCGCCGGAACGGTCGCGTGGGCGCGTTCACGCAGCGCAATGGCCGCGACGAACTTCGGCGGGTTGGCCAGATCGGTGGTGATGTCGTTGATCGGCGGGCTGGTGCGCGCCCGCTCGACCCAGGAGAGCACGTAAGCGGTCACCGCCAGCCCGATGATGATGCCGACCACGGCCGCCGTACCGGGAATGCGCGCGCCCTTGGCGGTCGCGAACAGCACCCCGACGATGGTTGTCGCCGTGCCGAGGACCGTCACGCCCAACCCGATCACCAGAGTCATCAGCGCCGCACCGACCCCCACCAGGTGAAAGCGGTTCAGCGGTCCGGCGAGCGCCGAGAGCACAAGTCCCGCGCCGAGTATCCACAGCCCCGCGCGCGCGATTCTTCCGGGCCAGCGCGGCGGGCGCAGCGAGGGAAATGGAGGGGTGTTCATGGAGCGCTCCCCGTAGCAGACTTAGAGCTTGTTGCCCGGCTTGGTTTGAGGCATCTTGCAGCCTCGCGGCCACTGGCGCAACAGAGATTCCCATCATGATCGGCATCATCGGCGGTACGGGCCTCTACCGCATGAACGGCTTGGAAGTCAACGAAACCCGGCCAGTGGACACCCCGTTCGGCGAGCCCTCCTCGCCGGTGATGCTCGGCCGGTTGGGCGGCAGGCCGGTTGCCTTTCTGGCGCGTCACGGCCTGCAGCATCATCTGCTGCCGAGCGAGATCAACTTCCGCGCCAACATCTGGGCGTTGAAGAGTGTCGGTGTGCGCACTGTGATCGGAGTGTCGGCCGTAGGCAGCCTGCGCGAGGAAATCCGCCCCGGGGATCTGGCGCTGCCGGCGCAGTACCTCGATTTCACCAAGGGTGTGCGCGCGGGCAGCTTCTTCGGCAAGGGAATGGTCGCGCACGTGTCGACGGCGCATCCGACCTGCGCGGCCACGAGCGGGCTGCTCGCTCAGGCGGCCGGCGCGCTCGGCCTGCCGCTGCATCGGGACAAGACTTACGCGTGCGTGGAGGGCCCGCGCCTCGGCACGCGCGCGGAGAGCTTCTGGCTGCGCGCCGCGGGCGCCGACCTGGTCGGCATGACGAACGTGCCGGAGGCGTTCCTCGCGCTCGAGGCGCAGCTCGGCTACTGCACGATCGCAGTGGCCACCGATTATGACTGCTGGCTCGATGATCCCGCGCAGCACGTATCACTCGAGCAGGTGATGAGCCAGTTCCGCGACAGCCTAGCGCACGTACAGCGGCTGATCGCCCGCGCCGTGGCCGAGTATCGCGACGATGAGACGCGGCCGTGCCGCCAGGCGCTGCGCTCGGCGGTGGTCACGCCGCGCGAACAGCTGACGGACGAGCAGCGCTCGATTCTCGAGTTTCTCTGCCGCTGAGGCGCGTCCCGACGGCGGGTGCTCAGCGGCCCTTGGTCTCGCTGCACGAGGCGCCGTATTTGAAGCAGGCGTAGCAGCGATGGTGGCGCAGCATGACTCGCCGGCCGAGGCTTTCGGTGAGCGTGCCGCCCTGATCGTAGGCCGGATCGTCGTCAACCAGCGTGCAGGCGTAAACGCGCATCCGTCCGCCGATCTTCACCAGCATTTTGCTGTAGGCGCACATGAACTCGCGGCGACTCGACTCGCTCTGGTAGGTGCTCATGCACGAGCGGGTGACCGCCGGCACTGCGCGCTGCTCGCCGGGCGCGCCGAAGTCGGGAAACGCCACGATGTTCAGATCGGCGGGCAGATCGAGTTGCCCAAACAGCTCCCGGAAGCGCCGCTGCACGTCGCCCGGCGGCTCATCCGGCTGCAGCTGGCGCGCCACCGACACGGTGAACCCCTCCGCATGCAGCCGCTGCAGCGTGCGGCAGGCCTCGGCGAAGCTGCCCGTTCCGCGGCCGGCGTCGTGGCGCTGGGGATCCGGAAAGTCGAGGCTGATGCGCAGGCTGAGCGGGTGCGGCTTTCCCTTCAGCGCGCGCAGTTGCGCGAGCCGGCGCGGCAGCGCACCGACGGCGTTGGTCAGCACCAGCGCCGGGGCGATCTCGAGCGCACGGGCGAGGATCCGCACGATATCCTTCACGACAAACGGCTCGCCGCCGGTAAAGGACAGCTGCCGCACTCCGAGCGCCTCGGCTTCGTCGAGAAACGGCGCCGCGTCCGCGAACCCGATCCGCTCGATGCGCGCATCGCCCGGCCGGGAGCCCTCCAGACAGAAGGGGCAGGCGAGGTTGCACGCCGAGCCGGTGTGAAACCACAGCTCGGTGAGCGCATGCGGCTGGATGTAGCCGCGCGGCTCGCCGAGCGGCGTGAACAGCCAGTCCTCGAGTGCGGCGGGCGCTTCGATCGATGCGCTCAAGGGCAAGCCGCCTGCTGCACCGGCAGCGCCAGATCGATCAGCAGCGCATGCAGCCGACGCCGGGCCGGCCGCTCATCGTGGGCAAGTCTTTCGATGGCGAGGAGGCAGTCGGCCGGCTCGTCGACGTCATAGGAGCCCTCGAGCAGGGCGACGCCGAGACCTGCTCCGCGGCAGCGCTGCGCGAGCGCCTCCCCGAGCCCCGCCTCGCTCCAGGGCAATCCGGCCAGATCCGGCCATCGGACCCTCGAGCCCATCAACGTGACTCCGCCGTCCGCGGACGGCATCAACACCACGTCCGAGCCGTCGAGCGCGTCAGCCGCTGCGACGAGATGCGCCGGACGCAACGACGGCGCGTCGCTGCCGATGAACAGGACACGTTCGCATCCGTCGGCACGCACGAGCACATCGACGGCCGCAATGCGCTCTCCCAGGTTGCCCTCGGGCTGCGGCAGCACGCGCGCGGCACGTGAGACCTGCTGCGCGGCCCACGGCGCGTCCGCGGCCCGCGCCGGAGAGAGAACCAACTGCCCCGGCCAGTCCGCTACGTCCTCGAGCGCGCACCTCAGCAGCGCCTTCGCGACAGCGAATGCCCGGGTGTCGCCGAGCGTGCGCGCGAGCCGCCGCTTGCCCTCACCGGGCAAAGGTCTGCGGCAGAAGAGCACGAGGGCCGCGGGGCGCGGGGTCGGGAAGTGAGTCCGCATGAGTCGAACGCACGAGGGCTGCTGTGATCCTGATGGCATCTTGCTGCCCGCCGCCGGGACACGCAATCCCCGTCGGTCGCCGCCCGCCGGGGGCTTTTGGGTAAGATCCCGGCCTGCTCCGGCGCCCGGCCGGACGGCCGCCCCTCTTGACCTGGAGTAGGCGCACATCAGCCTTGGCCGATCCGGCATGCGCCGGCTCTGTCCCGTGCTGTTGCTCGTGCCGTTCGCGCTTGCGATCGCACACGCCCACCCCTATCACGACCGCGGCGGAGACGGCCGGAGGGATGCGGCGCGGCTCGCGGCCTGCCCGCCTCAGGGTGACGCCCGCTGCCCCCCCGCTCGGGCGCTGAACGTGCTGAAGCGGCGCAGCTCCACCCTGCGGCGCCGCCTGCTCGGCCGGCGCGTGCGCATCACGGGCGGGCTGCTGTTTGATGCCGAGCACGCGCGCAATTCCGCCCACACGGCCGGGGATTCCGCGGCGCGCATGTGGAGGGCGACCGCATGGGAGATCCATCCCGTGACAGCGATCGACATCCTCGGCGGCCGGCGGCCGCGGGCCCGGGGTGGCCCGCCGGCCCCGGCGCCGATCAGCCGTCGCGCGCCAACGCGCGCTGGAAGGCGGGACGCCCGACGACGCGCTGCGCATACGCGTCGATGAGCGCGGACTTCTCCATCAACGGGCTCTGGCTGAACATTGCGAACGTCGTGCCGTAAAGCACATCGGCGGCGCTGAAGCGCTCCCCGAGCAGGTACGGCCCGCGCGACAGTGCCTGGATGACCGTCGGCATCGCCTCCTCGACCGCGACCCAGCCGGCCGTGCCGCGCGGCACCTCGACACCGAGAAACTTCGACACGAAGGCCGGCTCGAGCACGCCGCTGTAGTAGGCGAGCCAGGTCAGATACGCGCCGCGGTCCGCCTCGCCCACCTGCGGCCCCAGTCCGCGCTCGGAAAACCGATCGGTCAGATACAGCGCGATGGCGGTCGATTCAAACACCAGCGTGCCGCCGTCGCGGATCGCGGGCACCTTGCCGTGCGGATGCGGATTGGCCGGATCCACAGCGCCCGTCCCGTCGCGCTTGCGGATGTCGACGCGGTGGATCTCGTATGGAACCCCGAGCTCCTCGAGCAGAAAGATGAAGCGCGTGGAACGGGATTGGGGGTGGTGAAACAGGGTGATCATGGCAGGCTCCAGCGGCAGAGAGCTGGATAACTGTACAGCCTCTCCCGCCCCCCCTGCAAGCCCGCGCAAAACGCCTCGGCGCGCCCCTAGCCGCCGATCATCCCGGCACTGCGCCACAGCGGGGAGTCGCTCGGCAAATCATCGATGCGCCGCGCGGTGTAGTCGTAGCCGGCCTGGATGGCCCGCTCGAAAGCCTTCCAGTTGAGCATGTCGATCTCGGCCAGCGGGGGGCGCAGCAGCAGATCGGTCCGGTCGCGCTGCGCGGCCGAGAGCGCTGAACTGTTGACCATGCCGGTACGCCAGAGGATCTGAAAGATGTTGGGCAGCTGGCGCCGGGTCTTGATCCAGCGCATCAGCTGCCACGGCAGCGGCACGTCGATGTCGTCACCGTGCGTGGCGAAGGCGCGGTCGGTGCCGGCGTCGCAACCGATGACCGGGCCGCGCCCGAGCTCGAGCATGATGTCGACCGGAAGATTGTTCATGGCGCCGCCGTCGACCAGCACGTCGCCGTCGTGGAACACCGGCGGCAGCACGCCGGGAACCGACACCGAGGCGCGCAGCGCCCGCCACAGCTCTCCGCGCCGGTGCACGTGCACGTGCCCTGCGGTGAGATTCGAGGAGACGCAGAAGAAGGCGAGCGGCAGGTCCTCGATCGCCAGCTCTGCGAATGCCTCGAAGAGCATGCGGCTCACCTTGTGCCCCGAGACCAGAGACACGAACGGCAGCGTGTAATCGCGCAGCGGCCGGCACTCGACGAAGTAGTGGCGGAACCGCTCGGTGAGCTCCTGCACGCTCCAGCGCGCGGCGATGCCGGCGCCGAGAATTGCGCCCATGCTCGTGCCGCCGAGCAGATCGATGGGGATGCCCGCCTCCTGCAGCGCCTTGACCGCGCCGATGTGCGCAAAGCCGCGCGCGCCGCCGCCGGAGAGCACGAGCCCGACGGCCCGCCCGGTGAGCATGCGGGCGAGGCGTGCGTAGTCGGCCGGGGACTGCACGTGATGGTGGGGAATGTCCGGCAGATTCGCGAGCCAGCGGGCCGCTGCCCCGGTCTCGATGCCGCTGTCGTGGGCCAGAACCAGCTCCCAGCGCTGCGGCGTGAGGCTGTGGTCGTGCGGCCAGCGCAGGGCCGCCCAGCTGCCCGCGGGGCTCTCGGCGCGCGCGAGCAGCAGCAGAGCATCGGCCTGCCGCTCGCAAAGCTTGGTCCAGCGGTTGGGCGTGGGCTCGGCCACGTACACCACGAAGTCGTTCACCGACTCGATGTTGTTGAACCACTGGCTGGTGTGGTTGCCGCCGCGCACGTTCCACACCAGCTCGGTGCGCCCGAACTGGCCGAGCGCCTTGACCAGCGAGGTGGAAAAGCCGGCGAAGTCGACTTCCAGGCTCTGCGGCAGAACCGTGAACGTGCAGGCGCCGCGCACGTGCGCGCGCGGCGGGCTGTCCATGCGCTCGAGGCGCTTGACCATCAGCTGCGCGATGCGCCACATCGCTTCCGGCTCGCGCCGCAACACCTCGTTGAACGCGCGGCTGGAAATGCGCGCCAGCTCGGTGTTCCGTAATGCCACGACGTTCGCGGTGCGCGGATGACCGGAGATCAGCCCCATCTCCCCGACCGTATCGCCGGCGGCCAGCCGGGCAAGGAAGCGGCCCTGCACCCGCCCGCCGGCGGTCAGCACCGCCAGGCTGCCGCTCAACACGACGTACAGCGCGTCGGCCGGCTCGCCGGCGGAAAACAGCACCGCGCCGCCCGGCAGCGACAGCCATTCCGCGGCCGCGGCGATCTCGCACAGCACAGCAGGGTCCAGCCCGCTGAACAGCGGCATCTCTGCCAACAGGCCCCCGAGCTCCTCGCGCAGGTTCCTGCTGTCCTCGAAGGCGCCAGGACTCATCGCGCTTTCTCCGGCAACTTGCTCTCGATTCGATGCAGGCTCTCTAGAGTTCCCCTCCTCCCCGCCGGCGGCTGCGCCGCCGCGTCCCGCCACGACATGCGGCGCCTGAAGCACGCCCGCGCGCAGCGGCGAGCGGCGCCACTGCGGCCCGCACGGGGTCGCTCACGCCCGCCGGTGTCAATGCGGCAGTCTCTGCACTCTTGCGCATTCGTCCTCCCCGCGTGCTGGCGCACGTCTGTGTTTGTTCACCGGGCGCACGCCGCACGCGCTGCGCCCTCGATGACCGCTCCGGCTCGCCGGAGCGGTTACTTCTGCAAAATCGCCGTGACGCCCATCCCGCCGGCCGTGCACACCGATATCAGGCCGCGCCGCGCGGCGGGATTGGTGGCGAGGAGCTTCGCCAGCGTCGCGAGGATGCGCGTGCCGGTGGCCGCGAACGGATGACCGATGGCGAGGCTGCCGCCCTTGACGTTCAGACGCGACCGGTCGATCGCTCCGAGGGGTGCATCGAGCCCGAGCGCCTCGCGGCAGAACGATGGCGATTCCCACGCCGCGAGCGTGCACAGCACCTGCGCCGCGAACGCCTCGTGGATGTCGTAGTAATCAAACTCCTGCAGAGCCAGATTCGCATCGCGCAACATCGCCGGCACCGCGTAGGCGGGCGCCATGAGCAGCCCCTCGCGAGCGCTGGCGAAGTCCACGGCCCACACCTTGCCGTAGGCGAGATAGGCGAGCACCGCAAGCCCGCGCCGCTCGGCCCACTGCTCGGAGGCGAGCAGCACCGCGCTTGCCCCGTCGGTGAGCGGCGTGCTGTTGCCGGCCGTGAGAGTGCCGTTGCGCGCATCGAAGCTTGCGCGCAGGGTCGCGAGCTTCTCGACGGAGGTGTCCGGCCGCACGTTGTTGTCGGTGCGCAGCCCGAGGAACGGCTCGATGAGATCGTCGTAGAAGCCCTCACGCCAGGCCGCTGCGGCCTTCATGTGGCTCTCGTAGGCGAGCTGGTCCTGCGCCGCGCGCGTGATGCGCCAGCGCTGGACCATCAGTTCGGTGCTCTGGCCCATGGACAGCCCGGTGCGCGGCTCGGCCACCTCGGGGAATACCGGCCGGAAATGCCGCGGCCGCAGGCCGAGCCAGGGCGCGAGGCGCTCACCGAGGCGCTTGCCCCGGTGGCTCGCCAGCAGCAGCCGCTGGTAGGCGCGCGGATAGACCACGGGCGGGTCGCTGATCGTATCGACACCCGCGGCGATGCCGACGTCGATCTGTCCGAGGGCGATCTTGTTGCCGATGGCGATCGCCGCCTCGAGACTGGTGCCGCAGGCGCGCTGCAGATCGAGTCCCGGAGTGTGCGGATCGAGTCCCGAGGAGAGCACGCACTCGCGCGTGAGGTTGTAGTCCTTCGAGTGTTTGATCACGGCGCCTGCCGCGACGTCGCCGAGCCGCACGCCCTGAAGGCCGAAGCGCTCCACCAGGGCGCGCAGCACCGCGGTGAGCATGTCCGGATTGCCCACGCTCGAGTAGGCGGTATGGGCCCTGGCGAACGGTATGCGGATGCCGCCCACGATGGCGACGCGCCGTACGGCTGAGCCGACGAGCATGATCCCCTCCCGCGGGACGCCCTGCGCCCCGATCCGCCGGCTAGGCTATCATGGGCCGCACGCGGGGCGCCAAAGCGCCTGCGCCCGCAGAGCGGCGCTGCTTCCGCGGCCGCCCCCGGCGCGATATTCTGCGCTGCTGCGGCCGACCCGCACGATTTCGAAGGTTGAGCATCCTATGGGCGAATTCACCACTCTCATGGCCCGCGACGGGCACCAGTTCCAGGCCTATCTCGCGGCGCCGGCCGGCAAGGCGCGCGGGGGCGTGGTGGTCATCCAGGAGATCTTCGGGGTCAACCAGCACATCCGCGCCGTCACCGACGGATTCGCCGCGGACGGCTACACGGCCATCGCGCCGTGCATGTTCGACCGGATCCGCCGCGGCATCGAGCTCGGCTACAGCCCGGCGGAAATCGACGAAGGCCGCGGCTACATGCAGGAGCTGCAGCCGGAACAGACGCTGAAGGACCTCGCCGCGGCGATCGCCGTGGTGAAGCATGCCGGACGCGTGGCCACGGTCGGATACTGCTGGGGCGGAGCGCAGTCCTACCGCGCCGCCTGCCTGCTGAGCATCGACTGCGCGGTGGTGTACTACGGCAACGCGCACGACGCCGGCAGCCCGCCGCGCTGCCCGGTGCTGTATCACTTCGGCAGCGAGGACAAGAGCATTCCGCCGGCGGACGTGGCGCGCATTCGCGCCCTGCACCCGGGCGGAATTTTCCACGTGTACGAAGGCGCCGGCCACGGTTTCAACTGCGACCTGCGACCCTCGTACGACGCCGCCGCAGCGGCGCTGGCGCGGCGGCGCACCCTGGAATTCCTCGAGCAGCACCTGCAGGGAGACGATCGGCCGGGCCGGACCGCGGCATCCTGAGGCGGGCGCGGCGCCTCCCGCGGGGTAGGGACTTGCCGCAGTCCCACTGGTTGTCGCCGCTTTCGCTGCGGTATCTTTGCTCAGATGCGCTACCACAGTTCCCCGGATTTCCACCGCGATACGACCGAGCGCATCGGCATTCTCGCGGTCAACTTCGGCACGCCCGACTCCCCGACACCGCGCGACGTGCGGCGCTTCCTGGCGCGGATGCTGGGCGATCCGCGGGTGGTAGAGCTGCCACGGCCGCTGTGGCTGCCGATCCTCTACGGGTTCATCCTGCCGCTGCGGCCGGCGCGCATCGCGCCGAAGTACCGCAAGATCTGGTCGACACAGGGGTCGCCGCTGCGCGAGGAGTCCGATCGCCTGCGCGGCGCGCTCGCCAGCCTGCTCGCGCAGCGGATGATGGCGCCCTTCTCGCTCGAGTTCGCCATGCTATACGGCACCCCGAGCGTGTCCGAATCGCTGCAGAGGCTGCGCGCCGCAGGCGCGCAGCGCATCGTGGTGCTGCCGCTTTTCCCGCAGTACTGCGGCGCGACCACCGGCGCGGTCTACGACCAGGTCAACGCCGAGCTCGCCGGGTGGCGCTGGCTGCCCGAGCTGCGCTTCATCGCCGAATACCACGATCAGCCGGAGTACATCGAAGCGCTGCGCGAGAGCGTCGTGGAGCACTGGCAGGCGCGCGGCCGCACCGGCCATCTGCTGATTTCCTTTCACGGCATCCCTGAGCGCTACTTCCATCAGGGCGACCCGTACTTCTGCAAATGCCAGAAGACCGCGCGGCTGCTCGCCGAGGAACTGCTGCTGAAGGAGGGCGAGTGGAGCGTCACGTTCCAGTCGCGCTTCGGGCCGGGCGAGTGGCTGCGTCCCTACACCATCGAGACGCTCGCCGGCATGCCGGCACGCGGCATCAAGGACGTCACGGTCATCTGTCCGGGCTTCGCGGTCGACTGTCTGGAGACGCTGGAGGAAATCGACGTCGAGAACCGCGCCGCGTTCATGCGCTCCGGCGGCGAGCGATTCGAGTACGTGCCGGCGCTCAACGCCCGCCCCGGACATGCCGCCCTGCTTGCCGGGCAGATCGCCCGCCACTGCCAGGGCTGGACCCAGGTCGAGCTGGGGCTGCATCCCGCCGCGCTGCCGCGGGACACATCCGTGTAATCCCTCCACATTGCCGGCCGGCTGCTCTAAGCTAGCCGCGTGATGCTGCGAAACACGCCCGCCCGCTGGGGTGCGCTCTCCCAATTGCTGCACTGGCTGATCGCCGCGCTGATCGCCGTACAGGTCGCGCTCGGGCTGGTCGGCGTCGCGCTGCCGCTCAGCATGGCGAAGCTCGCGACCCTGGCGCGCCACAAGTCGCTCGGCATCACCATCCTGGCACTGGTGCTGATCCGCCTGCTGTGGCGTCTGTCGCACCCGGCGCCGGCGCTGCCGGCAAACCTCAAGCCGTACGAGCGGCGGCTCGCGCGCCTCACGCACGCCTCGCTCTACGGACTGCTCATTGCCCTGCCGTTGACCGGCTGGATCATGTCCTCGGCGCGGGGATTTCCGGTCAGCTGGTTCAACCTGTTCCAGCTGCCGAACCTGGTCACGCGCAGCGTGCCGCTCTACCACGCCATGATACGCGTGCACATCGCGCTCGCCGTCGCGCTGGGACTGATCCTGGCGCTGCACGTCGCCGCGGCGATCAAACACCATTTCGTCCTGAAGGACGACACATTGCGCCGCATGCTGCCCGGCACCGCACCGGCCCGCGCCGGAGCGCCTGAGACCATCAAGGAGTGATCGATGTCCCCTGCCCGCATCCTGCGCCTGACGATCCCGTGGCTCGCGCTGCCTACATCCGCCATCGCGCATGCCGCCGCCCCGGGTCCCGTGTACACCTTGATCGGCGCACACAACACACTCACCTACACCTTCACTCAGGCCGGCGCGGCCAATCACGGGCGGTTCAAGAAATTCACGGTGCGCTTCGACCCGGGCGCAAAGACACTCACGGTGCGTATCGACATGCGCTCGTTCGACACCGGCGATGCGCAGCGCAACAGCATCCTCGGCGGGCGGGACTTCTTCGATGTTGCGCGCTATCCGCAGGCGCGCTTCACGGCGACGCGCCTGCAGCGGACATCGAGCGGTTATCTGGCCACCGGGCCGCTCACGCTGCGCGGCGTCACCCGGACGGTCTCGGTGCCCTTCACCTGGCGGATCGTCGAGACCGGCGGTCGCCGCGTGGGGTTGCTCGAAGGCTCGACCGTGCTCGAACGGCTCGATTTCGGCGTCGGCCGGGGCGAGTGGCGCGCCACCGAGTGGCTTGGCAACGCGGTCACGGTGCGCTTCGCGCTGCGCATGGCGCCCGCGGCGCGCTGAGCGGCGCTCAGGAAGGCTTCGCGCCGAGCTTGGAGGTGCACAGGTCGTAGATCGCGGCGGTGAGCACCCGCACGGCGTGGCAGGTGCTGGCCTCGATACCCTTCAGCGCCGCATCGCGCATGGCGCTCGTGAGCAGTGACACCTGCTCGGCCGGCAGATCATCCGGCACGGTGGCGCTTACGCGCACCGCCGGAACGTCCTCGACGATGCGCCGCAGCACACGATAGAGGCAGTGCGCCTTGGCGCGCATCAGCGATTCGTCGTCCCCGAACAGTGCGCCGACGGTCGCCAGCCCCTCGGCCCACTGGGCACGCGCGAGCTCCCAGTCCCGTTGCGGACCCAAGGTGACCTGAATGATCTCGCCCATGCGCGCCGCTCCCGCCTGCCGCCCCGCCGGCGGGCGCCGGCCGGGGCGCCCCCGGTTGAGGGTCGCGGCGAGATTAGGCCCGCGGCCCGGCCCGGCGCCAGGGGCCATTTGTGCCCGAAACGTGCATTTTTGGAATGCTCGCGCGCAGGCTGCCGGGCGGCGCCCGGTGTTACCATGACGCGCGCGCCGGCGCCCCGGAGGCGCGGGGTTCGCCAACACAGGAGACACCGCCGATGCTGATCGTCACCACCGAGAACGTTCCCGGGTACCGGGTCACGGCCGTCAAGGGTCAGGTGTTCGGCGTCGTGGTGCGCAGCCGCGGCCTCGCCGGCAATCTGATGGCGGGGCTGCGCTCACTCGCCGGCGGGGAGATCTCCGAGTACACCCAGCTGCTCGAAGAGGCGCGCCGGCACGCGGTCGACCGCATGGTCAAGAACGCCACGCTGATGCAGGCCAACGCCGTGGTCATGATGCGCTTCGATTCGTCCGAGATCGGCCAGACCATGAGCGAAATCGTCGCCTATGGCACGGCCGTGGTGATCGAGCCCGCCCCTTGACGTTACGCCTCGCGCTCGTGGTGCTCGCCGCGCTGCTCGCCCTGAGCGGGGCGGGCGCGCTGCTCACAGGAAATTTGGCGCGGGGTGCGGAGCTGCTCGCTCTCGGCGTGTTGGGCATCCTCGGCACCCTCTTCGAGCGCTGGCGCTACCGCAAGCGGCTGCCGCCCGCGGCGCGGTGGGAGCACACCGGCGAGTGCTTCGAGGATCCCTCCACGGGCGAGCCCATGGAGGTCCTGTACGATCCGGTCACGGGCGAGCGGCGCTACGAGCCGCTGAAGCGCCGCTCGCCGTAAGCCGCGCGGCTCCTCCGTCAGTGCCTGCGGCGCGGGGGCGAAGCCGGCCGCCGGGCACGTGTCACGCGGCGCGCCGCGGCACGCACAGCCGGGCGCTTCGGCGCCTTGGCCTTCCCACGAGAGACCGTGGCGCGACGCTTCGGGACGCGCGTGGTCTGCTTGGCAGGGCGCTTCGCCGGCTGCGCACGGCCTCGTTTGGCCGCCACCTTGCTCTTCGGACGCTTGGCCGCCTTGCTCTTCACGCGGCGGCGCTGCGCCGGCTGCGGCTTGCCGGCGGCGGCCCGTGTCGCCGGACGCTTCGAGCCGGCGGGCTTCGCTGCAGCGCCGGCGCGCCGCACGGCCGGCCGCGTGGGCTTGCGGCCACGCCCGGGCGCGGCTCGCTTGCCGCCGGCGGGCCGCGGCGCGCGCGCCGCCGGCGGTTTGGCCGGCGCCGCCGCGGAGGCGGATGTGTCCACGCCGCGCAGCTGATCGAGGATGGCGGGGTTCTCCAGCGTGGAGACGTCCTGCGCAATGTCTTCCCCGCGCGCGATCGAGCGCAGCAGGCGGCGCATGATCTTGCCCGAGCGGGTCTTCGGCAGGTTGTCAGCGAAGCGGATCTCATCGGGCTTGGCGATCGGCCCGAGCTGCTGTCCGACCCACTCGCGCAGCTGCTGCGCCAGATGGGCCGTGTCCTTGGGGCGTGCGCCGCGGCAGACCACGTAGGCAAACACCGACTCGCCCTTGACCTCGTGCGGCCTGCCGACGACCGCCGCCTCGGCGACACGGCGGTGCGCCACGAGGGCCGACTCGATCTCCATCGTGCCGAGCCGGTGACCGGCGACGTTCAACACATCATCGATCCGCCCCATGATCCAGAAGTAACCGTCCTTGTCGCGGTGGGCGCTGTCGCCGGCGACATAATAGCGGTTGCGGAATTTCTCCCAATACGCGGCCAGATAGCGGTCGTTGTTGCGCCAGATCGTGCGCAGCATCGACGGCCAGGGCTTCTTGATCACCAGATAGCCCCCGGCGTCCGCTCGGGTCACCGGCTCGCCGTGATCGTCCACGATGTCCGCCTCGATGCCCGGCAGCGGCAGGGTGCACGAGCCGGGCTTGGCGGGGGTGATGCCGGGCAGGGGCGAGATCATGATGGCGCCGGTCTCCGTCTGCCACCAGGTGTCCACGATGGGGCAGCGCCCGCCCCCGATCGTGCGGTAATACCAGACCCACGCTTCCGGATTGATCGGCTCGCCGACGCTGCCGAGCAGACGCAGGCGCGACAAGTCGTAGCGCGCCGGCACCTGGTCGCCGAGCTTCATCAGGGCGCGGATCGCCGTCGGCGCGGTGTAGAACACGCTCACGCCGTGATCCTGACAGATCTTCCAGAAGCGCCCGCCGTCGGGATAGGTCGGTGCGCCTTCGTACATCACCACGGTCGCCCCTGCCGCAAGCGGCCCGTAGGCGAGATAACTGTGTCCGGTCACCCAGCCGGCATCCGCGGTGCACCAGAACACATCGTCCTCGCGCAGATCGAAGACCCACTGGGTCGTCAGCTTCGCGCCGAGCAGGAAACCGGCGCTGGCGTGCTGGATGCCCTTGGGCTTGCCGGTGGAGCCCGAGGTGTACAGCAGGTAAAGCGGATGCTCGGCATCGACCCACTCCGGCTCGCATGCGCTCGAGTGCCCCGCGAGCGCCTCGTGCCACCACAGATCGCGGCCCGGCTCCATGGCGATCGGCCGGCCGGTGCGCTTCAGGACGATGACGTGTTTGATGCTCGGGCAGCCCGCGGCCAGCGCCTTGTCCGCCGCCGCCTTCAGCTCGATCGCATGGCCGCCGCGCCAGCCGCCGTCGGCCGTGATCAGCACTTTGGCCCCGGTGTCTTCGATCCGGTCCTTCAACGCCGGCGCCGAGAAGCCGCCGAACACCACCGAATGGATCGCGCCGATCCGGTTGCACGCGTGCATGGCCACGATGATCTCGGGCACGAGCGGCATGTAGATGGCGACGCGGTCGCCGTGCTGCACGCCGAGCGCCTTCAGCGCATTGGCGCAGCGGCACACCTCGGCGTGCAGCTCCTGGTAGCTGATGCGCCGCACGTCGCCGGGCTCGCCCTCGAAGATGATCGCCGGCTTGTGACCGCGCTCGGCGAGGTGCACGTCCAGACAATTGAACGACACGTTGAGCTGCCCGTCGGTGAACCAGCGGTAGTTCGGCGCCGCAGCCTCCTCGAGCGTCACCGTGAAGGGCTTGTGCCAGACGATCTCCTGGCGCGCCAGCTGCGCCCAGAAACCCGTGTAGTCCGACTCCGCATGCCGCCGCAAGCTCTCGAGATCCGCCGCCTTCAGCCGCGCGCGCGCACTGAACTCCGCGGGCGGATGGAATGTGCGCTCTTCGTGCAGGACGGACTCGATGTTCTTGCTCGCCATGGTAGCCCCCTAGGGTTCCTGTCGCTGAGCGCCGAGCATAGCCGAAGCGCGCGCGAAATCATGCCAGACCAATGCCGCCCGCCGCGGGCGGCGCGCCGCTGCCTGAGGCGAGCGCCGCAAGGCGCTCGCCCTGGCGGCGCAGCAGCGGGCCGAAGCCGAGGCGGTCGTACAGCGCTGCGAGCGCCGCGAGATCCGGAACGCGCGGGCGCAGGTCCGCCGGCGTCGCCTCGAGCGGCATGTCGCACACGATGCGCGTCAGGCGCCGCGCCAGATACACCGCGTCGCGGTGCTCGCGCAGCCGCTCGCGCAGCTCCCGCCCGCCGCGCAGCCCGAGCGCGGACACCCGGCCCAGACCGGCATACAGCTCATCGATGGAGCCGAAGGCGCGCATCAGCGCCGCGGCGGTCTTCGGGCCGACTCCCGGGACGCCCGGAATGTTGTCCGAGGCATCGCCGGTGAGCGCGAGGTAATCGGCGAACCGCTCGGGCGCCACCCCGAAGTGCCGCTCGACGTCGCGGTAGCCGAGCTGGCCGCGCGCGCCGAAGTCCCAGTACAGATCCCCGTCGCGCACCAGCTGGGCGAGGTCCTTGTCGCGGGTGATGAACGCCGAGTGCACGGCGTGGCGGCGCATCTGCTCGGCGAGCGTGCCGATGAGGTCGTCGGCCTCATAGTGCGGATCGACGTACACCGCGAGCCCGAGCCGCGCGCACAGCTCCCGGCAGTAATCGAACTGCGCCGCGAGATCCGGCGGCGCCGGCTCGCGATTGGCCTTGTAGGGCGGATAGATCTCGTTGCGGTACGAGGTGGCGAGGCGCCGGTCGAAGGCCACCGCCACGTACTGCGGCCGGGTCCGCTCGAGCAGGTCGCCGAGGAAGCGCGCAAAGCCGAACACCGCGTGCACCGGCCGCCGCTCGGCATCGAGCATCTCGGGCAGCGGGGAATAGTAGGCGCGAAAGACGTAGACCGAGGCGTCGATGAGATACAGCAAAATGCGCGATTCCGTGTCGTGCGCGGCCGCCGCCCCGGCCGGCGGATCAGCTCAACCAGCGCTGGATGCGCTCATGCAGGGGGCTCGAGCGCGGGAAGTGCGCCAGCAGGTATTGCATCTGATCGGCGAGCACGCGCCGCCCCTTGAGGAAGACGTACTCGGCATAGGTCGGGGTGAACGGCACGGCGATGAGCTGCATCTTGGCCTGCTCCGGGGTGCGCGAGGCCTTCTGATTGTTGCAGCGCCGGCACGCGGTCACCACGTTGGTCCAGGTATCGATCCCGCCCTGGCTGAACGGCCGGATGTGATCGCGCGAGAGCTCGCGGGTCGGGAACCGCACGCCGCAGTACATGCAGATGTGCGCATCGCGCCGGAACAGCGTCTGGTTGTTCAGCGGGGGCACGTAGTCGTGGCGCGTGGTGCCGGGGTTGCCGGTGTGGCCGATCGTGGCGACGATGGAATTGATCTCGAGCACGGTCCGCCGGCCGGTCAGGGCATTCACCCCCCCGAACAGCGTGTACAGACGGCTGCCGCAGGTATAGGCGACCTGCTCCTGGGTGTAGAGCCGGGCCGCCTCCTTGTAATCGATCCACTCGAGCGGCATACCCGAGACATCCGTACGCAGCACAAGCTGGGAGAGCCCGCGCACCGTCCCCGCCGGGACGATCCGCAGGTCATCGCTCGAACCGCGATCGGCCCGCTCGAAGTCTATGCCTATCATGGCCGGTTATAAGATAAGGCAAGATTATGCTTGAGTTCAATGCGGCACCGTGTAGGGTAGAGTGAAAATGACCGAGAGCCGGCGTGCCGGGCGCACGCCGTTTCCGAAAGGGCCATAGATGACAATCATAATCGGCGCGCTGCGCGAGACCGCCGAGGGCGAGACGCGCGTCAGTCTGGTGCCCGAAGTGGCCGAGAAGCTCACGCGTGCGGGGGCTGAGGTGGTGCTTGAGCGCGGGGCTGGGGAGCGGGCGCAGTTTC
>JAJYUL010000069.1 GCA_021792555.1 Pseudomonadota bacterium
GATGGTGAACAGCGCGCGCGCCGTGCCGTCCTGGTAGCGCAGCGGATAGCCGCGCAGCCCGCTGTCCCCGCCGAGCAGGATCTGATTGTCGAGCGTGAGCCGCCGCCCGGCGGTGGCGCTGACGGCGGTGTACAGCAGCCAGTGCGAGTTCTGCTCCGCGAAGTTCACCACGTTCGCACTCAGCACGCCGTTCTCGAGCGTGCCGTGCTGGATCCGCCCCGTGAAGCTGCTCGAGACGAGCAGCGTGTCCCCGTGCGGCAGGGCGTAGCCGTCGCCGGCGGTGAACGAGAACGGCAGAGCGTCCTGGCTCGAGCCGAACGCGGTGTCCGCCCAGCCCACCTGGCCGGTGAAGTACGCGCCGAGGTCGAAGTCTTCGGTGCGGTGGATCTGGTTGTGGTTGTGCAGCTTGGCGTACTGGTCCTGCACCAGATCGACCCGCACCCACGGATAGACGAACCGGCGGTCCGCCGGCAGCACCGTCGCGCCGCTCCAGAGCCTGCTCGGCGCGAACCGGTGCTCATCGTCGGCCCACCCGAGGCTCAGGCGCTTCGCCCACCCGTTCACCAGTCCGCGCGAGAAGCCGACGTAGCCCTGCAGAAAGCGGCTGTGCTCGGAGAAGCGGTCGATGATCTGACCGAGGTCGTAGAGCGGCTGATCGAAGGTCATATCGGTGAGGGAGATGCCTCCGGCGCGGCGGGTCTCGAGCGCATAGAAGGGCCGCTCGACGATGAGCTGGCGCATGCGCCCGTCGCTCAAGTTGCCATAAGTGGCGGCGATGCTCGTCCAGGTGCCGAAGGCATGCTGATTCGAGACCGCGACGTCCGACTCGCTGCGATCGACCGAGTGCAGATGCTTCAGGGAGATGTCCGTGCCGGTGCCGAGCGCGTTGAGGTCCTCGAGCTGCACCCCGGTGGTGCTCTTGCCGCCGCTGCGCGAGAAGTCGATGCCGGGGTTCAGCGTCCAGACATCGTGCGTGGTCACGAGCACATCGACCTTGCCGTCGTGATAGCGGATCGGCCGGATGGAGGCGTCGTAGAAGTACGGGTCGGCGCGCAGAATGCGCGCCGATTCGGCGAGCAGATGCGCCGAGAAGCGCTCGCCGCTGTGGAACAGGAGCTGCTGGCGGATGAGGCTCTTGCGGGTGCGCCGGTGCAGGCGGTTGGCGAGGCGAAAGAGCGCGTTGTCGTCCTTGGGGTCCTTCAGATTGAAGATGTTCTTGTTGTGGATGATGATCTGGCCGATCACCGCGCCGCTGCGCTCGAGTGCGGCATCCGAGGGAAGCGCGTGCGAGGCGCGCTTCGGACCGGCGTGAGCCGGCGCGGAGTGCGCGTGGGCGGCGGCGGGCGAGGCCGTGCCGGCGAGCGCGCTCGGCGCGAGCCACGGCAGCGCGAGGGCTGCGGCCGCTGCGAGCAGCGCGCGGGCGTCTCTGGAGCCGCCGCACGCGCCTCTCACGCAATGCGTCCCGGAGCGATACCGCGCGGCGGCCGCCCGTTCCTGCCGATCCAACGGTCGGTCGAGTGCTTTCCCCGCTTGCGTCCTGGTGGCCTCATGTCGCACCCCGAGTCAGCCCAGGATACTGTACCGGCAGGTTTGGCAAGCCGCCAAAGACCCTTATTGCGTTTCGTGCGCGCTCAGCAAACACCGTGCCGGATCGGGCGTCCCGCGTCGGCGCGAGGCGACGCCGGGCGCTGCCGTTGAGGCGTGCCGCACGAGCGGCTCTGTCCCATCAGCCCGCTGCGGGCTCACAGCGACAGGCGTCGCCGCGCTCGATGAGCTCGCCGCAACCGGCCTCGATGAGCGCATTGACCCCGAAGGTGACTCCGCGCAGCGCCGGGTCGTAGCGGAACGTGCGCAGCACCGGCAGAGGATCGATGTCGGCGATCCCGGTGCGCTGATCGCGGGAGGGGATGACGCAGCGGGTGCAGGGCTTGACCAGCCGCAGCCGCACGGACCCGATGTGCAGTGTCTCGATGCGGTCTTCGGCGAAGGGATCGAGGCCGGTGAGGACGATATTGGGACGAAACCGCTCCATGGGCAATACGGCGCCGAGACGCTCGTTCAACGCATCGAGCGAGGCCTGGTTGCACACCAGCAGCGGATAGCCGTCGGGAAAGGCAAGCGGCGCGCGGTGCGCGCCGGCGTAGCGCGGATCGGCGCGCCGCGCCGATGCCGCCGGGGCGCGAACCACGCGCACGCTTTCTGCGAGCACCTCGCTCACCCAGGCGGCGGCCGCATCGCCCTGATCGAGCCCCCCGCAGGCGTCCTTCCAGATCTTTACCTCGCGCGGGATGCCCCGAGGCTGCAGAGACAGCCGCAGCGGCTCGCGGCCTTCGCTCTCGAGCTGCAGCGCCTGCGGGGTGAGCGTGACGGCGATGCGCGCGAGCGCCGGATGCGTGCGCTGCGTGAGGAACGTGCCGTCGGGACGGGTGATCATCCAGTGCCGGTCCCACGCGAGACCCGTCGCCGCCAGGCGCGAGCGCGCGAGCCGGATGCCCTGGGCGGACTTCACCGGGTAGATGCGCAGTTCCTGTACGATGGCCGCGGTCACAGCGGAAATTCTACGCAAGATCATGCAGCGCATCGTGCTTGCCGCGCTCGCCGTGGCGCTCGTGCTCATCGGCCCGGCGATGTTCGTGTTCTCGCGCGCCGCCGCGCTCGATGCGGCATTTGCGCGCCTGCGCGGCGGACAGACGCAGCCTCAGGTGCAGAGGCGGCTCGGGCGGCCCGACGAGCGGGCGGCAGTGGGCGAGGGCACACTCGAGTACGAATACCGGGTCTGGCCGCTGAGCGGCGTCTGGGCGGTGGAGTTTCGCCATGGACGGGCGGTGGCCGCCCGGCGGCGTACGGGCGGCTGGCTCAATTTGAGAGGCGCATCGCAGCGCGCCCCGGCGGGCTGAGTCCTCCCCGACGGTTCGGGCCGCCCGCCCGCTGGGTCCCGTGCCATAATCGGCTTCGGGGGTGAGGCACAGTGCGCTGCTGCGGCGCCTGGGGCGCAGCCGTCCGCACGATGCGGGGCAACGTGATGAGAATCCGCCGATTTTGGATGCTGGGCGTGCTGGCCGCGCTGCTCTTCGCAGGGGCGGTCGGGGCGGCCTTTGCCCAGGAGAGCCCGCCGGCCCGCGTGGGGCGTCTGAGCTACATCGGCGGCAGCGTGTCGTTCGAGCCGGCCGGCACGCAGAACTGGGCGGCCGCCGAGCTGAACCGGCCGGTGACGATCGGGGATCGCATCTGGACGGACTGGGATTCGCGCGCCGAGATTCAGATCGGGGATGCCGTGGTGCGGCTCGGCAGCCGCAGCGGATTCTCCTTCCTCAACCTCGATGCGCAGACCGCGCAGATGCAGCTCACCGCCGGCACAATGATCGTGCATGTGCGCACGCTCTCGGCCGGCGAGCAGGATGAGGTCGACACCCCGAATCTCGCCCTGTCGCTCGAGGAGCCCGGGACGTATCAGGTGCACGTCAATGCGGCAGGCGATCTCACGGTCGTCGAAGTGATCCGGGGTGCCGCGCTCGCGAGCGGCGGCGGTCAGACCTTTCAGATCGCCGCGCAGCAGAGCGCCACCTTCCGCGGCAGCACGGCGCTCAACGTCGCCTACGCGACGCTCGGCCTGCCCGATGCGCTCGAAGCGTGGTCGATGTCCCGTGACCGGGAGGAAGCCCAGGCCGCCGCCGAGCTCTCGCGGTATGTCTCTCCTGAGATGGTCGGGACCTACGACCTGGAGACCTACGGCAGCTGGCAGGACACGCCGCAGTGGGGCTACGCATGGTTCCCCAACGTGGTGGCCGGCTGGGCGCCGTATCGCTTCGGCCACTGGGTGTGGATCTTCCCCTGGGGCTGGACCTGGGTGGACGATGAGCCCTGGGGGTTCGCGCCGTTTCACTACGGCCGCTGGGCGTACTGGCACAACGCCTGGTGTTGGGTTCCGGGGCCGCGCGGCGTGCAGCCGGTCTATGCGCCGGCGCTGGTGGCGTGGACGCATGGCGGCGGGTTCCGCGGGCCGCGCCCGCGGCCGCTGCCGAGCCCACGGCCGATTCCGGGGCCGCATCGCGGCGGGCAGATCGGCTGGCTGCCGCTCGGGCCGAGGGATGTGTACCTGCCGGGCTACGCGGCGAGCGGCGCGTACGTCCGCGACATCAATCTCACCAATTCGCGCGATCTGAGCCGCACCGTGGTCAGCGCGGCGTTGCGCCGCGGCGGCGCCGGCCTGACCTACGCCAATCAGCGCATCCGCGGCGCGGTCACTGCCGTTCCGCGCGCGGTGTTCAGCGCATCGCAGCCCGCCGATGCGCAGCGTGTGGTCTTCACGCGACGCGGCATGTTGAGGGCGCGCTTCAGCCCCGAGACCCCTGCGGTGACCCCGTCCCGCTCGAGCGTGTTCGGCGCCCGCATGCGCAACGCGAACGTGCCGCCGCGCCAGTTGACCTACCGCCCGGTGGTCGCGCGGCTGCTGCCGGCGCGCGCACCGGTTCCCTTTGCGCGCCAGCAGGCCGTGATCCGTGCCAACCGCGGACGGCCTCTGGCCGCGCTGCAGTGGGCGCGCTTTCGGCCGAACACACCGGCTGGCGCGGTGCGCCTGGCGCCGGACATCCGCACCGCGGCGCCGGCGTCCGAGCAGGGACGTCTGCGCGGCGCATTCACGGGCCAGGCGGGCCCGATGCGCTCGAGCCCCCCGAGAGCGCGGCTCGGGATGCAACGGCCGCCGCTTGCGCGCGCGCCGCAGTACCGAGCCGACCGGCCGGGCTGGGCGCAATCGCCGGGCGATCGGGGCAATCATCCGCTCTGGCAGCCGCGCGCGCCCGTGCCCCGCATCGCGCCGGGGCACACCGTGCCGCGCTACCGCATCAGGCAGCCCCAGCCGCAGTCGCGGTGGCGCACCGTCCAGCCTGCGCCGCCGATGTATCGCGCGCAGCCGAGTTTCGCGCCGCCGCGCTCGAGGCCCTCATTCGCAGCCCCGCGTCAATACGCGCCTCCGCGCTCGCCGCCGCCGATGTACCGGCCGATGATGCCCAGGTTCGCGCCGCGCGTTGCATCGCCGCCACCGCCGCCGGCGTATCACCCCTCGCCCGCGCAGCCGCAGCGTATGGGCAGACCGCACCCGCCGATGCGTCCGTAGTCGCCGCAGGAGATTTGCACCGAAAACTGACTTTTGCCAATTTCATCGGCTCACCCTTCGGTTTTGCGAAACATGATTTGGGACTTTGCGCCTACCGCGTGAGTGCATCAGTTACGTATCCTGCGCCCGTTTCCGCTCGAGGTGGCGGATTGGGAGGACGGAGATGCGACTTACGACGAGATTCCAGCTTGCAATGGCAGTGGTGGCGGCCGGTGTGCTGCTCGCCCCAGCTGCGCAAGCGGTGCCGAGCTTCTCGCGACAGACAGGTATGGCCTGCGCGGCGTGCCACACTGTCTTTCCGGAGCTGACGCACTTTGGGCGCGTGTTCAAGGCCAACGGCTACGTGCTCGACAATCTGCAGCAGGTGCGAGCGGTGAGCAGCACGCGCCAGCAGCTGCTGTCGCTGTCGAAGACCCCGACGCTGTCGGTCATGATGCAGACTTCCTACAGCCAGCTCAGCAAGGCGAAGCCCGATCCGGCCGGCGGCAACGCGCAGAACGGCACGGTCGAGTTTCCACGCCAGCTGAGCCTGTTCTACGCAGGCCGCATCGCCCCGCACCTCGGCATCTTTTCCCAGCTCACGTATGACGGCAAGGCCGATCACCTGAGCATCGACAACACCGACGTGCGCTTTGCGAAGCTCGCCGTGCTGCCGGGCAAGAACACCCTGACCTACGGACTGTCGCTCAACAACAATCCGACGGTGCAGGACCTGTGGAACACCACCCCGGCATGGGGCTACCCGTTCTCGCACAGCAATGTCGCGGTCTCCGGCACGCCGATTGGCCCGGCGGACGTGCAGATCGACGAGGCGTTCGGACAGCTGGTGGCGGGTCTGACCGCGTACGCGTTCTATGATGAATCGCTGTACGTCGAGTTCGGCGGCTACCGCTCGTTCCAGCCGGGCGCGGTCGCGCCGCTCGACAGCTCCGACAGCTCCGTGCTCGCGGGCTTCTCGCCCTACTGGCGCCTTGCGTACGAGTACGACTGGAACGCGAACGCGCTCGAGGTCGGCACCTACGGCGAGGACTTCCACGTGTATCCGGGCGGCGGAGCCCCGCTCACGGGTCCAACCTCGACCTATCTCGATGTCGCCGGTGACTTCCAGTTCCAGCACGTCGGGGAGGAGAACATCTACACCGTGGCCGGCACCTACATCCATGAGAACATGCATGCGATGCCCGCCGGCGCGGCGAACCCGTCGGACAACCTCGCGGTCACCAAGCTCTGGGCGAGCTATTACTACCGGCGCCGGTACGGCGGCATCATCGGCTGGTTCAACACCAGCGGCAGCTCCGACAGCGGCCTGTATGGCTTCTCCTGCCCGGTGGGCTCGGCCACCCAATACTGCGCCGCGCACGCTCTGAAGAGCAGCGTGACCAACTCGCCGGACAGCAACGGCGAGATCATCGAGGCCGATTATCTGCCCTGGCTCAACGTGAAGCTGTCGGCCCAGTACGTCATCTTCAACAAGTTCATGGGCGGCAACGGCAACTACGACGGTTATGGGCGCAGCGCCTCGGACAATAACGTGCTGCAATTGATGCTGTGGTATGCATTCTGAGGTGGGTCATGAGGATCAATAGTCTTAAAGTCTGGTTGCATCGTGGCCTGCTGGCCGCCGCCGGCGCGGCGCTCACCTTCGGCAGCCTGCCGAGCGGGGCGCAGGGCGCGCCGACTCCGCCGCAGCAGGCGCCGGAGCTGGCCGTCGGAGTCTGCGGGACCTGCCATGGCGTCGACGGCAACAGCATCAATCCGATGTTTCCGCGCCTGGCGGGGCAGAAGGCCTGGTACATCGAGCAGCAGCTGAAGGAGTTTCGCGCCGAAACCCGCGGCGACCCGTACGCCGTGGCATACATGTGGGGCATGGCGAACGATCTGTCCAATGCCACCATCGTCGCGCTGGCGAAGTACTTCTCGAGCCAGACCCCGGGGCCGGGCACTCCGCATCCTGCGGCGGTGATCGATCGCGGCCGCAACATCTACGAGCATGGCATCCCCTCACAGGGCGTGCCGGCGTGCGCGGCCTGCCACGGCCCGGAGGCGCTCGGCAGCAGCCAGTTCCCGCGGCTCGCCGGCCAGCATGCCGAATACATCATGAAGCAGCTGCAGTCGTTCCAGAGCAATATGCGCAACGTGGCCATCATGCACGGTGTGGCGCAGACGCTGCACACCTCGCAGATGCGAGCGGTCGCAGACTACCTGGAGTCTCTGCCGTAGTCGCTTGAAAGGACATGCCGCCCCGAACGGGGGCGGCATGCGATCGGGGTTTACCGCGTCCTTCCCCCCCCCCAAGCGGTAAACCCCGTTTTTTTTGCCCCGTGACCGGATAACCCCCGCGCGTCATTCAGCGCCGCCCGCATGCGCCGCTCCGCTCGCCCTCGGGGCGGCCTCTCGGAGCGCTCATGCTGCTCCTAAGGTGAGTGCAGCGCCCGGGCAGGAGGCGGGGCGCTCCCAAGTGATGCGGCTGCCGCTCGTCTGCGCCGTGCATCGGCGCTACGGCTCCTCGGCGCAGGCGCCGCGCACGATCTCCTCAAGCCACTGCCTGATCTGCTCCGCGCTGCATTCGCCCTCGGCATGCAGCACCGCGATGATCGCCTGCAGATGAACGGCGAGCGCCGCGGCGAGTGCGCGCGGCGGATGATGCGACAACAGCGCGATGCTCTCATCGAGAGCATCGATGCACGCTTCGATCGCCTCGCTCTGGTCCTCTGGTGTCGTGCTCATCAGGCCGGTCTCCGGTTGTATGCGGCGCCGGGACCGAAGCATACGCACGCTGCGGTGCGCGCCGCAGGCCTGAGGCGAATTTGTGCCCAAATGCGCATCCTAATGCAATTCCAAACGCGGGCCGCCTGCCTAGACTGATCGCACGCTGAGGTGGCGCACCGACACACCGAGGACCCCGCATGAACAGCTTCACGCTCACTGCGATCGGCAATCTCTCGCGCGATCCGGAACTCATCGTCAAGGGCGAGCGGATGTACGCGCGGTTCTGCCTGATCGGTCACGACTACGCCGGCCGGGACGAGGAGGGTGGGGAGCGCGAGCTGCTCACCAGCATCTGGTTCGTCGCGTTCGGAGCGCTCGGCGAAGCCATCGCGCGCAACGCATCCAAGGGCGATCAGCTCATCCTCGAGGCGCAGGTGCGGGCGGACAACTGGGTCGACCGCCAGGGCGAGCGCCGCTACGACTACGCGTACGTCGTGCAGGGCTTTCGGTTCGGGGCGCCCGGCAAAAGCAAGCGCGAGGAGCTGGCGCGGGGGACGCAGGCGCCCGAGCCGCCCGCATCGTGCGGGCAGGCCGGTGCCGGTGAGGCATGAGGCCGCGGCAGCGGCCGCCTGAGCGCAGTTGCGGATGTCAGGCCCATCGGGAGATCAGCGTATGAATCGTCACGTGAACGGTCGCGCGCGCTTGCGCATCGTGCTCGGGGTGTTCCTGCTCGCCGCTGCCGCGATGCCGGCGCTGGCCGTGGCGCAGGCATCGCCCTTTCTCACCGGCGCGACCGCCCTCGAGAGCAACATTCTCGCCTGGCTCACGCCGGTCGCGGTGATTCTGGTGATGGTCCTGGGAGCGATGGCCATGGCGAACCGCATTTCCTGGGGTTGGTGCATCGCCGCGATACTCGGAATTGCGATCGCCTTCGGCGCCCCCCAGATCGTCGCGTGGGTGCGCGGGATGTTTGGAGTCTGAAGGCGCGCATGATGAGCCGCTCAGCCGCCGCCCTCACCGCCGATCCTCTGTTCGTGGGCGCGACTCGCCCGCCGATGCGCTGGGGCGTGACCTACAGCGCGCTGCTGTTCAATCTCGTCTTCACGCTCGAGGTGTTCCTGCTCACGCGCAACCTCCTGACGCTGCTGCTCGCCTTGCCGATCCACGGGCTGAGCGCGCTGCTGTGCGCGCGCGATGCCCGCTATTTCGATCTTCTGCTGCTGGCGGCTCGCACCCGCATCGCGGCGCTGCTCGGCAACCGGTTCATGTGGGGCGCGGTGAGCTACAGCGCGCTCGCGCTCGACCTGCCGGACCGCAAGGGGCGCCGGCGCGCGCGCGAGGTGCTGTGCTGGTGCGAGCGCGTGGTGGAGCGGCGCGCATGCTGAGACGCACGGCAGGGGCGCTCGGCCGGGAGCTCGAGGTGCAGCGGCACGTCCCCTACAGCGCGCACGTTGCCCCGGGGGTGCTCAGGACTCGCAACGGGGAGTACCTGCAGGTGTTTCGGCTCGGCGGCCAGAGCTTCGAGAGCGCCGATGCGCTTCAGATCAATGGCTGGCATGAGCGGCTCAATGTGCTCTGGCGCAACCTCGCCGAACCGGGGCTCGCGCTGTGGACCCACGTGGTGCGCCGCCGCGAGCCGATCGGTGCGACGGAGCCGCCCGGCCCGGGGTTCGCGAGCCGGCTGCGCGGCAAGTACCTGCGGCGTCTCAGCGGCGAGCGTCTCATGGTCAATGAGCTCTACCTGGCGGTGCTCTACCGTCCGACGCCCGGACGCGCGACGCATCTTCTCGCGCGCATGCTGGTCTCGGCGCGCCCCGCCGATCAGGCGCGCGAGCTGAGCGAAGCGTTGGAGGTGTGTGCGCGGCTCGGGCGGACGCTGTGTGCGGCGCTCGCCCGCTATGAGCCGCAGCCGCTTTCCTGCTACCGCGACGAGGAGCGCTGGTATTCGGAGCCGCTGGAGTTTCTGGCGCTCCTCGTCAGCGGCGAGCGGCGGCGCGTGCCGCTGCCGCGCGGGCCGGTGGCGGGCGCTCTCGGCACGGCCCGGCTGTACTTCGGCAACGAAGTGATCGAGTACCGGATGCTCACCGGCACGCGCGCCGGCGCGATGCTCGGCATCAAGGAGTACCCGACGCCGAGTGTCCCGGGCATGCTCGATGCGCTGCTCGCGGCGCCGTTTTCCTTCGTGCTCACGCAGTCGTTCGTCTTTCTCTCCAAGGCGAGCAGCCAGCAGCTGCTGACGCGCCAGATCAACCGCATGGCCAATGCCGGGGATTTCGCGGTGTCGCAGGCCGCGGAGCTCGCCCAGGCGCTCGATGCGCTCACCAGTAACGAGTTCGTCATGGGCGAGCATCATCTGAGCCTGCAGGTCCTCGCCGACCTCCAGGAGCAGCCTGCGGGAATGCCGGGCCGGCCTCTGGAGGAGCTCGACCAGCACCTGGCCCGCGCCCGCACGCTGCTTGCCGACACCGGCATGACCGTGGCGCGTGAGGATCTTGGCCTCGAGGCGGCATTCTGGGCGCAGCTGCCGGGCAACTTCGCGTTCCGGCCGCGCAGAGCGCCGATCACCTCGCGCAATTTCTCCGCGCTCGTCCCGTTTCATAACTTTCCGGCCGGCCGCGCCAGCGGCAATCACT
>JAJYUL010000024.1 GCA_021792555.1 Pseudomonadota bacterium
GTCGCCAACTTCTGCTCTCGCGTCGCGTGACCCTTACGCTGTTGATTCTCGAAGGTTCGAATTTTGGAGCGCGAAAAATCGTGAGACAGACCTATGGGACCTTGACAGCAGTCAGGCCATATGAGCCATACATATACGATCATCGGTTCGACGGCGCAGCAAGCGCTCGAGCAATGAGTGGCGATGGGCGGGACAGTCGGCCCAGATCAAGGTCAAGAGTCGTGCCCGGTTAAATACGGTGCACAGACGCCTCAGGATCTTTGACTAGCAGAAGCTTGGCAGACGGGCCGATAGCCCGCGAGCGCGCAGCCGGCCTCGGGCGGGATTAGAATTCCACAGGGGCGCTAGACGGGCATTGTCGGGAGGGATTCGTCGTGCCCGGGGGAGAGAAGTGATGTTCCCCTGTACGGAAGTGCGCGCGGCGCGTGGGACGAGAGAGGGGTTCGTTGGTACATGGGTCATTTTGGGGTGCAGAGAGCCCTTGGATGATCGATGTGCGATAGTGTCGACATGAAGAGAGTCGAGTCTCGGCTGTATGGGCCGGAACTCGCAGAATTTCCCGCGAGGGTGCACGGTGTCGCAGCCGTGGTCGACGCGCAGGGTATGGCAGTCCTTTTATGGGACACTGGGAGTCTGTGGCAGGAAAGCCGGGAATCTGCGTCTGGAAAAGTACGCTCTTGCGCAGCTACGGAACGGGTAGTACCGTGTTGCTCGGTACCCTCGGCGCAGCCTGATGGTCGAGGAGTCCGCAGCGAATGGCATCAGGAGAATGCACCCATGCGAGTCAAAGCCGTTTCAAAAGTGGCCCTTGTCGCCGCCGCTGTCGTGTTTGGCGCGCTGCCCGCTTTGGCGGTGGCGCAGGAGAATGTTGAGGCCGTCTGGGTGCCTCGCCACCTGACTTTCATCTATCAGGGTTTTACGACCCGCTACTCCTGTGGTGGTCTGCAGGACAAGGTGCGCGAGATGCTCTCGAAGCTTGGCCCCCGAGACTTGAAGGTGTTCTCCTACGGCTGCAGCCGGCTGGTCGGTGTCGAGCCCTCCCCGGGAGTGAGGGTGACCATGCAAGTTCTCGTGCCGGCCGGCTCAGAGCAGGGCAAGAAGGCCGCCGGTCCTGCAATTTCGGCGCATTGGCAGGACGTCGAAATCATGGCGGCAAACTCGAGCTTTGAAGAACAGGGCAACTGCGAGCTGATCCGGCAGTTCAAGGAGAAGTTCCTGCCGCTGTTCACCACGCGTCACATCCGTTATCAGGCAAACTGCATTCCCCATCAGCTGACCCTCGGCACACACTTGAGCGTCGAGGTTCTGATGCCCGTGCCAAAGCATGCGCACTCCCGTTGAGCGCGTGCCGCTTTTTAGGGGTCTGCATGAGCGAGGCCGACATCACCGAGTAACGCCGTAGGTCCGTAGGTGCGCCGTGCGCCGGGTAAGCCGCATCCGGGAGGGTACTTGCTTCGGGGACGGCTGACACTGCGTGGTGGCGCAGGCGATTGCCGCTGACGAGGACATGCGTTCATCATTCGGCCGCCAGGCAGGCGGCCACGTGTGGCGGACCGAAATTCCGTGGCCATGCCGACGCGGATACCGAAAGCCCATGGTGTCGGTGAGCCTCGTCACTGATCGAATATAGAGGGAATTGCCTGATCGGCGCCGGCTGCACCGCGTCTCAGGCCGCCTCGTCGGCCCGAGGTAGGCCTTTCCGTCGCCCTGAGGTGCGAGGAATTCAGAGCGCGCGCGCAGCGGCAAGTCCTCGGCGCTGGTGGAGCTGCACGCGCGACTGCAGCGGCGCGGCGTTCCCTGCGCCTACTCGCCCGCCACCGTGGGCCTCGATAGCATCGCGCGTGCGCTCGAGCGTGCCTATCCTGGAGTCAACACCGCGACAATGGGGCGCCGCACCGCGCGCGTACGGCTGTGGTACGCGGCGGACCGGCGCGCCGGCGTACTGCTGCTCGATCACTTCTCGTGCAATGGCAGCGCGATGGTGGCATTCCTCAGGCGCCTGCACGGCAGAATCGCGGGTGTGCTGACGGCGGTAGATGTCGATGCACAGCAGGAGCAGCTGCGGATGCGGCCGTGGCGTTATGGGGCGCTTTCTGTGCGTATGCCGTTGGCAAGCGCACGCCAGCTGCGTGCGATGCTCGATCGGCTCTGGAGTTCCCGTGGGCTGCCCCGGCTCGAGGCAAAGGCGGTGCAAGCATTAGTTGAGGCGGCGCGCGGCCGTGCGGGATGGATCGTTCAGTGCGTCGAGCTCGCCGGCGAGCCGCGCTACTGGCGCCCGTTCGGCCCCATGGTGACGGTCCTGTGCGTGGACACGGAAGCGGTGGTGCGCTGGCAGGCGCTGACGATGGTGTGTGCGGATTAGTCGGTGCGGCTTGCTCGGACGGGCGACGGTCAGCTCTCGGCAAGTGACGGCGGGTCGGCGGCATCGGGGTTGATCGCGCCGAAGTGCGCGGGCAGATAGGCATAGAAGAGCCGCACCCGTTCGTGCTGCAGCAGCTCGATCAGCTTCTGCCCCTCTTCGGGCGTCACGATGAATTCCACTTCGACGGTGAGTGTGCCGGCGAGCTCGAAAAAACGCGCCTCGTGCAGCATGTGGTGGCGGCCGAAGCCAGCCATCGCCTTGAAGGCCGAGCCGCCGCGGATGCCGAGGCGGTTGCCTTGCTCGAGCAACCATTCCCACACGAGCCTGCCGTGATGGCGATGGTTTTCGTGCACGTAGAAGCGAAAGAGCGAGCCGTGCATGATCACGCGCCGTCGAAGCCGGTGCGGCAGTGTATGCCCCGCAGCCTACAGGCTCAATCGCCTGTGCACAGAACCGCCGGCCGGTGTGCGCAGAGCGCGGGCCACTCAGGGCGCAGCTCTATTGAGGACGCCCGCAGGACAGTTCGTCTGACCGACCCGAAGCGCCGGCCCCTGCGCCGCTTCAGAGCCGGCGTGTTCGCTACCCGATTGCGCGCAGCGGCTCGTGGGGCTCCGGCGGGTCGAATCCAAGCGCAGGCGTGGACTCGACGTTGGAGCGGACGCGGCGAGGCGCGGCGGGCGTGCTCGAGCGCACGGCGCTGAGGAAAGTCGGATCAAGCAACAGCCGCACCGGTTCGGGCGCGAGGTCGCACCATTCCAGCCCCGTGCCGTCGTGTGACCTGCGGGTCACATGCCCCACGGCGCGCCCGAGCGGCTGGCCCAGAGAGCCTGTCGGCAGGATCTCGAGTTCGAGCCGCGCGCCGAGCGGACCGGACCATGCGGTGCGCACGAGCGCGCCACTGACGCTGACGTTTTCCAACATTCCGGGCATGGTCTCGCCGCCGTCGACACGAACTCGCACCGGCACCTGCACTGTGACTCGTCGACCCCAACGATGTTCCACGACGCCCCGCCTCGCCCCCAACCGGGTGCATGTGATGTGCGCGCGCAGGATGAGCGGTCCGGCATCCGAGCGGCAATACGCACTTGCCGCCGGCCGGATGCGACCGGGCGGACCGATCGCGCGGGAAGCGGCGGCGCGGCCGAGGCGCGGTGCGGCTTTCCCGGGCGGCGTACGCATTCACCACGACCAGGCTTCGTTGTTGCGTTCTTGGTTGAGTTGCGGCGATGCGCTATACGTTGATGCCGGATCGAGCGGGGTGAGAGCCGCGCATCCGGCATCCGGACGTGGCGACAGGCGGTAGGTGTGGAGCGCAAGAGTCAGCTGACATTGTGGTACTGGGTGGCGCTGATCGGGCTGCTGGTCGGCATGCAGTATTACCTGATCGATTCGCACGCCGCCACCATCCCGTACAGCGACTTCAAGACGCTGCTCGCGGCGGGCAAGGTGCGCGAGGCCACGGTGGGACAGAGCACCATTGCGGCGCAGGTCGATCTCACCGGGGCGAAGGACCTGCTGCCAGCCAGCGAATACCAGCGGCTGCTCGCCCTGCCGCCGGGCACCGGGGGCGCGCAGATGCGCCGCGTCGTCACGGATCGAGTGGACGATCCGCAGCTGACTCAGCAGCTCGAGGCCGCCCATGTGCGCTACTCCGGCGCGGCCGAGAGTCCGTGGTTGCGCATGCTGGTCGGCTGGGTCGTGCCGATTGGACTGATCGCCCTGCTGTGGGTCTGGATGATGCGCCGCGGGATGGGAGCCGGGACCGGACTGATGACGGGCGTGGGGCAGAGTAGGGCCAAGCTCTATGTCGAGTCGAAGACCGCAGTGCGCTTCGCTGATGTGGCCGGCATCGACGAGGCCAAGCAGGAGCTCGAGGAAGTCGTGCAGTTTCTGCGCAATCCGGAGCGCTTCCGGGGCCTCGGCGGAAAGATTCCAAAGGGGGTGCTGATCGTCGGGGCGCCCGGCACTGGCAAGACGCTGCTCGCCAAGGCGGTGGCGGGGGAGGCAGGTGTGCCGTTTCTCTCGATCAGCGGCTCGGAGTTCGTCGAGATGTTTGTCGGCGTGGGCGCCGCGCGCGTACGCGACCTGTTCGCGCAGGCGCAGCAGCGGGCGCCGTGCATCATCTTCATCGATGAGCTCGATGCGCTCGGCAAGGCGCGCGGTGTCTCGGGTCTCGGCGGCAATGACGAGCGGGAGCAGACGCTCAATCAGCTGCTGGTGCAGATGGACGGGTTCGATTCGCAGAGCGGGGTCATCATTCTCGCGGCCACGAACCGCCCGGAGATCCTCGATCCGGCGCTCCTGCGGCCCGGCCGCTTCGACCGGCACGTCGCCATCGACCGTCCGGACATCAAGGGGCGCGAGGCGATTCTCAAGGTGCATGCCAAGAACGTGCTGTTGAGCCCCGAGGTGGATCTGGGGGTCGTCGCCGCCAAGACGCCCGGTTTCGCAGGGGCCGATCTCGCCAACATCGTCAACGAGGCGGCGTTGCACGCCGCGCGGGAGAACAAGAAGGCGGTGGAGCCGAAGGATTTCGACGAGGCGATCGACCGCGTGATCGCCGGGCTCGAAAAGCGCAACCGCGTCATGAATCCCAAAGAGAAGGAGACTGTGGCCTATCATGAAGCTGGCCACGCGCTCGTTGCCGAGAATCGTGCGCACGCGGACCGCGTGAGCAAGATCTCGATCATTCCGCGCGGGATCGGCGCCCTTGGTTACACACAACAATTGCCAACGGAAGACCGCTATCTGCTCAAGCGCAGCGAGCTGCTCGACCGGTTGGACGTGCTGCTCGGCGGGCGGGTCGCCGAAGAGCTGGTCTATGGCGATGTCTCCACGGGTGCACAGGATGATCTGCAGCGCGCCACGGACATGGCGCGGCACATGATCACCCAGTACGGCATGAGCGAGCGTCTCGGGCAGGTTACCTTCGATACGACGCGTCCGCCGGCGTTTCTGTCCGTACCCCAGGCGCCTCAGCCGGTCAGCTACAGCGAGGAAACCGCCCGAATCATCGACGAGGAAGTCGGCCGGCTCATCAAGGATGCGCACGAGCGCGTGGCCAAGACGCTCACCGAGCAGCGCGGCACGCTCGAAGCGCTCGCGCGCCTGCTGCTTGCACAGGAAGTCGTGGACCGCACGGCGCTCGATGGGTTGTTGTCCGGCCATCAGAAAACCGATCCTGAGCACCCGACGGCAGCCGCGCAGCCGCAGCGCGAGGTGGCAGCGGCCTCCAGTCTTCTCCCGCGGGCACGAAGCGCGGGCTGATTCATCTCATTTTTAGGGGGCTCGCGTCCTCTGCGGGGGATTGCGCCTGCCGGCGCCGGACGGGGCGGTTGCGCGAGCAGGCGCGATGATTATCCTGAGGCGCGGTTGTTTCGACCCCTGTGTGGGGGAAATGCGTTTCCAGAGAAGGATGTCATCCGACATGAAGAACGGGCCGCATGTGTATGAAGGAACTTGGCGAACAAGAACGAGTGTCGCGGGAGTGCGACGCACGGGAAGCGCTTCACTGGCCGAGCGGGCTCATCGATGTAGCGCGTGAATGCGGTGACGCGCAGGAAGCAGGCGCCGGGGGATGTCCAGGGCATGATCGGTCGCAGTGCGGCAATGCGAGCGTTGAGCGGCAAGTCTGTCAGGTCGAGCGGGCCAGCGGACCGGTGCGGGTATCCGGGGAAAGCGGCGTCGGCAAGGAGCTGATCACGCGGGCGCTGCACGCGGAGAGCGAACGGGCCGACGGTCCTCCGGTGCCGGGCAATTGCGCCGGATTTCCGCTGAGTTGCTCAAGAGCGAGCTGTTCGGTCATGCCAGCGGCGCATTCACCGGCGCGCAGCGTGCGCGGCGCGGGCTCATGATCGAGGCGCACGGCGGCACGCTGCTGCTCGATGAGATCGGCGAGCTGCCGGCGGACATGCAGGCGAAGCTGCTGCGCGCGCTGCAGGATGGACGCGGCCGGCCCGTCGGGGCGAACTTCGAGCGCACTGTCGATGTGCGCATCGTCGCGGCCACCAACCGCGATCTCGAACAGGACGTTGCGCGCAAGGTGTTCCGCGAGGATCTGTTCTATCGGCTCAACACCTTCAAGTGCAGGTTCCGCCGCTGCCTCAGCGGGCAGGGGTTCTGGCGCTGCTCGAGGGCTATCCGTTTCCGGGCAACGTGCGCGAGCTCGCCAACGTCAGCGAACGGGCGGTGAACTTCTGTCCGGGCAACCGGATCGCACCGGGCGATCTTCCCGAGGAGCTGCGGCTGGCCGGTGCTGGCGTTCCGGATCGTGCGTTCGCTAAAGCCTATCCGTCGGTGAAATCGATCGAGACCGAGTACTCGGCGAAGATCCAGCAGATCCGCAACAACAAGACAGCCGTGCGGCTGCGCGAGTGGGTCCGGGCCCGGATGACGCACGCGGTCAAGGCGGCCGGCTTGACCATGCCGCAATTCAACAATGTGATGATGCTGATCGGGCGTGTGCCGGCGCTGCGCAAGCAGGTGCTCGGGCACTGACCTGCGGCCTGCCGGTGCCACGCCGCGCGTGAGTGGTGCTTGGCGCGCCGGCGCGCTCCCGGTCGCGCTTGCGTCCCTGCGCGGCGTCGCCCTGGAGCCGGTGCCGGGCGCGGGCGTTGGCGCTGCAGGCATGGACAGGAATCCTGCCGATGGCGGCGCACGCGCCGTGGCGCCACAGGGCGACGCTGGCGTTCGGGCGGGACGGCTGCTACTTTTTGTCCGGGCGCATCGCGGCACGGGCAGCGGTGCGGGCGGGTATGGACAGCATCGAGGAGGCGTCGTGGCGATGAGCAAGTCAGCAGCCGGCAAGATGAAGGTGGCGCAGGTGGCCGCGCCGGGTGGGGCCTTTCAGATCGTCGAGCGTCCGATTCCCGAGCCGCGGGCCGGCCAGGTGCGCATCAAAGTGCAGGCCTGCGGCATCTGCCACAGCGACGCCTTCACGCAGGAGGGAACTTGGCCGGGCATCGAATACCCGCGCGTTCCAGGCCACGAGGTCGCCGGAGTGATCGATGCGCTCGGGCAGGGCGTATCCGCTTGGCGCACCGGCCAGCGCGTCGGCGTCGGCTGGCACGGGGGGCAGGACAATACCTGCCCGGCCTGCCGCCGCGGTGACTATCGCAACTGCCGCAACGTGCAGGTGCCTGGGATCAGCTACGACGGCGGGTACGCCGAGTACATGATCGCGCCCATCGAAGCGCTGGCCGCCATGCCCGAGGGCCTCAATCCCGTCGAGGCCGCTCCCTTGCTGTGCGCCGGCATCACCACCTATAACGCGCTGCGCCACAGCGGCGCGCGCCCCGGGGACTGCGTCGCTGTGCTCGGCATCGGGGGACTGGGTCACCTCGGGATCCAGTTCGCGCACAAGTTCGGTTACCGCGTGGTGGCGATCAGCCGTGGCACTGAGAATGCAACGCTTGCGCACAAACTCGGCGCCAGCGTGTACATCGACAGCACCGCCGAGCGCCCGGCCGAGGCGCTGCAGCGAATCGGCGGCGCTCGCGTGATTCTCGCCACGCCGCCGAACGCGAAGGCGATCACCGAGGTGATCGACGGGCTGGGCCCCGAGGGCAGACTCATCGTGGTCGGGGCCGACTTCAAGCCGATCGAAGTGACTCCGCTGCAACTGATCGCCGGCAGCCGCACGATTCAGGGCTGGGCGTCCGGCACACCCGCCGATTCGGAGGACACGCTGCGGTTCGCGGAGCTCTCGGGCGTACGTCCCATGATCGAGACATTCCCGCTGGAGAAGGCGGGTGAGGCGTACGCGAGGATGATGAGCGGCAAAGCGCAGTATCGCGTCGTCCTCACGATGTGACCGGCACGGCCAGGCGATGCCTGCGGGCGGCGCTCTGCCGCTTCGCTGAGAGCGCGCTCGGTGCCCATGGTCAGCCGGCGCAGGGGCTACAGCGCCGCCAGCGCTTCGGCGCACGGCGCGCTCACCTTCAAGGTGAGCAGGGCATCGGCGCGGGTGAGCCCGAGATTGACCGCGGCGATCGGCCTGTGCAGCTCTGCCGCGGCCCGTACGAAGCGGTAGCCGGAATAGACCATTAGCGAGGAGCCGACTACGAGCAGGGCGTCGGCGCGCTCGAGCCGGCGCAGCGCCTCATCGACCCGCTCGCGCGGCACGCTCTCGCCGAAGAACACCACATCGGGTTTGAGTATGCCGCCGCAGTACCGGCACCCGGGCACGACGAACGAGTCAAACGGCAGTCCGTCGAGGTCGGCATCGCCATCGGGCGCCGCGTGTGCGGTCAGGCCGGCCCAGTGCGGATTGCAGCGCAGCATCTGCTCCTGCAGCGCCTCCCGTGCGAGCAGCTGCGCACAGTCCATGCAGCGGACGCGATCGATGCGGCCGTGCAGATCGATCACCTGCACGCTGCCTGCGGCCTGATGCAGGCCATCGACGTTCTGTGTCACGAGCAGCTCGATCCTCCCGCGGCGCTCGAGCCGCGCGAGCGCCGCGTGAGCGGCGTTGGGCCTCGCACTGTGCACGCGCGGCCAGCCGGCGAGGCTGCGGGCCCAATAGCGCTTGCGCACCGCCTCATTGCCCATGAACGAGGCAAAGTTGACCGGCGGCGGGCGCTTCCAGTTGCCGTGCGTGTCGCGGTAATCGGGGATGCCCGAGTCGGTGCTGCAGCCGGCTCCGGTCAGGACGAAGAGCCGGCGATGGCGAGCGAGGAATGCGTGCAGATCGGCTGGCATCGGTCTTCGGGGGACTTCGGATCGCGGCGAGGGCCGCCGCAGCCCCGGCCCGCCGCACGATCCGCTCGGGCTGGCGCATCGGTCTCAGCGCGTGCGCCGCCGCGGGCACACGCCGGGTCGGATGCCTCATAATAGCCGCAAAACATCCAATCGCCCCTGAGGGGCTGCGGGGAGTCGACATGAGAAGCTGTGCACCACTGGTCGCGGCGGCGGCCGTCCTCGGCACTATTGCCTCGCCGGCATTCGCGGGCACGCCGCCGGATTTCTCAGTGCTCAGCCGTATCGTCGCGGTCTCCGGCTACGAGCAGCAGCTCTCGGCGGCGATCGCGCATCAGTTGCAGGGGCAGGGCCTGCATCCGCATACCGACAACATGGATGACGTCTGGGTGAGCGTCGGCAGCGGCTCGCCGCATCGGCTCATCGTGGCGGCCATTGACCAGCCGGGCTACGTGGTCGGCGCCATCAACGAGCAGGGCTATCTGCGCGTGCAGCGTCTGCCGCAGCGCAAGCCGAATCCGGTGTTCGACACCCTGAACTTCGCACAGCCGGTGTACGTGGTCACGCCCAAGGGGCTGCTCAACGGAGGCTTCGCGGGACTGAGTGTGCATCTGGCACCCGGACATCTCAATCCACCGTCGATGTCGCACGTCGGCAACCTGTACGTGGACATCGGGGCGAATTCGGCCGCTCAGGCGCGCGCGGCAGGCGCGGACATCCTCGAACCGGTGCAGCTGGCCCAGCCGCCGATCACCGTCGGTGCCGATGACGAGGCGGGCGCCGCGGCCGGCGATCGCTTCGGATGGGAGGCGCTGCTCGAGGCCACGCAGGAGCTGGCGCACACCCGCGCGCGCGGGACCACGACCGTCGCGTTCGTGACGCAGCAGTGGCTGGGTGGACGAGGTCTGTCGCGGGTGCTGACCGAACTGCCGGCGAACGAGATGATTTTCGTGGGGCGGATCAATCCGCGCTCGCCCGCGGCGGGCGGGACGGTCGCCGGTGCGCTGCCCGGCGACGGGGTCCTCATCGGGACAACGCAGCAGGCATCCGCCTCGCATGGCCTGCCCGAGGCATTGATGAAGCTCGCGCTCGCGCACCACATCGCGGCGCGGACCGTGTCCGCGCGGCCGCCGGTGATCGGCGGCTTCGGGCCGAAGCCGCACCTGCCGCAGCAGTTCGCGCTGCTCGGCGTGCCGACGCTCTTCCCGGTCACGCCGGCGGAGACCTTCTCCCGGGCGGACTTGCGCAAGCTGACCCGATTGCTGCAGGTGTACCTCGGCGTGCCGGTCACGCCGATGAGTGCCGCGCGCGATCCGTTCGACGCGGCCCGCCCGCCCGGCCCCGGCAGCGGGCAGCCGCTGCTCGATCAGGCGCGTGCACCGAGCGCACACCTGCTGAAGACGCTTCAGACCATGACCACCGCCTACGGGGCGAGCGGCCATGAGCAGGGCGCCCGCGAGGCGATTCTCAGCCGCCTGCCGGCGTGGGCACGGCGGCTCGCGCATGTCGATCCGGCCGGCAACCTCGTGCTGCACATCGGGCATGCGGTGCCGGGCGTGCACGGACAGAGCATCCTCTTCGATGCGCACATGGATGAGATCGGCTATCAGGTTACGCACATCAAGCGCGATGGCGAGCTCGTCGTGCGGGAGCTCGGGGGCTTTTACGGCCGTTACTACCTCGGCCACGTGATGCTGGTGCATCTGCCCGACGGGCGCAGCGTCGGGGCGGCGCTGGGGCTGCCCGCGGGCTGGGACCGCCCCGGCTTCAAGTGGCCGCCGGCGCTGAGCACTCTGAGCGAGTCCGCCGATGCCTATGTCGGCACTGATTCACGCGCGGCCACCGAGCGGCTCGGCATCCGGGTCGGGGACTTCCTGACCATGCCGAAGATCTACCGGCCGCTGCTCGGGTCGCACTTCGAGATCCGCAGCATCGATGACCGGGCCGGCGATACGGCGTTGATTGAGGCGGTGCGCGCGCTGGGGCCGGATTTTGCGCGCGAGCATCCCGGCCGGCAGCTGACCTTTCTCTGGGCAACGCGCGAGGAGGTCGGGCTGCAGGGCGCGGCCGCATACGCGGCGCGCGTGGCCAAGCTCGGACGCGAGCCGGATGTGGTGTTCGCCGTGGACATGTTCGTCAGCAGCCAATCGCCGCTCGAGACCGGGCGCTACGGCGATCAGCCGCTCGGCCACGGCTTCGTGGTGCGTGCGGTCGACCTCTCGCACATCGATTCGCCGGCCGATGTGGCGCACGTGGTTGCCCTGGCCCGCGCACACCATATCCCGGTGCAGTACGGCATCACCGGTGGCGGCAACGACGCGGCCGTGTACACGCGCTATGGTGCCGACGCAGTGGCGCTCGGCTGGCCGACGAAGTACTCGCACTCGCCGGCCGAGCAGTCCGACACCAAAGACATCTATGGGCTGAGCCGCATCTGCACCGTGCTCGCGAAGGACTGGTGAGCCGGCCGTGGCGGCGGGCCGGCAAACGGCCCGCCGTCGGCTTGCGGCGGGGCAGCCGCGCACCCGCGCGAGCGGACGCCGTTACCGCGCGGGCGCTTCCGAAGGCGGATGCGATCCATCCGCTGCGGCGGGGGCCTGGATGATGCGGATCTCGAGCGCGCGGCCGGCTTTCAGGGAATTGGCGATCAGGCAGCCCCGATCGGCCTGACGGAGCAGCCGTCTGGCGCGGGCCGCATCGGCTCCGGGCGCGAGGGTCAGCGCCGCCTGGACGGTGATGTGGGTGAATTGCGCGAGCCGATCGCGCTTCTCGAGCAGGCCCTCGGCACGGCACTCGAGCTTGCGCCAGCCGAACATCGCCGCCGCGCTCACGGCGCGGAAGGTAAAGACATAACAGTCGGCGAGCGCCGCAATCAGCAGCATTTCGGGGGACCAGGCGTTACCCGGTCCGCCAAACTGCCGTGCCGCCTCGCTCGAGAAGGCCGCAAGGTCCGGCGCTGCAACGGTCACTGGGCCGGAGAACGCCCCGCTCGCCTCGGCGGTGTAGGTGTGCGGGTAGGGCTCCATCGCGACCGTCAGTGACCCCAGGCGTAGGCGAAATCAAGAATGTACTGGTGCATGCTCAGCCTGATGGTCTGGGTCGGATCGAACGTGTTCGGACCGCTGACGCTATGGTTCAGCGCATAGACGAATGCCACGCTGAACTGCCCGTGACTGCTGTCATGATGGGTCAGTCCGAGAGCAACGTGATTCTCGATGACACCGGGGGCGAGGATATTGAGCGTAACCTGCGAGCGGGGAATGGGCTGAGTCCCGTGGCTCACGCCAAAGCGCAGCGTCCAGTCCGGATCGAGCTGCCAGCGCGCGCCGATCTTGTAGACGGTCATGTTGCCCCAGCCGAATCCCGGCCCCGATCTGCCGCCGAGGCAGCTCTGCAGGTCGGTGCCGCCGGCGCCGGCCGTCGGACAGCTGAAGAGATTCTGGATGGGGTTGCCCACCGAGGAGATACCGCTGTACCAGATGCGCTGTGTGTCGAAGCTCACCGCCACCGGCGCCGTCGGCTTGAACGTGATGCCGATGGTGGCCGATGCCGGAATGTCGAATGAGCCTCCGCCCGCGAACAGATCGCTGTAGCGCGAGAGTTTCGACATGTACATCTTGGTGGTGTAGGCACCCGCCAGGGCCCACTGTTGGGTGGGGCGCCATTCGAAGCCGACGGACGCGCCGCCGCCGTAGGACATCTCATGCCCGTTGTCCGTCAGCGAGGTCGGCATCTTCGTGCCGCCGCTCGCGGCAAAGGCTTCGGTGTAACCGGCGAAGGCCCCGAGGCCTCGCGCCTGGAAGCGCTGCGCCGCCCCGATGAGCGAGACGCCGATCGCCAGATGGCGGTCCGCCAGGGTGTGCACGAATGCGAGGTTGAGAAACGCCTGCATCAGACTGACGCCGGCCGTTCCTGAGCCGAAGGTGCCGGGCAGCTGCATGACGGGCGTTCCGGGTCCCCCGGGGGCGAAGGTCGCGGTGCCGCCGACCCACTTGGTGTCCATGCCGCCGCGGCCGTAGAAAGCTATTCCGAGGGTGTTCTGCGCGTCGATCCGGCGGCGGTAGGCGATGTAAGGTATGGGGAAGAGGTTGTTGGAGCTGGTGATGTGGTTTGGACCGATCGTGAAGGCGCCGCCGTTGCCGTTGGCGAGGCTTGCGGAGCTCGAGTAGCTGCGAATCGGGCTGAACAGCGACAGGCCGACCTCCAGACTGTCGTGCACGAAGGCGAGGCCGGCGGGGTTGGTCGCGATGATCATGATCTCGGAGGGATCGGCGCTGCCGGCCCCGGCCATGGCACTGTTTTTCGTGCCAACACCGTTGGTGAAGTATCCATTCGTGGCCTGCGCTGTGCCGATAAGCAAAAGCGATGCCACGAGCCCGGTCAGTGTGATGTCGAGCTTCATATATACCCCCCCCAAGGGGTGCCGCCCGTGTGTCGGGCGGTCGATTCAGGTGATGCCGAGCGGCGTCAGCCCGCGCGGCGGATTAAAAATCGCAAGACTTTGCCCTCACTGGAAGATTCGACGAGCTCGTTGCCCGTCGTACGACAGAAAGCCTGGAAATCCTTCACCGCGCCGGGGTCGGTGGCGAGCACCTCGAGTGTGCCGCCTGCCGGCAGGCTCTGCAGCGCCTTCTTGGCCCGCAGGATCGGCAGCGGACAGTTCAGTCCCTTCGCGTCTAGGGTTTGATCGGCCATGGAAAAATGCCGAGGAACTCGGCCCTCTCGTGGTGATTCAAATGAACAGATTGATGTCGGAGCGGGTGGCGACCTCGATGTACGTGGCGGCCCCGCCGAGTTCCGGCCCTTCGATCATGTCGGCGAGCGTGTACTCGAACAGGTCCATGGTCATCTGACAGGCGATCATGCGCACGTCGGATTCGATGGCGAGCGAGCGCAGGTCGGTGATCGAGGCGACGCCCTTCTTCTGCATGAGGTTCTTCATCATCTTCGATGCGGCCGCCTCCACGCCGGGCACCACGCTGGCGAGATTGGGCATGCCCATGTGCATGCCGCCGAGCGGCATCTTCATCGCGGGATTGCCGAGCGGGGAGAGGCGCAGGTCAAGGTTCTTCAGCAGCAGCGGCAGGCCGTAGAACGTGAAGAACATCGTGACATCGAGGCCCATCGCCGCAGCGGTGGTGCCGAGGATGAACGGCGGGTACGCCCAGTCGAGCGTGCCCTTGGTGACGATGATGGACATGCTCTTCGCGCCGGAGCGCTGATCGGCATTATCGGAAGACATTGCGCCGCCCCCACCCGAAACGGCCGCCTGCGGCGGTCTACTGAACTTGAAATTATCACTATTTTATAAATTAGCAAATAGTGATAAGGTTTTTTTAGTTGACTATTGTCGGGGGCAGGTCGGAGCAGATGAGTTGGCTAGAGAAGCTCAAGAGCATCGAGGAGTTCGAGGACGCGCCCCTCGATGAGCGGCTCATTGCCGAGCTCGAGCATGCGGGCGAGACGGTCACCGCCCGGCCGATCCGCTTCTCGACGCCGACATTCAAAGACTATGCCAGTACCGAGCTGCGCGGCTGTTCGCGCAACAGCTTCCCGGCGTTTTCCATCACCGGCGGGGCGTGCGGGCTGAACTGCGAGCACTGCCGGGCGAAGATTCTCGAACCGATGCTGCCCGCCACGACCCCGGAGATGCTCGAGCGCAAGGTGCGCGAGCTGATCGCCAAGCAGGGGCTGCAGGGGTTTCTGCTCTCGGGCGGCTCGAACCGGCGCAACGTGATCCACTACGAGCGCTTCTACCCGGTGCTCGAGCGGCTGAGGCGCGACCATCCGGGACTGCGGATCGCCATCCACACGGCGCTCACCGACAGGGCGGGGGCGCGCTCGATGGAGTCCGCGGGCGTCGATACGGCGATGATGGATGTGATCGGCGCAGAAGCCACGATCCGCGAGGTGTACCATCTGCAGCGGCCGGTGGAGGATTTCGAGGCGACGCTGGCGGCGCTGTGCGAGACCTCCATGCAGGTCGTGCCGCACATCGTGATCGGACTGCATTTCGGGCGGGTGCTCGGCGAGCCTGCCGCGCTCGAGATCGTCAGCCGCCATCCGGTGAATTCGCTCGTGCTCGTGGTCGTGATGCCGTTTTACGCCACCCCCGGGACCTTTGCTGTCCCCGATCCGGGCGAGGTCGGGCGCATCTTCGCCGCGGCGCGCATCCGGCTCGCCGATCGCGGCGTGCTGCTCGGGTGTGCGCGCCCTCCGGGGATGCACAAGCGGGTGACCGATGCCTACGCGGTCCTCGCCGGACTCGACGGCATCGCCTTTCCGGCTGACGGGGCGGTGGCGGCCGCCGCGGCCATCGGCCGGCCGTTCGAGCAGCAGCATGCCTGCTGCTCCATCAAACTTGGCCTGAGCGCGGTCCCCGGACACACCCAGTCCTGCGCAGGCTCGGCGCGCGGGGCAAGTGCGCTGGCAGGAGTCCTTGCATGAGCTGTCTGAAGCAAACCGGTGAGAGCGCACCGGCGCACGGCGCCGGCGATTTCAATGCGTATGAGGTGATGCAGCCGCGCGTGCCGGAGCCGACCCCACCCGAGCGGCGCAACGGCGCGCGGGTCAAGTCCGCCGACGTGCCCCCATCGGGCGTCTACCTGCCGAACAACAACGTTCTGGCGCCGCATATGCGCTCGCCCGAATACGTGCAGCTCTCGACCGCCGCGGCGATGACGCTCGGGATCATGCCCGGACGGATGCATCGCTGCGAATGCACGCGCTGTCTGAACCTGCTGCTGACGTATCCGGAAGGCTGCCGCGCGAACTGCGCATACTGCGGACTCGCGCGCCACCGCGAGGCCGAGCGCGACTACGCGGACCGCAACTTCATCCGGGTCGACTGGCCGGCGGTGCCCGTCGAGCAGATCATCGAGATCGTAGCGCGGGACGGCGCGGGCAGCCCGTTCCATCGCATGTGCATATCGATGATCACTCATCCGCGCTCGGACGCCGATACGGTGGCGGTGCTGCGCGCGTGGACGCGCCGCATCGATCCGGCGAGCATTCCGGTGTCCATACTGTCCAATCCCACCACCATGGAGCGCGAGGACGTCGTGCGGCTGAAGGAGCTCGGCGCGGACATCTTCACCGTTGCGCTCGATGCGGCGACGCCGGCGATTTTCGACCGCACCCGCGGCAAGGGCGTGCAGTCCCCGCACAAGTGGAGCAAGTACTGGGAGATACTGCATGTGGCCCGCGAGGTGTTCGGGCCGCAGAAGTTCGGCGCCCACATCATCATCGGCATGGGCGAGACGGAGTTCGAGGCGCTCGAGCTGGTTCAGCAGCTTGTCGATCTCGGCGGACACAGCCACATGTTCTGCTTCTTCCCGGAGAAGGGCTCGCTGATGGACCATCTGCCGGCCACTCCGCGCGACCAGTGGCGGCGCGTGCAGCTGGCGCGCTATCTGATCGACTACGCCGCGGTGCGCATCGAGCAGATGCGCTTTGACGAGCGGGGCAGGGTGATCGATTACGGTGTTGCGCCCGAGATGCTCGAGCGGATCATCGCCGAGGGCGTGGCGTTCCGTACTTCGGGCTGTCCGGGAAAATTCCGCGACGACATCTCCGCGTGCGACCGGCCGTACGGGGACTCTCCGCCGAGCGATATCGCGAGCTTCCCATTCGCTCCGAACCGGACGGATCTGCGGCGCATCCGCCGCCAGCTGCGCATTCCGGTGGTGCGGGAGGACTCGTGAGTCGCGCGTTTCGCGTGATCGATGTCGGATTGCGCACCGGACGGTACAACATCGCCTTCGACCAGGCGATGCTCGAGTTGCATCAGGAGGGGCGGATCGGGGACTCGCTGCGGTTCATACACTTCGAGCCCGTCGCGCTCGTCGGGCGCCACCAGTCCCTCAGCGCCGAGCTCGATCTGGAGTACTGCAGGGAGCATGGCATTCAGACCGGCCGGCGCATCACCGGCGGCGGGGCGATCTACCTGGATCGCGGCCAGCTCGGCTGGGCGCTCGTGTTCGGGCGGGAGGCCTTCGGCGGGGATTCCCTCGGCGAGGTGGCGCGCAAGCTGTGCGAGGCGGCCGCCGCGGGACTGTGCTCACTCGGCGTCGAGGCCCGATTCCGGCCCCGCAACGACATCGAAGTCGGCGGGCGCAAGATCGGCGGCACCGGCGGCTTCTACGACGGCAACTCGCTGCTTTATCAGGGCACGGTGCTGGTCGACTTCGACAGCGCCGCAATGTTCGGCGCGCTGCGCGTGCCGCAGGTGAAGACGGCCAAACGCGGGCTCGACTCCGCCGCGCAGCGGGTCGTGACGCTGCGCGAGCTCCTCGCAGAGCGCACGCCGAGCATCGCGCAGGTCCAGCAGGCGCTGCTTGAGGGATTCAGGGCGCATCTGGGGCTGCAGTTCGAGCCGCGGAGCGCTTCCGAGTGCGAGGTGCAGCGGGCCGAGGAGCTGCATGACACGCTGATCGGCCGTGATGAGTTCGTCGCCGAAATCGACGGGCCGCCGAGCGGCGGAGATGTCTCGATGGGGACACATACCGGGCCGGGCGGCACGATTGTCGCGTACCTCAGGCGCGAGGCGCGGGGCAGGCGCATCGGCCAGGTGATGATCACGGGCGATTTTTTCGTTGCGCCGCCGCGGCTCGTGTTCGATCTGGAGAGCCGGCTGCGTGGGCTCGAGCTCGACGAGATGGGGGCGGCCGTCGAGGCATTCTTTGCCGCACAGACCCCGGGCACGCTCTCGGTGACGGCTGCGGACTTCCGCCATGCGCTCGAGGCGGCCGTCGGCGCTTCGGCCGTGCCGCCGCTGCGCTGAGGCGTTCATGGCAGATGCGCTCAAGACGCTGGCGGTCGTCCAGCACACTTCGGCCGAATACCTCGGGCTGATCGAGGATCACCTGGAGTTGCGGCGGATCCGCTTCCGCTACTTTCGCCCCTTCACTGCCGGCGGCCGCACGCCGCGCGCGGAGGAGGCGGCCGACGGACTGGTGCTGCTCGGCGGCGGCCCCTGGGCGGCGAGTCCCGGCGAGCGGCGCCTGCCGTCGCTCGATCAGGAGCTTGAGTTGGCCGCCGGCGCGCTCGAGAGCGGCACACCCGTTATCGGCATCGGCCTTGGCGCCCAGATTCTCGCGCTTGCCGCGGGTGGCGGTGTGCGGCCCGGCCCGCTCGAGTTTGAGGTAGGCACCGCACGGCGAGTGGTGGACGAGGCGCTCGCCGGTTGCCTGCCGCGCCACTATCCTCTGGTGCGCTACGGTCCGGATCGATTGATGCTGCCGCCGCATGCGTACACTCTTGCCCGTGACGAGGCGGGTCACGCGGCGCTCTTTCAAGTCGGGGAGCGCGCGTTCGGCTTCGCGGGGCACCCGGGCATCAAGTCCGCGATCATCGAGGATCTGATCATGGAATTTCCTGAGGCGCCGGCCGAGACGGTGGCGCCGCTTGCTGCGCTGCGCGCGCGCCAGGCCGAGCTGCACGCGGCGCTCGGGGCGGTGATGACCGGATTGATCCGCTGCCTCGGTCTGATGCGCGAGGCGTAGAATTGACAAAGCGCAATTTTACTTGCGGTTTGCAGGGAGAGATATTAGGATTTTCTCATAGACGATCCGGGGGGATCGCCGTCACAGAAGAGGCCGCATCGAATGGCTTCAAAGCTCCTGATCGTCATGGCCAACACCGATCCGCGCAACGGCGCGGAGCTCGGGGCGCCGATCTTCCAGGCCACCGTCGCCGCCGCGATGGAATTCGAGGTGGAGGTCATCTGCACCGCCGCCGCGGGGCTGCTGCTGAAGAAAGGCGTCGCGGAGAATCTGCGCGTCAAGGCCGGCTCACCGAAATCCGTGCTCGACTTCATCGTCGATGCGCACGAGGCGGGGGTGAAGTTCCTCTGCTGCTCGCCGAATCTCGATCTGTTCGAAATGACCGAGGCGGACATGATTCCGCAGTGCAGCGGCATCGTCGGCGGCGCGTATTTGATCGAACGTGTCATGGATGATGATTACAAGGTGCTGACTTACTAGCAACGGGCAGCGGGGCATACCGATGGAGCACTCCGGCAGCACACGAGTCCAGCAGTTCATCGGCGATCCGCTCACGGGCAGTGCGCCGGTCGAGCGCTCGAAGCTCGAGGAAATATTCCGCGACATTCAGGCGGATCTGCGCTTCGATCATCAGTTGAACGGTTGCCTCAACTGCGGCATCTGCACTGCCACCTGTCCTTCCGCGCATTATTACGATTACAGCCCGCGCGAGATCGTGCAGCTTCTCTGGACCGAGAATCTCGAGGGCATATACGACGCGATGCAGGAGAAGATCTGGGCGTGCGCGCAGTGCTACACGTGCGCCGCGCGCTGCCCGTTCGGCAACTCACCGGGCGGCCTGGTGATGCTGATGCGCGAGACGGCGATCAAGCACGGCATGGAGTCGGCGAAGAACGTTCTGCGCCCCTTCAGCCGCGTCATGCTCAAGCTCATCTCCACCGGCAACCAGCTCTCCCCCGACATGATCAGCCGGGATGCGTTTCCGGATTGGGGCCCGAACATCTCCAAGGTGGATGCGCCGCTCGCGACGCTGCGCAAGGCGATTCCGGTGCCGACGCTGCACACCACCAAGACCGCCTGGGAGGTCAATCTGAAGACCTCTGTCGAGCTCTACACGATCTGGGAAGAGACCGGGGTGCTCGAGAGCTTAAAGGCGGTCGATCCCAATCTGTTCGATGTGATCCGCGACATCATGGACGAGAAGCGCGAGGAGTATTCCGATTGGCAGGAGGAGCAGGAGGAAGAGGACGATGACTAATCGAGCGATAGCCTTGTTCCACCGGCTTCCCCGCCACGCAATCTGAGGTGTCTAGCTATGAGCAAACCCACTGATACGCCAGCCGGCGAGCGCTTCACCGGCCACGGACCGGAGTGGCAGAACACGCAGCTGAGCGCGAAGGACGCTCAGGTCGCCACCGTCTGGGTCGAGCAGATCATCAACAAGCGCAGCATGCAGACCGGCAAGGAGCGGGTCGAGGATGTGCGCGACATCATGTGGCAGCTGGAGAAGGACGGGCAGATCGTAGTGCATCGCGTCACCGAGGAGCACAAACCGGTGATGGTCAAGACGCTCTACGGCTGGGACAAGAAGATCCCGACCGTGCGTCTGTGGCACCATAAGTCCTGCGGGCAGTGCGGCAACATTCCGGGCTACCCCGCCTCGCTGCTGTGGCTGATGAACCAGCTCGGGACCGAGTACCTCGATGAGACGGATCAGACCTCCTGCACCGCGTGGAACTATCACGGCTCGGGAATCGGCAACATCGAGAGCCTGGCCGCGGTGTTCCTGCGCAACTTCCATCAAGCCTACGTCGCGGCTAAGGCGCAGGGCCTGCCGGACGGCTACTATTATCCGCTGGTGCACTGCGGCACTTCGTTCGGCAACTACAAGGAGGTGCGCGGCTACCTGCTTCATTCCGCCAAGCTGCGCGAGCGGGTGCGGCAGATTCTGGGCAAGCTCGGCCGCCTGGTCGACGGCAAGCTTCTGATCCCCGAGGAGATCGTGCATTACTCGGAATGGCTGCACGTGATGCGCGAGGAGGTCGCCAAGCTGCGGCAGATCGACTGCAGCAACATCCGGGCAACCATCCATCCGGCGTGCCACGTCTACAAGATGGTGCCCGAGGACGTCATCTATGACGATAAGGTGCTCGACGGCAACCGGGTCGCGGTATCGACGGGCATCATGCAGACGCTCGGTGCCGAGGTCATCGACTACTCGACCTGGTATGACTGCTGCGGTTTCGGCTTCCGGCACATCATCTCCGAGCGCGAGTTCACCCGCTCGTTCGCGATCGATCGCAAGATCCGCGTCGCGGTGGAGGAAGCCCACGCCGACGTCATGATCGGACACGACACCGGCTGCATCACCACCCTCGACAAGAATCAGTGGATCAGCAAGGCCGACGGCCGGCCCGTGGGCCTGCCGGTGCTCGCCGACTGTCAGTTCGCGGCGCTCGTGTGCGGCGCCCACCCGTACAAGATCGTGCAGTCGCACTGGCACGCCTCGGCGACCGAGGCGCTGATGGAGAAGCTCGGGATCGACTGGCGGGCCAAGAAGGCCGAGTTCGAAGAATATCTGAAGGAGGTCGCCGCCGGCCGCGCCGAGACGCTGTACGACCCGCGGCGCAAGATCACCTCGGGTCCCGGTTTCAAACGTATTGGACAACCCGGATGAGTAAACCGATTCTGATCGTCGGTGCAGGCCCAGCGGGGCTCGCAGCCGCCCATGCGCTCGCCAGTGTCGGCCAGAGCGTCGTGCTCGTCGAGAAGGCCGAGCGTCTGGGGGGCGCGCCCATTCTTTCCGGCTACGCGAAGCTCGTCCCCTCGGGGGAGTGGGCCAAGGACGCCATCGGCGGGATGGTGCGGCGGGTGCAGGAGAGCCGGCTCATCGAGGTGCATCGCGGCGCGACCGTCACCGCCTTCAGCGGCGCGCCCGGAGAGTTCAACGTCGAGCTGTCAGACGGCAAGCGCCTGCAGGCGGGGGCTGCGATCCTGTGCACGGGATTCACCCACTTCGATTCGCTCAACAAGCCGGAGTGGGGCTTCGGAACATTTCCGGACGTCGTCACCACCGCCCAGGTGGAGCAGATGATCTCTTCGGGGCAGGGCGTGCGTTGCCCCTCCGACGGCCGCAAGCCCCAGCGGGTGGCGATCCTGCTGTGCGTCGGCTCGCGCGACCGGCAGATCGGCCGCGAGTGGTGCTCGAAGATCTGCTGCACGGTGTCGGCCAACATCGCGATGGAGATCCGTGAGGAGCTGCCGGACTGCCATGTGTACGTGTACTACATGGACATCCGCACCTTCGGACTGTATGAAACGAAGTACTACTGGCGCAGCCAGGAGGAATTCAAGGTCAAGTACATCAAGGCGCGCATCGCCGAGGTGACTTCCGACGGCGAGAAGCTCATCGTCAAGGGCGAGGACACGCTCGTGAAGCGGCCTATCACCATTCCCTTCGACATGGTGGTGCATGCCATCGGCATGGATCCGAATGTCGAGAACAAGTCGATCGCCTCGGTGTTCGGCGTGACGCTCGAGGCGCACGGCTATCTGGCGCGAGGCAACTCGTACGCCAACACCGCCGAGACCTCCCGGCCAGGGGTGTTCGTGGCGGGCGCCGCGACCGGGCCGGAAACGATCGACGATTCCATCGCGCAGGGCCACGCGGCGGCGGCGCGGGCGCTGGCGCTGATGCAGCCGGCGCAGGCGAGGGCCTGAGAGGGCGCGGATGATGGGCTGGCTGGCTCAACGGGGCACACGAACGCAGCCGCCTGGCGTGCGGCTCGAGCTGAGTGGTCCGCGGCTCGAGGCGAGCCTGGCGAGACTCACCGCCGGATGCGAGCCGCACGGCGGCATCGAGCGCTACGCACAGGCGGTGAAGCTCAAGAGTGCGATGTTTCGAGACGCCCTCGGCGCGGCCGGAGAGCGCGCGGCGGACCTGGAGCCGCAGACCTTCATGGGGCTGTGCACGTTCATGGCGACCGTGCGCAGACGTATCGCCCCCTGGCTCGAGCGGCCGCACTTCGATGCCCTCAGGGCCGAGCTCGTGCGGCTGGTCCGCGTCATGGGCGACACGGCGATCACCGACCGGGAGCTGGCCGCCTTCGGCGGGGGCTTCGTGAGCGGGGCGCCGGAGCGATGGGTGCGCGACCTCGCGGTTGAGATACTGCACAACCTCGCGCCGGAGCGCTTCCCGCTGATGAACCGCTGGGTATGGGATGCCGAGACGAACACGGGGGTGATCCGCGAGTTGTGGTTCGGGGAAGAGCGCGAAAATGCGCGCATCGAGGTGCCGGATGCCTACGCGACGTTTCTGACGCTGCGCGAGGAGCTCAGCGGATTTCTGACCGGCAACGGGTTCTTCCGGGACGTCATCTATTACGTCGACCTGCTGTGCGCCCAGGTGTACGCCGAGTACATCTGCGAGCAGGGCGGCAGTTACCTGCGCACCGATTTCTCCGCGGAGGACGATCCATTGCAGTACACGCGCCGGCTCCTCGGCCTCGATGGCGTCAGACCCGGAACGCGGCGCACGCGTCTGAAGACGATAGACGGCAAGGCTTTCGTGCTCGCCGAAGACTCACCGCACGGACTGCTCGACTGAGGCTCCTGATGCCCATCCACGAAAAATCGCTGATCCGGCCCGAAAACCTCAAGACCCACGAACAGCTCGTGGTCGACGGCGTCGATGTGTCCGGGCACTGGAGCACGTTCATCCAGTCGCGCGTCGTGACCGATTACAACGAGGCGCTGCAGGAGGAGATCGCCGCGCTGCCGGGTGGAGAGCACATCCATCGCTGCTGGCAGTGCGGCTCGTGCACGAACGCCTGTACGGTCAATGCGGTCAACCCGGACTTCAATCCCCGCTACTGGATCTACCTGGTGCGCATGGGGATGGAGTCGGAGCTGCTGCGCGACAAGGACATCATCTGGCAGTGCGTCTCGTGCAACAAGTGCACCTACGCCTGCCCGCGCGATGTGGTTCCGGAGGGCGTGATGAAAGCGCTCAGCCACTGGCTCGAGCTCAAGGGCCATACGCGCAAGTCCCCGTCGATGATTTTTGATGAAGTGTTCACCGAACAGGTGATCCAGCGCGGCCGCATCGAGGAAGGCCGGATCATCCAGCGCTTCTTCCGCCGCACCGGTCAGGCGCTCGGGCAGGACTGGCTGATCGAGATGGGCCGGCGGCTGCTGCGGCGGCTGCCCCTCGGCATGTTGACGCGGCTCGGCCTCGCGAGCGTGCGCGCGCCGCGTACGCATGGCTGGGCTCGATCGCGCGAGGCGCTGCGCGAGTACGTGGCGGAGGAACACGCCCGCCAGCGTCGGGCGCTCGGGCTCAGCGAGCTGATCGAGGGCGCGCAGCGCGACGCGGCCGGCATCCCACACGCTTAGGTGACCAAGATATGTCCGATTCCAAGGCCGACAAATACCGCAAGGTCGCCTACTACCCGGGCTGCGCCCTCGAGGGGACCGGGCACGCCTACGACCGCTCGACCCGACAGGTGGGCAAGGCGCTCGGGCTCGATCTCGTCGAGGTACGCAACTGGAACTGCTGCGGGGCGATGGAGGCGAAGAACATCGACCCGAAGGTCCAAACGTACCTGTCCTCGCGCGTGATGTCGATCGCGGCGAACGAGATGGGCATGGACGTCGTGATGGCGCCCTGCAACGGCTGCTATCACAACCTGAAGAAGGCCGAGTACGATCTGGCCCACGATGCGGACAGCGCACAGGTGGTCGGGCGGCTCGCGGAAAAGGCCGGCGAGACGGCATACCGAGCCGGGCAGGTCGAGACCATCCATGCGCTGGAGTGGATCAAGTCGGCCATCGGTGAGCAGGGGCTGCGCGAGCGGATCCGCGGCGGGCTGAAGGGCTTGCGCGTGGCCAATTATTACGGCTGCATGTACACCCGTCCGCGGCACATCTTCCCGGAGAAGGACGCCGGTCCGGGCAGCGAGTCGACCGCCAAGCCGCATTTCATGGACGACTTGCTGGCAGCCGCCGGAGCCCAGAACGTCGAGTTCGCGCTGAAGACCGCCTGCTGCGGCGGGGCGCACACGCTTTCCGACAGCGACATGTCGACTCGGCTCGTGCTCAACATCCTGCAGGCGGCCGAGGCGGCCGGCGCCGAGGTGATCGCCACGGAGTGCCCCACTTGTCATTCGGGGCTCGAGATGCACCAGGTGCGCGCGGAGAAGCGCTTCGGCAAGAAGACTCAGGTCAAGATCGTCTACTTCACGCAGTTGCTCGGGATCGCGCTCGGGCTCTCCCCGCGCAAGGTGGGACTGCACGAGAACGTCTCGGACGTGTTTGCAGCGCTGCAGAGCAGAGGGGTGGCGTGAGATCCCTCGCTGAAATCGAGGCGCGCCTCACTGAGCTTCTCGAGGGCGAGCCGCGGGCGGCCGATGCCGGGGAGCTGCTCGGACTCGGCGAGGAAGTGCTCGAACACTGGGTGAGCGCGCACGGGCAGACCCCGACGCAGGAGCGGCGCGAGGGGTTCCGACTGCTCGCGCTGCACCGACAGGGCGCGCACGATGAGCCGAGCTTCAACGCCTGCCGCGAGAGCTGCCGCGAGCTCGTGTACCATTACAATCTGCTAGTATCGGAACCGGCGGCGGCCGAAACACCGGCCCGGGCGCAGACGATGGCGAGACTCGCGAATCATCTGTACCTGTTCGTCGCCGGTAAACTTCAGGTCAGGCAGCTCGGGGAGTTCTGCTGCGCGTCGCGACCGCTGCGGGCGCAGGGCGAGTGAACGGGCTGCCGCGAGGCATACTTCTGACAGAGGACTGAATCCATGGCCACTGTGCGCGGCTGCAATCTACCCGATGAGCTGTTGTACGACGTTCAGAACCAGATCTGGTTCCAGGAACTCGGGGACGGCAACGTCAAAGTCGGGATGACCGCGGTGGCGACCGCCATGGCCGGGCGCCTGGTGGCCTTTACCCCCAAGAGCGTCGGCAAGGAGGTCAAGGCCGGCAAGTCCTGCGCGACCATCGAGTCCGGCAAGTGGGTCGGACCGGCCAAGGTCGCCAGCGGCGGCACCATCGTCGAGGTCAACGAGGCGCTGGTTGCAACGCCTTCGCTGGCCAACGAGGATCCCTACGGCAAGGGTTGGCTGCTCATCATCAAGCCCGAGGCGTGGGACTCGGTCAAGCCGACGCTGATTCCGGGCAGCGCGGTCGCTGCTCCCTACGAGGCGAAGATGGTCGCGGATGGGTTCGCCGGATGCGCGCCGTGAAGCGTGCCACGGCCGCGGCCGTGCGGCGTCCCGTTCCCCTCGTCGGTGTGCTTCGTCCTCAGCAGCTCAGCGAGATGCAGGCCAATGCCAACCGCGTGTCCGACGTGCTCAAGGCGATCGCCAACGGTGCGCGTCTGATGCTGGTGTGTCAGCTGGCCGAGGGAGAGAAATCCGTCGGACAGCTCACCGCCTGCGTCGGGCTCGCACAATCGGCCGTCTCGCAGCATCTGGCGCTGCTGCGCAGGCACCACGTGGTCACGACGCGCCGGCACGGCCAGTCGGTCTACTATGGCCTGGCGAGTGCGGAAGTCGCGGAAGTGATCAAGACGCTGCACGATCAGTTCTGTCCGAAACGGCGCTGAGGCCGCCGCCGCGCGCCCATGTCCTGTCCGGATGGCGCCCGCGAGGATTCCGCGTTCACTGAGCGTACGGGCGCGCAGCGGCCCGATGTGCTGGTCGTGGGCCTCGGGCCGGCGGGCGCCCGCGCGGCCGCCGTCGCCGCGGCCGCCGGCCTCCAGGTCCTCGCCATCGAACGGCGCACGCGGATCGGGGATCCCGTGCAGTGCGCCGAACTCGTTTCCGCCGCGTTCACCGTCGAGGCCATGCGCTGGGAGGCTGTGACGGCCCAGGGCATCAGCCGCATGGTCACGCGGGTGGAGGATGAGCCGCCCGAAAGTGCCGAGGGCTTTGCCGGCCGCATGATCTCGCGGCGGCAGTTCGATCAGCGGCTCGCCGAGCATGCCGCCGCCTGTGGTGCGCTTCTCGTGCTGGGCGTCACAGTGAGCGCTGTCGCCGCCGACGGCCGCGTACGCTTGTCCAACGGACAGACGCTCTGGCCACGAGCACTGATCGGCGCTGATGGGCCGCGGTCACGCGTGGGCGCGGCCATCGGCCGGGCGAACCGCGAACTCGTGGTGGCGAGGCAGGTGACGGTGCGGCTCGAGGCGCCGTACGACGCCACTGACATTTTTCTGCGGGCGGAGTATCGCGGCGGTTACGCCTGGCTGTTTCCCAAGGGCCGGGATGCGAATCTCGGAGTCGGCGTGGACCATGCCTCGCGCGAGCGGCTGAAGTCGTTGCTCGAGGCGCTGCACTCTGAGCTCGCGGCCGATGGACGCATCAGCGCCGCGTCCGGCTCGATGCTCACCGGGGGGCTGATTCCCGTGGGCGGACGCCTGAGGGCCTTCGGACGCCTCGGGACGGTTGCGGTCGCGCTCGCCGGCGATGCGGCGGGGCTGACGAATCCGGTCACGGGCGCGGGCATCGAGGCCGCGGTGCGCTCCGGAGAACTCGCCGGCCGCGCGGTCTGCGCGTGGCTCGGGGGCGCGGGCGAGGCTTTGCAGGACTATGAGGAGGAGCTCGGCGATCTGTACGACGGCGCTTATGCGCGTGCGCAGCGGCACCGGCGCGCAGTCCTGCGCTGCGCGGATGCGCGCAGCCTGCGCCGGGGCTGGATCAGCTCACCGGAGTACTGGGCGTGAGGGCATCACCCCGAGTGCGCGAGCTGCGGCAGCACTTCGGAGGCAATGCACTGCAGGGACTCGCGCACCACTTCGGTGGGCAACGCACCGGCCCCGATGGAGCAGAGCAGATGCGTCACGCCGGCTTCGCGCAGCCGCGCGATGCGCGCGAGGCATTCGCTGGGAGTGCCGACAATGGCCAGTCCCGCCAGCTCGAGCAGGCTCAGGCGCGCTCCCAGCCTGAACAGGCGGCGAAAACGTCCCAACTGCTGCATGTGCTCGTAACTCGGCAGAAGCCGCTCGAGAACCGGTGCCGTGACGCGCAGCAACTCGCCGTAGGACCAGCGCAGCGCCGGTCCGGCGAGCGTCCGGGCGCGCTTGCGGTCGGACAGACACAGCATCGCGACGGTCATCCCGATGCGTGGGGCGTGTGCGCCGCGCCACGCCTGCCGATAGCGCTTCAGGTCAGCCGCGATCATGGCCCACGGTTTGAAAGGTCCGGCCAGCACGCCGAGCCCCTCCGCGGCGGCCCACTCGAAGGTCTCGGGGCTCACTGCAGCGCTCCACAGTGGCGGGTAGGGTCGCTGCAGCGGTCGCGGCAGCGCGCGCACCCCCTCGAGACGGAAGTGCCGGCCCTCATGAACGACGGCCGCATCCGCCGCGCAGGCGCGCAGGATCGCGAGGGACTCCTCGACGAGCGTGCGGCTGTGCGCCGGCTCTGCGCCGAAGGCCGCGTACTCCTGCGGGGAAAATCCGCGGCCAATGCCCACTTCGAGCCGCCCTGCCGAGAGCACATCCAGCGTGCCGATGCGCTCGGCGACGTGCAGGGGATGGTGATAGGGCAGAGGGATCACCCCGAGCCCGAGCCGCAGACGCGTGGTGCGCCGCGCGAGCGCCGCGAGCAGCAGATCGGGCTTCGACAGGTGCGAGTAACCGGGCATCAGGTGGTGCTCGACCAGCCACACGCCGTGAAATCCGAGCCGGTCGGCGAGTTCAATCTCCGCGAGCGCATCGTCGTAGGCCTGCGCCTCGGAGCGCGCGATCCACGGCGGCATGGCCAATTCGTAGAACAGATCGAGCAGCACGTGATTTCCCCGCCGAGGTGAGCAGCGTGTCGAGCCTAACCGAATTGCCGCAGATCCGGTACGAGGATCCGCTCGTGCGCATCGATTGGCAGGCGGTCGATCGGGAGTGTTGGTGGCTGCCGCCGCAGCTGCTCTCCCTCGCAGGCGTGCCGGAGTTCGAGCAGCTCACCGTCAGGGCGCGGCAACAGGTCTCGCACCTGGAGTACGTGCACCTGTTGGAGGCGGGTCTGTGGCTCGAGTCGCAGTTCATGGGGCGCCTCGCGCGGCTCGCACATCGCAGCGCAGATGCGGCGCACCGTGCGCGCTTTCTGCACGAAGTGCGCGAGGAGGCCGGGCACAGCCTGATGTTCGTCGAGCTGCTGCAGCGCAGCGGCTACGCGATGGGCGGCGAGCGTGGACTCGGCACCCGGGCGGTCGATTTGTGCGGCAATCTGCTCTCGAGCCGCTCAGCGCTGTTCTGGGCCATGGTGGTCATCGGCGAGGAGCTGCCCGATCAGCTCAACCGCCGGCTGCGGCGCGGCGCCGAGGAGGCCATCCTGAGCGCGGTCGTCTACCGGATCGCCGACATCCACACGCGCGATGAGGCCATGCACTGCGCGTTTGCGCGCGAACAGTGCCGCCAGAGCGCGGCGCGCTGTCCGGCGTGGCAGCGGGCGCTGCTTGCCCCGGCTCTGTCTGTGGCGATTGACCTCTATGCGCGTTATGTGTATTTCCCATCTGCCGCGATTTACACGCGCGCCGGGCTCGCGCCGGCGCGACTGTGGCGTGCGCGGGCGCTTGCCAATGTGCACCGCCGCGCACTGGTGGCGCGGATGCTGCGCCCGACACTGGAGTTCCTCAATCGCAGCGGATGGCGAGTCTCCAGTCGCTATTGTCCCCAGCACTGAGGAGAGGCGCGAGAGCACCCGCTGAGGTGGTGCTCGTGGGCAAAGCCTGCCGTACAGTAGCCAGGTCGGGGTCCTCTGGAGGCGTTCCCGTGCAGGTGCTCGCGCGCGCGCTGGCCGCGCAGCTCGGTGTCGAATGCGCAACCGAGCCCGAGCGACGGGTCGGCGGCGGCACGCATCGCTGCTATCGCTGGCAATGCGCAAGCGGAGCGTTGTTCGTCAAGGTCGCTGCGGCCGAGGCGCACGGGCGGCTGGCTGCCGAAGCGGCCGGCCTCGATGAACTGGCGCAGGCGGGTGGGCTGCGCGTGCCGCAGGTGCGGGCCCAGGGACTCGCCGGGGCAGAGGCCTTTCTCGCGCTCGAGTGGATCGAGATGGGCGCAGCGAGCCGCCGCAGCGAGCGCCGGCTCGGGCAAGGACTCGCTGCGCTGCACGCTGTTCGGGCCGAACGCTTCGGCTGGCGGATCGACAACAGCATCGGCCCGACGCCGCAGTTGAACGGCTGGTGGGCGCAATGGCCGGCGTTCTGGCGCGAGCGGCGGCTGCGCCCGCAGCTCGAGCTCGCGGTGCGGCGCGGCTTCGGCCGGCTGCTCGAGGCGCCCGGAGAGCGGCTGCTCGAGGCGAGCGCGGCGCTGCTCGCCGGGCACCGGCCGCAGCCGGCGCTGCTGCACGGCGACCTCTGGGCCGGCAACTGGGGCACGGACGCCGACGGGGGGGCGGTGATCTTTGATCCGGCGGTCTACTACGGTGATCGCGAAGCGGATCTGGCGATGACCCGGCTGTTCGGCGGCTTCGGCCGGGAGTTCTACGCGGCATACCAGGACGCTGCGCCGCTGCCACCCGGCCACGCGCTCAGGGCCGAGCTCTATACGCTGTACCACGTGCTGAACCACGCCAATCTCTTCGGTGGCGGTTACGCGCAGCAGGCTCGGGCGATGATGGAGCGCCTGATAGCCGAGGCAGGTAGCTGAGACGCAGTCTTAGCCTTGGGGACCGCCTGGCGCCTTGACGGATGTCAAGGTGCGTGCCGATCGCGGCGCGTAGCATGTTCTCGTGGCCGCGAAGATTCCCCTGCATCCCGGGCACCCCGAGCGCATCTGCTGGGGCTGCGAGAAGTTCTGCCCCGCCGACGCCATGCGCTGCGGGAACGGGACCGACCGGGCGCAGCATCCGGTGGAGCTTTGGGGGCCGGACTGGATGAACTTCGGTCTCGACGCCCAGGACCCGCCGTCGCCCGGCGAAGCCCGCTCCTGAGCCGCGCGCGCCGGGCCGCGCCGCCCGGATCCTCCCGCTTCATCGTAGAATCCTTCCTCGTCGGGCGCCTCATCTTTGCGCGGCCCACCGCGGCTGCGGCGCGCGCCTGAGCCCGGCCGCCCGGGCAGGCCGTGTCCCACCCATGGGCCGAGGGGCCCGCCGAGAGAAGGGAATGTCCACCAAGACCGAACCGTCCGGCGCGGCCCGGCTCGACAGCCTCGCCTGGAACCGCTTTCACACCGTAGCGCTGCTCGCGCTCGGGGTGGGCTGGGCGCTCGACTCCTTTGAGGTCACGCTGATCAGCAATGTGCTCGGGGTGTTGCGCGCGCAGTGGCGGCTCGACGGCACCGCGATGAGCTGGCTGCTCGGCGTATGGTTCATCGGACTGATGCTCGGGGCCTGGGGATTCGGGGCGCTCGCCGACCGCTTCGGCCGCAAGCGCGTATTTCTCTCCAGCCTGGTCATCTACGGGGGATTCACGGCCGTCAGCGCGCTCGCGCCGAGCTATGGCTGGCTGCTCACGCTGCGGCTGCTGACGGCGATTGGCGTCGGCGCGGAGTACGCGGCGATCAATGCGGCGATCAGCGAGTTGATTCCTGCGGCCGTGCGCGGCCGCGCAGGGGCGCTGGTGATGAGCTTCTGGCCTCTGGGGGCGATCGCGGCGGCACTGCTCTCGTTGGTGCTGCTGCGGGCGCTGCCGGCGCATCTCGCCTGGCGCGCGGCATTTGGTTTCGGCGCGCTGATCGCGCTGACTACGCTGCTGCTGCGCCGGCATCTGCCGGAATCCCCCCGCTGGCTCGAGAAACAGGGCCAAGCGGCAGCGGCTCGGGCGATCGTCGAGCGCATTGCCCAGGGACAGGTCGCCTTCCCGCGGCAACCTCGGCCGCAATGCGCTCCCGAGGCTGGCGTGTCCGCCGGCTCGCGCCGCGAGCGTCCGTGGCAAGGGCTGCTCACCCTGGTGCGCCATTATCCGGGACGTCTCGCGCTCGGCTGTGCGCTCGATTTTTCCGAAGCGGCCGGCTACTACGGGCTGTTCGCCTTCCTGCCGCTGGTGGTGCTGCCTGAGTTGAAATGGCCGGCGAGGTCATTGCCGTGGTTCTACTTCATCGGCAACCTCGGTGCGCTCGCCGGCGGGGTGGCGGTGGGATCGTTGCTCGAGCGCTTCGGGCGCAAGCGGACCGTGCTGCTGTGCTATGCGCTCACCGCGCTCGCCATGGTGGCGCTGGCCGAGGTGAGTCTGCGCGGCCATGACTGGATCCTCGTGGGCTTCACGCTGGCGAACCTGCTCGCAACCGCCAGCTGGATTGGCGCCTATCCGACGTTCACGGAGCTGTTTCCGACCCGTCTGCGCTCGACCGGCGTCGGAACGAGTGTTGCGTTCGGGCGGCTCGGCGCGCTGGCCTCGCCCTTTCTGATTCTGTTCGTCGGGCGGCGCGCGGGCGTGCCGGCGGCACTGTGGGTGCTCGCCGGCTTCTGGGTGCTCGGCTGCGTGGCCATGCTCTTCTGGAGCCGCTTCGGCATCGAGGCGCGGGGCAGGCCGCTCGAGGCGCTCGCGCCGGATCCGCTGGCGCTCTCGTGAGAGCCCCGAAGGCTGGTGCGCCGGTGAGTGACTTCACAGCCTTGGCTCAGGCCGGTCAGATTGGGGAGGCGGCTTCGCTGCGCGGCGCGGGCCGCATCTGCCCGGCAGATTATCGCTATCCGCCGGGCGCACTGGCCGCAGCGGACGACGGGCAGGCCGATGTCCTCTATACGGCCGGAGGGCTCTATGGCAACACCGAGGCGCTGCGCGCGCTGCGCGCACTCGTGCACCGCGAATCCGCTCCTGTGCGTGTCGTGCTGGCCGGAGATTTCCACTGGTTCGACGTGGCGGACGAGGAGTTCGCGGCGATCGCCGAGGCGGTGCAGCCGGGCCCGGCAGCGGACGGACGGCGCAGGGATGCGGCGCGCTGGGAGGCGATTGCCGGGAACGTTGAGCGGGAACTGACTCGCTACAGCGGCGCCGGGTGCGGCTGCGACTATCCGGAGTACGTGCGCGAGTGCACTGTCGAGTGGTCCAACGCGATCATGGCGCGTCTGCAGGAGCGGTCGCAGGCCCATGCTGCACACGTGGGCTGGCTCGCGACGCTGCCGCCATTTAAGGCGATCCGGGTGGGTGGTGAGCGCATTCTCGTGCTGCATGGGGATACCGAGTCGCTCGCCGGCTGGTCGTTCGCCGCCGAGCGGCTGCCCGATGCGCCCGAGGCGCTGCGCCGGAGGTTCGGCCTCGGCGCGCAGCAGTCCACCGACACGGCTTGGCTGAGCGCTCAGTTCGAGCGCGTCCGTGCGCGTATCATCGCCTGCTCCCACACGTGTCTGCCGCTCGCCCGGCCGGTACGGACAGCGCGCGGCGATGCGCTGTTGATCAACAACGGCGCAGCAGGCATGCCGAACTTCCGCGGCCGCATCGCGGGGCTGGTGACCCGCATCGCTGTCGGGCGCCGGGTGCCGCCGGGGAGTCTCTACGGGATGCAGCTCGGTCCCGTGCGCTGCGATGCGCTGGAGCTGCCCTATGAGCCGACCGCCTGGTGGCAGCGCTTCACGCAGCAGTGGCCGCAGAACTCGCCGGCCTATCTGAGCTACGCCCGGCGCCTGCGCGAGGGGCCGGACTACCGGATCGAATGGGCGCGAGCGGCGCTCGGATGACGGCCTGCATCGATGAATGAGCGTTCCGTTTGAGCGGCGGCTGACGCTGGGAAATAAGCCGCTTCGGCGCTCATCATATTAAGTAATTCAACCGCTTAGGAAACTATTCTCTACCGTGGCGTAGCATCGCCGGATTCCCGACCGAATCGGGGCGCGCGCCGGCACCCGGGCGGGAACCGTTGTGCGCAAGGCGGGCGCACCGGGATCACGCAGCGGCCCGGCGAGCCGCCTGCGCCAGTCTGATGAGGACCGCCGGCTCAAGTGCAGCCCGATGAGGCGTCTGGCGCAGTTACGCGCGCAGCCTCTGCGGCGCTGACGAGAAAGTGGCGTGGCGTGTGCCGGCACGGCGCGCAGGGTTTGCCTCAGGACCGGTTTTATCCCCATTGGCGAGTCGATATGTTCCTTTGGAGATATATCGAGGACCGTCCGCCGCCTCTGTAATGACTGCCTGAGAGTTGCTTGCCTCGGGTGACGCATGGATTTCTTGCCGGTGTTTCTCGATGTCCGCTCGCGCTCCTGCCTGGTGGTGGGCGGCGGCGAGGTGGCGGCGCGCAAAGCGGAACTCCTGATGCGGGCGAACGCCGCCGTCACGGTGGTGGCACCCGAGCTTGGCAGAAGCCTCGCACGCTATCGCGCTGCGGAAAGACTCGCTCACCGTGCGCGTGCGTTTCGAGCCAGCGACATCGACGGTTGCGCTCTGGTCATTGCCGCGACGGATGACGAGGCTGTCAACAGCGAGGTCTCCGATCTGTGCCGCGAGCGTGCCATTCCCGTCAATGTGGTCGATGCGCCCGAGCTCTGCAGCTTCATCGTGCCGTCCATCGTCGATCGCTCGCCGGTGATCGTGGCAGTCTCCTCGGGCGGCGCCTCGCCGGTTCTCTCGCGCATGGTGCGTACGAAGCTGGAAACGATGCTGCCGGCCTCGTATGGCAGGCTCGCGACGCTCGCGCAGGGGTTGCGCGAGCGGGTCAAGCGCCGCTTCACGAGCGTGGCGCAGCGCCGCCGTTTCTGGGAAGAGGTGCTGCACGGTCCTGCAGCCGAGATGATGCTGGCTGGACGGGAGCGGGCAGCGAAGTGCGCGATCGAGTTGGCACTCCAGCAGGACACACCCGCGTCGCTTTCGATGGGCGAGGTGTATCTGGTGGGCGCAGGTCCCGGTGATCCTGACCTGCTCACTTTCCGGGCCCTACGCCTGATGCAGCAGGCCGACGTCGTGGTGTACGACCGGCTGGTCGCGCCGGCGATTGTCGATCTGGCGCACCGTGGCGCCGAGCGCATCTTCGTCGGCAAGGCGCGTGGCGAGCACGCCCTGGCACAGGAGGAGATCAACGAAGTCCTGATCCGACTTGCGCGCGCTGGCAAGCGCGTCCTGCGCCTCAAGGGTGGAGATCCTTTCATCTTTGGCCGCGGAGGCGAGGAAGCCGATGTGCTGGCCGAGCAGGGCATTCCGTTTCAGATCGTGCCGGGCATTACGGCAGCATCGGGCTGCGCGGCCTACGCGGGCATCCCGCTGACCCATCGTGATTTCGCCCACAGCTGCGTGTTCGTTCCCGGACACCTCAAGGATGGGGGTGATCTTGACTGGGGCGCACTGGCCCAGCCTCGTCAGACCATTGTGATCTACATGGGCTTGCACGCTCTCGAGCCCATCTGCCGACGGCTGATCGAAGCGGGTTTGCCGGCCGCAACGCCCGCCGCGCTGATTCAGGACGGCACGACGCACAGCCAGCGAGTGCTGATCGGTGATCTGGCGGGCTTGCCGGCGAAGGCCGCGGAGGCGCTCATGCGCCCGCCTGCGCTGCTGATCATCGGCGAGGTGGTCAGACTCCACGAGCGTTTTGCCTGGTTTGAGCCGGCGGGCGTCACAGAGGCGAGCGCCGTCAGGGCGGTCGGATAGTTCTCAATCCTCGGCGCCGCGCGCGCAGGCGGCGGGCCGCTTGTAGGGCATGAAAAGCCCGCACCCGAGCAACCGCCCGGAGCCGATGCCGTTTGCCAGCAACGCAACCGATTCGCGCGGGGCGAGGCTGACGATCATGACACTGCGCGTAATGAGAGCTCCCCCGGGACTGGCGATCCGGCGGCTCTTGCCGCACATGAGCTTTGGACGCGCCGAGCCAAGAGAGCGCATTGCCTGCGCAACGCGGTCGAGGAAGATCTCTTCGTCGCGTGCCTCATCGATGACGTGGCGGGCATAGAGCGTCTCGGCCGGCGAGAGCGCAACGACCGTCGGGGAACCGATCCGTAGCGGACAGCCGGCAACCCACAGCGTACTGCCGGCCAATGCTCGTCCGTCTTCGATCCGCTCGAGCGGAAGCCGCAATACCAATCGGGCGCGTTTTGGCAGATGGATGAGCGCGCCGTCACTTTCGTCGCATTGCCAGCCGTTGCCCGACTCGACACCAAGGGCGAGACGCAGCCCGGCGGCGCGCACTGAAGACAACCAGGGCAGCACCTCGGTGGCCGCGAGGCAAAGGGCGAGGCGGTAATCGAAGGGAATCGTCCCGCCCGATAGTGCAAACGACAGATCGGCGGCCGAGCAGGCAGCGACCGCGGCATCCTCAGCGTCCTCGCTCCAGTAGCGATATGTCATGCCCTAAAGCTTCCGCGCCAGGTGCACGCCGCATATATCCCAAAGGAGATACCGCGCCCTGGACCGGCTATCCCGTCTGCGCAATACCGAGCAGCGCCGCTCGCGCCTAGAGTCCCCTGCACAGTGACGCGGTCCGCTCTGTCGTGCGCGGCGGGTGGGCGCCAGGACCCGGAAAGGGTCGCAATCGACAACTTGCGATGCAACCTTATGAGCCCGAAAACACCTGAAACGCCCATGCTGGACCAACTTGAAGGCGGTCCATGGCCGAGCTTCGTCTCAGGACTGAAGCGCCTGGCCAACGCGCAGGACAAACCCTATGCCCCCATGATGACTGATCTGCTCGGCCAGCTCGAACGCTCTTACGAAACGAAGCGTGGGTACTGGAAGGGCGGCACCGTGGGCGTGATCGGCTACGGGGGCGGTGTCATCCCGCGCTTCACGGAGCTGCGTGACGAGGACGGCACGCCCGAATTTCCGGACGCGGCGGAATTTCATACGTTGCGCGTCATGCCGGCTCCGGGCATGCACTACACGACCGACGCACTGCGCAAGATCTGTGACGTGTGGGAGAAATACGGCTCCGGCCTCATCGCGCTCCATGGCCAGAGCGGCGACATCATGCTGCAGGGCTGCCGCAGCCGTAATGTGCAGCCCTGCTTCGATGAGATGAATGAGCTGGGCTACGATCTCGGCGGGGCCGGGCCGGCCGTGCGCACCTCGATGTCCTGCGTGGGACATGCGCGTTGCGAGCAGTCCTGCTACGACGAGATCCGCGCCCACACCCAGATCATCAACGCCTTCCTGGACGACATGCATCGTCCGGCGCTGCCCTACAAGTTCAAGTTCAAGTTTTCCGGCTGCCCGAACGACTGCATGAATGCCATCCAGCGCGCTGACATGGCGGTAATCGGCACGTGGCGGGACGATATCCAGATCGATCAGGATGAGGTGCGTAGACACGTGTCCGAGAGCGGCCGGCGGGCAGTGATCGACAACGTCGTCACCCGTTGCCCGACCCGTAGCGTGTCCCTGAAGGAAGACGACACGATCGAAATCGATAACCGCAACTGCGTGCGCTGCATGCATTGCATCAATGTCATGCCCAAGGCTCTGCGGCCCGGGACGGACCGCGGCGTCACCATCCTTCTAGGCGGCAAGCGTACGCTCAAGATCGGCGACCTGTTCGGCACGGTGATCGTGCCGTTTATGAAGCTGGAAACGGATGGTGACTTCGATAGGCTCCAGGCACTGGCACAGAACATCATAGACTTCTTCGCCGAGAACGCGCTGGAGCACGAGCGCACCGGCGAGATGATCGAACGCATCGGATTTGCCAATTTTCTCAAGGCGCTCGGCCTTGAGCCCGATCCGAGCATGGTGCTGCATCCGCGCACCAACCCATACGTCCGTACCGACGGCTGGGACGAGGAAGCCGAGAAGTGGAATGCGCGTCAAAGCACCCAAGTCACCGGGGGTCCTCGATGAGCGCTCCTGCCAAGCCCCGCATGCCCGTCGAGAGCGGCGTTCCGGATGCGTTTCAATTCATGCATCCGGTCCTGAGGAGGAACTACGGCAAATGGAAGTGGCACGAGCGGCCTCGTCCGGGCGTGCTGCATCACGTGGCCGAAAGCGGCGAGCACGTGTGGACCGTCCGCGCCGCAACGCAGCGCCAGATGGATGTATTCACGGTCCGCAAGCTGTGCGACATCGCCGATCAGTACGCTGATGGCTACATCCGCTTCACCATTCGCAGCAATATCGAGTTCATGGTCGGCGAGGAGGCCAAGATCGCCCCACTGATCGGCGCACTTGGCGCCCACGGATTCCCCGTCGGTGGCACCGGCAACTCCGTGCGCACGATCTCCCATACCCAGGGCTGGCTGCATTGCGACATTCCCGGCACCGACGCATCAGGGGTGGTCAAGGCGCTGATGGATGAGCTGCACGAGGAATTCGTCAACGAGCGCATGCCCAATCGGGTCGGCATCACCACCTCGTGCTGCGAAATAAACTGCGGCGGCCAGGGCGACATCGCGGTCAACATCCAGCACACCAAGCCGCCCCGGATCAATCATGATCTGGTGGCTAATGTCTGCGAACGCCCGGCGGTGGTGGCTCGCTGCCCGGTAGCGGCAATCAGGCCGGCCGTGGTCAACGGCAAGCCGACGCTGGAGGTGGACGAGACGAAATGTGTCTGCTGCGGCGCGTGCTTTCCGCCGTGCCCGCCGATGCAGATCAATGATCCGGAGCACACCAAAATCGCGATCTGGGTGGGCGGGAAGCACTCCAATGCCCGCACGCGCCCGACGTTCCACAAGCTGGCCGTGGCTGGCCTGCCCAACAACCCGCCCCGTTGGCCGGAAGTGGCGGCTGCGGTGAAGACGATTCTGCGCACATATCAGCAGGACGCCAGGGACTGGGAGCGCATCGGTGAGTGGATCGAGCGCATCGGCTGGCCACGCTTCTTCGAGCTCACCGGTCTGCCGTTCACGCCCTATCACATCGACAACTGGCGCGGCGGGCGGGGTAGCCTGAATGCCTCGGCGCATATCCGTTTTTCGGTGGGCAGCGGGAGCGGGCGATGAAGTTCGGGATACTCGTGAACGAGGGCCCATATCAGCATCAGGCCTCCGACTCGGCGTATCAATTTGCCGTAGCGGCGTTGGCAAAAGGGCATCAGATCTATCGCGTGTTCTTCTACAACGATGGGGTAAACAACGCCAACAAGCTGACTGAGCCGCCGCAGGATGACCGGAATATCACCCGGCAATGGTCGACGCTCGCGGCGGAGCACCGTCTCGACATGGTCGTGTGCGTTGCGGCGGGGCTGCGCAGGGGCATCAAGGCCGAGATCCTCGCCCCCGGGTTCAATATCTCCGGTCTCGGACAGCTGATCCAGGCGGGCATAGAAGCCGACCGGCTCGTGGTCTTTGGCGACTGAGGGCGAGGCGAGAATGAGCGATACGCAAGCAAATGAGGGCGGGGACCGCAAGGTCAAGCGCTTCATGTTCGTCAACCGCAAGGCGCCCTACGGAACAATCTATGCGCTCGAGGCGCTGGAGGTCGTGCTGATCGGCGCGGCGTTTGATCAGGATGTGAGCCTGGTCTTCGCGGATGACGGTGTCTATCAGCTCAAGAAGGGCCAGCAGACCAAGGGGATCGGTCAGAAGAATTTCTCGCCGACCTACCGGGCCCTGGAGGACTACGACATCGAGAAGCTGTACGTGGAGCGCGAATCGCTGCAGGCGCGGGGTCTATCGCCCGACGATCTTCTCGTGCCGGTGCGCGTGCTCGGGTCCGCCGAGCTCAGTGTGCTGATGGACGAGCAGGACGTGCTTCTTAGCTTCTGAGGGGAGAACGAGATGGCAGTATTGCATACCACCAACAAATCGCCGCTGCAGACGCGGGACCTGGAGTCCTGTCTTCGTCTCACCCGTCCGGGCAGCGGGATTCTTCTGATGGAGGATGCCGTCTACGGCGCTCTGAGGTCCACCGAGGCGAGCGCGAGGCTGGCGCAGGCGGCGAAGGACAGACGAATTTACGTTCTCGGGCCGGACCTCGCCGCGCGTGGCTTCACGCCAGAGGAGGTGATCGATGAGGTCGAGGTTGTCGATTACGGCGGCTTCGTCGATCTAGTCGCGGAACATCACCATGTGCAGGCTTGGGTCTGATATGCAAGTGCCGAGGCGGATGGCGACGGGTTTGCAAACGCTATATCGGGAGCAAAGACATGACAGCAGCAGTGGCATTACAAGATAGGGAAGTGGCGGTCGATGAAGAGGGCTATCTGGTCAATCTTTCCGACTGGAACGAGGATGTGGCCAAAACCATGGCGGCCGATGACAGCATCGCGCTCACGGACAATCACTGGGAAGTGATCAACTTCCTGCGTGAGTATTATGCGGAATACCAGGTGGCGCCGGCGATCCGTGTGCTCACCAAGGCGATCGGCAAGAAGCTCGGTCCGGAGAAGGGCAACAGCAAGTACCTGTACGAGCTGTTCCCTTATGGTCCCGCCAAACAGGCCTGCCGCTATGCCGGTTTGCCGAAGCCGACGGGCTGCATCTGATCGCATGATATTGGCCGCCACGAGGTCGGGCCATCGGGGCCGGGTGTGGGCCGAGAGAGGGGGCCGGGGCTGACGCCGGGAGGATGCGCGCGATGCCGATCCTGACTGTGATCTTTGCGCTGCTGCTCTACGGAGCCGCTGCAGTGTTCGTGGTCGGCGTGTCCTACCGGGTGTTCACGTATGCGCGCACCCCGGCGCCGCTGAAGATACCGACCATGCCGGCGCCTGTGACCCGCGCCGGCGTGGTCTTTCGCGTGGCTCGCGAGGTTGGACTGTTCGAGAGCCTGTTCAAGTCGAGCAAATGGACCTGGATATTCGCGGTGATGTTCCACCTGGGGCTGCTGCTCGAGGTGCTGCGTCACCTGCGGTATTTCATTCAGCCGATTTGGTTCTGGGTGGTGCTTGTGCAGCCGTTCGGCGTCTATGGCGGCATGATGATGGTGGCGGGACTGCTCGGGTTGCTCGGACGCCGATTGCTAATCGCGCGGGTGCGCTACATCAGTCAGCCTTCGGATTACCTGATCCTGCTGCTGTTGCTCGGGATCGGTGTGTCCGGCTTTGCGATCACGTTTCTTCACCACACCGACATCGTGTCGTTCAAGGCCTTTGTTCTGGGTCTTCTTTACTTCGACTGGCAGCCTGTGCCGGCGAATCCCTTGTTGCTGGCGCACTTGAGCATGGTGGCGGCGCTGCTGATCGTATTCCCGTTCAGCAAGCTGCTGCATGCGCCCGGGGTCTTCTTCAGCCCGACGCGCAACCAAGTGGATGATGCTCGCGAGCGGCGGCATCTTGCGCCCTGGGCGGCGCAGCTCACGGGCGGCGGGGACGAGGTGTAGCGTGGCGAAGGTGGATTTCAAGGTCCCCGCGGTAGAGGAGTATCTCAAGACCCCGGAACTACAGCCGGGGGCCATGGCCAAGAGCGCGCCCTTCAAGGCCGCGCCCCGACATCAGGAGGCGCTCGGCTTTCCGGGCGAGCTGGTCGAGGACTGGGAGCGGCGCGCGGTCGCGAAGCTCGCGGACCTGCTGAAGAAATACCGATCGCTGCGCGTGCATCTCGATGCGTGCGTCAAGTGCGGCTCGTGCGCCGACAAATGCCAGTACTTCCTCGGCACGGGAGATCCGAAGAACATGCCGGTGGCGCGGCAGGATCTGTTGCGCAGCATCTACCGGCGCCATTTCACGCTCGCGGGGAAGCTCTTTCCGCGTCTGGTCGGTGCGCGTGACCTCGATCCGAGCGTGCTCGAGGAGTGGTACGGCTACTTCCATCAGTGCTCGCAGTGCCGGCGCTGCTCCGTGTTCTGCCCGTACGGCATCGACACCGCGGAAATCTCGATGGCGGCGCGCGAGATCCTGGATGAGATCGGCATCGGCCAGAAGTACTGCAACGAGATCCTCGGAAAAGTTCACACGCTCGGCAACAATCTGGGCCTGCCCGCGCCGGCGCTCGCCAACACGCTGGAAGGCCTGGAAGAGGATGTCAAGGAGGACACAGGCGCCGATGTGCGCTTTCCGCTCGACGTCCAAGGCGCCGAAGTCCTGCTCATCGCGCCTTCGGCCGATTTCTTCGCCGAGCCGCACATCGACGGATTGATCGGCTATGCGAAGGTATTCCATCAGGCAGGTGTCAGCTGGACGCTGAGCTCCTACGCGTCCGAGGCGGCGAACTTCGCCATGTTTATCGGCAATTACGAGCAGATGCGCAAAGTTGCGCTGCGTATCCGCAAGGCGGCAATCGATCTTAAGGTCAAGCGCATCATCGTAGGGGAATGCGGCCATGCGTGGCGCGTGGCCTATAGCTTCTGGAACACGCTCGCCGGGCCATTCGATTTCCTGGACCCGCGCTATCCGGTGCCGCAGCACATCATCGAATTCACACATGACCTGATCGAGAGGGGCGCGATCAAGCTCGACAAGGAAGCCAACGATCACATGAGAGTCACCTTTCACGATTCGTGCAACGTGGCGCGGGCCACGCGTATGGGCGCGAGGCCGGGCGGGCAGTTCGTGCTGCCGCGAGAGGTGATCAAGGCGAGCTGCAACCACTTCTTCGACATGGCTCCGGAGACTATCGGCGAGAAGACGTTCTGCTGCGGCGGAGGAGGCGGTCTTCTGACTGATGAGCTGCTGGAACTGCGGGTCAAGGGCGCGCTGCCGCGCATGCAGGCGCTGCGGGAAGTGCACAAGGAGCACGGTGTGACGCACATGGCAGCCATCTGCGCCATATGCAAGAGCCAGTTCAGCAAGGTGCTTCCCTATTACGAGTTCCCGATGGAGACGATCGTGAGCGTGCATCAGCTTGTGAGCAACGCCATTCAACTGGGCAAGAATTCATGAGAGCGGAGTGTCGGCGAGGCGAGGGTATGTAGCATGTCCATATCGGTGCAAGACAAGGGCGCTCGGCCGACGTTCCCTCGCTACCGCAATGGTGATGAGGCGCCGCGCTCGTGGCGGGAAGCGATCTTCCAGGCGGGCCATTCCCACAAGTGTCCGACCTACGTGCAGCGCACGCCGCCATGCCAGGGGAGCTGTCCCTCGGGCGAGGACATCCGCGGCTGGCTTGACATCGTGCGGGGTCTCGACAAGCCGCGCCAGGGGCAATCCTGGCAGGAATACGCCTTCCGCCGCCTGACCGACGCGAATCCATTTCCCGCGGTCATGGGGCGCGTCTGCCCGGCGCCGTGCGAGGCGGGCTGCAACCGCAACGATCTTGACGATCATGTCGGCATCAATGCGGTGGAGCAGTTCATCGGTGATACGGCGTTGAAGCAAGGGTATCGCTTCGATCCGCCCGCTGGCGAGACGGGCAGAAAGGTCGCAGTGATCGGCGGCGGCCCAGCGGGCCTTTCCTGCGCCTACCAGCTTCGCCGCCGTGGCCACAAGCCGACCATCATTGAAGAGAAAGCCAAGCTCGGCGGCATGCTGCGCTATGGCGTGCCGCGATATCGCGTACCGGCGGAGGTCTTAGACGGCGAGATCCAGCGGATCCTCGAGATGGGCGTTGAGGTACGGGCGAACTGCCGCGTCGGCACAGACATCAGTCTCGAGGAGCTGGCGGGTGATTACGACGCAGTGTTTTGGGGAATCGGCACGCAGATTGGCCGCAAGCTTCCGATCGCGGGCGCGGATGCGCCCAATTGCCTCGACGGCATCGAATTCCTTCATGCCTTCAATGACGGGCGGCTGAGCGCGGCGCCGAGACGCATCATCGTCATAGGCGGCGGCGACACCTCCATCGACGTGACAACGGTTGCACGCAAGCTGTCCGGGCGCGATGGGGGAACGGCCGGAGAACCATCGACCTACACCGCCGATACGGTGGCCGCGCAGGCAGCGTCTGGCGGTGCGCAGGTGACGCTGACGACGATCTTTCCATTGGGAAACATGCAGGCGTCGCCGCGTGAAGTGGCGGATGCGCGCTCGTTGAACGTCGAGATTCACGGCGGCGTGATGCCGGTGCAGATCCTTCTTGATGGGAAAGGCAATGCCCGCGCCGTGCGCTACGCGGCGTGCCGCATCGAGAGGAACGTCCCGGTGCGCATCGAGGGCGGCCGTGAATTCGAGCTTGAGGCCGACCTGGTGATCTTTGCAGTCGGCCAGAAGGGCAACTTGGCCGGACTTGAGGCGCTGAGCAACGGGCGCGATGCCATCAGCGCAGGCGGCGTGTTCGAGGTGCCGGGCCATCGTGGCCACTTCGTAGGAGGCGATATCGTCGCGCCGCATCTGCTCACCACCGCCATCGGCCATGGCTGGATCGCCGCTGAGGGGATTGACGCCTTTCTATCTGGCGCCGAGCCGTCCAAACGCCCCAAAGTGGACAAGCATCAGTTCGAGCTGCTTCAGGCGCTGCGTCACGCGGGGATCGCACTTTCTGACTATCCGCATGGGCCGGTGCGCGGCACGAGCGACGCCGACTTCGCGGTGCACAATTTCGACAATCGCGCCGAGCGGGAGATCGTAAAGTCCTCGGATCTGTTCCTGGGTCATTTCACGCCCGAACCGCGCATCGAACGCGAGGAGCGGCGTCTCGCCGCCGTGTTCGCCGAAGGAGGCGAGCGCATCAAGACGCTTCTCGAAGCCCAGGCGGTTGCTGAAGCCAAGCGCTGCATGAGCTGCGGCCTGTGCGTCGAATGCGACAACTGCGTGGTGTACTGTCCGCAGAGAGCGGTTAAAAAGGTGCCGAAAGCGCAGCACACCATCGGTCGCTACGTCTTCACCGACTACAGCCGCTGCATCGGCTGCCATGTCTGCCACGACGTTTGTCCGACCGGCTATATCCAGATGGGCTTGGGCGAGTAGTGGCAATGGCGGCAATCCGGCTGATCATCGCGATCATGCTGTTCGCCCTGATCGCGGCGGTGCCGGCCGTCGCTGGGCGGGTGCCGATGCCGAAGATACCGCCGGCGAAAGGTGCTCATTGCGTCCGCCCGACGGAGTGGATGCGCAGGAACCACATGAAGCTCCTGATGCAGCTGCGTTACGAGGCGGTGCACGAGGGCATTCGCCACAAGCGCGAGTCGCTGCCCGGGTGCATCGCCTGCCACGTGTCGCGGCTGGCAGATGGAAAGTACCCCTCGGTGAAGAGCCGGAAGTTCTTCTGCAATGCATGCCATCAGTACGTCGGGACGCGCATCGACTGCTTTTCCTGCCACACCAACCGGCCGGACGCCGCGTACGAGGTCGCAGATGGGGTCGGGAAATCGTCGGGTGTGGAGCCCGAAGGCGGGCGCAGCGGCACTGGGGGGTGGGCGCGGGCGGTTGCGATTGTGGCCTCCGGTGCCGGATCGGGGTCCTCCGGAAGGGTGGGTGCCGATGGGGCGAAGCGGACGAAGGAGCAGCGAGCCGTCACTCGCGGGGGGCAGCTATTAACCCGGCGTCTAACTACTGGACAATAAGACGATATGATGCGATGATGCGGAATGCCGAACAAACCTGATCGTCGAAGCGCAAGTACGGATGTCCGCCTGGAGTTGCGTCGGCAGATGCTGATGCTGCGCGAGCAGGGCAAGACGCACGTGGAGATCGCACAGATCACCGGCTACACCCGCTCGTACGTGTCGACGATGCTCAAGCGCCTGGAGGGGACTCCGCAGATGCTGGAAGGTATGTCGCGTGGCGGGCGGCCGCAGGGCAGCCTTCGAGCGCTGTCGGCGAAGGAAGAGCGTCGGGCGCAGCAGTTGATTTGCGGCAAATGCCCCGATCAGCTGTCGTTGCCGTTCGCGCTGTGGACGCGTGGAGCGATTCGCGAGCTGATCCGGCGGGAGTTCGGCATCCGGCTATCGATCCGGGGAGTCGGAGAGTACGTGGCGCGGTGGGGCTACACCCCGCAGAAGGCGGCACGGCGAGCGTACGAGCGCGATGATGCGGCGGTGAAGGACTGGCTGTCGATCGAGTATCCGAAGATCAAGGCGCGCGCAAAGCGGGAAAACGCCGAGATCAGCTGGGGGGATGAGACCGGGGTTCGTTCGGACGAGAGTCGTCATCGCGGCTACGCCCCACCTGGGCAGACGCCGATTGTGAAGATCCCCGCCCGTCGCAAGAGCCTCTCGATGATCGCGGCGGTGACGAACCAGGGGAAGGTTCGGTTCATGATCTACCCGGGGGGTCTGAGCCCAGAGCGCTTGATCGTGTTCATGCAAAGGCTGATCAAGGACGCCCCTCGCAAGGTGTTTCTCATCCTCGACAATCTGAACGTTCACAAGGCGAAGGTGGTGCGCGAGTGGCTTGCAGAGCATGCCGAACGAATCGAGGTGTTCTATCTGCCCCCATACTCCCCGGAGTTGAATCCGTCCGAATACTTCAACGGCGACCTGAAGGGTGAGATTCAGCGTGGCGTCCCGCCGAAGGACGTGGCGGACCTGAAGCGAACGATGTTGAGCACTTCGCGCCGCATCCAGAAATCACCGAGGCGCGTACGTGCTTACTTCAAACATCGCCACATCAGATATGCTGCGTAAGTCCACTGCAATCACGCCGGGTTAATAAGGGGGCGGCCTTGAACCCGCTCAAGCCGCGCTCTCGTCGGCGCGTGGCGCCGGAAGGCCCGGGTGACGGGATGCGCGACAGTGCCTTGCCGCAGGTCGCTTGCGACCAGGACCGTCGTCGCGTTCTCGGCATCGCCGGGGCGGTCGCTCTTGCGCTCGCTCCGGGGCTGAGCCTCATCGCCTATGCGCAGAGCGGTTCGCCGGCGGGGGCCGCCGCGAGCGCAAGGACGCGCTGGGGCTTGCTGATCGACACTGCGAAGTGCACGCCGTCCTGCACTGCCTGTGTCACGGCGTGCTCATCGTATAACGGTTGGAAGAACGAGGGGCGGCCTACTGACCCGCAATGGATCCGCAAGGTGCAGGTGTCCGATCCGAGCACGGGATTCTCGCGCTCGGTGCCGGTGATGTGCCAGCACTGCGCGAATGCGCCCTGCGTTGAGGTCTGCCCGACCGGGGCGTCTTTCAAGCGCGCCGACGGCATCGTGCTTGTCGATCGGCACATCTGCATCGGCTGCCGCTACTGCATGATGGCCTGTCCGTACAAAGCGCGCTCCTTCGTCAGCGAGAATCTCTCCGACCAGAAACCATGGGCGCCTCGGGGGAAAGGCACGGTGGAAGGGTGCACGCTGTGCGTGCCGCGGGTCGATGCTGGGAAGGTGCCCGCCTGCGTCGAAGCGTGCGCGCGCGAAGGCAACGGTGCGATGACCTTCGGCGATCTGAACGACCCTGCGAGCCCGATCCGCCGCGCCCTGGCGCAGCATCCCGCAGTGCAGTTGCGCGCCGATCTGCTGCTCGACACCGGTGTGCGTTATGAGGGACTCTAAAAGATGAGCGTCGTCCATTACCGCGAGATCGCGGGGCGCAGCCCGGGGTACTGGGGGCTGGTGGCTCTGCTCACTGCGTTCGTGGCGGCGGGACTGACGGCGGCCTGGTTCATGGAGCACATCGGGCACATCATCACCGGCATGACCAACCAGGTGGTCTGGGGCATGCCGCACGTGTTCGCGGTTTTTCTGATCGTGGCGGCCTCGGGGGCACTCAACGTCGCCTCCATTGCCTCGGTCTTCGGCAAGGTGGCGTACAAACCCCTGGCGCGCCTGTCCGGGCTGCTGGCCGTCGCGCTGCTGATCGGCGGGCTCTCCATCCTGGTGCTGGATTTGGGCCGACCAGACCGGCTCGTCGTCGCCATGACGCATTACAACTTCCGATCCATTTTCGCCTGGAACATCTTCCTCTACACCGGATTCGTGGCCGTCACCGGGTTCTATCTGTGGGTGATGATGGAGCGGCGCTTGAACCGATATACCCGCATGGTCGGCACGGCCGCCTTCCTGTGGCGGTTGATCCTCACCACGGGCACCGGCTCGATCTTCGGCTTCCTGGTGGCGCGCGCGCCTTATGACGAGGCAATCATGGCCCCGATGTTCATCGTCATGTCATTCTCCTTCGGGCTCGCGATCTTCCTACTGGTGCTCATGGCGGCGTGCAAGGGCACGGGCCGGCCGCTCGGCGACGTCACTCTGATGCGGCTTAAGAATCTCCTGGGCGTGTTCGCTGCGGGCGTGCTGTATTTCCTGCTCGCCTTCCACATCACCAAACTCTACGAGGCCGAGTTTCGCGGCGCCGAGGCCTTTCTCCTGCTGAACGGCGGCATCTACACCTTCCTATTCTGGTTCGGGGCGGTGTTCCTCGGCGGCGTGCTGCCGATGCTGCTGTTCTGGCTGCCGCAGACGCGCCGGTCGCGCGCTGCGGTCGGTTGGGGATCGGCGTCGGTGGTCGTGGGCGGGCTCGCGCTCATGTACGACATCATTATCGGCGGACAGGCTTGGCCGCTGTCGATTTTTCCCGGAATGCACGTCTCCAGCTCCTTCTACGACGGCGTGGTGAATTTCTACGCCCCAAGCCTTCCGGAGTGCGCGCTCGGCCTCGGTGGCTGCGCGCTCGCTATGCTCCTCATTTTGCTCGCACTGCGACTTCTGCCGTTCCTGCCGGAGAGCGTCCTCGACGATTCCGGCGAATCGCACAGCGCCGTCGCCGGGACCTCGACGGCGCCGGGAGCGGCCTGAGGGAGAATCCCGGATCATGCCCCATGTGATGATCTCCGCCGTCTGCAAGTCCTCGGGCAAGACGACAGTCAGCCTGGGCCTGTGCCGTGCGTTGTCGGGGCGCGGCGTGAGCGTGCAGCCGTTCAAGAAGGGCCCTGATTACATCGATCCGATGTGGCTCACCGAAGCGGCCGGCCGGCCATGCTACAACCTCGATTTCCGCACCATGGCCCCGCAGGAAATCAGGGCGCGATTCGCCCGCCACGCGCAGGCAGCCGACATCGCTCTGGTGGAAGGCAACAAGGGCCTGCATGACGGGATGGATCTGCATGGCAGCGACAGCAATGCCGCGCTGGCGCGAGTGCTCGGCGCGCCGGTGGTGCTGGTGATCGACACACAAGGCATGGCGCGTGGAATTGCGCCGCTGATTCTCGGCTATCAGGCCTTCGCCCCCGATGTGCATATCGCCGGCGTGATCCTCAACAAAGTGGCCGGCGCACGCCACGAGGGAAAGCTGCGCGCGGCGATCGAGCATTACACAGCCGTTCGAGTGATCGGCTCGATCGGGCTCGACGCGTCGCTTGCCATCACCGAGCGTCACCTGGGGCTGATCCCGACCTGCGAGTCAGGCGCAGCGGAGCAGACGATCGCGCGCATTGCGGCAGCCGTGGGCGCCTCGGTGGATCTGGGTGCGCTGATGAAAATCGCCGCGACCGCGCAGTCGCTGCCGCAGGTGTCAGGACCTGTGGGCGTTCCCGGCCGTGGTTTGGACGTGCGTATCGGGATAGCGCGCGATGCAGCCTTCGGCTTCTACTACGCCTCTGACCTCGAGGCGTTTCACGAGGCGGGAGCTGAGCTGGTGCCGTTCGATACGCTGCGCGATCCGCACCTCCCGCCGGTCGATGGCCTGTTCATCGGCGGCGGCTTTCCGGAGACGCACCTAGATGCACTCAAGGCCAACGTCAGCTTGCGCCGCGATCTGCGGACTGCGATTGAGGCCGGGCTTCCGGTTTATGCAGAATGCGGCGGTCTGATGTATCTTGCCCGCAGCATCAGCTGGCAGGGCCGGCGTGTCGAGATGGTCGGCGCGATCCCCGCCGACGTCGTGATGAGCCAGCGGCCGGCGGGCCACGGCTATGTCCGTCTGCGTGAGACGGGCCAGGGGCTCTGGCCGGATGCCCGGGCGGAATTTGACGCACACGAGTTTCATTATTCGACATTGACAAATGTCAGCGCGGAGCTGGGTTACGCCTATGAGGTTCTGCGTGGCGTCGGGATCGATGGCCGCCGGGACGGTATCATCTACCGCAACGTGCTCGCGAGCTATGCGCATCTGCACGCCTGCGAAGCCAATTCCTGGCCTCGGCGTTTCGTGAGCTTCGTGCGCCGCTGGGCAAATAGTGCGCCGATGCGCGCTGCCGCCAACGCATGATCGCGTAGGACTTTTGCGCACTTGCGGCGCGCGGGGAATTAGTTTAGCGTTTTCTAATAGGCTTTTACCCGGTACCGTGCCACGCGGCCTGTGTGTCTGCCCGAGTGGGCGGCGCGTGGGGGCGCCGAAGGGGGCCATTAGAGCATGAGTGTGATCGGGCACACGCAGCGTTCAGCCGCGCGGGGTGAGGCGGCCGAGGTGCCCTCTGATGACGGGCGTCTCATTCGGCTTGATTGGAACAGCAGCAGGCTCGGTTTGCCGCTGCAGCTGGGTGCGCTGGCACTTCTCGGCGCACTGGTGCTGCTGTCCGATGCCGAGCCCGCCTGGCGCATGCCGCTGTCCGTGCTGGCCTTCGCTCTGACCGCCGCCTCGGCCGCACTGGCGCTTCTCGTGCGGCGGCAGACCCGCCGCGAGCTTCTGCAGCCGCTGGCGCATTTGCGCCTTTGGGCGGCGCGCGTGCGCGGTGGCAACCTCGCAGAGCGCATTCCGCAACCCCAGTCTCGCGCGTTTGGAAGCCTGGCGCAGGATCTGAATGCTCTCGGCGAGATGGTCTGCGGCCTGTCAGCGGAGATGGAAGCGAAGGTACAGAAGGCCACGCACCGCATCGCCCAGAAGACCCGCTCTCTGGAGATTCTCTGCGACGTGGCGGCAACGATCAACACCGCGCGTGATCTTGACCAGCTGCTGAGGAAATTCCTCGAAATCATCAGCGAAGTGGTCGAGGCCCGCTGCGGCCTGGTCAGACTCCTGACCCAGGACGGGCAGCTGCGCCTCGTCGCCAGCGAAGGAATTGATGAGGAGATCGTGGGCCGAGAGCGCCTGGTGCCGGTTGGGCAGTGCCTGTGCGGCAGAGCCGTTTCCGGGCGCTCAGTGCAATCCCATGGCGCGGAGGCTTGCCGCTGCGTACTCGGTCGGCCGGTCGTGGCCTGCGACGAGCGCATGGAAATGGTGGCCGTGCCGTTGACCTACCGCGGACGGGTGCTCGGCATTTACAACCTGTTTCTGGAGCGGCCGCTGCCGTTTCCGCGGGAAGATCTGAACGATCTGCTCAGGAATATTGGGCGCCACCTCGGCATGGCGATCGAGAAGGCGCGCCTCGATGAGGAGGCCAAACGGCTCAGCGTGGTGGAGGAGCGTACCCTGCTCGCGCACGAGCTGCACGATTCCCTCGCTCAGACTCTGAGCAGCCTGCGCTTCCAGGTGCGCACCTTGGACGACGCTCTGCAGGCAGGCGATCAGCCCGCAGTCCGGAGCAATCTCAGCCGCATCTCCAACAGCCTGGATGAGGCAAATCGGGAGTTGCGTGAGCTGCTGGTGCAGTTCAGGGCTCCGATGGAACGCAGCGGCCTGGTCACGGCGATTGAGAAAGTCGTGGAAGGCTTTGCCCAGGACAGCGGCGTCGATATTTTCCTTCAGCAGGAGTGGCACGATGCCCGGCTGCCTGCACATCTCGAGATGCAGGTGTTGCGGATCGTTCAGGAGGCTTTGGCGAATGTGCGCCGGCATGGCCAGGCCCGCCACGTGCGTGTCATTCTGCGCGATGAGGAGTCTGAGAATACCGCTTGGGTACTGATTGAAGATGACGGCGTCGGCTTCAGGCAGAGCGATATCGAGGAGCGTCCCGGGGAGCATCTCGGCCTGTCGATCATGCAGGACCGGGCTCGCCGTCTCGGCGGGACACTCCGCGTGGAGAGCGAAGTGGGGGAGGGTACACGCGTGATCCTAGCATTCCCCTTGCCCGGCGAGATCCGACTGCCTGCGCAGGCGGCTGGGTAGAGCGACCATGCACGTTCTCATCATCGACGATCACACGCTGTTCCGGGCCGGGTTGAAGGGTCTTTTGGAGAGGCGGGGAATTGCAGTCAGCGTCATCGGCAACGGCGAGGATGGCGTGCGCCTGGCCGCACAGATCCAGCCCGACGTCGTGCTGCTCGATCTGCGCATGCCTGGAATGAACGGCCTGCAGGTGCTTCAGCGCTTGCGCGAGGACGGTCTCGGCCGGCCGGTGGTGATGCTCACCACCAGCGATGATGAGCGCGATCTGGTCGGCTCCCTGCGTTGCGGCGCGCAGGGCTACTTCCTGAAGGACATGGACCCTGATGCGCTGGTGCAAGCGCTCCATGAGGTTCTTCAGGGCAAGACCGTCGTCACTCCGGAGCTCACGACGGTTCTTGCGGAGGTGGTGCAGCGTGGCGAGACGAATGCCGAGACGCCGCACGCGCTGTTCGAGGGGTTGACCCCGCGGGAACTTGAAATCTTGCGCCATCTGGCCGAAGGCGAAAGCAATAAAATCATTGCACGCTGTCTAGGCATTTGCGATGGAACGGTCAAATTGCATGTAAAGGCGATCCTGCGCAAGCTGGGCCTTTCTTCGCGCGTCGAGGCGGCCGTGTTCGCGGCGCAGCGGGGCCTTGGTGGCAAGCCTTGCGCCCCCGCAAAGCTGTCGAGCATTTGAGCGGCAAGTGAAGCGCTGCCGAGCGCGGAGTGCGCGAGATCACCGGCTATAGAATCCCCGTGGCCCCTCACTACATCCGGCTTGGCAAGTGGGTCGAGGCTGGTGTAGCATGCACACCCTTCGCGGTGCAATATGTCATTGAATTTCAATGACTTAGACAACGATTCTGTGCCCCGAATATAGATGCCGAGTCTTCGACGGCATCGGAGCGAGACCCGGTGTCCACCCCGGGAGACATTCGCGCAAGGCTAGGTGGCAGAGTGGTCATGCAGCGGCCTGCAAAGCCGTCTACGCCGGTTCGATTCCGACCCTAGCCTCCAATAAAACGACATATTGTGTTAGTGTTGATCACAATCACGTCAAAAAAAACGCTGATGAGCTGTTGAAATATGCTGATCGACACCCGATTCAGAGTGTCAATATGAGCGCGCCGTAACCCCAACGTGACGGCTGCGGCGCGACGCTTCATGATCAACCAGACGGCCGGATAGCGGTTCAGTTGCCGTCGGGCCGGATGGCCGGGAACCCGGCCCGCTCCCGTTTGACATCCTCTTCGCCCTGAAGGAGAGCAAGTCAG
>JAJYUL010000070.1 GCA_021792555.1 Pseudomonadota bacterium
GTTGCCTTTCAGGGTGCCATCGCGCAGACGTTGCCGCTCCCGGATGCGAGCTTCGATGTGGTGCTCGCCACACTGACGCTGCATCACGTTGGCCGTAACCGACGGCGGCGGATTGCGCTTGAGATGCGTCGAGTCGCCACGCCTGGCGGCAGCGTGCTCGTCGTCGAGTTTGCCCGATCCACACGGAAGGCGACAGGAATCTTCGGTCAGTTCCATCGCGGGCATGGTGCGGTCGCTTTGAGCGAGCTCCTTGAGCTTTTCGGCGACGCCGGCCTCGTGGTGCGAGAATCCGGAACGATGGGCGCTCACGACCTGCACTTCATCCTGGCCGAGGCACCGCCTTCCTGAGAGGATCGTCCGGTGCGCCGCCCCGATTGCCGGACATTTCTTCAGCTGAATGCCTCTTCCGGGGTCGGTCCCGGGTCGGGATGCTTCGCGATGTATCTCTCGTGCAGCCTGATGAGCAGGTAATAGACCACCGGTGTGGCGATCAGCGAGAGCAGCACGGAGAAGCACAGCGCGCCGATCACGGTGATGCCGAGGGGCTGCAGCATCTGTGCGCCGGCACCGGCGCCGTAGGCGAGCGGCACCATGCCGAGCGCCGCGGCGAGCGAGGTCATGAGGACGGGCCGGAGCCTGCGATGACCGGCACGTACCAGCGCCTCGACGAGTTCCACGCCCTCGGAGCGCAGCTGCCGGCAATAGTCGAGCACCAGAATGCCGTTCTTCGCGACGATGCCGACGCCGATGATCGCGCCCAAGTAGGACACGATATTCAAGGTGATGCCGCTCACCCAGAGCCCCACCATTGCTCCGAAGAGCGCGAGTACCGCGCCGAAGACGATCGCGATCGGCTCGTGGAAGGAGCGGAATTCGATCACCAGTACCGTGAAGACGAGCAGAATGGCGGCGAGCAGCACGACCATGAGGTTCTGGAACGACCGCTGCTGCAGCCGGTAGAGTCCGGCGTACTGGACGCTCCCGGGCGGAAGCCAGTGGTCCTTGGCGAGCGTCGCGCGTACCTCGCGCATGGCGGTGCCGAGGTCGACGCCCTGCAACCGCGCCGAGACGATGTCGTCCTGGCGCAGATTGTCGCGATTCAACTCCACCTCATTGGGCCGCTCCTGCACGGTCGCCACCTGACTGAGCCGCACGATCGCGCCCGTCGGTGTGCGCAGCGGCAGTTCATCCAATTCGGAGAACCGGTCGACGCTGCTTGGGGCGGCGAGCACCCGCACGTCGACGACCCGATCGCCGTGCAGCACATACGAGGAAGTGCTGCCGAGCAGGGCGTTCTTGACCGCGTCCGCGATGTCCTGCGCGGTCAGCCCGAAGCGCTCGGCTTGTGCGCGGCGCACCCGCAAGTCGATGGTGGGTCCGCTGACCACCAGGCCATCGAAGGTATCGACCAGGCCCGGGATCTTCTTGATCTGCGCCTCCACCCGCGGTGCGGTCTTCTCGAGCCAGCCGAGGTCCGGGGAGAAGAGTCGGATCTCGACGGGGTAGGGTGCAAGCTGCAGGTCGCCGACGAGATCTGTGAGAAACCCCTTGAAGTCCCAGCGGATCATGGGGAAGCGCTGGTCGAACTCGGCGCGCAGGCGATCGAGCACCTGCTCGGTGGTGTGCTTGCGGTCTGGCTTGAGCTTGATCAGGAAGCTGCCGACATTGGGCTCGGCGAGAAAGGGGCCAAGCTGTGTGCCGAGCCGGCGCGAATACGCCTGCACGTCGGGATCGGCGCGGATGAGCCGCTCGGCCTCATCGAGTTCCCGCGAGGCCTCCGCGAGGCTCGTGCCCGGGAGCGCCGCGAAGTCAATATTGAAGCCGCCCTCGTCGAATTGCGGCAGAAAGCCCGTCTGCAACTGCCCGTAGATCAAGATCGCGCCCACTGCGATCGCGGCGCAGGCGAGCAGCGTCAGCCCGGCATGCCGCAGGGACCAGCGCACGGCACCTTCGTACGTCCTGAGGATGGGTCTCAAGATGAAGCCGCCTTCCTCACCGACCTGCTTGCCGCCGCGAATCAGCCAAGCGGCCAGCGACGGGGTCAGCGTCATCGCGAGCAGCAGCGACACGAGGAGCGAGACCACCATGGTCATTCCGAGGGCGCGGAAGAACACCCCGGCGAGCCCTGGCAGGTACATGAGGGGCAGGAATACCACGACGGGGGTGAGCGTCGAACCGATGAGCGCCGTCAGGATCTCGCCCATGGCCTCCTGGATCCCCGCGAGGCGCGGGCCGCCGAGGGCCAGGCGGTGGCACATCGCCTCGACCACGATAATGGCGTTGTCGATGATGAGGCCGATCGAGGCGGCGATCCCGCCGAGCGTCATCATGTTGAAGCTCATGCCGGCGAGCTTCATCGCGACGAAGGTGATGAGCACTGAGATCGGGATGGTGACGATCGCCGTCCAGACGCTGCCCCAGTTCCTGAGGAACAGATACAGGATGACGGCCGAGAGGACTAGTCCGAAAATGACCGCGTCCCAGACGTTGCTGATGGAGGAGCGCACGAACGAGGACTGGTCGTAGAAGAACCCGAGGTGCATGTCGGGCGGCAGCTCGCGGTGCAGCAGCTGCAATTTCGCCTGCAGCGCTTTCGCGATGGCGGGCGTGCTGGCGTTCGTGTGGCTCTCGATGTCGAACAGCACCGCGGGATGGCCCTGGGCGGTGATGTTCGTATAGGCCGGCGCCGGTCCGCGCACGATGCGCGCCACATCGCGCACGCGGATCGGATGGCCGCCGCGGTCGGCGATCACCACGTCACCGATCTGATTGGCCGAACACACCCGGCCGTCGACCGTCGTCAGGTACAGCCGATAGTTCTGCGGCAGGAACCCGGCGGAGGCCACCATGTTGTTGCGCCCGAGGGCGGCGGTCACATCCTGCAGCGCGAGATGGGCAGCCTGGAGCTTCAACGGATCGACCACCACGTGGTACTCCGGCACCCGGCCGCCGACGATCTCCACTCTGGATACGCCGGGGATCTGCAGAAAGAGCGGCTTGATGGTGTAGGTGGCGGTATTCCACAGATCCATGAGGTTGTGGTTGCTCGCCGTCAGGCTGATGCCGATGATCGGGTAGCTGAGTGAGAACCCGACGCGCTCAGCGCTGGTGACCGCCGTGGGCGGCAGCTCGCTGCGCATCTCGGAGAGCCGCCCGAGCACGTAGAGCTCCGCGCGGTGCATGTCCGTGCCCCAGGCGAACTTTACGTTGACGATCGCTGATCCCCGGGTGGTGGTGGAGAGCACCGAGGTCACACCCGGAATGCTCTTCAGGGACTGCTCGACCGGGCGTGTGATCGTCGCCATCATCTGATCGGCCGGCATGATGCCATTGCCGATGTTGACGACGATGCGCGGAAAGGCCGTGGCCGGAAACACCGACGAGGGGGTCTTCAGTGCCGCGAATACTCCCGCGGCGCAGAGCACGACCGCGATGAAGGCGATGGCGATGGTGTGCCGAATTGCGAACCGGCCCAAGGGCGAGCCCGTGCTTGCGGGTGCAGGGGTACTCATTCGTTGGGACCATCCGTTGAGAGCGGTGAGGCGGCCTGGCCGCTCAAGGGGTCGACGATCTGGATCGCGGTCCGGTCCGGCAAGCCATACGCGCCCGCGGTCACGACGCGAGTGCCGGCCCGCAGGCCCGGACCGGTCACCGCCACCCAGCCGCCTTCCCGCAGACCGGCTTCCACGGGAACGCGGATCGCCTCGCTGCCGCGCACGATGGAGAGGACGCTGCGGCCGCCTACGATGTTGCCGATCACGCTCTCGCTCGGCGCGGCCAGCGCGTTGGGCTCAGTCTTCGTCACGACACGCAGGTGAACATACTGGCCCGGCCGAAGACCGCTTTTGGCCGGCAAGCTCCCCCAGGCCATCACGGTTCCATCGTTCGCGCTGACGGTCGGGCTGACATAGGCGAGCGTGGTTGAGATCGGCGTGGCGCCCAGCACCTGCAAGGGTTCTCCGGGCGCGAGTTGCGAAGCGTCAGCTTCGGGAATGTCCGTCCGTACGACGAGGCGGTCGACGTCGATCACCTCGGCGAGTACGGTGCTCGCATCCACCGCGGCACCGGGTTTCACGTTGACGCTGACGAGGGTCCCGCTGAGTGGGGCTGTGACGCGCAGCAGCGCAAGTTGCGCCTGTGCGCTCTGCAGCGCCTTCAGCGAAGCGTTGTGCTCCGCGTACAGCCGCTTCAGCCGGGTCACCTCCTGTTCCGCGTAGCTTTCGGTCATTGTGCTGGAATTCAGCTCCATAAGCAGCTGGCCGCGCTTGACCCGCTCCCCGGCGGCAATGGCCACTTGGGTCACGACTCCGCTGACGGGTGCGGCGACCGCCGCGGCGGCTGCGGGGCGCTGCGGTGTTGCCGGTGCCGGCTCCACCACGCCGTAGCCGTCTACGTAGCGGTGCAGGGTCATGCGCCTCAACTCACCGACTTGAACGGTGATTCTGGGAGCCTTGGGCGCATCGGTTCGCTCAGCGGCCGCAGAACTCCCGTCAGGCGAGCTGAGGAGCGCGAATGCGCCTAGCGCGAGCGCCAAGGCGGCGATGCCGCCGGTGATCAATGTGCGGGATTTCATGGGCGTGTAGGGATGTTCTGTGTGGATTGCAACTGGGAGGGACGCAGGGTGAGCGGGCTTTGCACCGCGTCCTGCAACGCGCCGAGCGCCTGCTGAGCGGCAAGTCGCGTGACGAGCTGATTCTGCGCCCCGGCATAGAAGGCCACCTCGGCGTTGGCGAGGTCGAGCGGCTGCAGCTCTCCGGCGCTGACTTGCGCGCGTATGGACTCAAGTTGGCGCGTCAGGCTCGCGAGCAACGACTCGGCCGTCCTCACCTGCCCGAGTGTCGAGCGGTATGCGGCGAGCGTGCCGTCAATCTGTGTCACGGCCGCCGACTGCACCCCGAGGAACCGCGCGGCCGCCAGGCGGCGCCGGGCTCTCGCTTGGGCGATGGGACCCTGGTTCTGATTGAGGACGGGCAACGTCAGGCTGAGGCCGAGCTGCCATTCGCGATCGCCGGCGAGCTGCGAGTTCCAGGCATAGCCCGGGCCGAGGGCGATGTTGGGCCACTGGCGCGCGATCTCGAGCTTCAGGGCCGATTGGCTGGCCGCATACTGCGCGAGGGCGGCCCGCACATCGGCGCGGCCGAGCAACGCCTGCTGCCGCACCGCCGGCCGGGTGAGATCGCGCGGGAACCGCTTGAATCCGGCGAATGAGAGATGCACTCCCCGCAATGCGCTCACCGGTACCCCGATCGCGCCGGCGAGCGCGATGCGCGCCTCGCGAATCCGGCCCTGCTGCGCCTGCTGGGCGAGGGTCGCATTGTCGAGCGCGATCCGCGCGCGGGTGACATCGTAGCTCGACACCACGCCGGCTCTGAATTGGCCTTCGAGCAGGTTGAAGACCCGCTGTAGCGCGGACACCTGCCGGGCCAAGAGCGATTCGGTCTGCCGCGCCGTATAAAGCGCGAGCAATGCGCTGCGCAGACGGCTGCGTACGCCCCAGACTGTTCCGACGAGATCCCAGCGTGCGGCGGCCGCGAGGTGGCGCGCCTCGGCCATACGATCGCCGCGCCGGCCGGCAGTCTCGATCGGCCAGTCGAGGGCGACCGGCACGATCCAGGGACTCGGCACGGCCGGAACCCCGGAGTCGTATCCCGGGGTCAGCGAAAGAGACGGGTTCGGACGCTCGCGGGCCGTGACCCGTGCGGCCTGGGCCGCGAGCAGCTGGGCGCGAGCAGCGGCGAGCGCGGGCTGGTAGTAAAAGGCGGCCAGGGTCAACGCCTTGAGATTCCAGGGCCGCCCGCGAGCCGGCAAGTCGATATGATTGCTCGCCAGGAACTTCCCGAGCCCCGGATTGGCGAGCGAGCGGCTGTCATAGCTCGCGAGCGATCCGGCGGGGGAGATGGGCCGCGGCTGGAAGGTGGCGCAGCCGGAGAGAAGCCCCAAGGCGAGCAGCCACAGGCGCCGCGTTCTGAAGGCAGTGGGCATGGATTTGGCGCTTATCGGGATCATTAAGATGGTAATACGCACGAGAATGCGCTACCCCTCTCGAGACCCGATAATCAATCCGCCGCGAGGGTTGCGCGGCTCGTGTGCGTATTACGCCATAGAGGAAAACTGATATGATCGAGCGAGACATCCGAGCCCTCGCCGCCCGCGAAACCGATCACCCGCTGGAACGGCTCGAGGCCGACATCTGGGCGAGAGTGGCGGTGCGTGAGGAGGGCAGGCGACGATCGGCACGCCTTCTCGTCCTGCAGGTGACGCTCCTTGGCATTGCCTTCAGCGTAAGCGCCCTTGCCGGGTATCAGGCACGGCCGGCAAAGAGCTCCGAGCTGAGCGTCTTTTCTACGCATACGCCCATGAACCCCTCGACGCTGTTGGCCGAGGGCAACCCTTGACGAGCCTTACGCGCACGGCGCTGGCGGTTCTGGCGCTTACGATCCTCGCCGCGGGGGCGGGCGGCTGGCTTGGGGTGCATTACGGATTGGCGGCGAGCCGCTCGCCGACGAGCCTCAATCGGCTCCTGCACCATGAGCTTCATCTGACCGCTGATCAGAAGCGGCAGCTCGCGGTGCTGGAAGCCCGCTACGACGCACGCCGCAAATTGCTGGAGGCTCAGGCGCGCCAGGCCAACCGCGAGCTCGCCGCCGCCCTTCTCGCCAGTCACGAGTACGGGCCCCAGGATGAGCACGCGATCGACGACCTCCATGTCGCCATGAAGGCGCTGCAGGTCGCCACGGTCAAGCACCTGCTCGCCATGCGCGCGGTGCTGACGCCGGCGCAGGCAGCGAAGTTCGATAAAACCGTCGCCGCAGCGCTCGACTCGGGCCGGCGGTGACCGACGGTCAGGACGAGGACGAGCGGCAACTCGCGGCGGCCGCCCGGGCCGGGAGGCGCGCAGCGTTCGATGAACTGGTTCGGCGGGAGAAGGGGCCGCTCTATCGATTCGTGCGCCGATACGTCGGTAACGCGGACGATGCCTACGACATCGTTCAGGATGCGTTCGTCTCCGCGTGGCTGGCCCTCGAGCGCTACGACAGCCGGCAGCCGTTCGCATTCTGGTTGCGCGCGATAGCGCTCAACAAGTGCCGCGATCACGGCAGGCGACAGTCGGTGCGCCGCCGGATCCTGATGTTGCTCTCCTTCGCCTCCGGGTCGGCGGGAGAAGCGGAGCTGGATGCGCCGGAGCAGCCGGAAGCCGACGAGGAGAGGCGGCTTCGCCGCCTCGATCAGGCCATCTCCGCCCTGCCAAAGCAGTACAAAGAACCGCTGCTGCTCACCACCGTCAGCGGCCTGACACAGCAGCAGACGGCCGAGCAGCTCGGGACGAGCACCAAGGCGATCGAGATGCGCATCCGGCGCGCGAAGAGGAGTCTCGCCCTGGCGCTTTCGGATGCGGCCGCTGACGAAGGCCGAGGCGAAGAGTAGCGGATACTGCCTTCTCCTTACCCGACAGTAGGGATTGCCGGCTCAGGTCAACCGGGGGCGGAGGAGGCCGCTGAACGGTCGATCCCGCGATGGCGACATGGAATCGTGATCGTGATCCACACAGGGTTTTGCATGGCGTTAGAATTACGGGCCGCGGGCGCGGTCCGGGGTTTTGTATCGACGGAGATGAAGTGATGGCGGATGAACACGATGGCGCTGCACGGCCGATGTCTGTCCGCAAAACAGCAGCGTGGCCGGGTTTGCCGTAACGCTGGCGGCATTGCTCGGGCTTTTTGCCGGTGGCTCCTGGGTCTACACCCACGTGGTGGGAAGGCTCTTCCTTCAAGCACAAAGTGGAGTTGCTCTACTCTTGCCGTTCCCCGCTGCCTCAGCGCGAAGAGATTGATAACCTCATCTCCCCGGCCCAGGCGCTTCTCCTCCAGGAGCCGGGAGTCATAAAGGCCTGATCTCATTTGCTCGGCCGCAGAGGCGGGCTCAAGAATTTCCGTCTTCAGTGCCTGTTTATCTTGACTGCAAGAGCTGCGCCGCCTCTTCATCTTCATCGCGCTCCTCGCGGCTGGACAGTGTTGGGCACAACCCGCCCCCGGGAGCCGCGCAGCTGCCGCCTCCGGAACTCCGAATTCTTCGGTTGGGTCGATACATAGGAATCCCGCAGCCGGGCAATTGCATGGGCCGCCGCCTCGCTGATGTCGAGGGTCTGCACCGGCATTCATTGTCGGGATGCATCCGAATGCCGCGCGGCGAGCGCTCTTCTGCTTGGCCGCCACGGCGCGGTCCATTGATCGCTCGGTGTGCTCCAGCGCTTGAGGGAGGCGGGCGGTGTCCTACGCTCTCATTCCCGGGTACGTTATGGCAACTGGGGTTCCGCGCACCTCCGATGTCTCCAAAATGAGACGGCGGTCTCGGAGATCGCGGAAGTGGTGCGCAAAACTCTCAAAAATAATCGCCGGGGAATCATTGCGTGATCCGATCGAGGACAGCGACGGAGGACTCAGCTATCCCGAAGCTCACGGCTGCCGTGCGCTATCTCGAGGAACAGTTGAGCGCGAGCGGTGTCAAACTCCTTCCGTCGAGAGAATGCCTGAAGGATCTTGCGCTCGATGCGATCGATGCAACCCGTCGAACTCAGCGGCAGGGCGAGTCCTACATCACGTGTGTCTGCCGGCATCTGGACGCGAGAGTGCGGTTCATCATCCTATGGACGAGTACTGACGAAGCGTTTGATCAGGCGGTCTGGCGCGAGCTGGCCGGGATCGCCCGCAAGCACGCATTGCCGCGCCCATGGAGCTCGCAGTGCAATTCTCCAGCGAGGCGATGAGCTCGTTTTCGCTGCGTCGGAAATAGGAGGGCTCATGGCGCGCAGCGACCGCGTGGTGTCTGGATATGATTTCCTCGACCGGCACGCCGAAGTCATCGAGCGGCTTGTGCCGGGCATACGGGCGGTGGCGTTCTTCGACGCCCGAGGCAGACCCCTGAGAGGTCACGGGCCGGTACCGCTTACGCAAGTTCGCCTGCAGGTTCGCTCCGTCCTCAAGTCCACTGCCATCGGGTCAGGCCGCCGCCCCGTGGGCGCCATGCTGCCGGTCACTGATTCCGAGCGCGCGGTAGCGTTCCTTCTGTACGCAGGAAGCGGAACCCGTGGACCGAATCGAACGGCATATCCCGTCGCGGGGGTGTGTCTGATTGTCTTTCACGTCACCGCTGGCGGAGAGTGTCCGCCCGTCGAGACCCTGCAGGCGCAGCTCGAACCGGCGCTGGCCTGCGTCGGGGATCACCTGGCGCGGTACGCCGCAGAGAACCGAGGATGCGCTGCGGACGAGGGCGTGCGTGATCTCGAGTGGCTGTATGAGGTCACATCGCCCGTTCCCCATCGAGGCGCAGCTCAGCCCCGCTCCGATCACGGTGAGCGACTGGCGAAGCTGGTGGGCGCCACGGTAGCGCATCTGGAATGCGCGCTGTGCGCGCTCGTGGTGCCGGAGAGACACTTGCGAATTATCCACACCGCTGAGGCGGCCTCTGGCGCCGAGGATGCGCTCCGGCGTCTCGCGCCACCGGTACTCAGCTGGATTCAGAACAAGAATCGACCCCTGGTGGTTAATAAGACGACGACCTGGAACAGGGGCGCCGCGGCGAGGGGCGCACCCTTGGCCGTGAGACTCCTTGCGGTGCCCGTGAACGGGCACGGGAGCCTACCGGCGGGCGCGCTG